>NZ_JBVING010000003.1:247710-727784 GCF_055579465.1 Streptomyces sp. NPDC032745 | reverse complement strand
GGCGTTGATTTTTGGCACGCTGTTGAGTTCTCAAGGAACGGACGCTTCCTTTGTACTCACCCTCTCGGGCTTTCCTCCGGGCTTCGTTCTTCGTTTCCGACTCTATCAGACTCTTTCGGGCCTGACCCCCGGTCAGCGGGGTTTGTCTTCCGGGCTGTTGGGCCCTTCCGACTCCCTGAACTCTAGTGGATTTCCCGGTCGATTCATAATCGGCCTTCGGAAATTAATTCGGGCATGCCGAATTCGTTCCCGGTGGGAGATCGTGCTGAGTTGGGTGCCGCAACGAGGCGGCGGGATTCGTTGTCGCCAAAACCTTCCGGCTCAGGGACAACTCGAAGAACCTTACGGACCCGCGGGGTCGGTGTCAACCCCGCAGCTGGCGGGCCCGTCAGGTCCGCGACTGGAGGTCCTCCACGCGGTCCAGCAGCCGGGTGAGCATGTCGCCCAGCACGCCGCGTTCCGCCGTGGAGAGGTCCTGGAGGAGGTCCTCCTCGAACACCGTGGCCGCGCGCATGGCGTCGAGCCACTTGCTGCGGCCCTCGTCCGTGAGCTCCACGATCACGCGGACGCGGTTGGACTCGTCCCGCTCGCGCGTCACCAGTCCTTCCGCCGTCATGCGGTCGATCCGGTGGGTCATCGCCGCCGGCGTGAGGCCCAGCTGCTTCGCGAGCTCGCTCGGGCCCATCCGGTACGGGGCTCCGGAGATGACGAGGGCCTTGAGGACCTCCCACTCCGCGTTGCTGATGCCCAGTGCGGCGGTCTGCCGTCCGTACGCGACGTTCATGCGGCGGTTCAGCCGGCTCAGAGCCGAGACCACCTTCTCGACCTGGGGATCGAGGTCCTGGAACTCGCGCTGATAGACGGCGATCTGCTCGTCGAGGCTCGGCTCATGGACGGGCGCAGTGCCGTCGGGGGTGTCACCCATGGTTCGAAGTATCGCATGAGCCCGTTGGCGTCTAACTCCTTCGATGTGTAGAGTTAAGGATCGAACTTTAGCTATGAAGTCTTCGGACTTCAGTTCTCAAGGCAGGTGAGAAGTGACCAAGGTGATGGGCGCTGCGATGCGGCGGATCCAGGCCGGTAACGCGTTGACCGCGTTCGGCATCGGTTTCACGGTTCCGTTCCTCTACATCTACGTGGCGCAGGTGCGAGGTCTGGGCTCCATGGCGGCCACGAGTGCGTTCGTGGCCTTCGCCGTGAGTGCCCTGGTCGCGCTGCCCCTCACCGGTCGGGTCATCGACCGCCGAGGTCCCGTCCCCGTGGTCATCGGTGCGGCCGTCGCCGCGTCGGCCGGCGCCCTGTCGCTCGGGCTCTCCACCGGCATCGTGCCGATCCTGCTGTCCGCCCTGGCGCTCGGCGCCGGGCAGGCCGTCATGCAGCCGGCGCTGGCCACGATGATCGTGTGGTGCTCGACCCCGGGCACCCGGACGCGGGCCTTCGCCCTGCAGTTCTTCATGCAGAACCTGGGCCTGGGCATCGGCGGCCTCATCGGCGGCCAGATCGTCGACGAGAGCCGGCCCGGCAGCTTCACCCTGCTGTTCGGCATCGAGGCCGTGATGTTCCTGGTCCTGGCCGGCGTCATCCTCACCGTGCGGATGCCGCACGCGCCGAGCATCAAGGACGCCGTGCCTCGGGACGAGTCCCGGGCGGGCGGCGCGTGGAAGCGGCTGCTCGAGCACAAGGCCATGGTCAAGCTGCTGGTGCTGGGCTTCGTGATCTTCTTCGCCTGCTACGGGCAGTTCGAGTCCGGGCTCGCCGCCTTCGGTACCGAGGCCGCCGGGATCTCCCCGTCCACCCTCGGCTTCGCGCTGGCCGCCAACACCGGTGCCATCGTCGTGGCGCAGTTCGTCGTGCTGAAGCTGGTCGAGAAGCGCCGCCGGTCCCGCGTGATCGCGCTGGTCGGCCTGATCTGGACCGTCGCGTGGGTCATCGCCGGGTTCTCGGGCCTCGGGCACGGCGGCGCGATGATGGCCGCCGCCGCGTTCATCACGACGTACGCGCTCTTCGGCATCGGCGAGGCGATGCTGTCGCCGACGCTGGCCCCGCTGGTGGCCGACCTGGCGCCGGAGGGCTCGGTGGGCCAGTACAACTCCGCCTTCGCACTGGTCAAGCAGATGGCGCTGGCCCTCGGGCCGCTGGGCGTGCCGCTCGGTGCCGGGGTGCCGATGCTCTACATCGGGGTGTTCGTCGTGGTCTCGCTGGGGATCGCGTTGCTGGCCCTGCGGCTCGGCAAGCAGCTGAGCGCGGTGCAGGACAGGCCGTCGCTGCTGAAGGGCGAGGCGGTGCCGGCGGTGGCCGTGAAGGCCGTCGAGCCGGAGCGCGTGCCCGCGTAGGAGATATGGGAAAGGCCCGGTCCAGGGGGACCGGGCCTTTCTCGTACCCGCTACTTGTCCGGCAGGGCGAACTCGCACCAGACGGCCTTGCCGCCGCCCGGGGTGCGGCGCGAACCCCAGGAGGAGGCGATCGTCGCGATGATCGAGATGCCTCGGCCGGTCTCGTCGGCCGGTTCGGCGCGGCGGCGGCGCGGGAGGTGGTCGTCCCCGTCGGTGACCTCGATGATCAGGCGGCGGTCGGTGCGGCGCAGCCGCAGCCGCATGGGCGGGGTGCCGTGCTGGAGGGAGTTCGCGACGAGCTCGCTCGCGGCGAGGACGCCGAGGTCGCACAGTTCGACCGGGAAGCGCCAGGAGGCGAGGACGCCGGATGCGAAGGCGCGGGCGCGCGGGGCGGCCTCGACGCCGCCGAGGAGTTCCAGTGCGGCGTTGTGGAAGAGCTCGGCGTCGGCTCCGGTGCGGGCGGGCTGCTGAAGGACCATGACGGCGACGTCGTCGTCGTGGTCGGCGTCGACGCCGAGGGCGCGCATGAGGCGGTCGCAGATGACGGCGGGGGTGCCCTGGGCGCCGGAGAGAGCGCGTTCCAGGGCGGCGACGCCCTCGTCGATGTCCTCGCCGCGCCGTTCGACCAGGCCGTCGGTGTAGAGGACGGCGGTGGAGCCGGGGCCGAGCGCGATGGTGCCCGAGGTGTGCAGCCAGCCGCCGGTGCCGAGCGGCGGGCCGGTGGGGTCGGCTGCGCGGCGTACGGTGCCGTCCTCGTCGCGGACCAGGATCGGGAGGTGCCCGGCGGAGGCGTAGGCGAGGAGGCCCTCGTTGGGGTCGTGGACGGCGTACACGCAGGTCGCGATCTGGCTGGCGTCGATCTCGGCGGCGAGCCCGTCGAGGAGCTGGAGCACCTCGTGCGGGGGCAGGTCGAGGCGGGCGTAGGCGCGGACGGCGGTGCGCAGCTGGCCCATGACGGCGGCGGCGCGGACCCCGCGGCCCATGACGTCGCCGATGACGAGGGCGGTGCGGCCGGCGCCGAGGGTGATGACGTCGTACCAGTCGCCGCCGACGGCGGCCTCGGTCCCGCCGGGCTGGTAGGTGGCGGCGATGCGGAGGTCGTCGGGCTGTTCCAGTTCCTGCGGGAGCAGGGAACGCTGGAGGGTGACGGCGGCCTCGCGCTGGCGGCGCTCACTGGCGCGCAGCCGTTCGACGGCTTCGGCGTGGTCGGTGACGTCGGCGAGGTGGATGAGGACCCCGGTGTGGTGGGGGTCGGTCCCGCCTTCGGTGTCGGCCTTGGGGAACTCGACGGGGGTGCAGGTGACCGTGTACGAGCTGGCGCCGCCGGGGGCGGTGCGGTTCTTGGCGGTACGGGGCTTGCCGCTGCGCTGGACCTGGTCGAGGAGCGGGAGGAGGCCGAGTTCGCCGAGTTCGGGGAGGGCCTCGTGGGCGGGTGCACCGGTGGGGCGGGGGCCGAAGCCCGCGGTGTAGGCGTCGTTGACGTAGGCGACGCGGTGCTCGGGGCCGTGGACGAGGGCGACGAGGGCCGGGAGCCGGCTGAGGACCTCCCGTACGGAGAGCTCGTCGAGGGAGGGCACGGCGGCGAGGACGCCGCTGCCTGGGCCCTGGCCGGTACCGGCGCCTGAGCCGGTGCCGCAGACCGTGGGGTCCGCGGGGTCGGCGGGGCAGCCGTCCGGCGGCGTTGCCGGGCGGGCGGCGGCGCCGCGGGCTGCCGGGACGGCGCCCTCACCCCGCTTGGCCTGGGCGGCGGCGTGTTCGGACCGGGCGGCGGCGCGGCGCTGCGTTCCGGGAAAACGGGCGCTCCAGCGCGTGAAGTTCACTGCGTTCAAGCCTCGTGGTGTCGCAAGTGGTCGCTGTGCTTCTCGTGGTCGGTCGCTGGCCGGTGTCGCTCGGTGGATGTCACGGTGAATGTCACTGTGTGCAGGTGTGAGCCCACCTATGGTCACACGTCCAGTGTGGCCGACCGCACTGACAACGTCAGCCCTGGCTGTCCTTCGGGGGGTTGGGGGCGGGCGGGGGCGGGGCGTGTCTGTGGCCGTGTCCGGCGGCGAGTTCGAATTCTGCCCTGGGGTGTTCGAGGGAGCCGAGGGAGACGATCTCACGCTTGAAGAGGCCCGAGAGGGTCCATTCGGCGAGGACGCGCATTTTGCGGTTGAAGGTGGGGATCCGGCTGAGGTGGTATGTGCGGTGCATCAGCCAGGCGGGGTAGGCCTTGAGCTTGCGGCCGTAGATGTGGGCGACCCCCTTGTGGAGGCCGAGGGAGGCCACGGAGCCCGCGTACTTGTGGGCGTATTCGGTCAGGAGTTCGCCGCGCAGGGAGGCCAGCAGGTTGTCGGCGAGGACCTTGGCCTGGCGGACGGCGTGCTGCGCGTTGGGGGCGCATTCGACGCCGGGTCCGTCGGCGGTGATGTCGGGGACGGCGGCGGCGTCGCCGGCGGCCCAGGCGTGCTCGACGCCGTCGACGGTGAGGAAGGCGGTGCAGGTGAGGCGGCCGCGCTCGTTGCGCGGGAGGTCGGAGGCGGCGAGGACCGGGTGCGGTTTGACGCCGGCGGTCCACACGACGGTGCGGGTGGGGAAGCGGGCGCCGTCGCTGAGGACCGCGACGCGGTTCTCGCAGGATTCGAGCCGGGTCTCCAGGCGGACGTCGATGTTCCGGCGGCGCAGTTCGCGGACGGTGTAGACGCCGAGTTCGGGGCCGACCTCGGGGAGGATGTGGTCGCTGGCCTCGACCAGCACCCACTTCATGTCCTCGGGTTTGACGTTGTGGTAGTAGCGGGCCGCGTAGCGGGCCATGTCCTCGAGTTCGCCGAGGGCCTCGACGCCCGCGTAGCCGCCGCCGACGAAAACGAAGGTGAGGGCGGCGTCGCGGAGGGCGGGGTCGCGGGTGGAGGAGGCGATGTCCATCTGTTCGATGACGTGGTTGCGCAGGCCGATGGCCTCTTCCACCGTCTTGAAGCCGATGGCGTAGTCGGCGAGTCCCGGGATGGGCAGCGTGCGGGAGACGGATCCGGGGGCGACGACGATTTCGTCGTACTCGAGCTCCTGGGCGCCGGTGCCCTCGTCGGCCGTGGCGAGGGTGCTGACGGTCGCGGTCCGCTTGGCGTGGTCGATGCGCTGGACCTCGCCGATGACGATGCGGCACTTGTCGAGGACGCGGCGGAGCGGGACGACGACGTGGCGTGGGGAGATGGAGCCGGCCGCCGCCTCCGGGAGGAAGGGCTGGTACGTCATGTAGGGCTCGGGACTGACCACCGTGACCTCGGCCTCGCCGGGTCTGAGCTTTCGCTGGAGTCGGAGGGCCGTGTACATGCCGACGTAGCCCCCGCCGACGACGAGGATGCGCGCGCGGGGCGGGGTACCGGGGGTCGTGCCCCGGGAGTTAGCAGCCTTCACCATCCCATGACGCAACGTGGCCGGGAGTTTGTCCACAGGCCTGACACATTGTGTGACCGGAGGGGAAGCCGGTACGGGGCTGTCGGACGGCCGGAGTGGGGGTGGAGTTTCGCAGGTCAGGCGGTGCGGACGGGGTGATTCCGGTGGCTTGGATCGGAAAAGTGGGGGTGAATGCTCCGATCGGGCGGTGGTCCGTCCGGGGCTGCCTCTTCTGAATTGACTCTGGCTCAACTATGTTCGTATCTCGTCGAGGAGTAGGACCGGGGCCCACATGACCGTGGCTCACCTCGACACGAAGGCGGGGAGTGTCTCCGGGGGGAGACAAATGATTACCGGGGGATACATATGAACATTTCCGATTTCCATGGTTCTGCGACCGCACTCTCGGGTGAGAGCAACGGTCGCCTGATGACGGGCGGCACCACGCATGGCGTGGGTCGCTCCACGCCGCTGCGCGTCGACGCCCAGCGCAACCTCGAGCACGTACTGCGTGCGGCGCGCGAGGTGTTCGGCGAGCTGGGCTACGGGGCTCCGATGGAGGACGTGGCGCGGCGCGCACGCGTCGGCGTCGGCACCGTGTACCGGCGCTTCCCGAGCAAGGACGTCCTGGTCCGCCGGATAGCCGAGGAAGAGACCGCCCGGCTGACCGAGCAGGCAAGGACCGCGCTGGGCCAGGAGGAGGAGCCGTGGCAGGCGCTGTCGCGCTTCCTGCGCACCTCCGTGGCCTCCGGCGCCGGGCGGCTGCTGCCGCCGCAGGTGCTGCGGGTCGGGTCGGCGAACGAGGACGGCGTCGACGACGCGGAGAAGGCGCGGGTTCCGCACCAGCGGCAGGCCGGCGTGACCGGCGGCGGGGCTCCCGAGCTGCGCGTCGTGGGCGCGCGGACTCCCCTCGAGGACGAGCCCTCGGAGGACGCGGGCGCGGGTGAGCTGCTCGAGGTGGTCGGCCGACTGGTGGACCGCGCCCGGGAGGCCGGTGAGCTGCGCGGCGATGTCACAGTGGCCGATGTGCTGCTGGTGATAGCGACGGCCGCTCCGGCCCTGCCCGACGCGGCGCAGCAGGCGGCGGCTTCGTCCCGGCTGCTCGACATCCTGCTCGAAGGGCTGCGGTCCCGGACGGTCTGAGCCGTACGGGAGGCAGTCCTCGCGGAGGCCCTTGCAGGGGTGCATGCGCTGACCGCTCCACCCGGCGACCCGCTCCACTCGCCGGCCCGCTTCACTCGCCGGCCCGTTCGTCGAACGGGTCCCCGAACGGCCGCTCACTCGAAGGAGTGAGGGCCGGGTACGGGGATTCACCGGATGCTGCCCGGACGAGTGGATGGCGTGGAGAGAGGTTCGGCGCGCGCCCCCCGTGTGACACGCTTGAACGGTGTACCGGGTGAGTGTGTCGGGCGGGGGCTTCCGCGATGAGCGTTGACGGTCGGGAAGAGCCGCTCGGTGGTGCCGGCGCGTTCGGTGGTGCCGGCGGCGAGGCCGAGGTGGACGGCCCGGCCGAAGGCCAGGTCCCGGCCCAGCGCGAACCACGCGGGCGGCATGCGGCGTCGAGGCGCTCCGGTGCCGGGCTGCCGCCGGCCGACGGCGAGTTGATCGCCCGGATGCGCGGGGGCGACGACGGTGCGTACGAGGAGCTGTTCCTCCGGCACGCCGATTCGGTACGGCGCTACGCGCGGACGTGCTGCCGTGACGGGCACACGGCCGAAGACCTGACCGCGGAGGTGTTCGCCCGGACGCTGCAGGCGGTACGGGGCGGGGCCGGGCCGGACCAGTCGGTGCGCGCGTATCTGCTGACGACGGTGCGGCGGGTCGCTGCGGCCTGGGCGAAGACGTCCCGGCGGGAGCATCTCGTCGAGGACTTCGCGGTGTTCGCGGAGCAGGCGGCCGCGGGTACCGAGGTCGGCGGCGGGCTGTCCGGTCTGTCCGGGGACGACACCCTCGAACTGGGCGCGGACGTCCGGGCGATGCACGAGGCCGAGCAGTCGCTGGCCATGCAGGCCTTCCGGAGCCTGCCCGAGCGGTGGCAGGCCGTGCTGTGGCACACCACCGTCGAGGACGCCTCGCCGAGTACGATCGCGCCGCTGTTCGGGCTGAGCGCCAATGCGACGGCCGTGCTGGCCAGTCGGGCCCGGGAAGGGCTCAAGCAGGCCTATCTGCAGGCGCATGTGAGCTCGGCACTCGGTGCGGGCGGGGACTGTGCGCGGTACGCGGACCGGCTGGGTGCGTATGCCCGCGGCGGGCTGCGGATCCGGGCGGAGCGGGGGTTGCGGGGACACCTGGAGGAGTGCTCGAAGTGCCGGCTGGCCGCCGGGGAGCTCAAGGACGTCAACGCGGGCATTCCCGCGCTGCTGCCCGTCGCGGTCATCGGGTGGTTCGCCGCCGGGTACGCGGCGAAGGCGGCCGGAGTCGTGGCCGGCGGGGCCGTTGCCGCCGGGGGCGCGGGGGCTGCCGCCGCGGCCTCGGGCGGGTCGACCGCCGGGGCGGGTGCCGGAGCCGCCGGGGTCGGGGCCGCCGGTGGGACCGCGGGTGCCGGGGCCGGGGCCGCCGGAGCCGGGGGCGGCGCCGGGGGTGCCGGGTCCGGGGTCGGGGGTGCGGTGGTGTCCGAGGGGCTCGGGCTGCCGGCCAAGGCCGCCGTCGCCGCCGGGATCGCCGTCGCCGCGGCCGCCGGGGTGGTGTTCGCGCTGGCCGGGGACGACCCCGGGCCGGGGGTCCGGGCGCAGCCCGCGCCGAGTGTGGCGGCGCCCGTGGTGCCGCTGGTCCCGGCTCCGCGCCCCTCGGCACCGGCCGAAGCGGAGCCGCCGGCCGCGCAGGGCTCCGTACCGTCCGCGCCTCCCACGGCCCCCGCGTCGCCCGCTCCCGCCGGGCCGAAGCCGAAGGCCCCGGCCCCGCCGGTGTCCCGGGCGCCCTCCCAGAAGCCCTCGCCGGCGCCGAGCCCCGTACCGAGCCGGAGTCCGGCCGAGCCGTCCCCGTCGCCGTCCGTGCCGAAGCCTGCGCAGGGGTTCCGGCTGGCCGGGCTCGAACACGCCACGTTCGGCGACCACAGCGGTCCCGAGCTGCAGACCTGGCGCAGCAGCTGGGTGTGGCAGCGATGGGGGCTGCGGATCGCGGACCGGCGGTTCGCGCAGGGGATCACCGTGAACTCCCGTTCCTCGGTGGAGATCACCCTCAACCGGCAGTGCACGGCGTTCTCGGCGCGGGCCGGGGTGGACGACCTGTCGCTGTTCACCGACGGCAAGGTGCGGTTCTCCGTGTATGCCGACGGCCAGCGGCTGTGGCGTTCGGGCGCGCTCGGGTACGGGGATCCGGCCGCAGCCGTCGACGTCTCCCTGACCGGGTACAAGTCGCTGCGGCTGGTGGTGGAGCAGGCCGGGCAGGGCAGTCTGCCGACCCTGGCGAGCTGGGCCGACGCCGTGATCAGCTGCCGGTGAGAAGGGTGACGAGGGTGACGACCTCGGCCGGGGTGAGCTCCGCGCCCGCCGCCTCTTCCTGCTTGTAGCGGTCGGGGCCCAGCACGGCGCGGGTGTCGTCCGGGAGTCCGCCGACGGCGGCCTGTTCCGGGACCGAGCGCGGGTGGTCCGCACGCCATGCGGAGGCCGCCGCGAGCACCCGTACGGCCTCGGCGCTGCGCCCGGCGGCGGCCAGCAGCACGGCCGCGGTGTCGGCGAGCGATGCGAGCACGCGCTCGGCGCAGTGCGCGGCGACGGAGGTGGCCAGGGCCGGCCCGAGCTTCGCGAGACCGGCCTCCGGGCCGTGCGCGCGTGCGGTGAGGATGGCGTCGACGTTGTCGAGCCCGGCCTTGAGCTGCGGGGGCGCCGAGATCCTTCCCGAGGCGGCGCGAGCGAGTTCGCATTCGGTACGGGCCCGCCCGAGGTCCCCGCGGACGAGGGCGAGGAGCGCGGCGAGCATGCCGCTGTAGGCCTGGACGTCGTACACCCCGCCGTAGGGCTCGACTTCGCGGGCGACCTCCGCCAGCAGCTGCTCGGCGCCGTCGAAGTCCCCGGAGCAGAAGGCCGACTCGGCGATCCGGGCGATGGCGAAGGGCACCTCGGTGTGGGCCCCGACCTCGCGGGCGAGGCGCAGGCACTCCTCGTACTCGGCGCGGGCCCAGTCGTACCGGCCGCGGGAGAGCGCGACCTCGCCGGCGGCGCTCGCCACCTGGGCACGGGTCCAGCGGTCGCCGACGCGGTGGGCGATCTCGTGCAGTTCGGCGAGGTCTGCGTCGACGGACGGGAGGCCGCCGGTGAGGTCGATGGCCACGTGGGTGCGGAGCATGAGGGAGATGCCCAGTTCCCAGTCGCCGCCGTGGTGGCGGCAGTTGTCGACCGTCTCGTCGAGCCCGTCGCGGACGGCGAGGGGGTCGCCACTGAGGAAGGTGGTCATCGGCCAGAGCATGCCGGGGAAGCGGGCGGTCTCGCGGCCGCCGGCCCGGAAGACCTGCTGGAGGCGGTCGGCGAGGGCGATGTTCTGCGGGGTGCGGAACTCCTCGGGCGCGTGGCCTTCGGCGAGGAGGAGGACGCGCAGCATCTGCGTGCGCATGAAGCGCCAGTACTCGGGGGTGCCCTCGGGCGGCTCGGCGGGGTGGGACTCCAGGACCCGCGCGGCCCATTCCGCGCCCTCGGTGCGGTAGTTGCGCAGCCACCAGAACCAGCCGAGGGCGAGGGTGAGGCGCAGGCCCGTCTCGGCGGCGCCGGTTTCGGTGGTGTGCAGGAGCGCGGCGCGGAGGTTGTCGAGCTCGGTCTCGATCCGGCGGATCCAGGGGAGCTGGGCGGCGCAGCGCAGGAGGGGCTCGGCCTCCTCGGCGAGGGCCAGGAAGTGCGCGGCGTGGCGGTGGGCGGCGGCGCTGCGGTCGGGTGCGTGTGCGGCCGCGCGTTCGGCGGCGTACTCGTGGATGGTCTCGAGCATGTGGTAGCGCATGCCGCTGTCGCCCGGACCGGGGGTGGCGAGGACGAGGGACTTGTCGACGAGGGAGCCGAGGACGTCGGCGACGTCCAGGGTGCCGTCCGTGCAGACGGCCTCGGCGGCGGGGAGGTCGCAGCCGCCGGCGAAGACGGAGAGCCGGCGCAGGACGGCGCGCTCGGGCTCGTCCAGCAGGTCCCAGGACCAGTCGACGACGGCGCGCAGGGTCTGCTGGCGGGGCAGGACGGTACGGGCGCCGCTGGTCAGGAGCCGGAAGCGGTCGTCGAGGCGGTCGGCGATCTGACGCGGGGTGAGCAGCCGCAGCCTGGCCGCGGCCAGCTCGATGGCGAGCGGCAGCCCGTCGAGGCGGGCGCAGATCTCGGCGACGGCGGCCGGGTCCTCGGCGGGGGTGAAGCCGGGGCGGACGGCGGCGGCGCGGTCGGCGAAGAGGCGGTGCGCGGGGTCGGGCGGCAGCGGGTCGACGGGGCGGACCGTTTCGCCGGGCACGCCGAGGGGTTCGCGGCTGGTGGCCAGGATCCGGACGCCGGGGCAGTGGGTGAGGAGGCGCTCGGCGAGTTCGGCGGCGGCGCCGATGACGTGCTCGCAGTTGTCGAGGACGAGCAGCAGGCGGCGGTTCGCGCAGTGCTCGACGAGCTGGGAGGCGGGGTCGGCGGCGGCGGTCTTGTCGCGGGCCACGAGGGTGTTCTCGCGCAGGCCGAGGGCGCTGAGGACGGCGCCGGGGACGGCGGCCGGGTGGTCGAGACGGGCGAGTTCGACGACCCAGCCGGGTTCGGGGTGGGCGGAGGCTGCGTGCTCGGCGAGCCGGGTCTTTCCGGAACCGCCGGGGCCGGTGAGGGTGACGAGGCGGAGGCGGGCCAGGTCGGTGTGCAGGGCGGCCAGTTCGGGCTCGCGGCCGACGAAGGAGGTGAGGCGGGGGCGGAGGTTGCCGGTCGGCTCCGCCGGGGGTGCGGGGGGTGCGGGGGGTGCCGGGTGCTGCCCTTCGTACTGCTTGCCGCGGCCATCGCCGCCGAGGTGGCCGGGACCACCGCCCCCGGTTGCCGCCGGAGGCGCGGGTGTGGGTGCCGCCGGGGGCGCGGGCCGGAGCAGCTCCGCGTGCAGGGCGGCGAGTTCGGGCCCGGGATCGGCGCCGAGGGCGTCGGCGAGGGTGCGGCGGGTGCGCTCGTACGCGGCGAGGGCGTCGGCGGGGCGGCCGGCCGCACGCAGCGCGCGGAGCTGCTGGGCGCGCAGGGGCTCGTCGTACGGGTGCTCCTGGACCAGCGCCTCGATCTCCGGGAGGAGGGACGCCGGGTCGGCGGCGCCGCTGCGGAGCTCGGCGTCGATCCGGGCGCGGACGGCGGCGGTGCGGTGCGCCTCGGGCGCGGCGGCGTGGGCGGTACGGGCGGGCTCGGGGAGGTCGGCGAGGGCGGGGCCGCGCCAGAGGGCGAGGGCGGTACGGAGGGTTCCGGCGGCGGTGGCGGGGTCGGCGGCCAACTCCTGGGCGCCTTGGCGGGCGAGCCGGGTGAACCGGTGCAGGTCGATGTCGTCGCGGTCGGCGACGGCGAGGCGGTAGCCGCCGGCGGGGCCGGAGTGGACGGTGTGCCGGCCGCCGAGGGACCGGCGGAGCCGGCCGACGAGGGCCTGCAGGGCGGCGGGGGCGTCCTGCGGCGGGTCGTCGCCCCAGACCTCGTCGACGAGGTCGGCGACGGAGGCGGTGGCTGTGGCGGTCCGCGCGCCGGCCGCGGCGCGGAGCGCGAGGGCGGTGAGGAGCGCGCGCAGACGGGCGCCGCCGATGGGGAGGGGGGCGCCGGTCTCGTCACGGGCTTCGGTGACACCGAGGATGAGATACCGCACCGGGCAATTCTGCCTTGCCCCCGGCCGGGGTGTCGGGGAGTTTCGGCGCGGTCGGCTGTGAGGCGGCGGTGCCGACGTGAGGCGGCGGTGCCGACGTGAGGCGGCGGTGCCGACGGGTCCGGGCCGGTCGTGCCGGCGGGTCCGGGCCGGTCGTGCCGGCGGGTCCGGGCCGGTCGTGCCGGCGGGTCCGGGCCGGTCGTGCCGGCGGGTCCGGGCCGGTCGTGCCGGTGGGTCCGGGCCGGTCGTGTGGACCGGGTTACCCCGCAAGCAGGCCCGCAGCCGCCCCTGCCTGCCGGGCGCGCTGCCGGACGCGGCCTGCGGGCCGTCCTCCCCACCGGTCACGACGGCCTCGCCGTTCCCCTGCCCCGCCTGCCCGCAGTGACCCACCACGCCAGCCACCACCCATGCCGTGACGCACCTCGGCGACAGCCCCCTGCCTGCCCACCGGGCATCAGTGATGCGGACCCGTAGTAACGGGTGTCGATGACAGCGGTCAGGCCCGGTACGAGCGGGCGGCAGGTGAGAGGGGCGGGCCGCTGGGCCTGCAGTGCGCGTGTCCCCGTCGGATCTTCTTGCTCCCGCGTCCGCGGCTCCCGCCCCTTCCGCCCGGGCGCCGGCGGCGGCGTGCGGCCGGGCCGGGCCCCGCGTCGGCACGCACAGGGCGTCCCGTACCCGGCCGCATGGCTGAACCGCCCGGTACGCGGCCACGGGCAGACGACCGGTGCGCGGCCGGCCCGGGGCCCGCCACGCGACCGGGGCAGCTGGGCTGGGCTGGGCGGGGCGGGGTCAGGAGAGGGCTGGGCGGGGGATGGGGACTCCCTTGGGGACTGCTCGGCGGCGGGGGGTGGACGTGCCCGTCCAGCAGGTGCCCCGGCGGGCCAGGAGGCGGCCCAGCCACAGTTCCATCGAGACGAGCTCCGCAAGGCCGTCCAGGGGGACGGGGCGGCCCTCCGCCGCGTCCAGCAGGGCCTGTTGGACCACCCGGGCCTCGATCAGGCCCGCGTCCGCCAGCAGCGGGGACGTGAACAGGGACAGCAGGGAAGACAGCGCTGCGCGGAGGCCCACGCGGGTCGCCGTTTCGTTCGGGGTGTGCGCCGGGGCGCCCCAGCCCGGCGGGAGTTCGCGTACGCCCGCCGACGAGAGGACGCTGCGCAGGATCGCGGCCCGCGCACCGGGCTGCACGCGCAGCGATTCCGGGAGCGCGCGGGCGGCCCGTACGACCTGGTTGTCCAGGAACGGGGCGTGCAGGCGCTGGCTGCGGACCTCCACGGCCTGTTCGAAGACCCGGTGGTCCGCCGCGTGGCGGGTCAGTGCCGCGCGGGCCCGGGCCTCGCCGGGGCGCAGCGAGAGCGGGGGCCGGCCCGCGGCGGTCGCCAGGCGGATCGATACTTCCGCCAGGGCTTCGCCGGTCAGCCAGCCTGCCGCCGGGCCCGGGCGGGACCAGGTCAGGGCGGCCAGCGAGGCGTCCACCGGGTTCGAGGCGCCCCCCGCGACGGCCCCTTCGCGCAGCCGGGCCGCCGCGGCCTCCATGCCCGCGCGGTACGGCGTACGGGCGAGCCGGCGGGCCGCGGAGTAGACGGAGAACGGGACCAGGAGGGACAGGGCGGAGTCGCCGGGCGCCGACCGGGCCAGGGCGGCGACCGGACGCAGCAGGTGGCGTCGGCGGCGGTCCATCAGGAGGTCGGCCAGCCGGGCCGGGTGCGCGTCGAGGACCTGGCGGGCGCCGTGCCCCACGAAGTGGTCCGCCGAGCCGGCCGCCAGCCGGCGCCGCTCGCGGGCGGCGGTGACGAGGGAGGGGCCGGGTTCGTCGGTGAGGGGGCCGTCGAGTTCCGCGTACGGGAGGGCTTCCTCGGCGGCGGCCACGACCACGTGGTGCAGCCTGGGGTTGGCGGCGATGGCGCGGGCGCGCTCGAGTTCGGCCTCGCGGCCCTGCGGGGTGGCGAGGTCGTTGAAGGTGACGGCGAGGAGCCGTTCGCCGGAGCGGTTGACGATCGTGCCGGGTGCACCCGGGAGCCCGGCGGCGAGCAGGGCCAGGGTCGCGGAGGCGCTGCCTCCGGAGAGGTCGGCGCCGACGCCGGGGACCGGCGCGGGTGCGCCCCGGGCCGCGCGCCGGTCGGCAGGGCCCATTCCGGGCACCGGGCCGGGGTCGTGGGGCAGCGTGTCGGGGGCATGCCGGGGTGCCGTGAGCCGGGCGCGCACCGCATCGACCAATGCTTCCCGTACGCCCTCCACCGCGCGCTCGGGATCGGCCGCGGGCGCGGCCACCGCGAGGGAGGCCACCGGCTCGTACCCGGTGATCTCGCGCGAGCCCTCGCGCAGGATCAGCGCGTGCCCCGGCGGGATGCGCCGTACGCCGACGTACGGTGTGCCGTCGCCCAGTGCCTCCGGGCTGTCGGGGCAGGCCAGCAGGGCCGCGAGATGGCCGATGTCGAGCTGCGCCTCGATGAGGTCGGCGAGCGGCAGCGCGGCGGTGGCGTACGCGGTACCGCCGGCCCAGGGCGTGTAGAAGACGGGCCGCGCGCCCGCGAGGTCGCCGACGACGGTGATCCGGCGGCCGGTCTGGACGACGGCGGTGTAGCTGCCGGACCACTGGGTGAGGTGGCGCAGGGCTCCGCCGCGGGCGGCGAGGAGCGCGCGCCGCAGCTCGGCGTCGGTGGCGCCGCAGCAGCCGAGGACGGCGAGCCGGGTGAAGGGGTCTGCGGGGTCGGCGGCGAGGGTGCGGATCTCGTCGGGGCGCCAGTCGCCGACGGCCCAGAGGGGGTCGGGGTCTCCCCAGAGCAGTTGGGCGCCCACGGGCACGACGGTGCGTTCGGCGTCCTGGGCTGCCGGGTCGTCCGGATGGTCGGCGTCCGCGATGCCGCCGCTCAGGGGTCCGTCGGGGCCGCCGTTCAAAGGTCCGTCGGAGCCCTGTCCGCCCTGGCCGGAGACCCGGCCGGCCGTGCCGAAGCTCGCGGCGATACTGCTCCACCCGACCAACCAGCGCACCGCCGCCTCCCCAGCCTGTGGGCAATTGACCGGGGCGTGAACGGCATGGTCAGCGCAGAGGGCGCGGCCGACGGGACCCCGGGTGGCTCGGGGTCCATGCTGCCACGAGACAGGCGTGCGGGAGTGGCCGAGGAGGGCGTACGTGCAAACGAACACGCCTCAGCCACGCGGTATTTGGCGTTCCGTTCCCACCGCCCCATAGGTCGGTTTCGGCCATTCTTCGGCCGTACTGAGTGCCGTCGCGTGCGCCGGGGCGCCCGACCGCAGCGGCGCGCGGGCGCGGTCCGGGAGACGGGATTCGCCCCCCGGACCGTTCCGCCACCCGCGGGGATTGAGGTAGCGGCATCCCCCGGCCCGCCGGATCCACGCAGCGGGCCGACCCACGCACCGCACATCGAATCGCCGGGCCCGGTGACCGGCCAGAGCGCACGGGCGGGCGCACGGCCACACGCACGGAGCACGGGAGAGCGCGCGCGCCCGCGGCGCGGGCCCCGGCCCGACTGTGCAGGCGGACAACAATCCCGCCATACGGAAGTCGGGGCCTTAACGCTTGGGAGGCGGGGAACTACGCTGGGTTTACGAAATGCCGGGGAACTATGCCCCGGCGGCGTATGCGTTGTGTGCGTTCCGCGTGTGACGAGGGGTGGCGCATGTCCAGGGAGCTCCGCGAGCCCAACGAGAAGCTCGGCGCCGTCCTCGCCCTCGCCGGCATCAGCAACGCCGGGCTGGCCCGGCGGGTCAACGACCTCGGCGCACAGCGCGGCCTGACGCTTCGCTACGACAAGACGTCGGTGGCCCGGTGGGTGTCCAAGGGGATGGTGCCGCAGGGCGCGGCCCCGCACCTGATCGCCGCCGCGATCGGCGCGAAGCTGGGACGTCCGGTGCCGCTGCACGAGATCGGGCTGGCGGACGCGGACCCCGCGCCCGAGGTCGGGCTGGCGTTCCCGCGGGACGTGGGCGAGGCGGTGCGCTCGGCCACCGATCTGTACCGTCTCGACCTCGCCGGGCGCCGGGGCGGTGGCGGGATCTGGCAGTCGCTGGCCGGCTCCTTCGCCGTGTCCGCGTACGCGACGCCCGCCTCGCGCTGGCTGATATCTCCGGCGGACGGTTCGGTGGCGCGCGAGCCCGCCCCGCCCCGCGAGACCGTGGCGCCCCGCGAGACCGTGGCGCCCCGCGAGCCGGTGGCGAACACGGCGCCCGCGGCCCCGGCGCAGGGGCCGACGGCCTCGCCCGTGCCGTCGTCGCCGATGTCGTCGTCGTCTTCGTCAACGGGTCTGCCCGCGCAGTCTTCGGGTGAAACGCCGCACGCCCCGCCCGCGCCGGTGCCCGCCGCCGTCGTGGGGCTGTCGGACCCGGCGCCGCAGCGCGTGGGCCACAGCGATGTGACCAAGCTGCGCGAGGCGGCCGAGGACGCACGCCGCTGGGACTCCAAGTACGGCGGCGGGGACTGGCGTTCGTCGATGGTGCCCGAGTGCCTGCGCGTCGACGCTGCGCCGCTGCTGCTCGGCTCGTACAGCGACGACGTGGGCCGCGCGCTGTTCGGCGCGACCGCCGAACTGACCAGGCTGGCCGGGTGGATGGCCTTCGACACGGGCCAGCAGGAGGCGGCCCAGCGCTACTACATCCAGGCGCTGCGCCTCGCCCGCGCGGCCGCGGACGTACCGCTGGGCGGGTACGTGCTGGCTTCGATGTCGCTGCAGGCGACGTACCGGGACTTCCCGGACGAGGGCGTGGACCTCGCGCAGGCGGCCGTTGAGCGCAACCGGGGGCTGGCCACCGCCCGCACCATGAGCTTCTTCCGGCTCGTCGAGGCGCGGGCGCATGCGAAGGCGGGTGATTCGGCAGCCGCCGGGGCGGCGCTGCGGGCGGCGGAGGGCTGGCTGGAGCGGGCGCGGGAGGGCGACCCGGATCCGACGTGGCTGGGTTTCTACTCGTACGACCGTTTCGCGGCGGATGCGGCGGAATGCTATCGGGACCTCAAACTGCCGCGGCAGGTGCGCCGCTTCACCGAGCAGGCCTTGTCGCGGCCGACGGAGGAGTACGTGCGCTCGCACGGGCTGCGGCTGGTGGTGAGCGCGGTCGCCGAGCTGGAGTCGGGCAACCTGGACGCGGCGTGCGCGGCCGGTACCCGGGCGGTGGAGGTCGCCGGCCGGATCTCCTCGGCGCGGACGACGGAGTACGTACGGGACCTGCTGCACCGGCTCGAGCCGTACGGGGACGAGCCGCGCGTGGCGGAGCTGCGGGAGCGGGCACGGCCGCTGTTGGTGGCCCCCGCGTAGGAGGTGTCGGGCGGATCCGGGCCGGACGGCCACTGCGGTGGGGCGCCTCCCGCCGGTGGCCGGGGGCATCGGTGGCCGACGGCGGCTCGGCGAGGCGCGGTGCCGGGCGGTCCGCGCCGGGGCATGATCCGCCGGAGACCCCCTTAACACGTTGTCAGTGGCGGGGTGCAGTATGCAGGGGTGGGAGGTGGCAGCTTGGGCGGCGGCGTGGGCAGCGTGGGCAGGGTCGACTGCGATGTGCTGGTGATCGGCGGTGGCATCGTCGGCCTGTCGACGGCGCATGCCCTGACGCAGCTGGCCCCGGGGACGCGGGTGGTGGTGCTGGAGAAGGAGTCCGGCCCGGCCCGCCACCAGACGGGCCGCAACAGCGGGGTGATCCACAGCGGGATCTACTACCGGCCGGGATCGCTCAAGGCACGCTTCGCGGTGCGCGGGGCCGCCGAGATGGTGAAGTTCTGCGCCGAGCACGGGATCGCCCACGAGGTCACCGGGAAGCTGATCGTCGCCACCGGGCGGGAGGAGCTGCCGCGCCTGCACGCGCTGGTGCAGCGGGGCCGGGAGAACGGCATCCCGGTGCGCGAGCTGGGCCCGGCGCAGATCTCGGAGTACGAGCCGGAGGTGCGCGGCCTGGCCGCGATCCACGTCGGCACCACCGGGATCGTGGACTACGGTCAGGTGGCGCAGCAGCTGGCGGAGTCCTCCGGGGCCGAGATCGTGTACGGCGGGGCGGTGGATCTGATCTCGCGGCGGGCGTCGGGGGTGGCGGTCCGCACCACGTCCGGGCTGGTGGTCCGCTCCCGTGTCCTGGTGAACTGCGCGGGCCTGCAGTGCGACCGGATCGCGCGGCTGGCCGGGGACGACCCGGGGATGCGGATCCTGCCGTTCCGTGGGGAGTACTACGACCTGGCGCGGCCCTCGCTGGTCCGGGGGCTCGTCTACCCGGTTCCGGATCCGGCGTTCCCCTTCCTCGGCGTGCACCTGACGCGGGGGATCGGGGGCGGGGTCCACGTCGGGCCCAACGCGGTGCCGGCGCTGGCCCGCGAGGGGTACGGGTGGGGCGTGGTCCGGCCGCGGGACGTCGCGGACGAGCTGGCCTGGCCGGGATCCTGGCGGATGGCCCGGCGGCACTGGCGGTACGGGGCGGGCGAGATCCACCGGTCGCTGTCGAAGCAGGCCTTCACGGAGGCGGTACGGCGGCTCCTGCCGGGGGTTTCGTCGGCGGACCTGGCTCCGGCCGGGGCCGGGGTGCGGGCGCAGGCCGTCCTGCGGGACGGGACGCTGGTGGACGACTTCCTGATCCGGGACGCGCCGAGGACGGTGCACGTCCTGAACGCCCCGTCGCCGGCCGCGACGGCTTCGCTCCCGATCGGCCGCGAAATCGCCCGCCGCGCCCTGACCACCCTCCGGGCGTCCTGACCCCGGCCGGGGTCCGCCGCCGCTGTCCCGGCCCGTCGCGACGGCTGCCCGCGGCTCCGGGAGCGGAGGCGTGGGTGAGGGCGGCGGCCGGTGGGGGGCGGGGTCGTAGAATCTGGGGATTGTGTCTGAGTCCCTCACCCCCCAGCCCAGCGCCCCGGAAGCCACGCCGGAGGCGAACTCCTACGTGCCCCCCAAGTGGCGGACCGAGCCCCGTTTCCCCGACGGGCCCGCCCCGGATCCGGCCGGCTCGCACCACGAGCGGCGGATCAGGAGCTTCCAGCCGCGACGCAGCCGGGTGACCACCGGGCAGGGCGAAGCCCTGAAGCGGCTCTGGGGGGTCTGGGGGCTCGACATCGACGGGCATTCCGTCATCGACCTCGAGAAGCTGTTCGACGGGCTTCCCGTCGTGCTGGAGATCGGCTTCGGGATGGGTGAGGCCACCGCGCAGATGGCCGCCGCCGACCCCGCGACCGGGATCCTCGCCGCCGATGTGCACACACCCGGCCAGGGGAACCTGCTCGCGCTGGCCGAGCGGAGCGGGCTCGACAACGTCCGCGTCGCCAACGGCGACGCCATCATCCTGCTCCGCGAGATGCTGGCGCCCGACTCCCTCGCCGGGCTCCGCGTGTACTTCCCGGACCCGTGGCCCAAGGCCCGCCACCACAAGCGGCGGCTGATCCAGCCCGAGTTCCTCGACCTGGCCGCCACCCGCCTCGCCCCCGGCGCCGTACTGCACTGCGCGACCGACTGGGAGCCGTACGCCGAGCAGATGCTCGAAGTGCTCACCGCGCACCCGGAGTTCGAGAACACCCAGGCGGACGGCGGCTACGCGCCGCGGCCCGGCTTCCGGCCGCTCACCCGCTTCGAGGGACAGGGCCTCGACAAGGGTCACGTCGTGCACGATCTGCTCTTCGCCCGACGCCGGGTGTCCCCGAACGAGTAGAGAACCATCATCGTCACTCCACGTGTCAGGGCGGCTCGCTAGAGTCATCACGTGTTCCGAGCGCTCCCTGGTGTCCGTACGTGCGTGCTCGCCGTGCTGTCGCTTTCGGGGCTGGCGATCCTCGAACTCGTGCGGGAGCAGACCGGTACCGCCGGGTTCTTCGTCGGCCTCGGGCTGGCCGTCCTGCCGGTGCCGCTGCTCATGGCGGCCTTCCGGTGGCTCGGCCGGGCCGCGCCCCGACCCTGGGCGCAGTTGCTGTTCTGCTTCGGCTGGGGCGCCTGCACCGCGGCGCTGATCGCGATACTGGCCAACAACTACGCGACGGAGTGGATAACGGCGGCGACGGCCGACGCCTCCGCCGCCGACCGGCTCGGCTCGGTGGCGATCGCCCCGGTGGTCGAGGAGAGTGCCAAGGCTGCGGCCCTGCTGCTGGTGTTCGTGTTCCGAAGACGCCAGTTCACCGGCCCCGCGGACGGTTTCGTGGTGGCCGGGTTCACCGCCACCGGCTTCGCCTGCACCGAGAACGTCCTCTACCTCGGCAACGCCTTCGGCGAGGACCTGGAGAGCGGCGCCGCCCCGCTGGACTCGGTGACGGCCGCGACCTTCTTCGTGCGGATCGTGGTCTCGCCGTTCGCGCACCCCCTGTTCACGGTGCTCACCGGGCTCGGCTTCGGCGCGGCCGCGCTCCGTGCCGGCCGGCTGCGCCGGATCGGGCTGCCGCTGCTCGGGCTGCTGCCCGCGATGGGCCTGCACGCGCTGTGGAACAGCTCCTCGCGGTTCGGGGAGTACGGGTTCTACGCGGTCTACGGCTGCGTGATGGTCCCGGTGTTCGGGCTGCTGCTGTGGCTGGCCGTGCGGATAAGGCAGCGCCGGCTGCGGGCCGTCGCCGGGGAGCTGGCGGTGTACGCGGCCGCTGGCTGGCTGCGGCCGGCGGAGGTGCCGGCCCTGGTGTCGATGCCGGCCCGGTCGCTGGCCCGTGCGCTGGCCCGGAGCACCGGGGGCCGGGCGGCGGGCCGGGCGGTCGCCCTGTACGAGGCGGACGCGGCCGCGCTGGCCCTGCTGCGGCACCGGGCCCGGCAGGGCGGACCTGCGCGGGAGCCGGATTTCGCCTGCCGGGAGCGGGAGTTGCTGCGCAGTCTGTGGCTGCGCAAGGCGACGGCGGGGCCCGCCCTGGCCCGGGCGGCGGTCCTGGAGGAGCTCCTTCCGCCGCGGCCGGTCCCCCTGCCGGCCGAGCGGGCGTTCGTACCGCCCGCTAGACGCTCAGGCCCTTGGACTCCAGCCACGCCAGCGGGTCCATCGTCGAACCGCCCTTGCGCACTTCCAGGTGGAGATGGGGTCCGGTGACGTTGCCGGTGGCGCCGACGCGGCCGATGGTCTCGCCCGCGCCGACCGAGCCGGAGGTCACCGACATCGAGGACAGGTGGCAGTACCAGATCTCCGTACCGTCCTCGAGCTCGAGCACGATCCGGTAGCCGTACGCCCCGGACCAGCCGGCCGAGGTGATCTTCCCGTCGGCCACGGCCTTGGCGGGGGTGCCGGTCGGCGCGGCGAAGTCGAGGCCGGTGTGGTGGCCGGAGGACCACATCGAACCGGCGTCGCCGTAGTGCGAGGTGAGGGTGTAGGCGGAGGTGGGGAGGGAGTAGCTGCCGGCCTGCTTGGCGATCCGCTCCTGCTCGGCCTTGGCCTCGGCGGCCGCCTTGGCCTCCTTCTCGGCGGCCACGCGGGCGTCGTCGGCCTCCTTCTGGGCGGCCTCCCGCTGGGCCTTGGCCTCCGCGGCGGCGGCCTCCTGCGCGGCCCGCTCGGCCTGCGCCCGGGTCTGGGACTCGGCGGCGCTCTCCTGGGACTCGGCCTGCTGGAGGATGCGGCCCACCAGGGTCGCGCCGGCATCGGCATGCCCGGCGGCCTGCTGCGCGATGATGCCGGTCGGCTTCGTGGCGGCCTCGGCGCCCGCCTCGGGACTCTCGGCGTCCGCGTG
Source organism: Streptomyces sp. NPDC032745 (assembly GCF_055579465.1). Classification (NCBI taxonomy): domain Bacteria; kingdom Bacillati; phylum Actinomycetota; class Actinomycetes; order Kitasatosporales; family Streptomycetaceae; genus Streptomyces; species Streptomyces sp. NPDC032745. The sequence continues at coordinate 705,722 of NZ_JBVING010000003.1, read as the reverse complement.
CTGCCCGTCGCCGCCCAGCCCGAAGTCGGGCAACGAGGGCATGGAGATGGCGACTTGGGGCCGGTCCTGCGCGGTGGCGATGCCGCTCGCGCCGACCGCCGCGATGACGCCGACGCCGAGCACGGTGGAGCTGCGGGCGAGTCCCCCGCGCTGCTTGACGACCCGGTGCTTGCCGCGGGGCGGGCGGGCGGAGTCCTCGGTGGGGTTCCATTCGCCCCAGGCGCCCGCGGTGGGCGCTTCCTGGAGCTCGATGCCTTCGGGGGCAGGCGAGTTGGAGGCCACCGGGCCACACTCCTCATGGGGACACGCACGCGCACGGCGCCGCCTCTTGCGACGGCTGGGACGACCGCGCTGCGTTATCGAACGGTAATAGACGGAGGGGAGTGATTCCAAGCTGTTGCGATTGATCGTTAACGGCAATCAGCCACTCCATGCACACCTTTGGCCATCACTAATGCCACCTAAGCGGATCAACTCGGGCAAAAATTTACCAAGATCCATATCTCTTCGGCCACATCTGCACCTTGACGAGCCGTCATAAACCTTGCAGAGCGCACCATTTCAGTTACGCACCGTTACGGAGCGACCACGGGTACGGTGCGCCGCCGGTCCGGCTGACCCGCCTCCGGCCGGCCCACCGCGAGGAGCGCCATGTCGTCCGTCGCGCCGCCGCCCGTGTGCCGGCGCACATCGCTGCTGAGCGCGCCGAGCAGTTCGCCGGGCCCGGGGAAGACCCGCCCGTTCAGCCGGGCCGGCGGATCGTAGAAGACTCCCGCCGCGTCCCGGGCCTCGGTCAGCCCGTCCGTGTACAGCAGCAGGGTGGCGCCGGTCGGGAAGGCCCACTCCTCGACCCGGTCCGGCCACGCCTCGGCCAGCTCCCCCATGCCGAGCGGCAGCGCGGGCTCCGCCGGGGCGAGGACCACCAGTCGCCCGTCCGCGTAAAGCAGCAGCGGCTCGGGGTGGCCCCGGTTGACCAGGCGCAGCACCTGGGCCCCCGCCGGGATCTCCCCGAGCACGCAGGTCGTGAACCCCTCCACCGCGTCCAGGCTGTCGCGCCGGGTGCCCTCCCGGGCCAGCGCCCGCTCCAGCCGCTGCGCCAGTCCCGCGAGCGTGGGCTCCGTCTCCGCCGCCTCCCGGAAGGCCCCGAGGACCACCGCCACGGCCTCCACCGCTCCCAGCCCCTTGCCCCGTACGTCGCCGACCGCCAGCCGCACTCCGTACGGGGTGTCCTGGACGGCGTACAGGTCCCCGCCGATGAAGGCGTCCGCCTGCGCGGCCTCGTACCGGGCGCAGACGTGCAGGCCTGCGATGCGTTCGGCGGGCTTCGGCAGTACGGCGCGCTGGGCGGCCTCCGCGATCCCGCGCGCCGAGGCGAGCTGCTCGCCGCTGCGCCGTACGACCCGGTTGATCAGGACGGCGAGCGCGGAGACGGTCACCACGGTCACCAGCTCGGTCAGCGCCTCGACCTTCCAGGTGGTGCCGTTGAGGATGTGCAGCAGGATCACCGCGAGGGAGGCCAGCACGCCGGTGAGGACCGTGACCCGCAGGGAGGACAGCGGGGCGGCGATCAGGGGGGCCGCGGAGAAGAAGGGGGACCCCGTGTAGCTGGGCGGGGTCATGACGTCGAAGGCCAGTCCGACCACGATCAGCACGGCCGGGAGCACCCGGACCACTCGGCGGGCCGCACCGTTGCCGGTGCCGCCCGCGTACTCGTCGCCGCCCTGCTGCCCCAGGCTCACCACGCTGCTCTCCTGCCCGGTCCCTCATACGGGTGCGGGCCGCTGCCGCCTCGCCCTTCAAGGCTGGCCGCAGCAGGGGCCGTACGGCGACCCGGCACGGGCCGATCGGGTGAGGGCGGACCGGGAACACGACGAAGGCCCGGCTCCCCAAAGGGAACCGGGCCTTCGTACTGAGTAGCGGGGACAGGATTTGAACCTGCGACCTCTGGGTTATGAGCCCAGCGAGCTACCGAGCTGCTCCACCCCGCGTCGGTAAACACAACTCTACGTCATCGCGGGGAGGGCTCACGCCAATTAACCTGCCGGCCACCCCCAGGACCGATATACCCGCAGGTCAGCGCCGTTCAGAACGGGTGGAAGACGGCTTCCGTCAGCCGGTGGTCAGGCGGAGCAGGGCCAGGGATCCGATGCCGGAGGCGATCGTCAGATAGAAGTTCCGCGTGCGCCAGGCGAGCAGCAGGGTCGGCACCGCCAGCCAGAGGGCGTAGTTGCCGGGGCCGAGGTCGAGCGTGCCGGCCGGGGCGAACAGGGACGGGGCAGGGCGGCCGCCGCGAGTGTGCTCTCTCCGGGGGTCGGGATACGGCGGACAGGCCTCAGCGCAGGCCCAGGGATTCGTACGTGGCGTCGAGCTCGGCGACGTCGAGGCCGGCGGCCTGGCGGACGAGGCGGATGGCCCGGTAGATCTGGTTGATGTGGGCGATGTCGTGACCGATGACCTTCCGGATCATGACCTCCATCGTTTCGCCGCCCTGCTCGCCGTGGCGGCCGGTGCGCTGCCAGTCCTCGGGGGCGAGGGCGGCGAGGAGGGCGACGTTGGAGGCGCGCAGGCCGGTCCAGGCGTCGAGCATCTGGCGGAACGGGAGCCGGGGCAGCGGGGCCCACAGCTGCTCGTCGTAGCCGGGGTAGACGGGGTTGTCCTCGGTGGCCACGAGGCGCCAGCGGAAGCCGTAGACGATGTCGACGTCGAAGAGGTGGCCGACGATGAAGGCGGCGGGCCACTCGCCCGGCTCGGGGACCGTCTCGGCGAGATCGGTCGGCAGGTCTGCGAAGAGCTGCGCCGCCCAGACGGGGGTCTTGGCGAGCACGTCGAACGCGTCGCGTTCGCCGGCCACGTCGAGGAGCGCGGTGACGTACGCGGCGGGGTCCTCGGTGGCGGAGGGGATGTCGATCCGGTGGACGCCGGTGGTGGTGGTGCTGATGGTCATGCCGATGTGCCTTTCGGGTGGGCTTGGCTCGTACGGGGACTGCGGAGTCGGCGCTGGAAGAGGTCAGGCCGCGTGGGCCGGTTCGGATGTCTCCTCGGTGTCGTGCGCGTCCGTCACCTCCCCGCGGTTGCCGGGGTCGGCGCCCAGGATCAGGAGGGCGCCGAGGGCCGCCACGGCGGCGCAGGCCGTCCAGTGGAGCGGCGGCGAGATGCTGTAGAGGAGGCCGCCGACGGCCGGGCCGAGGGCTCCGCCGAGGGTGTGGGCGATGCCCTCGGCCCCCTGGTAGCGGCCGCGCAGGTGGGCCGGTGAGAACTCGGCGGGGTAGGCGTTGGCGATCGGCGTGTAGACCGTCTCGGCGACCGTCCACACCACCACGGTCAGCGCGAGCAGCCAGACGGCGTGCATCGCGCCCGTGAGGGCCATGCCGATGCCCAGCAGGGCCAGTCCGGCGGCGATCACGCGGCGCGGGTTGCGGCGCTCGGTGTGCTTGGTGAGCGGGAGTTCGATGACCACGCAGAGCAGGGCGTTGAGGCCGAGCAGCAGGCCGTAGACCTTGTTGTCGAAGCCGGCGTCGGTGACGTGCAGCGGGAGGGTCGCGGTGGACTGCCCGTACACGAAGGTCGCGGCGACCATCGAACCGAGGAAGAGCAGGTACGGGCGGTCGGAGAGGACCTCGCGGTAGCCCCCCTTGCCCCGGCCCGCGCTCTGCGGTGCGGGTGCTGCCATGGGCGGGCGCCCGCCGGGCAGCGTGCACAGCGCGAGCACGCCGAAGGCGCAGGAGAACAGCGCGTCGCCGAGGAAGACGTACGTGTACGAGGCCCCGCTGAGCAGGCCGCCGACGAGCGGGCCGACCGCCATGCCCACGTTGATGGCGAGCCGCAGCACGGCGAAGGCCGTCACCCGCTGCTTCTCGGGGACCACGTCGACGAGCAGCGCGCCGGCCGCCGGCCGGTACAGCTGCGCGAAGACGCCCACGAGCCCGACCAGCGCGGTGGTCGCGAACAGGCCGTCGGTCAGCGGGACGAGGGCGGTGGCGGCGCTGCTGCCGAACATCGACACCGCGATGGCGGTGCGCCGGCCGAAGCGGTCGGCGACCGTGCCGCCCACGGCGTTTCCGATGAACGCACCGACCCCGACCACGCCGAGGGCCGCGCCGGCCTGGAATGCGGAGAATCCCCGGGCGACCAGGAACAGCACCAGGAATACGTTCAGGAAATTGCCGAATTTGATGAGGAACATTCCGGAGAAGATCACCCAGGCGCTTCTGGGCAGGTCCTGCAATCGTCGGCGCAAGGGGTCCTCGCCGGCCATGGGGGGCTCCTTCTCGATCGGGGGACGAATCACGGATGAGGTGGCGTCCACCATGAAACCCGCCGGTCAAGGCCCTGCCCAGAGCTGAGTGCTGGCACAAAGGAGGCTGGCACGTTCTTGCCCGGGCGCCCATTTCAAGATCGCCGCCGGCCGTCCCTGCATCATTCGTGCCGGGCACGCTTGTGCCAGCCGGAATCCATTTCCCGGCCCGGAATTCTGCTGCAGAGTTCGGGCCATGACCGAACACAAGCTTCTCGTCGTCGGCGGACGGATACAGACGCTGCGCAAGGCGGCGGCTCTCGGAATCCGCTTCGTGCTGATCCAGCACAAGGACCAGTTCGTGCCCGAGGCCGCCGCGCTCGCCGAGGCCGTCCTCATCGCGGACTACACCGACTGGGACGTCACCCGTCCGCTGGTCGAGGCCGCGCAGCAGGCGTACGGCTTCACCCGGGTCGCCTCGATCACCGAGCCGGGCCTGGTCCCGGCCGGCCGGATCAGCGACCACCTGGGGCTCGGCAACACCTCCGAGGAGGTCGCCGAACTGCTGCGTGACAAGCACGCGATGCGCCGCCACCTGGCCGCGTCCCCCTCCCCCGAGGTGCGGGCCCTGTCGGTGGCCGCCGCCGAGGTCGACAGCGCCGGGGCGCTGACCGCCTTCGGAGCCGAGCACGGCTACCCGTTCGTGCTCAAGCCCGTCGACGCCACCGCCAGCCTGGGCGTCGTACGGATCGACGGGCCGGAGCAGGCCGCCGGGGCCTGGGCCGGGGTGGAGGCCCTGCGGGCCCGCACCGACCTCCAGTGGGGTTCGTTCTTCACCATCGGCCGCTTCATCGCCGAGCAGTACATCCCCGGCCCCGAATACAGCGTCGAGAGCTTCTCGTTCGCCGGCCGGCACATCGTCCTGGCGGTGACCGAGAAGCTCACCGGCGGCGGGTTCATCGAGCTCGGGCACGCCCTGCCGGCCCGCCTCGACCCGGCGGACGAGCGGCGCATCGAAGAGGCCGTCGCCCGTTTCCTGGACGCGACGGGCCTCACCGACGGAGCCGCCCACACCGAGCTGCGGCTGTCCCCCGCGGGCCCGCAGATCATCGAGAGCCACAACCGCATGGGCGGCGACCGGATCTTCGACCTGCTGAACTCCGCCTACGGCATCGACCTCGAAGAGTGGATCGTGGCCTGGCAGTTCGGGCTGATCCCGGCCCTCACCGAGCGCCCCGTCCCGCGCCACGCGGCGGCCACCCGCTTCCTGTCCGCCGAACCGGGCACGGTCGTGCAGATCCAGGGCGCGGACGAGGCCAGGGCCCTGCCCGACGTCATCGACGTGGAGACCGGCGTGCGGCCCGGCGACACCGTCGGGGAGCTGCGCGGCAACTGGGACCGGGTCGGCCAGGTGCTGGTCACCGGGGCGGACACCGGGGCCGCCGTCGCCACCGCGGAGCGGCTCACCGAGAAGGTCACCGTCGTCACCACCCCCGTCCGGCACGACTCCAACGGAAAGACCGCGTCATGAAGATCCTGCTGATCATGCGGAACACGTACGCGTGGCACCGCGAGCACATCGAGACCCTGGAGCGGATGGGTCTGGAGATCCACCTGGCGACCCGGGTCGCGCAGGCCGCGGACGACGGCCGGTTCGCGAACGTCGTGCCGATCCCGGAGGAGCTGGAGGGCACGGAGCTCGCCGAGTTCTGCGCCGCCGCGGCCCGGCGGCTCGGCATCGCCTCGGCGATCACCTTCTACGACAGCGACATCGCCGTCACCTCCAAGGTCAACCAGCTGCTCGGGCACACCTGGCCGCGCCCCGAGGCCGACCTGATCTCCCGTGACAAGCAGCTCCAGCGGTCCTTCCTGGAACGGCACGGGCTGCCGGGCCCGCAGTTCGCGGGCGTCGACGGCGTCGATGCCGGTCTCGCCGCCGCCGAGGCCTTCACGTACCCGTTCATCGTCAAGCCCAGCGCCCTGGCCGCCAGCATCGGCGTCAGCCTGGTCCGCGACCGCGGCGAGCTCGAGCGGGCGCTCACGGACGTCGCCCGCCTCGCCGAGGAGTGGGGCGGCTACTTCCCCAGCGACGGCCCCGAGATCGCGCTGCTGGAGGAGTTCCTCCCGGGCAAGGAGGTCACCCTCGACGGAGTGGTCCTGGACGGGACGTTCCACCTGGTGGGCGTCACCAACAAGATGCAGATGCCCGGCCCGTACTTCGAGGAGGACTTCTACACCCTCCCGTTCCGCACCCCGGAGGAGGAGCCGGAGCTGGTCACGGTCGCCGAGGGCATCGCGGCGGGCCTGGGCGTACGGCACTGCCTGTTCAACGCCGAGTTCCGGCAGGACTCCGAGGGCCGCTACCGGGTCGTGGAGTTCGCCACCCGGATGAGCGGCGGCCAGAACTACCGCAATCTGCGCGAGGTCCACGGCATCGACCCGGTCCGCCTCTACGCCAAGGCCGTGCTCGCCGGGGAGGACGCGGGCGCCCTCGCCGCGCTCCTGGACGGCGAGGTGCTCCGGGCTGCGGCCCCGCGTGCCGCCACCTGCATCAAGTTCGCGTACCGGACCGGGACCCTGGTCCGCAACAACCCCGGCGACGCGACGCACTCCCCGTACTTCCGCTCGTACATCCCCGCCTCGAAGCCGGGCGACCGGCTGCGGCGCGCCCCCGAGGGCTGGTACGAGATCGCCGGCTCGCTCGCGGTGGCCGCGCCCTACCGGAGCCCGGCCGACATCGACCGGGTGGAGCGGATCGCCGCGGACCTCGACGAGCGGCTCGACGTGGTCGTCGTACCGGCCTGACCGCCCGCGCGCCCGTCCGACGCCCGACGCCCGACGCGGTGTTTCACGTGAAACATCGCCCGCCGCCCCTCCAGTCCAGTCCACTCCACTCCACTCCACCGACCGCGGAAAGAGCCCCACGTGCACGCCAACGACCCCGTGTTCCGGATGGGAATCACGGAGCCCACCGCCATCGACCCGTACAAGGCTCAGGAAGGGGAGGGCATCCTCGTCTGCAAGGCCCTGTTCACCGGACTCCTCGCCCTCGACGAGGAGGGCGTCCTGATCCCGGCCACCGCCCGGTCCTGGGAGAGCGACCCGGCCGCCACGACCTGGACCTTCACGCTGCGCTCCGGCACGGTGTTCAGCAACGGTGAGCCGGTCACCGCGCACAGCTTCGTGCGCGGCTGGGCGCGGGCGCTGGACCCCGAGGCCAATACGGAGACCGCGTACCACCTGGCCGGCGTGCGGTCCTTCACCGCGGTCGACGACACCACGCTGGTGGTCGAGCTGTCCGAGCCCGACGTGCAGTTCGACCTGAAGACCCTCCAGCCGATCTTCAGCCCGGTCCCGGAGTGCGCCGGGCCGGCGCTCGACCCGGCGTACAACGACCTCCCGGTCGGCAACGGCCCGTTCAAGATGGCCGGCCCCTGGGAGCACGGGGTGGCGATCCGGCTGGAGCGCAATGACCTGTGGGCGGGGCCCGCGCCCGAGGTGCGCGAGGTGCACATCGACATCCTCGACGCGGTGACCGGCCTGGACGACGAGTACGAGCGCTTCCTGGCCGGCGTCTACGACTACGCCAGGATCCCCCCGGCGCGCACCGCCGAGGCGGCCGCCCTGGACGGCTTCATCGAGCAGGAGGGCGCAGGCCTCTTCTACCTGATCCCGTTCTGCCACCAGGCGCCGATGGACTCGCTGGACGCCCGCCGGGCCCTGTCCGCGGCCATCGACCGCCAGGGGCTGATCGACACGTACTTCCAGGGGCGGCGCAGCGCGGCCCACTCCCTGCTGTCCCCCTGGTTCGGCAAGGCCCACACCTCGCCGGCGGCCACCGCGCACATGAACGGGGCCGCGGGCGACCCGGACGACCCGGACAGCGGCTGGACGGCGTACGACCCGGAGCGGGCCCGTGCGGCGGCCCTGCGGGCGGGCCTGGGACCCGGCAGCCGCGTCGAGTTCGCGTACAACACCGGTGCCGGGCACGACGACTGGGTCAAGGCCCTGGCCCATGGCCTCGAGGAGGTCCTGGGCTGGCGCGTCGAGCTGCTGCGCACCGACGCCCGGGGGCTGGTGGACCACCGCACCTCGATCGCGGCGGCCGGGTTCTGCCGGGCCGGCTGGGCCTGCGACTACCCGACCCCCGACAACATGCTCTTCCCGCTGCTGCACTCCTCGTGCACGGCGCCCGACGCCGAGGGCACGGCCCACGGCGACAACGAAGGCCGGTACGTGAACCCGGAGTTCGACGCGCTCGTGGCGCGCGCCCGGGCCTCGACGGACCCGGCCGAGCGCGCCGACGCCTGGCGCCGCGCGGACGGTACGGCGATGGCGGACCTGGCGCTGATCCCGCTCTGGTACCGGACCGACCAGCGGGTCCACGCCTGCGGCCGGATCACCGGCCTGCGCATCGACTTCGACGGAAACCCCACCCTCACCACTGTCAAGGCAAGGAAGACCACCCGATGAGTGCGAGCACGACTCCCGTCTACGACATCCTCGGCATCGGCTTCGGCCCGGCGAACCTGGCCCTTGCCATCGCCCTGGAGGAGCGCGAGTCGCCCCTGACGGCCCGCTTCCTGGAGGCCCGCCCGAGCCCCGAGTGGCAGCCCGGGATGCTGCTGGACGGTTCCGACATCCAGAACCACCCGAGCCGCGACCTGGTGACCCTGCGCAACCCGCGCAGCCGCTACACCTTCCTGAACTACCTGCACGAGCAGGGCCGGCTGCTGCGCCACCTCAACCTCCCCTCGGAGTTCCCGCTCCGCAAGGAGTACGCGGGCTACATCCGCTGGGCCGCCGGCTTCTTCTCGCACCTGGTCGACTGCAACCAGCGGGCCGCCGGCGTCGAGATCGTCGAGGAGTCCGGCGAGCGCGTCTACGAGGTCACCACCATGTCGGGCAGCCGCTACCTGGGCCGCACGCTGGTGATGGGCCCGGGCCGCACCCCGTACGTCCCGGCCCCGTACGACTCGCTGCGCACCCCGCGGATCTTCCACCTGACCCAGTACCTGCCGAAGCTGGCGGAGCTGACCGGCGAGGGCCGCGCCCCGGAGTCGGTGGCCGTCATCGGCGGCAGCCAGAGCGCCGTCGAGCTCGCCCTCGACCTGCACCGCCGCTTCCCCCGCACCAAGGTCACCACGTACACGCGCTCGCACTCGCTGCGGCTGAAGGACACCAGCCCGTTCAGCGAGGAGGGCTACTTCCCCGAGTTCACCGACTACTACTTCCGCGCGTCCCGGGAGGGCAAGAAGGCCCTCGACGCCTACATGCACGGCACGAACTACTCCTCCGCCGACGGCGACGTGCTGCGCGAGCTCTACATGACCATCTACGAGCAGGAACTGGACGGCGACCAGAAGGTGTTCGTCCGCGGAAACCACGAGGCCGTGGGCGTGGCCCCGGAGACCGGGGACCGGATCGCCCTGGACTTCGCCGAGCGCACCACCGGCGAGCGGATCAGCGAGACCGTGGACTTCGCGGTCCTCGCCACCGGCTTCCGCAACATGGGTCCCGGCCCGCACGAGGAGCTGTGCCCGCCGCTGATGGCCCCGCTCGCGAAGCTCTTCGCCACCGAGCCGGACGGGCGCCTGCAGGTGTCCGCCGACTACGCGCTCGAACCCGTCGCCGACGGGACCCCGCCGCTCTTCCTGAACGGCCTGTGCGAGTCCAGCCACGGCATCGGCGACGCGGGCTCCTTCAGCCTCCTGTCGCTGCGCGCCGCGACCCTCACCGACGCCCTGACCGCCCGCCTGACCGCCGCCGCCACCGCCACCGACCGCAGCGCCGTACTCGCCGCCGCCTGACCGGAAAGGTCCACGTTTCCCATGACCGCCACGATCGACACCCCGGTCTCGGCCCCGCGCGTCTACAGCGCCCCCGTGATCACCGGCCCGCTGCCCGGCCCGCGCAGCGCCGAGCTGCTGGACCGCCAGGCCGGCCGGGAGTCCAACTCCCGCTCCTACCCGCGCAAACTGCCGATGGCGATCCGCCGCGGCAAGGGCTCCTACGTGGAGGACCTCGACGGGAACGTCTTCCTCGACTTCCTCAGCGGCGCCGGGGTGCTGTCCCTGGGCCACAACCACCCCGAGCCGCTCGCCGCCGCGCACCGCCAGCTCGACGAGTTCGTGCACGGCCTGGACTTCCCCACCCCGGTCAAGGACGAGTTCACCGACCTGACCATCGGGATGCTGCCGGAGCCGATGCGGGAGCGCACCCGGATCCACTTCTGCGGGCCGACCGGCGCCAACGCCGTCGACGCCGCCCTCAAGCTGTGCAAGACGGCCACCGGCCGCGAGGAGATCATCACCTTCCAGGGCGGGTTCCACGGGGCGACCCTGGCCGCGCTGAGCGTCACCGGCCTCGTCGAGCAGAAGGAGCCGGTCCGCGGCCGGATGCCGGGCGTGCACTTCTTCCCGTACTCCAACTGCCACAACTGCCCGCTCGGCCTCAAGCGGGACAGCTGCCAGGTCAACTGCGCCGCGTTCCTCGAGAAGGCGCTGACCGACGTCAACGGCGGAATCACCCTGCCCGCCGCCGTGATCATGGAGCTGGTGCAGGGCGAGGGCGGGGTCATCCCGGCCGAGGTCGAGTTCGTCCAGCGGATCCGCGAGGTCACCCGGCGCCTGGGCATCCCGCTCATCGTCGACGAGGTGCAGAGCGGCTGCGGCCGCACCGGCACCTGGTTCGCCTTCGAGCAGTACGGCATCGAGCCCGACGTCGTATGCGCCTCCAAGGCCCTGTCCGGCATGGGCCTGCCGGCCTCCGTGATCCTCTACGACGAGAAGCTGGACGTCTGGAAGCCCGGCGCCCACTCCGGCACCTTCCGCGGCAACCAGCCCGCGTTCGCCGCCGGCGTCGCCACCATGAAGGTCGTACAGCGCGAGCGCGTCCTGGAGAACGTCCGGGCCCGCGCCGACCAGCTGATGGTCCACCTCCAGGGGCTGCGCGAGCTCACCCCGTACGTGGCCGACGTGCGCGGCCTCGGCCTGATGACCGGGGTCGAGCTGACCGACCCGCAGAGCGGGCTGCCCGCCGACCGGCTCGCCAAGCGGGTGCAGTGGGAGGCCGTCAGCCGCGGCCTGATCATCGAGCTCGGCGGCCGCGACGACTGCGTCGTGCGCATGCTGCCGCCGCTGAACTGCTCGGCCCGGGAGATCGACCAGGCCGGCCGGATCATCCGCGAGTCCCTGACCGCCGCCCTGGCCGCGCTCGGCCTGCCGACGGGCGGTGCCCGGTGACGACGCCCGACACCTCCGTCCAGGACCTGGTGGTGGCGGGGTTCGGCCCCTCCGGGATCGCACTCGCCGCCGCCGTCGAGGACCACGACGACGCCACCGGCGCGGCCCCGCTGGCCGCCCGCTACCTGGAGAAGGCCGCCGACTCCGCGTGGCAGCCCAACCTGGTGCTGCCCGGCACCGACATCCAGCACCACTTCCTGCGCGACTTCGCCACTCCGCGAGACGCCCGCTCCCGCTTCACCTTCTCCCACTACCTCCAGCAGAGCGGCCGTTTCTACCCGTTCACGCTGATGGGCGGATACGTCAGCCGCCTGGAGTGGTCGGACTACGTGCAGTGGGCCGCCGGCCAGGTCCGCGGCGCCGTCGACTACCACCGCGAGGTGCTGAGCGTCGAGCCCGTCACCGGCGCCGACGGCCGCGTCCGCACCGCCCGAGTCCTGTCGCGCGACACCCGCGACGGCTCCCTGCACAGCGTGGAGGGCCGTAACATCGCGCTGGCCACCGGCCACGAGGCGTACGTACCGCAGCTGCTGCGCCCGCACCTGGGCGAGCGCGTCTTCCACGCCTCGAAGCTGCTGCCGGCCCTGGCCGCCCTCGGCGACCGGCCGCTGCGCAGCATCGCGGTCATCGGAGCCGGGCAGACCGCGGGCGAGATCGTCCTGCACCTGGCCGCACAGCACCCGGACGCCGAGATCCACTCGGTGGTCCGCCACGCGGGCTTCCGGATGTACGAGCTCGGCCACTTCAGCAACGAGGTGTACTTCCCCGACGAGACCGACTACTTCTACGGTCTCGAAGGGGAGCAGCGCGAACGCGCCCTGGAGCAGGCCCGGGCCACCAACTACGCCGCCGTGGACCCCGACGTCTCCACCGCCCTCTACCAGGCGGTCTACCAGGACCGGTTCACCGGCCGGCAGCGCCTGCACATGCACAAGCGCACCGAGGTCACCGCCGTCGACGAGGCCCCGGACGGGCGGGTGCTGCTGCGCACCGCAGAGGTGTTCACCGGCGGGAGCGGGCTGATCGAGGCCGACGCGGTGATCGTCTGCACCGGCTACCGCGAGGCCGCCCTCCCCCGCCAGCTCGCCGCGTTCGTCCCCCACCTGCGCCTCGACGCGCAGGGCCGCCCCGAGGTCACCCGCGCCTACCGGGCCCGTACCACCGACGACTGCGAGGTCGGGATCTACCTCGACGGGCTCACCGAGTGGCGGCACGGCATCGGCAGCGCCACCTCCTTCAGCCAGATGGCCGCCAAGGCCGACACCATCCACCGCGACCTGCGCGCCCGCCTGCGCCAGCCCGTCGCCGCCTGATTGGACCCGTACGCGATGCACATCTTCACCGCCCACGAGGACGACATGGTCTTCGAGGAGCCGTACAACGTCAGCGGCCGGCGGATCTTCCCCTGGCCGGAGGCCGTCGAGGAGCCCAACTGGGGCGGCGCCTGGGTCGACGTGGCGCCCGGCGCCACCTCCACCCCGCACGACCACGACGAGAACGAGATGTTCTTCATCGTCGAGGGCAGTGGAGTGATGCGGATCGGCGCGGAGACCCGCCGGGTCCGCGCCGGCGAGACCGTGTTCATCACCCCGTTCCAGGACCACGACCTGACCAACGACGGCGACGTCCGGCTGCGCTTCGTCACCGTCTGGTGGGGCGGCTCGGACGCCGTGGCCCGGGACCGCGCCAAGTGGGCCGCCGAGTTCGGCATCACGGACCCGGGCGCCGGTACGGGCGCGGGTGCGGCGGACCGGACGGTGGGGGCATGAGTCCCATCGTCCACGCGCACGCCGACGCCATCGTCGTCGGCGGCGGGGTGATCGGCGCGGCCATCGCGCACCAGCTCGCCCTCGCCGGCATCGGCCGGATCGTCCTGTGCGACCAGGGCCGGGTCAACGCCCAGGGCGCCACCTCCCGCTCCGGCGGACTGCTGCGGCTGCACCACACGGCCGTCGCCGACACCCGGCTCGCCGCCCGCAGCCTCCCCGTCTTCGAGCAGTGGTCGGACGTCATCGGCGGCGACTGCGGCTACCGCCGCACCGGATTCGTCATGATCGTCGGAGAGAACCACGCCGACGACCTGCGCTACAACGCCGCCGCCGCGGGCGAGGCCGCCGGATACCGCCGGGTCGAGGTCATCGACGCCGCCGAACTGAAGGAGATCTACCCCGGCCTGCGGACCGACGACGTGGCCCTCGCCGCTTACGAGCCCGAGGGCGGCTACGCCGATCCGATGGCCGCCTCCGCGGCGCTGCTCACCGCCGCGTACCGGCTCGGGGTCTCCCCCTCCGAGGGCATCCGGGCCAGGAAGGTGCTGGAGACCGCGGGCACCGTCACCGGCGTCCTCACCTCCATCGGCCGCATCGACGCCCCGCTCGTCGTCCTCGCCGGCGGCGCCTGGGGCTCCGCCCCCGCCGAGCACCTCGGCATCCACATCCCCGTCACCGCGCGCCGGATCGGGCTGGCCCAGGCCGAGCTGCCGGGTGCCGGCCGGCGCGGGTCGGCGTCCTCCGTACCGACCTGCATCGACGACACCACCGGCAGCTACTTCCGGCCCGACGGCCTCGACCGCTTCTACTTCGGCGTCCCCAGCAAGCCCGACACCGAACTGGGCCGCGACGTCGAGCCGCTGACCGAGGCCGAGCTGGAGGCCGCGATCGCCGCCATCGCGAACCGGGTCCCGGCCGCCGCCACCGCCCCCCTCGCGGGCACCCGCTCCGGCCTCGACGGCTACACCCCCGACAAGCGCCCGGTCGTGGGCGCGGCCGGCCCCGACGGCCTCTACCTGGCCCTCGGCTTCAGCGGCGGCGGCTTCAAGCTGGCGCCCGCCGTGGCCGAGCTCGCCGCCAAGGAGATCGTCGAAGGCGGGGCCGTCCCCGGCAAGGCCGTGCAGGAACTGCTGAAGCCGTACCGTCCGCAGCGCTTCCTCGCGGGCCGCCCGATCCGTCCGGAGGCGCCGTATGACCACATGTGAGACGGGCCTGGAGGAGGAGGTGCGGCGCCCGCTGCGGGAGGTGCTGCGCGAGGACGTGCAGACCGTCCTCGCCAAGGACCCGGCCGCCACGTCCCGCGCCGAGGTGCTGCTCTACCCGCACATCCACGCCCTGTGGACCTACCGGGTCGCGCACTGGCTGTGGGGCCGCGGCCACCGCGTGTCCGCCCGCGCCCTGTCCCTGCTGGCCCGCGCCGTCTCCGGCATCGAGATCCACCCCGGGGCGCGTATCGGCCGCCGGTTCTTCGTCGACCACGGCACCGCCGTCGTCATCGGCGAGACCGTCCGGATCGGCGACGACGTGATGCTCTACCACCAGGTCACGCTCGGCTCGGTGGGCTGGTGGAAGGACCTGCGCCGCCCCTCCGGGTCCCGCCGCCACCCCGTCGTCGGCGACCGCGTCGTCATCGGCACCGGGGCCAGCGTCCTCGGCCCGGTGACCATCGGCGCCGATTCCCGCATCGGCGCGCACTCGGTCGTCCTCGACGACCTGCCGCCGCGCAGCCGGGTCGTCGCCGCCGCCTCCGCCGCGCTGCCGCCGCTCGACACCGCGGCCCCCCTCGACTCCTCCGCCCTGATCGTCCCCGAAGGAACCCACGCATCATGACCTCCTACGTCGTCACCAGTGCCCCGCCGAACCCGAACGGCGACCTCCACCTCGGCCACCTCTCCGGCCCCTTCCTCGGCGCCGACGTCCTGACGCGCCACCTGCGCCAGCGCGGCCACGACGTCCGCTACGTGGGCTACTCCGACGAGCACTCCTGCTACGTACCGCGCCGGGCCGCCGAGATCGGCTCCACGGCGTACCCGACCGCGAAGCTGTTCGGCGACCGCATGGAGGAGACCCTGTCGCTGGGGGCCATGCACCACGACTGGTTCACCCGCCCGCTCACCGACTCCGCCCACACCGAGTTCGTCCAGCGCTTCTTCCTCGAACTGTGGGAGTCCGGCGCCCTCGAGGTACAGGAGCTGCCCGTCTTCCACTGCGCGCCCTGCGACCGGTACCTGTACGAGGCCGAGGTGCGCGGCGAGTGCCAGTTCTGCGCCGAGCCCTCCGACGGCGTGTACTGCGAAGCCTGCGGGCTGCCGCAGGACCCGGCCGGGCTCGCCGCCCCCCGCTGCACCGCCTGCTGGAACGCCCCCGAGACGAAGACCATGCGCCGCATCGTCTTCCCGCTGGAGCACTACCGCGAGCGCCTCCAGGCGTACTACGCCGACGCGCAGGCCAAGGCCGAGTGGCGGCCCCGGCTGATCTCGTACCTGGACGGCCTGTTCGAGCGGGCCCTGCCCGACACCGCGATCAGCCGCGAGGCGGACTACGGCATCCCGGTCCCGCTGCCCGGCTGGGAGGGCCACATCCTCGACACCTGGTTCAGCGGCATCTGGGGCTACGCGGCCGGCACCGCGCGGGTCGCCGAGGCGAACGGAGACCGCTCCGAGTGGGAGCGGCTGTGGACCGACCCCGAGACCCGGATCGTCAACTTCATCGGCTTCGACTGCTCCTTCTCGCACGCCGTCCTGTGGCCGGCGCTGCTGCTCGCCCAGGGTGAACTGACCCTGCCCGCACAGGTGGTCATCAACGAGTTCTACCGGCTGGAGGGCGACAAGTTCTCCACCAGCCGCGGCCACGCCATCTGGGGCGGCGAGTTCCTGCGCCGGGTCAACGCGGACGCCCTGCGCTTCCACCTGTGCCTGACCGGGCCGGAGCGGGCGCAGAACAACTTCTCCATGAAGGAGTTCGCCGACACCCTCAGCACCGTCCTCGCCGGCGGCCTGGAGCGGTGGACCGACACCGTACTGGACCTGCTCGGCCAGGACTTCGACTCCGTCGTACCGGCCGCCGGGCCCGCGGACGGCCCGCTGGCCGCCGAACGCGCCGCGCTGCCGCAGCGGATCGCCGACGCCCTCGGCGCCGAGGCCTTCTCCCCGCAGCGCGCCGCCGACACCCTGGCCACCGTGATCGAGCGGGCCGATGCCGACCTGCGGGAACTCGCCCTGCTGCGGGCCGCCGGGCCCCGCGAGGGGTACGCCGGCCGGCTCGCCGCGCACCTGGAGCTGCTGGCGGCGGTCGCGGTCACCGCGGCGCCGCTGATGCCGGGCTGGTCCGCCTTCCTCGCCGGGCACCTGGGCCTGCCGGTGGACCTCGGCACGCGGATGCCCGTCTGGACCGGCGTGGAGGGACGGCTCCTGGCGGAGGGTACGACGCTGCCGACCGCCACCCCGCTGTTCTTCCACGAGTTGTCGTGACCCCGGGTCAGGCGCCGGCTGCGGCTCCGGGGGCCGGCGGCGGCTGGACCGCCGGCTCGGCGCAGGCGCTGGGTGCGGTCCTCGGGGCCGGAGCCCTGCTGCTCCCGGCGGCCCTCGCCCCGCAGCCCGGCCCCTGGACCGGGGTCGCGGTGGCGGGGGTGCTGGCCGGCTGGTGCCTGCTGGTCGCCGCCGCCGGCGGTACGGCGGACTCCGGGCCCGTGGCCTTCGTACGGGACCGGCTCGGCCCGGGACCGGCCCGGGCGGCCACCGCGCTCTACTTCGGCGGCTTCGCCACCGGGCAGGCGGGAGTGGCGCTGGGGGCCGCCGAGTTCGCGCTCGGCGACTCCGGGTGGCGGGCGTACGCGGTCGCCGCCGGGGTGCTGTGCAGCGCGGCCGCGTACGCGTGGTCCGCCCCGCGGGGGCTGTCCCCGGCGGGGCGGCGGCTGCGGCTGGCCGCGGTGCTGGCGCTGGCCGTCGCCTGGCGGGCGCTCGGCGGGCCGCTGCCCGGACCGGGGACCGGGGACCGGGCGGGCTGGGCCGCGCTCCTGGTGGCCGTGCCCCTGCTGTTCGGCTGGGTCGGCCTCGAAGGGGCGGTCCCCGCCGCGGCGCGGCGGCGGGCGCTGGGCGGAACCCTGCTCGGGATCGCGCTGGCGGCCGCGCTGTACTCCGTACTCCTGGGTCCGCCGCCGGCCGCTTCGGCGCCGCCCCCGGCCGCGGTGGCCGCCCTGGGGCTCGGCTCCGCCGCGCTCTGCTGGACGTACTGCCGTACCAACCTCCTGGCCACCGCCGCCCGTTGGACCGAGCTCACCGGCCGGACCCGGCGCGGCGGCGTGGTGGCCGCGGCTCTGGTCGCCCTCGGCGTCCTCGTCCTCGGCGGGGCCGCCCGCTGGGACCTGCCCGTCCTGCTCATCGGCCCCGGTGCAGCCACCGCGGCCCTCTACACCCTCATCGCCGTGGCGGCCGTACGCCGCCCCCGTCCTCAGGAGCCCATCGATCATGACCACGACCACTCGGCAGCCGGCTCGGACCGTGACCGCGTCCTCGAAGGTGCTGCGCGTCCCGCCGGCTGATCCGGCGACCGCCGCGGCCCACTTCCACCGCCGGTTCACCTTCGAGGCCGACGTCGCCGACGTGCACGCGGACGTGGAGTCCGCCGCCGGGGGCTTCGTCCTCGTCGACAGCCGCAGCGCCGAGGCCTGGGCGCAGGGTCACATCCCCGGCGCCGTGCACCTGCCCACGGACGAGATCCCGGCCCGGGCCGCCGAGCTGGTGCCGCCGGGCAGTGTCGTCGTCACGTACTGCTGGGGCCCCGGCTGCAACGGCGCGACGCGGGCGGCGTACGCCTTCGCCGGAGCCGGGTACCGGGTCAAGGAGATGCTGGGCGGCTTCGAGTACTGGTCGCGGGAGGGCTTCCCGGTCGAGGACTCCGCCGGCATCCGCCAGTCGCCGCCGGACCCGCTGACGGCCCCCGTCGCGGCAGGCGCGGCCTGCGGCTGCTGAGCGGGGAGGGCCCGCTTACAACAGGCCCTCTTCGACGGCCCGCTGCCCGAGCTGGAAACGGCTCTGCGCGTCCAGCTTCTCCATCAGCTCGGAGATGAGCCGCCGCTCGCTGCGCAGGGAGATGCCCAGCCGGCGCGCGGCGGCCTCGTCGGTGTAGCCCTGGGCCAGCAGGCGCAGCAGCTCGCGCGGCTGCGAGCCGGGGTCGTCGAGGCTGCGCCGGGGCGGCTCGCCGAACGGGGTGGCCGTCTCCCACACCGAGTCGAACAGCGCGCAGAAGGCGGCGACCGCGCCCGGCTCCCGCAGCAGCACCGCGCCCAGCGCACTGTCCGCCGGATCGATCGGCATCAGCGCGAACTCCCGGTCGGTGATGACCATCCGCATCGGCAGCGAGGGTACGGTCCGCACCTCGCCGCCCCGCTCGGTCAGCCAGCGCGCGTGCTCGAGGCTGCCGGCGTCGTTGCGGATGGCGTCCTGGTAGATGGTCCGGATCTTCACGCCGCGGGCGATGAGGTCCTCGGTCAGCGGCTCGCTGGCCTTGAACTGCTCGGCGGGCACCGGCCCACCGGGATGGAAGCTGATCGACTCGCGGCGGGTCCGGGCCGACATCTCGCTCAGCTTGGCCCGGACCGCTTCGACGCCGAGGAACCGCTCGGCCTCGTGCGCGGGCTGGGCCGGGTGCAGTTCGGCGTACTGCGACAGCAGCGCACTGGCCGCGGCCTGGCTCTCGGCGAGAGCGCGGTGGCGCTGGGCGATCTCCGCCTGCTGGTGCGCGAGCAGCGAATCGAGCGCGGCCTTCGGGTTCACCGCCCGCAGCCGCCCGTCGGTCCGCCAGGACGGCGCGAGGAGGGAGAGGCGGGTCAGCTCCTCCAGGTCCGCGCGTACGTCGTCCTCGGACCGCGCGAGTTCCGCGGCGACATCGGCGACGGCGATATCCGGCCGTCGGAGGATGAGGCGGTAGAGCGCGTCTGAACGCTCTGTCAGCCCAAGAGAAACCAACAAAGGGAGCCCCCCAGCTCGCGGTTCGGAGCGGCATCACAGCTGTGGACCGACAACGCTGGCGGTACGCGGCCCTCCGAGGGCCGATCTTGCATCCCGGATTGTCCCCACCAGCCAGCGGCCGCACAAACACCGTCCATCACGCGGACACGGCGGGCGGGTGTCCGGAGGCCGCCCGGACCGGAAAACCGGCCGGCTGGCACGGATATGTCAGAGCGCTTTGTGCCAGCGGAAACGCGCGACACGGCCCTGCCCGGCTCGGCACGATGGCGGCACGCCGGAACGAGAGATCCGGCCAACCACCCCTGACCCCACCGGCTCGATAAGAGGCTTCCCCATCATGCGTCGCAAGCTCGTCACCCTCATCACCGTCACCGCCGCCGCCCTGATCGCCGTGATCGGCACGAGCACCGCCGGCCAGGCCCGCGAACTCGCCCCCGCAACCGCGGCAGGCACCCCCGCCCCGGCCCTCCCCCTGGCCGCCCCGCTCGAGCCGGGCTGGTCGTAGAACCCGAACCGCCCCGCCCGGCGCGCGGCTTGCGCCGGGCCTTCCGGTTGTGCTCCGAGTCGCCTGATGTTCTATGTTGCACAGGCAAAACTCGGGGGAGGCGACGGGCGGCGAATGGCACGGGACTACGACAGTCAGCTGTTGGAGTCTGTGGCGGTACGACGCCACAGACTGCGTGACGCCCTGCTGTTCGGCGCACAGAGGGTGCGGCGGACGGCGGACGAGCGGCTCGGGAAGGTGTTCGCGGGCATCGCCATCGCGGCCGTACTGTGCGCGGGTTGCGTCGGGTGGTCCTTCATCCAGGCCACGCTGGCGAAGCAGAAGGCTGAGCAGCAGAAGCAGCAACAGCAGCAACAGGGACTTTTCCAACCGTCCACGGTGCCGTCCAAGTCGCCCGGCACGGGCAAGGAATCCGGCCCGGCCAAGTCACCCGGTCCCTCCACACCGCCCGGCCCGTCCACGTCGGCCGACCCTTCGAAGGGGCCGAAGTCGAAGGCTCCGCAGGCCTCGAAGTCGCCCAAGCCGGCCAAGTCGACGTCGCCGAGCGCGCCGACCACACCGTAGGGACCCGGACTTGAACCGACGAGTCCGGAACGCCGCGATGATAGGTTCCTGCAAGTGGTGAGCACAGCAAAGACTTCCCGGGCGCAACTGAGCCGGGTGACCCTGGTCGGGGAGCGGCGCCGGGCCGACATGGTCCTGCCCTCCGACACGCCGATCGGGCAGCTGCTCCCGGACATCCTGCAGCTGCTCGACGACCGCGCCGCCGCGCGGCCCCTGACGCGTCAGCTGATGACCTCGGACGGCTCCGCGCTTCCCCAGGACAGCACGCTGGCCGCGGCCGGGATAGCCGACGGCGCCGTACTGCGGCTCGTCAGGACCCACTCCGCGCCGCCCGCCCCCGTCGTCCACGACGTCACCGACCTGGTGGCCGACGACCTCGACCTGCAGGCCTGGCGCTGGCGTCCGGCCGCCCGCAGGGGCAGCGCGGGCGTCGCGACCGTCGTCTTCGCGGTGACCGCCGCGCTGCTCGCCCGGCGCGAGTTCGCACTCGGCACCCTGGCCGGCGCCCTGCTGGTGGTGACGCTCGTACTGCTGGCGGCCGGTGCGCTCATGGCCCGGGTCGGGCAGGGCAACCGCGGCCTGGCCACCGCGCTGCTGCTCGCCTCCGGCAGCCTCGGCATCCTCACCGCGTGGACCGCCGCCGACGCTTACCACTGGTCGGGGATCGTGCGGCTCGCGGCCGTTGCCGGCGCGCTGGTCGTGACACTCGTCCTGCTCGGCTACTGCTCCCCGCTCGGCCGCGGCGGTCTCATCGGGGCCGGGGCCGTCGCCGTGATCACCGCCGGCTGGGAAGTCGCCGCCGTGCTCCAGGACGAGCCGACCCGGCTCGGCGCCCTCATGGCCCTCGTCTCGGTGGTCCTTCTCGGCCTGCTGCCACGGCTCGCCCTGATGGCATCCGGGCTCACCGCGCTGGACGACCGCCGCTCCGGCGGAGCCTCGGTCAGCCGGCATGACGTGGGCAACGCGCTCGCCGCCACGCACCGCGGGCTCGCGCTGGCGACGATCACCACCGCGCTGTCCGCGGCGGCCGCGGGCTGGCTGCTGACGACGGCCGCGAACCCGACCGTGTGGACCGTGGCCCTGCCGTCGCTCGTCGCCGTCGTCCTCCTGTCGAGGGCCCGGGCCTTCCCGCTGGTCGCCGAGGTCGTCGCGCTGCTCGCCGCTTCGGCCGTGCTCCTGGTACGCCTCGTCGTGCTGTGGATCGGGCACGACGGCGGCGCCGGGGCGCTGGCCGTGCTGTGCGTGGCCGCGCTGCTGCCGCTGGCCGCGCTCGCGGTGCAGCCCCCCGAGCATGTCCAGGTACGGCTGCGGCGCATGGCCGACCTCGTCGAATCCGTTGGCATGGTGGGACTGTTCCCGCTGGCCATCGGGGTGTTCGGCGTCTACGGGCAGTTGCTCGACAAGTTCTGAGTCAACGCGCAGGCGCTCCGGGCGGGGCAGCAGGTCGTCAGTAGTAGAGGGGCAGGGGCAGAGGGACATGCCGAACGGAGACAACTGGCAGGGCGATGTCCTGCGCGACCTCAGGGGTGGCGCCGAGCCGCCCGCGCGGGACGCAGCCGTACCCGCCGGCCGGGCTCCGGGTCAGGGCTTCCCGCCGCCCGGCGGCGAGGTCCCGGTGCCCGCGCCGCCGCCCGGCGGCGAGGTCCCGGTGCCCGCCGCAGGCCCCGGCGGACCGCCGCAGGGCGCAGCCGTACCCACCGGGCCGGCGGCAGGCTCCGCCCCCGGTCATCCGTACCAGGGCCAGGTACCGCCGCAGCAGTCCGGCGGCGGGCAGCGCGCGCGGCATCCGCAGGCCGCCGTACGGTCGACCCCCGACGCCCGGCCGGCGGTCGACCGGAGCCTGGCCGCTGTGGGTCGTAAGCCCCGCAGCGGTGAGCCGTTCGCCGCCCGCGCCGGCCGCGCACTGTGGCGAATCGTTTCCTCATCCGCGTCCCGCGAGGTCGCCGAGGCCACCCGGACCGCGGAATTGCTCCAGCAGCCCGTGACGACCGGCCGCCAGATCGCCGTCACCTCCATCCGGGGCGGCGCCGGCAAGTCGACCGTCGCGGCCCTGCTCGGCACCACGTACGCGCACTACCGCCAGGACCCCGTCCTCTTCGTCGAGGCCGACCCGGCCCTCGGCTCGCTGCCCGTCCGGCTCGGCGCCGAAGGCCTGCGCTGGACCACCGGTGACGTCGCGGACATCGTCGCACCGCAGATGTCGCTGCTCGACGTAACCGGCTACCTCGTCCAGCTCCACGACAACGCCTGGCTGCTGCCCGGCAGCCGGGGCCAGATCGGCGCCATGCTCGACACCCGCGCGTACGAGCGGGCCATGGTCGCGCTGCGCCGCTACTTCGGTGTGACGGTCGTCGACTGCGAGACGCTGCCCGCCGAGGTCGCCCGGGTCGCGCTTTCCGCCGCCCAGGCCCGTGTGCTGGCCACTCCCGCCACCCTCGCCGGTGTGGCCAGCACCCACGCGGTCCTCCAGTGGATGCAGAGCCTGCCCGCGCACGTGATCGGAGGCACGGTCGTCGTCCTCACCGAGCAGGCACCGAACCCGGGAATCGACCTCGACGAGGCGGTGCGCACGCTCCGGTCCACCGGGACGAGCGTCCACGTCCTGCCGTACGACCGCCATCTGGCGGACGGCGGCACCATCCGGCCCGACCTGCTCGCCCACGCGACGAGGACGGCCGCCACCCGGATCGCCGCGGACGTCTTCCAGCTCTCCCAGAAGCGCCACTGATGAGTACCCGACTGATCCACCGGCCGGCCAGAACCGTCAGGCCCCCCGCCGCCCCCGAGGCACGCCTCATCGAGGCCCCGCCCAACCTCCCCGAGGGCAAGGCGGGCAACATCGCGATGTCCCTGCTGCCGGTGGCCGGCGTGATGTCGTCCGTCGTGATGATGACCGTCGTCCGCAACAGCCAGTTCGCCGCACTGGGCGCGCTGATCCTCGTCGTCACCGTCGTCGGTTCCCTCGGGCTCGTCCTCTCACAGCGCGGCAAGGCCCAGCGCACCCGTCGTGTCCAGCGGGAGGCCTACCTCGCCTACCTGGAGGACCTGCGCGAGGAGCTCGCCGCCGAGGAGCGCGAGCGGGCCCAGCACGCGGACGTGCTCAACCCGCCTCCGTACGCGCTCTACGACATCGTCCGCGACCCGGCCCGGCTGTGGGAGCGGCGCCGCGTCGATGCCGATTTCCTTCGGGTGCGCGTCGGCACCGGCGAAATGCCCGTACGGGACCTCAAGATCGGCCAGCAGGGCTCCTCGGTGCTGACCCCGCCGGACCGCTTCATGCTCAACGAGGCGTCGTCCCTGACCGCCCGCTTCCGTACCGGCACCGAACTCCCGCTCACCGTGCCGCTCGACCGCATCGGCAACATCAGCGTCGTCGGCCCCCGCGAGGACTGCCTGCGGGTCGCCCGCGCCCTGCTCGTGCAGACCGCCGCCATGCACGCGCCCGACGACGTGGCCATCGCTCTCGCCGTGCCGGGCGAGCGGCTCGCCGACTGGGAGTGGGCGAAGTGGATGCCGCACCTGCTCGACACCGAGCAGCTCGACGGCCCCGTCGCCGCCCGGCGCATCGCCCCGTCCCCGGAGCAGCTCGCCCACCGGCTCGGCCCCGAACTGCGCCGCCGCGCCTCCTACGCGGCCGAGGTGCGCCGCGGCCTGTCCGGCAAGGACGCCCTGACCATGACGTCACGCCTGCTCGTCGTCGCCGACGGGCACGGCGAGGACGCCGTCGAACTGCCCCGCCCCGACGATGCGGTCGGCCTGCGCGAGATGGGCGTCACCGTCCTGCACCTCCTCGAGCAGCGGATCCAGGAGCCCGGCCACGTCGGCGTACGGATCACCGTCGACGGCGCGCAGGTCCTCATCGAGGACCTGCGCGAGGCCGAGCCGGTCAGCGCCCACGGCACCGTCGACGAGGCCGGCATCCCCTTCGCCGAGGGCCTGGCCCGGATGCTCGCCCCGCTGCGGCTGTCCGCCGAGTCCCTCATCGACGCCCCGCTCTCCGGACCGGTCGACTTCGCGGACCTGCTCGGCATCGACGACGTGGCCCGGCTCGACCTGCAGAGCCTGTGGGCGCCGCGCGGCGAACGTGCGTACCTGCGCGTCCCGATCGGCATCAGCGACTCCCGCGAGCCGGTCCTGCTCGACCTGAAGGAGTCCTCCGAGCTCGGAATGGGCCCGCACGGCCTGTGCGTCGGCGCCACCGGCTCCGGCAAGTCGGAGCTCCTGCGCACCCTCGTACTCGCCCTGGTGGCGACGCATCCGCCGGAGGACCTGGCCCTCGTCCTCGTCGACTACAAGGGCGGTGCGACCTTCGCCCCGTTCGCGGACCTGCCGCACGTCGCCGGTGTCATCACCAACCTGGAGAACCAGGCCGGTCTCGTCGAACGCGTCCACGCCTCCCTCGCGGGCGAGGTCAAGCGCCGCCAGCAGGTCCTCAAGGACGCGGGCAACGTCGCCGACATCGGTGACTACGCGGCGCTGCGCGCCGACCGGCGGCCCGATCTGGAGCCGCTGCCTCATCTGTTCGTCGTCATCGACGAGTTCGGCGAGCTCCTCACCGCCAAGCCCGACTTCATCGACCTGTTCCTGTCGATCGGGCGGATCGGCCGCTCCATCGGCGTGCACCTGCTGCTGTCCAGCCAGCGCATCGAGGGCGGCAAGCTCAAGGGCCTGGACACCTACCTCTCCTACCGGCTGGGTCTGCGCACCTTCTCCGCCGACGAGTCCCGTACCGTCCTGGACACCTCGGACGCCTTCCACCTGCCGCCGCTTCCCGGCTTCGGCTTCCTCAAGGTCGACACCAGCCACTACGAGCGCTTCAAGGCGAGCTACGTCTCCGGCGCCTACCGCGGCCCGGTCCAGCGCACCGAGGACGAGGACAGCGGACCGCTCGCCCTGGAGTACGAAGCCTTCAACACCCTGTCCACACCGGACGGCCAGACCCCTCAGGAGAGCGCCGCACGCCGCCGCGAGACCGGGCCGACCGAGCTGGGCGTCATCGTCGGGCAGCTGGAGCACGCCGCGCCGCCGGTCCGCCGGATCTGGCTGCCGCCGCTGCCCGATGCGATCCCGCTCGACGCCGTCGCCGGCCCGCTCGACGTCGGACCGCGCGGAATGCAGCTGGCCAAGCGGCGCGGCCGGCTGATGGTGCCGCTGGGCCTGCTCGACGACCCGACGAAGCAATGGCAGGGCGAGTGGTACCTCGACCTCACCGTGGCGGGCGGCCACGCCGCCGTCATCGGCGGACCGCAGTCGGGCAAGACGACCCTGCTGCGCACCCTGGTCCTCTCGCTGGCCCTGACCCACACACCGCAGGAAGTCGGCGTCTACGGTCTCGACCTGGTCGGCGGCGGCCTGCAGGCCCTGGCCGGGCTGCCGCACGTCGGCGGCATCGCGGGCCGTGCGGACCGCGAGCGCGCCGCCCGCACCGTGGAAGAGGTGCGGAACATGCTCGCCGCCCGCGAGGAGCTGTTCCGCGACCACGGCATCGACTCCGTCGAGCAGCTGCGCACCCTGCACGCGGCGGGCAGGCTGCCCCAGCTGGCGTCCGCCGAGATCGTCCTCGTGATCGACGGCTTCGGCGCGCTGCGCGACGACTTCGAGGAACTCGACGACGCCGTCGTCGACATCCTCAAGCGCGGCAGCGGATACGGCATCCACGTCGTCGCGGCCATGCTCCGCTGGAACGACGTCCGCATCGCCACCCAGTCGAACTTCGGCACCCGGGTCGAGCTGCGCCTCAACGACCCCGGCGAATCCAGCATCGAACGAAAGCTCGCCGAGACCCTGTCGGCCGACGAGCCGGGCCGTGTCCTGACCGACGGCAGGCTCTTCGCGCAGGTCGCCCTGCCCCGTACGGACGGGCTGGCCGACACCTCCGAGCTCGGCTCGGTCCTGGAGCGCACCGCCCGAACGGTGCGCGCCACCTGGAGCGGGGAGACCGCCCAGCCGGTCCGGGTACTGCCGCACGTCCTGGAGCCGCACCTGCTGCCCGGGCCGGTCGCCGAGCCCCGGCGGGTGCCGATCGGCCTGGACCAGACGGCTCTGGCCCCCGTCATGCTCGACCTGTTCGCCCACGACCAGCACCTCCTGGTCATGGGCGACAGCGAGTGCGGCAAGACGAACCTGCTGAAGACGATCGCCGGCGGCCTCGTCGAGAGGTACGGCGAGGACGAGCTGGTCTTCGCGATCATGGATCCAAGGCGCAGCCTGCGCGGTGTGGTGCCCGAGGAGTTCAACGGCGGCTACGCCTACAACACCAAGATGTGCGCCGGACTGGCCGCGGGCATCGCCACCGAGCTGGAACGGCGGCTGCCCGACGACAGCACCTCGCTGGAGGACCTGGAGCCCGGAAGCTGGGGAGGCGGCCCGCGGATCGTGGTCCTCGTCGACGACTACGACGTGCTCACCACGGCCGGGCAGTCGCCGCTCGCCGCGTTCGTTCCGTACATCCCGTCGGCGGTCGACATCGGCCTGCACTTCGTCCTGACCCGCCGCGTCGCCGGCGCCTCGCGCGGCATGTACGAGCCCCTGGTGCAGGGCCTGCGCGAGTCGGGGGCCTCGGCGGTGGTGATGGCGGGGGACCGCGGCGAGGGCCAGCTGTTCCCCGGTGTGTACGCCGCCCAGCAGCCGGCCGGGCGTGGCGTGCTGATCCGCAGGGGCCAGTCGAACCGCCTGATCCAGACCGTGCACACCCCCGAATGACGACACCGTGAAGGACCGTACGACCACATGACCAAGGACGTCATAGCCCTCACCCAGCGGATGCCCGAGGCCTGGGCCGTGATCGTGGGCCTGCTCTCCGGGGGGCCCGACAAGCTGGTGAACGCGACGGGCGAAGGGGCGGTCGTACAGCTCTGCGACGAGCAGGGCCGCCCGCTCGTCTCGGTCGAGGCGCCGCTGCTGGTCCAGGTCGCCGGCGAGGCCGAGCGGCTGCTCGGGGCCACCGCGCCACCGGTCCCCTTCTGGTGGACCGAGGCCCGTGCCACCACCGGTGTCCCCGAGGCCGAACGGCTCGCGGGTACCTTCGCGGCCCGTCTCGCATTGCTGTCCGGCGGGACCGCCTGGCCGCCGGAGGCCACGCGCTCGCTGGGTGTGGTGGAGACGGACGGGGTCAGCGTCGCGCCCACCCCCGCCGCGGCGCAGCCCGCCGTCGACGTGCTGACCGACAAGGTCGCCGTCGTCATCATGGACCGCCCGGTCGTCGCCATGACGGCCTGGCTCTCCGACGCCTTCCGGGCCGCCGCCGCGGCCGAGCGCGGGCTGCAGATCGTCACCCCGCCCGGTACGAGGCTCTCCCCGGCGGTGCTCGGCGCCATGCCGGGCTGGCCCTCGCGGTGGATCGTCCAGGACGAGCGGGACGGCTATTACGACGGCCTGTCCGGCGCGGTGCTGCGGTGGCAGGAAGGCATGTTCGCCACGGTGGTGCCCGCGGACGCCACCGAGGAAGACCCGCGCACCCCTGTGGCGGCCTCGTACCGGCAGGCCGTGAACACGGGCGAGCGGCAGCTGGCCATCACCTTCCGTACGGTCCACCCAGCGGACGACCGGCTGGTCCTCGGCGGCGCCCTGGAGACGGTGTGGCGCGAACTGACCGGCGAGCCGCCGGCCGGATGGGGGACCGCAGAACCCGCCAACCTCCCCTGGTCGCCGGGCCGTCTGACCGATGTGGCCTTCGCGCGGGCCCCCGAGCCGACGTGGTTCGTGGTGGTCGGCGGTCCGGAGCGCCCCGGTCTGGCCACCGTGCGGATCAGCCGTACGAAGGCGGGGGTCGAGGAGACCGTGACGCTGGCCTTCGGCTACGGCGCGGACGAGGAGCCGCCGCTGGACCGCATACAGGGGACGGCCGAGGCGCTCGTCACCCGCCACCGCCTCCAGTCGATGCTCGTACAACTCCGCAGGGCGGAACGCGGCCTGACGGTTCCTCCGCGTTTCGAGGGGCCGGGAGTGCCGCTGGCGTTCGTGCTCGGCGCGGAGGAGGTACGGGCCATGCCGGACGACCGCGCGCGGAGGACGCCGCTGTCCGAGCCGCCCGTAGCACTGGGGCCGAAGGCCCGTCCCGCGTACTACTACCCGCTGCCCGGGGACCCGTCGGACCTGTCGGGATGGGCCGACTTCGAGCGACTGATGCGGCACTTGAAGGGCGCGTGAGGGAGCCGGCCGATGTCATGTGTTCGTCACAGCTTGCCGGTTGCGCGTTGCACGAGCGACGCAACTCGATAGAAACAGGCATACTTTTGGTCGTTCTAGTGTGCGGGGGAGCGAGATGAAGTTCGACATGGGGGCGCAGGTTCTGACGAGCCTGATGTCCAAGTCGCGTAATTCGAGTACGGACCTGGGGACGCTGATCCAGCAGCTGATCAACGCAGCGCAGCCGCTCGAAGGCAAGTTCAACGGCCAGGGCAAGGTCGCCTTCGACTCGTTCAAGGAGCGGGCGGACGCCATCACCAAGGAACTGAACGCCTCGCTGTCCGCCATCCTCGGCGGTCAGTCGGGGATGGAGCGGGCCTTCGCGTCGGGCGACCAGGAGCACGGCGAGAACGCGAAGACACAGATGGCATCAGCAAACTTCGACGCCGCGCGCTTCCGAGGCCGCTGACGCGTACTGCAGGGCCAGTTCAGGATTTTCGATCTCACGGGGAGCGTGATGATGATGGCCAGTGGCCAGGACCGCCGTTCGTACGACTTGGGTGCGTCGACCGAGGCGCAGGGCAACATCAAGGTCGTGATCGACCAGCTGGAGCAGGTCATCACCGCGCGTGACGCGCAGGTGGCCGCAGCCATGACGAACTTCGAGGCGGACGGCGTCTCGGACGAGTACCACGGCAAGGAACTGCGCTGGAAGAACGCCTCTGAAGAGGTGAAGAACATCATCCGTCTGCTGCAGTCGACGATGGCGAAGAACGACGGCACGGCGCGGCAGACGCTGTCGCGCGCCAAGACCGCAGTCAACAACATCGGCTGAACAGACGGCGGATCGGGCGGCTGAGCTGAACAGCCGCCGACGTAGGACATCGGGGCGCACGGGGGACGCTGATGACCGGGTGGGACATCAAGCCGCAAGGCGTACAAGGACAGTTGACGACGGTCGGCGGTAACGCCGGTGAGCTGGAGACGGCGTTGAACGCCCTGATCTCCGCCATGGCGCAGGCGGCCCAGGCCGCGGGGACCGCCGTGCCCGGCTCGGCGTCGGGAATGACTCCGCGGGGTCCCCTGGCCCCCGGCGCGGCTCCGGCCCCCGGCCAGGCCTTCATGGCGTCGACCAAGGCCACGGGCCCCGTGGCAGCCGCTCTGGGTCTGTACATGCAGGAGCGCCAGGCGGAACTGACGTCGATGGTGAACCGGATCGAGGCCTGCATGCTGGGCGCGGCCACGGCGACGAACGAGTACCTCGAAGGAGACCTGGAGCACGCCAAGGCGGCCCAGGACGCCGCCAGGGCCGTCAACCTGCAGGCTCTGCGCGAACAGCCGGGAGGCGCGAAGTGAGCGGGCATGCGCCGGTCGACCCGGCGGAGGTGCCCGTCTTCACGGGCGACCTGGGAGAGCTGGACAAGCAGGTGAAAGCGATCTCGTCGGGCGGGGCCACGGTCTCGACCAAGGCGAGCGACGTCCACACCAGCTTCGGCGGACTCCAGGCCTTCTACCAGGCACCTGAGGCGGACCAGCTCTTCGCGACGACCAAGCCCGTCCAGGACCTGGGGCTGAAGCTCAGCTCGGACATGTGCACGATCGCGGGGGCGCTGGGCACCTACGCGCGTGAGGCCGAGCCGTTGGTGAACCGGCTGAAGACGCTGAAGATAGAAGCAGAATCGTTTCGCTCGAAGGTGGCGGACGACGAGAAGTGGTTCGAGGACGGCGATCTGACCGACCAGAACCTCGAACGCCGCAACGCGATCGCCGCGGTATGGGCCCAGTTCCACGAGGTGGAGCGGACCGCCTACGGCAAGATCGCCGCTCTCGTCGGCAAGCCGGGACTGAAGAAGGACGACGGCTCCCACGGCGAGGGCATGTACGGCTACGACGCCGAAGCCCTCAAGCAGTCCAAGTCCCTACCGTGGGGCGACGCGGTGGAGGAGTCCGTTCCGGCCTGGCAGATCTGGGAGCACGTCTGGGACTTCGGCACGGGCTTCGTCGTCGACGGCATAGGCGGCACCCTCGCGGGACTCGGCGGCCTGGTCGGCCTCGACGGCTGGGACACGTTCAAGGCCTCGTGGACGGGACTGGCCAAACTCAGCACCGCTACGGCGATCACCTCGATCCCGGGTGTGGGTCCCCTCTTCTTCGCCGTCCCGGACGACAAGATGCCCTCGTGGCTGCGTGAATCCCGTACGGCGATGAAGGAGACCGGCAAGGCGCTGCTGGCCTGGGACCAGTGGGGCTCGAACCCCTCCCGCGCGGCGGGTGCGGTCACCTTCAACGTGGTCACCACGATCTGCACGGGCGGCAGCGGCGGTGCGGTGTCCGGCGCGGGCAAGGCGGGCGCGGTCGCCAAGGCCCTGTCGTTCGCGAGCAAGGCGGGCAGGGCCGTCGACCCGATGACCTACGTCTTCAAGGGCGCGAGCGCCGGCGTGTCGAAAATCGGCGACGTCATGGCCGGCCTGAGGGGCACGGGCAAGTTCGAAACCCCGAAGATCAACGTGGACGGCGCCACAGCCCTGCCGGAAGGCGCGGTCCACCTCCCGGACGGCTCGATCCACCTCCCGGCCGGCTCCGCCGTCCCCGACGGCGCGATCAAGCTCCCGGACGGCAACATCAAGCTCCCCGAGGGCACCACCGCCCTCCCACCGGGCACGGTCAAGCTCCCGGTCGACGGCCCGCCCCAGTACATGGACCCGAAGTACAACATCTACAACCACAAGGGCGAGATCATCCAGCACGCGGAAGACGCCCCGAAGGGCAAGCCTGCCGCGGGCGCGGACGTCCCGCGCGCCGACGCCCCGAAGGTGGACTCCCCGGCGACCGCCAAGATCCCGGAACGCGAGCTGGCCGGCGCCGTCGCCGGCCGCGGCGGCAACGGCATCCGCCTGGGCAGCGACCCCTCGCACCCCCTGCACATCCCGGACCACGCTCCGACGGGCCACCCGGACCTGACCCCGGGCGACCACATACCCACGAACCACTTGGACAACACCCCGCAGGCAGGCCACGGCGACGGCCCCACCACGGGCGGCGGCCACACCACGGGCGGCGGCCACACGGACGGCCAAGGAGGCACGGGCCACACCGACGGCGCCTCTGGTACAGGCGGTGGCCACCACGAACCCCCGTCCGCGGGTGGCGGCCACGGTGACACCACTTCCGGCGGCCACGGTGACGGCAGCGGACCCGGTCACGGAGACGGCCCGGGTGGGCCCCCGGACAACCCGATCCTCCCCGGAGGATCCGAGCCCAGGCCGGACGGCGCCCGCTACATCGAGGAGCCCAAGGTCGGGCACGTTGCAGCGGCACGGTTCTACGACCAGGTGCGGGCCAACCCGGAATCTCTGGACATCCAGAGCATCTCGGAGCACACCGGCATCAGTACGCAGGTCCTCGATCGGGTCCGGACCCATTTCTTCCTCACCGAACAAGTGGTGACCGAGGCGCCGGGTGTCACGCGGCGCGGCTATTTCACGCCTCGAAGTGACATCGCCAAAATCTGGGAGGCGGCTGCTCAGAACAGCATGACCCCCGCCGAGGCTCTGAAATTTGAGCGCTATATCGGCCATGAATTCACGGAGAGTCATTTCCTCGAGGCTGGCCTGCCGTATCTGCGCGACGCGGAACACCTCTGGGAGTATTACCGCAACGAGGACGAGTCTGGGTACTATCACAGCTGGCCCGAAAGCTACCTCGACGCCGGTGCGCACGAACTCGCTCTGAACGAGAACCGAGGCGGGTTCCCCCAGTGGCGCGGGCTGGGGCTCGACCTTCCTGAGGTCGAGCTGGCGCCCGGCCTGTCCAACATCGACGAGGTGACGGCAGCCCTCCTGCAGGAGTTGCGATCGAAGGGAATTGCGAAGTGACCGACCGGGCATCGTCCGCCATGCTGGAGCGCCTGCGCGCGGTGGAATGGACGGGTGACTGGGACGACGCCGTCGCCCACGTCATGTCTCGTCGTGTGTTGATGCGTGAGTATCTCCGGCGGGCGGGCATGTGGGCGCAGGCGTACTCGGCCGAGAGCGCGTGGCCCTTCTTTGACGCCGCCGACTACGTGGATCCGGACTTCACGCTTTCCCCGGAAATCGCAAAGGAGCTCCAGGAATTCCTGGGGCAGATGACCGGAGACGACTCCATCAAGCGCACCTGCGCGGGCGCGGTCCGCATGGCCGGGCTCAGTGCGCAGAATCCGTCGGCCGGCGGGGACCTGCCCGAACTCTACGAGCCCCTCGTCCTGTTCTACGAGCGGGGCGGCGAATTCCTCCGTGACAACGCCGGTTTCCTCGACCTGACCGGTGTCCTGCTACGTCCCGGAACTCTCCGGGGCCACCTGGGCACCCCGCACCTGAGCTCCCTCGAGGGCGCGATGCTCGACGCGTTGGACGCGGCGGGGCGCATCACGTATTACATGGCTGCCGACCGGCGGGGCCCGCTACTGCGGCAGCGCGTCGTACGTGGTGACCAGAGCAACGAGGCGTTCAGCCGGGACAGCCTGCACTGGGCGCCGACGGGCGCTCTTCCCGCGGCCGCGGAGAAGGCCGCGGATTTCGGCCTGATCTGGCTGGATGAGATGGAGGCTGCGGACTTCATCGCGACGGCCCTGGCCACACCTGGCCTGTAGTGCGCCGCCCATGTGGCTCGAGAAGCGGTTTACGGGATATCCGTCGGTTTCAGGTGTGACCGAGGCAAGCGAGCCAGATCTCCAGGGGTGGATCGAGGAGGGGCGCCGGAACATCGTTGAGGTGGCGGACATGCTCGGGGTGGCGCCCGAGATTTACACCCGTGACCCGCTGAGTCTCGTCCTCGCCCTCCAGGACTATGTCTTCCGGGCCCCGCTGGGTGACTTCGAGCAGTCGGACTGGATCACGCTGCACAGTGAACTGCTGTCCTACGTCGCCGATTACCTGATTCAGAAGCACGGAGCGCAGTGGAATGTTGCGCACGACGCCGGCGCGCCCCGTGGATACCCCGCTACGTGATCGAGGTGACGGGGCGGGACGGTGTCACTCGCTGGATCGACCCCGCCGACGTCGTGAGGAAGGAATTCTCAAGCCTCCCGATCGAGATCACCCGGATGCCTGCCCATGCGGAACTCACTCTGCGTTTGGCGTGGCAGGCCGACTCCGGCGAATAACGCATACGACGCGCGCGAACGAGCGAACCGTGAAGTGCCTGACCAACCGCGAGATGCGCACGCTTCCGATCGAGGCCGAGTGCGGCCATCAGCCGGACGCCCTGCCGGACGATGATCTACGTCTTCAAGGGCGCAGGCACCGGTGTGTCGAAGATCGGCGACGTGATGGCCGGCCTGAGGGGCACCTCTCGAAACTTCCATCGCACAGGTTCTCGGGGCCAGCACAGAGGGAAGGTTCAGCGGCTACTATCGCGACCCTACCGATCCCAATACGTTCAAGTCGGTTGATTTCACTAGCGATACAATCAAGCCGGCATACAAGCTTCATGACGGGAAATGGGAACTGCACACCATGTTCGCCAACCCCGTACCCGGCCGGCACCCCTAGAGAGTATCCAATGGACAAGAAGTCTGTGGGATTCCTCAATACGTACCTCGATACCGAGCAGGCATACGACACGAGCGGCTACCTGCGACCTACCCTGATGGCATTCAACGAGTCGTACGTGCAGGTGATCCGTGACGGTTTCAATAAAATTCTCCAGGATCCTGATTTTGGCCCAGCGGAATACGAACACCTGACGAACATTGAATTCCCGGATAGCGATTCCCTCCGTCAATATCTCAGGGACATGTATTCGTACCTGTTCGAAGATGCTCCCACCCAGCCCGCGCCGCCGGAATAGAAGAGGGTCTTGACGCTCCAGCGGGTGGGCGAGATCCCGACGTTTCTTGATGCGCGTAGCGCATCCAGGCAGCGATCGACGGCATCAGGGCGGTTGTTGAGGGGAACGGCTGGGGGAACGACACCCAATGCCGCCAAGCGATAAGGAAGTTCGAGGCCATGCTGATGCGCGCGCCGAGAGAGTGCGGCTCGTGGTTCTGGGACCTGGACGACGTGGTGGAGCCCGGTCTGGAGTCCGCGCTCAGGACCGCGGGGCGCATGGGTGCGGTGCTCCAGAAGCACGCTCTGCTGGAGCCGGACACGCTTGAGTGGAACTGGTTCCAGGTCGGAAAGGGCGGCCTCGGTATCCATAGCCGCCTGGACCTCGTCAGGCGTTCGCTCGACGATCCGGCACTGCCCGATGACCTCCGCGCCTGTCGGCCGACCGGTCATCCGCAGGCGCAGATGGGCGGAATCCTGATACTGGGATCCGGCGCGTGGTTCGACGCGAGCGGAACGCGCCACAAGGAGTACCGTCTGGTCGAACTCATGGTGTCACCCGACGAGATCGGTCCTTGGGCCGAACTGTCCGTGTACCACGACGTATGGGGTCTGTGTGATTTCCGGGGCGAGCCACACCCGGCCATCCATGCCGGCAACGCGCCGCGGCTCGCGTCAGCCCTGCAGGAGCTCGATCAAGTGCTCGGAGTCGAGGCGGAGCCCGGCGAGCCGACGTACTACGGTCGAGCAGAGGGTCACGGGCTGAAGGCTCCCGACGTCATCGACGGACGGGGACCTGACCTCACCGATGCGGTATTCGGGTAGATACCCCGGCTGCGATCAAGGCCCCGGAAGGCGATCTGACCAGTGTCGGCGACCCCGAGGCGGCCGCGACTTGACCCCGGTCGGCTCGGACATCTCCGGCCCGCTCCGCGCCGCCGACCACACCCCGCTGGGCCGCCCGGACCTGACCCGGGCGGCCGAGCGGGCGACCACACACCCACGAACAACCTGGACAGCACCCCGCACGCAGGCCACGGCGATGGCCCCACCACGGGCGGCGGCCGTGGCACTACCGGTGGCGGGAGCCACCAGCCCGGGCACGCCGGTGACAGCGGCTCCGAGAGCACCACTCCGGCGGCTCCGGGGCGGGTCCTGGTGGCTTTTCGACTCGATCACCGGTGATGCGAAGACGATTTACCCGCTCATGCCGAAGTAGGCAAGAAGGAGAACAGGGCAGTGATCCGCACCAAGTACTACGTCGAGAACACCTTCGGGGTGCCGGGCTTCTCCGGGCCTGACGAGCTGATGTTCCTGGGAGAGTGGGTGACGGCCGACATCCAGCTCTCGCCGCTGTCCGTCCTGGAGGCGATCGACCTGGTGGCCGAGGCCAAGGCCGACCCTGGCTTCGCGCCGGAGGATCTGGACGGGAACGCGCACACCGTCACCATCAGCCCGCAGGGCGTCAGGGTGGAGAACTATTTCGTCGAGCACGTTCAGGGTGAATACACCCTCGACGACGCGTTCCGCGTGCTGGTCGACTTCTGGGACTACTGCTGCCTGGCGAATCCCCAAAAGGCCGACTCGCGCCGCCACGAGTACGCCGACGAGCACGGTCGCGACCCGCTGGCCGGAATCCGCGACTTCCTCGGGGCGTGAACGCCACCGCTGTGCCGCCCGCGCCGGTCGCGACCGCGGGTGGCACAGCGGTGACGCAGGAGCTCCTGGGTGGGCGAGTTCACCACGCTCTGCGTTTGGCCTCGTACGTCGCCCCCGGAGAATGACGCCAACGACGCGCGCCTGCACCTCGGTTCGCGCTGCACCGTCGACTCACCGGCGGCGAAGCCGGAGACCTGGGAAACCGTGGTCGACACCGTCCGGCCGGGTCGGCCGTGTGCGCCACCGTGTGCGCGGACGAGGGAGCCATGGCGTGCCCATCGGCGGGTACGGCAGCCGACTACCCGCCCACCGTCTTCGTCACCCGCAACTGGTGCGGCGAGTTCCCCGCGTACGGCGCACATGACCACCTGGCCGTACAGGTGGGCCCCGTGGCGGCCGGGGCGGGCCGGGGCGGGCCGGACCCGGCAGGCGGGCTGTGGGCGTCCGTGAGTGCGGCCCTCGGACGGGCTGGAGCCTGGCCGGGGTGTGACGGGGCAGCGGGTGCGGTCATGGGCGGGAGGTCAAACGACTGAGCGCCCCGCCCGGCCGAAACCGGAGGGGCGCTCAGTGGCAGGTCAGAGGGTGTTCCCCCTGGCCTCGGAGCGGTAGGCCATGTCGGACTCGAACCGACAACCAACGGATTAAAAGTCCGCTGCTCTGCCAATTGAGCTAATGGCCCTCACGTGCTCACCCCAGAGCATAGCCGCAGACCAACGGTCAGCCGATCGAGTATCGGCTGACCGGGCCCGGCGCGGCTCACAAAACGCAGAACAGGGCCCCCACGACGGTGTCGTGGGGGCCCTGTCAGGCCGTCAGCTCAGAGCCGGGGGCCGATGTCAGCCGTTGCGCTTCCAGCGGGGCTTGTCGTCGCGGCGGCCGCCGAAGGAGCCGGTCGAGCCGGAGCCGGAGGGGCGGTGGTCGTCGCGACGGAAGCCGCCGGACGGACGGTCGCTGCCGCCGGAGCGGAAGCCACCGGAGGGACGGTCGTCGCGGCGGAAGCCGCCACGGTCGCCACCACGGTCGTCACGGTTGAAACCACCGGACGGGCGGTCGTCGCGGCGGAAGCCGCCGGACGGACGGTCGCTGCCGCCGGAGCGGAAGCCACCGGAGGGACGGTCGTCGCGGCGGAAGCCGCCACGGTCACCGCCACGGTCGTCACGGTTGAAACCACCGGACGGGCGGTCGTCGCGGCGGAAGCCGCCACCACGGTTGTCGTCACGACGGTCGCCACCGGAGCGGAAGCCACCGGACGGACGGTCGTCGCGGCGGAAGCCGCCACGGTCGCCACCACGGTCGTCACGGTTGAAACCACCCGACGGACGGTCGTCGCGGCGGAAGCCGCCACCACGGTTGTCGTCACGACGGTCGCCACCGGAGCGGAAGCCACCGGAGGGACGGTCGTCGCGGCGGAAGCCGCCACGGTCACCGCCGCGGTCGCCACCACGGTCGTCACGACGGTTGTCGCGGCGCTCGTAGTTGCCGCGGTCGTCGCGGGCCTGGAAGGCCGGGCGCTCCTCGGCGGCCGGCGTGGCCGCGACGGCGGCCGCGACCTCGGCCTCGGCGGCCTCGGCCACCTCGGCGACAGCGGCCTCCGGGTCCTCGCCGCGCTCACGCGCGGAGCGGGCGACCAGGCGGTCGGCCTCCTCGCGCAGCTCGCCGGCACGGCGCGTCAGGCGCTCGAGCTGCTTGGTGAGGTCGGCGACCTCGCGCTCGGCCTGCTTGGCGGCGTTGTTCGCAGAGTCGGCCTGGACCTCGGTCAGCGAACGCGCACCGGTGATCTCGGCGACCTCCGGGTCGAACGCGCCGGCGCCCTGGACGATGTGGCGCGAGGCGTCGACGCCCGCGTCCTCCATCAGGCGGAAGATCTGGCGGCGCTGGTGCGGAAGCGCCAGCGAGACCACGACACCGGACTTGCCGGCACGGGCGGTACGGCCCGAGCGGTGCAGGTAGTCCTTGTGGTCGCCCGCCGGGTCCACGTTCAGGACCAGGTCGATGCCGTCGACGTGGATACCGCGGGCGGCGACGTCGGTCGCGACGAGCGCGTTGACGTAGCCGTCCTTGAAGTCCGCGAGGACGCGGGTACGGGCACCCTGCGTCATGCCGCCGTGCAGCGCGTCGGCCTTCACACCGGCCTCGACGAGCTGCTCGGCGATGCGGTCGGCGCCCAGCTGGGTGCGGACGAAGATGATGGTGCGGCCCTTGCGGGCGGCGATGGCGGCCGTGACCGGCGCCTTGTCCTTCGGCTTCACGACGAGGACGTGGTGCGTCATGGTCGTGACGTTGCCCTGCGCGCTGTCGACCTCGTGCGTGACGGGGTTGGACAGGTAGCGCTTGACCAGGGTGCCGATCTCGTTCTCCATGGTGGCGGAGAAGAGCATGCGCTGGCCGCCGCCGGGGATCTGGTCGAGCAGCTCGGTGACCTCGGGCAGGAAGCCCAGGTCGGCCATCTGGTCGGCCTCGTCGAGGACGGCCACCTCGACGTTCTCCAGGGAGCAGGCGCCGCGGTTGATGATGTCGCGCAGACGGCCCGGGGTGGCGACCAGGACGTCGACACCGCGCTCGAGGGCGTAGATCTGGTTGCCCATGGAGGTACCGCCGCAGACGACCTTCATCTTCAGGCCGAGCACGTCGCCGTACGGCTGGAGGGCGTCCGCGACCTGCATCGCGAGCTCACGCGTCGGCGTGAGGATGATCGCGCGGGGCTTCTTCTTCTCGGTGTGGCCACCGGCCAGGCGGGCCAGGGTGGGCAGACCGAAGGAGAGGGTCTTGCCGGAGCCGGTGCGGCCGCGGCCGAGGATGTCCTTGCCGGCCAGGGCGTCCGGGATGGTCGCGGCCTGGATCGGGAAGGGAGAGGTGACACCGTTCTGCGCGAGCTTGCGCACGACGCCCTCGGGCAGACCGAGGTCGCCGAAGGTGATCGTGGGCTCGGCGTCGGCGTCGTCCGCCTCGGCGTCGATGGACTGGTCGGTCGTCACGTCGGCCTCGAGGGCCTCGATGATCTCGTCCGCCTCAGCGGCCTCGATCGCCTCGGTGACCACAAGGGCCTCGACGGCGTCGACGATCTCGTTCGAGTCGTTCTCGGGCATGACGGCACGGTCAGAACTGGAAATGGACATGCGAAATGCGAAACCTTCCGGAGTCTCGGCACGCGCCCAAACTCCGTGAATCGCAAATCGACCGCCTCAATGCGGTCAGCCACGGCTAGGGAGAGTACGCGCCACACGGCGCTCTTCGGATTCGGCGCCGGGCAATGGGATCAAACGATCTATAACCATACGCACCCTCCCCCGGGTCTGGCAAATCGTTCCGGCCCGATCCCCCCTGACCTGCGACGATCCCGCCGATCCGGGAAGCCGGCACCCGCCCGCGACCGCCCCCGGGACCGCCCCACGGCTACGCGGAGGGCGAGGCGCTGGGCTCCGGCGCGGGCGGCGTCGGGGCGGGCGGAGTGGGCGAAGTCACGGGCGGCTCCGGGCTCGGCGAGTGGACGGGAGGTGTGACCTGCGTCCCACCGGAACCATTGCTTCCGGATCCGCCCGAGGTGGGCTGCTGCGGACCCTGGCCGCCGGCGCCCCCGCCCGGACCCGCCGACGGCGACGGGGCTCCGGGCCGGCCGGCGGGCGCACCCGGGCTGGGGGAGGCCCCGGTGGCTCCGGACGCCTTGCCGTCCTCGGCCGCCTTGCCCTCCTCGCCCGCCGCGCCGGGTTTCGAGCCGCGGCCGCTGCCGTGGACCCCCGACCCCTTGCCGGAAATGGAACCCCGGGCCGCCTCTGCGGCCGCCTTGCGGTCCGCCGAGGAGGAGGGCCCGGGCTTCGCGCCGTCCTCGCCGACGCTCATGCAGCCCGCCGTGGCCGCGACCGCGAGCGCGGAGACGGCCAGTCGGAGGGAAGCGGACAACTGGCGCACGGGGCACCTCCTGGGGGTCCCCCGGCAGTGGCCGGGGGAGGGCGGTCAGGGTCCGCGGTGAGCGGGTCAATGTGCCCAACTCCCTTTGCCCCGTAAGAGACACGCCCTTGGGGACACCGCCTGTCCGCAATCCGCCGCCCCGCCGGCGCGCACCGGCGGATCCGGCCACGTCCGGCACGTCCGGCACATCCGGCACGTCCGGCACGTCCGGCACGTCCGGCACGTCCGGCACGTCCGGCACATCCGACGCGTCCCGCACGCCCGCCGCGGTCAGGACCGGCCGGCTCAGGCGAACAACTGCCGTGCCACCTGCGACCCCAGCGTCACCGCGCCCAGCCCCGCCAGCACCGAGGCCGCCACGTTCGCCGCCGCCAGGAACCGCCAGCCGCGCTCGTACAGCCTCAGCGTCTCGTACGAGAACGTCGAGTACGTGCTCAGCGCCCCGCACAGCCCGGTCCCCAGCAGCAGGTTCAGCCGCGCCGAGGCCGCACCGGCCAGCGCCGCCCCCGTCAGCAGCCCGAGCACCAGGCAGGCGGCCGTGTTCACCACGAACGTCCCCCACGGGAACACCGAGTCGTGCCGCGCCTGCACCGCACGGTCCGTCAGATAGCGCAGCGGAGCCCCTACGACCGCACCCGCCACCACCAGCAGCCAGTTCACGCCCGCCCCCGCAGCGCGAGGCGGGCCGCGAAACGGGTCGCCGAGGCCGCCGCCCACACCGCGCCCAGCGCCGCGACCACCGTGAGCCCGGCGTACGCCAGTGCGGTCCCGGGCTCCCCCTCCTCCAGCAGCCGCGAGAAGTCCACCGCGTACGTGGAGAAGGTGGTGAACCCGCCGAGCACGCCGACCCCCAAGAACGGCCGGACCAGCGGATGCAGCGCCGACCGGCCGCCCTCGCTGATCAGCACCATCAGCACCCCGATCAGCGCGCAGCCGATCGCGTTGGTCCAGAACGTCGCCCACGGGAAACCCCCCGGCCCGGCCGGCCACAGCAGCGCCGTCCCGTACCGCGCCGAGGACCCGAGCGCGCCGCCCGCGGCGATCGCGGCGAGCACCGGGCCGGGCCGTTCGGCGCGCTGCCCCGGCACATGGAGGTCGACGTCCGGGTCGATCGCCTCGGCGGGGCCGCCGCCGCCCTGCTGCGGGCCGGTCACCCGTAGCCCAGCGCGTGCAGCCGCTCGTCGTCGATCCCGAAGTGATGGGCGATCTCGTGCACCACGGTGACCTCCGTCTCCGCGATCACGCTCTCCCGGTCCTCGCACATCCGCAACGTGGGGTTCCGGTAGATCGTGATCCGGTCCGGGAGCACCCCGGCGTACCACTCGCCGCGGTCCGTCAGCGGGGTCCCCTCGTACAGCCCGAGCAGCTCGGGATCATCCGCCGGCGGTTCGTCCTCGACGAACACCGCCACGTTGTCCATCAGCCGCGTCAGCTCCGGCGGGATGCGGTCCAGCGCCTCTGCGACGAGCTCTTCGAACTCCTCGCGCGTCATCTCCAGCACCGGGCCATTGTCCCTCCCGCGGGGGCGCCTCCCGCCTGCGGGGAGAAACCGTTTTGGCGATAGCTCCCCGGATCCCATATGCTTCTCACGTCCCCGACGCGCTGGAAAGCGCCCAGGCGGGCCTTTAGCCCTCATCGTCTAGTGGCCCAGGACGCCGCCCTTTCAAGGCGGTAGCACGGGTTCGAATCCCGTTGGGGGTACGCATTACCGTGTGCAAGACTTGGTCTCGCACACTGCAAGGTCCTGTGGAGCAGTTGGTTAGCTCGCCACCCTGTCAAGGTGGAGGTCGCGGGTTCAAGTCCCGTCAGGATCGCTGAGGCCGGAAACGGTCTCGTGGCTGGGTAGCTCAGTTGGTACGAGCGATCGCCTGAAAAGCGATAGGTCGCCGGTTCGACCCCGGCCCCAGCCACCACAAGAAGGCCCCGTCCACCGGACGGGGCCTTCTGCGTTACTCCGCCCCGCTCTCGGGGCCGGTACGACGACGCCACTGCGTCACGCCGACCGCCGCCGCGCCCGCCGCCACCAGCCCGAGCAGCGCCCAGTCCGGGACCCCGTCCGCAAGCGAACGGACCCGCTGCTCCACCGCGTACGAGTCGTCCACGTCGAGCAGCCCCGGCAGCGCGCTCGCCCCGTCGTACGCGAGGAACAGCGCGCCGAGGGCGATGAAGAACAGCCCGGACAGCAGCGAGGTGGTGTGCAGTTCGAAGCGGCCCACCCGGACGGCGCGCCCGCGCAGCCAGCGCCGCCGGCCCAGGTCGAAGCGCTCCCAGAGCAGCGCCAGCAGGAACAGCGGTACGGCCATCCCCAACGCGTACACCGCCAGCAGCAGGCCTCCGTAGACCGGGCTGCCGCTGACCGCCGCCACCGTCAGGACGCTGCCCAGGATCGGGCCGGCGCAGAACCCGGCCAGCCCGTAGACCGCACCCAGCGCGTATACCGACAGGGCGGTGGTCGGCCGGATCCGCCCGGACAGCTCCGAGATCCGCTTCGAGGCGAAGCCCAGGCCGAGGATCTGCGCGAGCCCGAGCGCGATGATCAGCCAGCCGCCGGCCAGGACCAGCCCGTCGCGGTTGCTGTGGAAGAACCGCCCGGCGTACGAGCCGGCCGCGCCCAGCGGTACGAGGGTGCTCGCGAGGCCCGCGTAGAAGATCCCGGTCCGCGCCAGCAGCCGCGAGGCGGAGTCGATCGAGTACGCGAAGAAGGCGGGCAGCAGCAGCGCGCTGCACGGGCTGAGCAGCGCGAGCAGCCCGCCCAGCAGCGCGGCCAGGTACCCGATGTCGCCGACGCCGGTCACTGCGCGGCCCGGCCGTCGGCCGGAGCCTCGGCCTGGGGCTCGGCCTGGGGCTCGGCCTGGGGCTCGGCCTGAGCCTTGGCCTGCGCCTTGGCCTTGGCGATCGCCGCGGCGAAGGCGTCGAGCGGCTGGGCGCCCGCGATCGGCTGCCCGTTGACCAGGAAGGACGGGGTGGAGCTGACGCCGATGCGGTAGCCCTCCTCCTGGTCCTTCTGCAGGGCGGCCGCGGCGGCCTCGCCGGTCATGTCCCGCTGGAAGCGCTCCAGGTCCGGGACCCCGGCCTCGCGGGCCAGCTCCAGCAGCCGCGCCTGGCCGAAGCCCTTCGCCTTGGCGCCGTCTGCGTACGCGGCCGCATGGAACTGCGCGAACCGGTCCTGCTGCCCGGCGGCCCACGCGGCCTTGGCGGCGGCCTCGGAGTCGGCGCCGAAGATCGGGAAGTTGCGCCACTCGATGCGCAGGGTGCCGTCCTCGACGTACTTCTTCACCAGTGCGGGTTCGGTGTCGCGGGCGAACTTGCCGCAGTAGCCGCACTTGAAGTCGGAGTACTCGATCAGCACGACGGGGGCGTCGGCCCGGCCGGCGGCGAGCTTGTCCCCCGACTCGCGGCGGGCGAGCTTCGCCAGCTCGGCGTGGGCGTCGGAGCCCTGGGGCGCAGCCGCCGAGGAGGAGGTCCGGGCCGGGGCATCCTCGGGCGCGGTCGCCTGCCAGGACACGAGCCCGAGGGTGACCGCGGCGAGCGCGACCCCGGCGGAGATCAGCAGCGGCTTGCGGGCGGAAGCGGAGGAGGAAGAGGAAGGAGAAGGGGACATGCGGGTGCTCCAGAGCAGCGGATGGTGGATCGGACCGGCGGGAGGGCCGGTCCTCTACACCCGCATCACGGACAGCTCCACCGGACCCGGCGCCGGCTGGTCCGGCCCCCGTACGAGCACCCGCACCGGCGGCGCCCGGTCCGCCCAGGCCTGTTCCACCGCGGGCCG
The DNA here is from genome assembly GCF_055579465.1 of Streptomyces sp. NPDC032745. Taxonomy (NCBI): domain Bacteria; kingdom Bacillati; phylum Actinomycetota; class Actinomycetes; order Kitasatosporales; family Streptomycetaceae; genus Streptomyces; species Streptomyces sp. NPDC032745. The sequence continues at coordinate 662,169 of NZ_JBVING010000003.1, read as the reverse complement.
CCCCACCGGCGCGTGCGCATGCTCACCGGCGCCCCGCGGCGGTACACCCGGGGCCTGCCCGTGGTCCCGGGTCCCGGGATCGCATGAGGGCCCCCGGCCGGCGGAGGCCACGGCGTACGCCGCCGCATGCTCCGGCACAGCCGCCGAAGCGGACACCGCGCCCGGAACCGGAGCAGAACCCGGACCCGGGCCCGGAACCGGAACCGGAAGCGCCGCAGCGGGCACCGCACACGCCACCAGCACCGCGATCACGGCAGCGAGCAGCCACCGCACACCACGGACGCGGGACATGGCGGGCCTCTCATTCGGTCGGCAGGTCGGTTCAGGCGATCTCGTCCCGAAATGGTACGGGGAGGGGGCACAAATGCGTTCGCCACCCGGCACCTGCGGGTGAGATCCTCGATCAGGTATGTCTACTTCCTTCGCCGCCCTGCAGACGCTTCTCGGTGAGATCTCCCTCCGTGACGCGCACCGCCTCGGCCGCCGCCTCGAAGGCGCCCGCCGCATCCGCAAGCCCGAGGCCAAGCAGGCCGTGCTCGACGAGATCGCCGCGGAGGCCGAGAAGGCCGCCGCGCGACTGGCCGGCCGTGCCTCGCGGATGCCGGAGGTCACGTATCCCGAGAACCTGCCCGTCAGCCAGAAGAAGGACGAGATCGCCGAGGCGATACGCGACCACCAGGTCGTGATCGTCGCCGGTGAGACCGGTTCCGGCAAGACCACGCAGATCCCCAAGATCTGCATGGAGCTGGGCCGCGGCGTCCGGGGCATGATCGGGCACACCCAGCCCCGCCGGATCGCCGCCCGCACCGTCGCGGAGCGCATCGCCGAGGAGCTGAAGTCCGAGATCGGACAGACGGTCGGCTGGAAGGTCCGCTTCACCGACCAGGTGGACCAGGACGCGACCTTCGTGAAGCTGATGACGGACGGCATCCTGCTCGCCGAGATCCAGACGGACCGCGAGCTGCGCGCCTACGACACGATCATCATCGACGAGGCGCACGAACGGTCCCTCAACATCGACTTCCTGCTGGGCTACCTCTCCCAGCTGCTGCCGAAGCGCCCCGACCTCAAGGTCGTGATCACTTCGGCGACCATCGACCCGGAGCGCTTCTCCCGGCACTTCGGCGAGGCCCCGATCGTCGAGGTCAGCGGCCGTACGTACCCGGTCGAGGTGCGCTACCGGCCGCTCCTCGAAGAGGACAGCGAAGACAGCGACCGCGACCAGATCACCGCGATCTGCGAGGCCGTCGACGAGCTCCAGTCCGAGGGCCCCGGCGACATCCTGGTCTTCCTCTCCGGCGAGCGCGAGATCCGCGACACGGCGGACGCGCTGAACAAGCGGAACCTCCGCTTCACCGAGGTCCTCCCCCTCTACGCCCGCCTCTCGCACGCCGAGCAGCACCGTGTCTTCCAGCAGCACACGGGCCGCAGGATCGTCCTGGCCACCAACGTCGCCGAGACCTCCCTCACCGTCCCCGGCATCAAGTACGTGATCGACCCGGGCAACGCCCGGATCTCCCGCTACAGCCACCGCACCAAGGTCCAGCGCCTGCCCATCGAGCGGATCTCCCAGGCCAGCGCCAACCAGCGCAAGGGCCGCTGCGGCCGTACCAGCGACGGCATCTGCATCCGGCTCTACTCCGAGGGCGACTTCAACGCCCGTCCCGAGTTCACGGACGCCGAGATCCTGCGCACGAACCTGGCCTCCGTCATCCTCCAGATGACCGCGGCCGGCCTCGGCGAGATCGAGAAGTTCCCCTTCATCGACCCGCCGGACCACCGCAACATCCGCGACGGCGTCCAGCTGCTCCAGGAGCTCGGCGCCCTGGACCCGTCCGAGAAGGATCCGTCGAGGCGGCTCACGCAGATGGGCCGCCAGCTCTCCCAGCTGCCCGTGGACCCGCGGCTGGCCCGCATGGTCGTCGAGGCCGACAAGAACAACTGCGTCCGCGAGGTCATGGTCATCGCGGCGGCCCTGTCCATCCAGGACCCGCGCGAGCGGCCCTCGGACAAGCAGACGCAGGCCGACCAGAACCACGCCCGCTTCAAGGACGAGACGAGCGACTTCCTCTCGTTCCTGAACATGTGGCGCTACCTCCGCGAGCAGCAGAAGGAGCGCGGCTCGTCCTCGTTCCGCCGGATGTGCAAGCAGGAGTACCTGAACTTCCTGCGGATCCGCGAGTGGCAGGACATCTACTCGCAGCTGCGTACGGTCGCCAAGGGCATGGGCATCCACGTCAACGAGGCCGACGCCCCCGAGACGAGCGTGCACATCTCGCTGCTGGCCGGCCTGCTCTCGCACATCGGCCTCAAGGACACCGACAAGAACGAGTACCTGGGCGCCCGCTCCGCCAAGTTCGCGATCTTCCCGGGCTCGGCGCTCTTCAAGAAGCAGCCGAAGTTCCTCATGTCGGCCGAGCTGGTGGAGACCTCGCGGCTGTGGGCCCGGGTCAACGCCAAGGTGGAGCCCGAGTGGGTCGAGCCGCTGGCCCAGCACCTGATCAAGCGCACCTACAGCGAGCCGCACTGGGAGAAGGACCAGGCGGCCGTCATGGCGTACGAGAAGGTGACGCTGTACGGCGTGCCGATCGTCGCCCAGCGGAAGATCAACTACGGCCGGATCGACGCGGAGGTCTCGCGCGAGCTGTTCATCCGCAACGCGCTGGTCGAGGGCGACTGGCGGACCCACCACAAGTTCTACGCCGACAACCGCAAGCTCCTCACCGAGGTCGAGGAGCTCGAGAACCGGGCGCGGCGCCGCGACATCGTGGTCGACGACGAGACCCTCTTCGACTTCTACGACCAGCGGATCCCCGAGCACGTGGTCTCCGGGGCGCACTTCGACTCCTGGTGGAAGCACAAGCGGCGCGAGGAGCCCGAATTCCTCGACTTCGAGCGCGAGATGCTGCTCACGGAGAAGGCGGCCGGGGTCACCAAGGCCGACTATCCGGACTCCTGGCGGCAGGGGCAGCTCAAGTTCCGGGTGACCTACCAGTTCGAGCCCGGCGCGGACGCGGACGGCGTCACCGTCCACATCCCGCTCCAGGTGCTGAACCAGGTCACCGGCGAGGGCTTCGACTGGCAGATCCCGGGCCTGCGGGCCGAGGTCGTCACCGAGCTGATCCGGTCCCTCCCGAAGCCGATCCGCCGGCACTACGTGCCCGCGCCGAACTTCGCGACCCGCTTCCTGGACACGGCCGTACCCCTGCAGGAGCCGCTGCCGGTCACCCTGGCGCGCGAGCTCCAGCGGATGGTCGGGGTCCCGGTCTCCGCCGAGGACTTCGACCTCTCCCGGATCCCGGACCACCTGAAGATCACCTTCCGGATCGTCGACGAGCGCCGCAAGAACCTCGCCGAGGACAAGGACCTGGAGGCCCTGCGGCTGAAGCTCAAGCCGAAGGCCCGCCAGGCCCTCTCCAAGGCCGCCGCGGCCACCGCCGAGCGGGCGGGCGGGGAGTCGGTGGAGCGCACCGGTCTGACCGACTGGACGATCGGCACGCTGACCAAGGTCTTCGAGACCCGGCGGGCCGGCCAGCCGGTGAAGGCGTACCCGGCGCTCGTGGACGAGGGCACGAGCGTGTCCGTACGGCTCTTCGACACGGAGGCCGAGCAGCAGCAGGCGATGTGGCTGGGCACCCGGCGCCTCATCCTGCTGAACATCCCGGTGAACCCGGCGAAGTTCGCCTCGGACCACCTGACCAACCAGCAGAAGCTGGCCCTGTCCCGCAATCCGCACGGTTCCATCCAGGCGCTGTTCGACGACTGTGCGACCGCCGCGACCGACAAGCTGATCGCCGACCACGGCGGTCCGGCCTGGGACGAGGCGGGCTTCCGCGCACTCTACGAGGCCGTACGCGCCGACCTGGTGGACACGACCGTGCGGACGGTGGGCCAGGTGCAGCAGGTGCTGGCCGCCTGGCAGGCCTGTGAGCGCCGTCTGAAGGCAGTGAACAGCCTGGCCCTGGTGGCGAACGTGCAGGACGTCAAGACGCAGCTGGCGGCCCTCGTGCCGGCGGGCTTCGTGACGCTCACCGGCCTGCGGCGGCTTGCGGACCTGATGCGCTACCTGGTGGCGGTGGACCGGCGGCTCCAGCAGATGCCGACGGGCGCCCAGCGCGACACCACGCGCATGGAGAAGGTCCACGAGATGCAGGACGAGTATGCGTGGCTGCTGGAGCAGCTGCCGAAGGGCCGGCCGGTGCCCTCCGCGGTCACCGACATCCGCTGGATGATCGAGGAACTCCGGGTCAGCTACTTCGCGCACGCGCTCGGGACGGCGTACCCGGTCTCCGACAAGCGGATCGTGAAGGCGGTGGACGCGGCCGCCCCGGGCCCCGCCCGCTGACCGGGTTCGACTGCACCCCCTGAGCTGGGGTACAGTCTGATTCGCAGCCGCCCAGCGGCCGCAAATCAAGGACCTGTGGAGCAGTTGGTTAGCTCGCCACCCTGTCAAGGTGGAGGTCGCGGGTTCAAGTCCCGTCAGGTTCGCAACAACAGCAGGGCCCGTATCCCCAGGGATACGGGCCCTGCTGCGTTGTCCGCATCCTCCGGCCCGAACCTCCGGCCCCACCCGCCGCCCCTCCGCGCTCCCTTGAGGGCCCCCAGCGGCCGTCCAGGGGCCTGTCGGAGGCTCCTGGGGAGTTCACCCCGGACCCGCCGGGGCATCCGCCGCGAAAATCCCCCATTCGCATGAGGCGCTCTGCGGCGCACGTCCCCTTACGGGTGCATTGCGGGTTGTACAAGAGTTACAGCCTGTGACGGGAGTCACCACATGAGTTTTTGGGACTTGTACATTTATCGCACCCATACGCGTGCTCGATTTAATATGTGCAATGGCACCTACTCCGCCGGCGCCCCGCACCAGTCCGATCCCACCTGTCCCCGGGCATAAAAAAGATCGCGCTGGACCCGGCGGAGTCCAGCGCGATCGAACGCCTGGAACCTGTTGGGGCAGGTCCGAGCGTTTGAAGCCATGTGGGTTTCATCGGATTGGGGGACCCGATTCAAGCCCGGTAAAGCAGGGGTGCTTGCGCGACCTCAGGCCTCGCTGCGCTGCTGCGGAATTCCCGCGAGCAGTGCGCGAACCTCGGCCTCGCGGTATCGGCGGTGTCCACCCAGGGTGCGGATGGACGTGAGCTTGCCAGCCTTGGCCCAGCGGGTGACCGTCTTCGGGTCCACGCGGAACATCGTGGCAACCTCAGCCGGGGTCAGCAGCGGCTCGGCATCAGGGGTGCGAGCGGTCATGAGCGGCCTCCTCGGGAGAACCGAACCATCTCGGTTCTTTCCTCTAAATTCTGCACCTTGGCCCGCGTTGCCCGAAATGGACATACGCGGGCCGAGTCGGTTATAGGACGAACGGCTTGTCCTCGGCACTACAACTACACCATCCGTCCAGCCTCGACGGCCAAACCGATGGAATTGCCCTCCGAGGTGTTCATCAGCGGCGGAAGCCGATGGACCGTCCCATAACGGACAGTCACCCCACTGTGACGATCAGTCACAGAGCGATCAGGAGTCGTCAGGACCCCCCGTAGAGTGCAATGCCGAGCATTCCGCCCTTAGTTGGGCGGAAGGAACCCTCCCCGGACTCCTTGTCCTATTTTGGCACGAGGGTAGGGGAAGGGCGCAAGGGTGTAGTTAGTGCGGTCCGTCACGCTTGGGCCAATGGCCCGTATCGGGACGTAGGTCCTGGCACTAAGACCTGAATGTGGTGATCAAGCCTCCGATCAGCCACTTGTGGCTGATCGACCGATACGCACGGTACGCGAAGTCCTCGCCGCAGCCGTCCACCCCGCCTCCGGTCAGTTCGCGAACAGTCTCTCCCGGACCTCCCGCCAGCGCTCCGCGAGCTCCTCGTACGCCTCCGCCGCCCCGGCCTCGTCCCCGGCCCGCAGCGCCGCGATGCCCACCGCCACGTCCCGGGCCGAGCGGTCGGTGCGCAGCCGGTCCGCCGGCAGCGCGTGCACCAGGCCCCCGTAGTCCAGCTCGACCATCGAGCGCGGGTGGAACTCCTCCAGCCAGCTGCCGACCTCCACCAGCCCGTCCGCGAGCCCCCCGTACCCGTCGGCCTCCCGCAGCGTCCGCAGCCCCCGCGCGAGCCGCCGCCGGGCCTGCACCATCGGCGTCCGGTAGCGCATCCGCTCGCCCGGCAGGTACTCCCGCTCGTCGTCGGCCACCAGCACGAACCAGCGCAGTGGCACGTGCCACACCGCGGTGCGGATCCACGGGCGCGCATCCGGATTCCGCTCGCGCCAGCGCTCGTACTCCTCGGCCGCCCGCCGCCTCGCCACCGGCGGGAGCGCCGCGTCCAGCACGGGGAGCGGGAACTGCTCGACCAGCTCCTGGAGCGCCAGCCAGCCGCGCAGTCTGGTCCGCCACGGGCAGACCAGCAGCACCCCGTCCACCTCCGCCGTGAACGCGTCCGCGCTCTCGTGCGCCGGCACCCCGACCACCGGGACCCGGACCAAGTCGGAGAGGGAGCGGCGCAGTTCGTCCTGGGCGGTCGGGACCACCCCGCGCCGGGCGTACGAGGCCCAGTGCGTGCGCTCCGGCTCCGCGAAAGCCGCCAGGGGCTCGTAGACGCGCAGGTAGGAGGCGTACGGGACGGTCGGCGCCGAGCGCGCCGAGGGCAGCCTGGGGTCGGGGGTTTCGCTCACGCTCTCGTACTCCCCCGCACCGGCGGGCGATACTCCGCCGGGCGTCCGCCGGACCTCCAGGGGCCGCCGCCCATACTCCGGGAGTGTCCCGATCTCCGGACAGGTCGACTGCACACGCCCTGCAGGTCTTACGCTGCTCCCAGCGCGCCCTCCCCCACCCGCAGGGCGGGCGTCATTCCGCCGCATCTCTTCCATGGGAGTCACCACCGTGACCGAAATGACCGACGGCGTCCTGCACACCCTGTTCCGTTCGGAACAGGGCGGCCACGAGCAAGTCGTGCTGTGCCAGGACCGAGCCTCCGGCCTGAAGGCCGTCATCGCGATCCACTCCACCGCTCTGGGCCCCGCCCTCGGCGGTACTCGCTTCCACGCGTACGCCTCCGACGAGGAGGCCGTCATGGACGCGCTGAACCTCTCGCGCGGCATGTCCTACAAGAACGCCATGGCCGGTCTCGACCTCGGCGGCGGCAAGGCCGTGATCATCGGGGACCCGGACGTGCTGAAGTCCGAGGAACTGCTGCTGGCCTACGGCCGGTTCGTGGAGTCCCTCGGCGGCCGCTACGTGACGGCCTGCGACGTCGGCACGTACGTGGCGGACATGGACATCGTCGCCCGCGAGACCCGCTGGGCGACCGGCCGCTCCCCCGAGAACGGCGGCGCCGGAGACTCCTCGGTCCTCACCGCTTTCGGTGTCTTCCAGGGCATGCGGGCCAGCGCCCAGCACCTGTGGGGCGACCCGACGCTGCGCGGCCGCAAGGTCGCCGTGGCCGGCGTCGGCAAGGTCGGCCACTACCTGGTCGAGCACCTCCTGGAGGACGGCGCCGAGGTCGTGATCACGGACGTCCGCGAGGAGTCGGTGCGCCGGATCCTCGACAAGCACCCGCAGGTCACCGCCGTGGCGGACACCAACGCCCTGATCCGCACCGAGGGCCTGGACATCTACGCCCCCTGCGCACTCGGCGGGGCGCTGAACGACGAGTCGGTACCGGCCCTGACCGCCAAGGTCGTGTGCGGCGCCGCGAACAACCAGCTCGCCCACCCGGGCGTGGAGAAGGACCTCGCGGACCGCGGGATCCTCTACGCGCCCGACTACGTGGTGAACGCGGGCGGGGTCATCCAGGTCGCCGACGAGCTGCACGGCTTCGACTTCGACCGCTGCAAGGCCAAGGCCTCGAAGATCTTCGACACCACCCTGGCCATATTTGCTCGCGCGAAGGCGGACGGGATCCCGCCGGCCGCGGCGGCCGACCGGATCGCCGAGCAGCGGATGGCGGACGCCCGCGCCGCGAAGGGCTCGGCCCCGGCCCTGTAGGAACCCTGCGTGCGCCCGCCGGGGTTGCGGCGAGACGGAACTCACTGCACTTCGGCGGGTCGCCCGCCAAGAAAGGGTTAAAATCGCAGCTGACCAGCGAGGACGGGGCGCCTCATTGGTCCTGCACCGGGGCACGTCATGCGGGCGGCGTACCGTATGGCCGCGGAAGCAGGTACCGTTAAACCCCTACGGACGGTCTCTCCACGGAGAGCCCGCTCCGAACCATGAACGCGTGTCAGACTCTGGGGCCGTCGAGCCCCGTCACCGAGGGGGTCGAGCCATGGGGCGCGGCCGGGCCAAGGCCAAGCAGACAAAGGTCGCCCGCCAGCTGAAGTACAACAGCGGCGGGACTGACCTCTCGCGTCTGGCCAATGAGCTGGGCGCATCGCCGACGGAACCGCTGCTGCCTGTCAGCGAGCCGGTCGAAGTCGATGACGATCTGGACGACGACGACCCGTACGCCAAGTACGCGGATCTGTACAACAGCGATGATGACGACGACGAGGACGAAGAGTCCGGTCCGTCGGCACAGCGCCGCGGCGCTTGACGCTCTCCCGCGTCTCTTTTGCGTCTGCACCACGCAGGTGGCGGCCAGTCAGTGACTGACCCCGGCTGAGCAACACAAGAACCCGGTCCAGGGCCTCGCCCCGGACCGGGTTTCGGTGTTGTCCCTGCTCTAGCTCGCGTAAGCGCCGGTCAGGGTCGCACCCTCGGTGTGCGCACCGCGCTCCAGGATCTCTCCCGCGACCCAGGCGCCCACGCCCCGGTCGGCCAGCGCGGTCAGCGCCACGTCCACCGACTCCTGCGGGACCACAGCCATCATGCCGACGCCCATGTTCAGGGTCTTCTCCAGCTCCAGCTGCTCGACCTGACCGGCCTTGCCGACCAGGTCGAAGATCGCGCCCGGGGCCCAGGTCGAACGGTCGACCGTGGCGTGCAGGTGGTCCGGGATGACCCGGGCCAGGTTCGCCGCGAGGCCGCCGCCGGTGATGTGCGAGTACGCGTGGACCTCGGCCGTACGGGTGAGGGCCATGCAGTCCAGCGAGTAGATCTTGGTCGGCTCCAGGAGCTCCTCGCCGAGGGTCCGGCCGAGCTCCTCGACGTGCTGCTCGAGGGACATCTTGGCGCGGTCGAAGAGGACGTGCCGGACCAGCGAGTACCCGTTCGAGTGAAGGCCGGAGGACTCCATCGCGATGACGGCGTCACCCGTACGGATGCGATCCGCGCCGAGCAGGCGGTCGTACTCGACGACACCGGTGCCGGCGCCCGCCACGTCGAAGTCGTCCGGGCCCAGCAGACCCGGGTGCTCGGCGGTCTCGCCGCCCACCAGGGCGCAGCCGGCGAGGACGCAGCCCTCGGCGATGCCCTTGACGATCGCCGCGACACGCTCCGGGTGGACCTTGCCCACGCAGATGTAGTCGGTCATGAAGAGCGGCTCGGCACCGCAGACGACGATGTCGTCCATGACCATCGCGACGAGGTCGTGGCCGATGGTGTCGTACACGCCCAGCTGGCGGGCGATGTCCACCTTCGTGCCGACCCCGTCGGTCGCGGAGGCCAGCAGCGGGCGCTCGTAGCGCTTGAGGGCGGAGGCGTCGAAGAGGCCGGCGAACCCGCCGAGGCCGCCGAGGACCTCGGGGCGCTGCGTCTTCTTCACCCACTCCTTCATCAGCTCGACGGCGCGGTCTCCCGCTTCGATGTCCACGCCTGCGGCTGCGTAGCTGGCACCGGTGGTCTTCTCTGTCATGACAGGGAGAGCTTTCGTGTCGTTACTGCTTGTGGTGCCGGGCCCTGGGAGAAGCTTCAAAGGCAGGGCCCGGCGCAGGTGGAGCAGGGGTTGCGGGTCGCGGCGCTACGGGCGCCGGAGCGCGTCGGCGGCGTCGGTGCCGCCCGCGAGCTCGGACTCCAGGAGCTGCTTGCCCAGGAGCTGCGGGTCGGGCAGCTCCATGGGGTACTCGCCGTCGAAGCAGGCCCGGCAGAGGTTGGGCTTCTGGATGGTCGTCGCCTCGATCATCGCGTCGAGCGAGATGTACGAGAGCGAGTCCGCGCCCAGCGACGTGGCGATCTCGTCGACCGTCATGCCGTTGGCGATCAGCTCGGCCCGGGTGGCGAAGTCGATGCCGAAGAAGCACGGCCACTTCACCGGCGGCGAGGAGATCCGGATGTGGACCTCGGCCGCGCCGGCCTCGCGGAGCATCTTGACCAGGGCGCGCTGCGTGTTGCCGCGGACGATCGAGTCGTCCACGACCACCAGGCGCTTGCCCCGGATGACTTCCTTGAGGGGGTTGAGCTTGAGGCGGATGCCCAGCTGGCGGATCGTCTGCGAGGGCTGGATGAAGGTCCGGCCCACGTAGGCGTTCTTGACCAGGCCGGAGCCGTACGGGATCCCGCTGGCCTCGGCGTATCCGACGGCGGCGGGCGTGCCGGATTCCGGCGTCGCTATGACCAGGTCGGCATCCACCGGGGCTTCCTTGGCCAGGCGCCGGCCCATCTCGACACGCGAGAGGTAGACGTTCCGGCCGGCGATGTCGGTGTCCGGGCGCGCCAGGTAGACGTACTCGAAGACACAGCCCTTGGGCTTTGCTTCCGCGAAGCGGGAGGTGCGCAGGCCGTTCTCGTCGATCGCGATGAGCTCGCCCGGCTCGACCTCGCGGACGAAGCTGGCGCCGCAGATGTCGAGGGCGGCGGTCTCACTGGCGACCACCCAGCCGCGCTCCAGGCGGCCGAGGACCAGCGGGCGGATGCCCTGCGGGTCACGGGCGGTGTAGAGGGTTCCCTCGTCCATGAACACCAGCGAGAACGCACCCTTGACCTTCGGGAGGACCTTGGTGGCCGACTCCTCGATCGTCAGGGGCTTGCCGTCGTCGTCCGTCTGGCCTGCCAGCAGGGCGGTGACCAGGTCGGTGTCATTGGTGGCCGCCACCTGGGTGGCACGGCCGTCCTGACGGGGGAGGTCGGCGACCATCTCGGCGAGCTCGGCGGTGTTCACCAGGTTGCCGTTGTGACCCAGGGCAATGGAGCCGTGGGCGGTCGCGCGGAAAGTGGGCTGCGCGTTCTCCCAGACGGAGGCTCCGGTGGTCGAGTAGCGGGCGTGACCGACCGCGATATGACCCTGGAGCGAGCCGAGAGAGGTTTCGTCGAAGACCTGGGAAACGAGGCCCATGTCCTTGAAGACGAGGATCTGGGAACCGTTGCTCACAGCGATTCCCGCGGACTCTTGTCCACGGTGCTGCAACGCATACAGTCCGAAGTAGGTGAGCTTGGCGACCTCTTCACCCGGAGCCCAGACACCGAAGACGCCGCAAGCGTCCTGGGGGCCCTTTTCGCCGGGGAGCAGGTCGTGGTTGAGTCGTCCATCACCACGAGGCACGCTTCCGAGTGTAGGCGAGATCGACCACTGGTCCGAATTGGGGACGCCCGGGAAATCTCACAGCACAGAGGGTGACCGGACGGCTCCGTCTCGGCATTCGGATCACCTTGTTGACATCTACGAGCGCATTCGTACAGGCTCTCGGCCCATGCAGCCTCCCGGTGACCGTTCCGTCACCCTCGTCGAGCGCCGCCACGTAGACCTGGTCCGTGTCGCGAGCGCCATCTGTCGCTGTTCCGCGTAGCCGCAACTCTCCTTTCCCTTTTTCTTTTTCCGCTCCGGCCGGCCCTGCCCCGCCGTGCTGCGCGCCGTCCCGCGCGCCCGCCGGGCCGGGTGGCCGAGCCATGCCTTGGAGTACTTGTGCCTTCGTACGACAACAACCTGTCCCGGCGTGCCTTCGGCAGCGCCGTCGGCGTGACCGCGGCCGCGGCGGCCGTGGGGCTGGGCGCCGCCCCGGCCCAGGCGGCCCAGGAGACCCCCGGGCCGCAGGAGCGGGAGTTCCGCGCCGCCCGCGGCCGGCACTCCCGGCGGCCCAACATCCTGTTCGTCCTGGGCGACGACCTCGGCTGGGCCGACCTGTCCTCGTACGGCTCCCCGCACATCAAGACCCCGAACCTGGACCGGCTGGCACGCCAGGGCGTCCGCTTCACCGATGCCTACTCCGGCTCCGCCACCTGCTCACCGACGCGGTTCAGCCTGTACACGGGCCGCTACCCGGGCCGGGTGGAGGGCGGACTCGCCGAGCCCATCGCCGACAAGAGCGCCGGCCTGGAGCCCACCCACCCGACGCTGGCCTCGCTGCTGCGCGACGCGGGTTACGCGACCGCGCTGATCGGCAAATGGCACTGCGGCTACCTGCCCGACCACAGTCCGACCAAGTCGGGCTGGGACGAGTTCTTCGGCAACTTCGGCGGGGCCCTGGAGTACTACTCCAAGCTGGGCCTCGGCGGCGAGTACGACCTCTACGAAGGCGACGCCACCTACAAGGACCTGCGCTACTACACGCGGATCATCACCGAGCGGGCCGCCGAGTACGTCTCCCGCGACCACGGCGGCAAGCCGTGGCTGCTCAACCTCAACTTCACCACCCCGCACTGGCCGTGGATCGCCGACGGGGACACCGAGGCGAGCGCCGAGGTCGAGCGCCGGATCAAGGCGGGCGACGCCCGGGCGCTGTGGCACCAGGACGGCGGCTCCGTCGAGAAGCACCGGCAGATGGTCGAGGACCTCGACCGCTCGATCGGCGAGGTGCTGAAGGCGCTCGAGCGCCTTCAGGGCAGGCGAACGACACCCTGATCGTCTTCTCCAGCGACAACGGCGGCGAGCGGTTCTCGTACAACTGGCCGCTCTCCGGCAACAAGGCCTCCCTCCAGGAGGGCGGGATCCGGGTGCCGAACATCGTGCGCTGGCCGGCCCGGATCGACGGCGGCCAGGTCAGCCGGGTCCCGGTCTTCACCCCCGACTGGACGGCGACCCTGCTCGAGCTGGCCGGGACCCGGCCGAACCCGGCCTACCCGCTGGACGGGGCCAGCCTGGCCGGGTACCTGCTGCGCGGCGAGAAGATCGCCGAGCGGAACCTGTTCTGGCGGGTGCGCGGCGAGCGGGCCCTGCGCCGGGGGGACTGGAAGTACTACCGCGGCAAGGCGGGCCGGGACCAGCTGTTCCACCTGGCCGGTGATGCCCGGGAGCAGGCCGACAAGGCGGCCCTGGAGCCGGCCAGGCTCGCGGAGCTGCGCGCGGCCTGGGAGAAGACGGACGCGGGTCTGCTGCCCTACCCGGCGTGACCCCCGAGCCCGTCGGCCGCCGGGCGGACCCCGTCGGCCGCCGGTCTCATTCGGCGGCCGAGCCCGCCTCGGCGTCCAGGCCGTGGCCGTCGGCAGCGGTGAGGGTCAGGGCGTCGCCCTGGATCCTCCAGGTGAGCGGGCCGCTGCCGAACAGCGCGGTCAGCGTCCGTTCGAGCTCGCCCTGCGGGCCCTCGCAGGCCATCCGGGTGGTGGTCAGCGGGCCGAAGGTGACCTCGGGCCCGTCGACCGCGGCCTTGGCGCTGAAGCGGTTGCAGCCGAGGCTGCCGCTCGCGGTGCCGTCGGCGCCGATGGTGAAGACGGCCTTGCCGGCCGCCTCGGCCGGTACGGAGGACACAGTGTCGCCGCTGCGCAGCGAGGTCACGGTCCACGTGGTCGCGGTGAGCGGGGCGTCCGGCGTACGGGGCTCCGAACTCATCACGATCGTGCTCCCGTCGGGCGTCTTCAGGGTGAGCCGGCCCGGCTGGCGCTCGAAGGTCAGCCGGCCGGTGAACAGTTTGGCGAAGGCCGTCTCGAACTCCATGTTCTCGCAGGCCATGGCGGTGGTGGAGCCCGGTTTCACGGTGATGCCGGTCGCTCCGTCGTGGGCGATCCCGGCGGTGAATCCGTTGCAGCCGTAGTTGCCGGTGGCCTGGTCGGGCTCGCCCACCGGGAAGGTCACCTGGGCGACGGCGGGCGCCGTGAGGGTCTTCCCGTCCACGGTCAGGCTCTGCACGGACCAGGTCCCGGACGTGCCGTGGCCCGGACGGGCGGCGGGGGTACCGCCGCCGTCACCGCAGGCGGTGGCGGCGGCCAGGGTCAGGAGGGCGACGAGGGCAGCGGGGAGGTGCCGGAGCGTTCGCATGCCCCTGGGACGGATACGACGCCGCGCCGGTTCCCCTCGGCCCGGCCGCACTCGGCCCGGCCGCACTCGGCCCGGCCGCACTCGGCCGGGCCCGTCTCAGCGCATCACCGGCAGCAGCGCGGCCAGGTCGGCCCGCTCCCCGCTGGCCCTGACCTGCGCGCCCTCGACGGCCGCGGCCCAGTCCGTACGCCCGGTGGCCAGCCGGATCCAGGTCAGCGGGTCCGTCTCGACCACGTTCGGCGGGGTGCCGCGGGTGTGGCGGGGCCCCTCGATGCACTGGACCACCGCGAAGGGCGGGATCCGTACCTCCACCGAGGCGCCCGGGGCCTTGAGCGCGAGGGCGTCGGCGAGCAGCCGGGTGCAGGCGGCCAGGGCCTGCCTCTCGACCGGGATGTCCACCCCGGCGGCCCGGGCCAGGTCATCGGTGTGGACCACCAGTTCCACGGTCCGGGTGACGAGGAAGTCGGCCAGGGTCATGTCCCCGATCCACAGGTCGAGCACCCGGCTGCCGGGGTTCGCGGCCAGCGCCTCGGCCATGCGGGCGCCGGCCCGCTCGTACAGCTCGGGCAGCGGGGCGCCCTCGAGGGTCTCCTTGGCCGCTTCGGCGATCTTCCCGGCGAGGGAGGCCGTGGCGAAGGGCCATTCGACGGCCGTCAGTTCCGGCACGGCGGCCGGGGGCCGGGCCAGTCCGCTCGCGAGCGAGTCCGCGATCCACGCGATGTGCGCGGCGAGATCGGCGACGGTCCAGTCGCCGAGGCCGCTGGGCCGCGCGAGCTGCTCGTCGTCCAACCCCCGTACGGCCTCGGCCACATGCCCGAACTGCGCGGTGACGGCCGTACGGACCCTGGCGGCGTCGTACCTGCGGATCTTGGGTGCCATGGGGGGAGTCTGCCCGATCAGTCCCCGCCGCCGCAGCCTCCTCCGCAGCTGCTGTCACTGCCGCAGCTGCCGTAGGAGCCGCAGCCCGAGCTGCCGGAGCGGGAGCCACGGGCGGCGCGGCGGCGCTCCTCGTCCGCCCGCCACCGGAGGGAGTACGAGGTGCCGGCCGGCTGCCACGGCTTCAGACGGTGGAGGCGGACCGGCAGCAGCGGGGCGGCGGTGAGCCCGGAGACGATCACGCTGCTGCCGGAGAGGACGGCGTGGACGGCGTACTCGAGGAGCACCTCGGCTCCGTCGCAGGGCACGCCGTACAGGATCGCCTCGTAGGGCTCACGGGTGTCGTCGATGTCGTGGTGTTCGGCGCGCAGCCGGCTCTCCGGCCCGCCCAGCAGGATCCGGCCGCCCCCGGACCGGAACCGGTTGGTGTCCTCGAACCGGCTGCGGAAGCCGATCAGCGGCGGGGCCGTGGTCGTCCCTGCGTCCGCGACCAGCCAGGTGTACCCGGAGGCTCGGCGGCGGACACCGACGCGCAGCACCGGCTGCGGTCCGTCGTGCAGCCGCCGGGCGGAGCGCCGTGCGGCGAGGCCGCGCCCGAGCAGTGGGAGCCCGGGGATGAGCAGCAGCAGGGACAGCATCTGCTGGTTGACGGCGTCGTACGGGGCCTGTGCGCTCGCCCCGAGGTCCGCCACGAGGGCCCAGGCCAGGGAGGCGGCGCCGACGAGGGTGAACAGCCCGCCGACGAGGACCGGCCACCGGCCCCGGTGGCGGTGGCCGTCCGGGAGGTGCTCCGGAATCGGGCTGCGGGCGTCCCCGGCCGCTTCGAGGAACAGGGCGCGCTGTCGGCGCCGGGAGCGCAGGCGCAGCACTGCCCCGGTGAACGTCCAGGCGCAGAGGGCGATGACCAGCCAGCATCCGGCCCGGCCCTCGTCGGTGACGGGGGGCGGTCCGTACAGCCGGCCTGCCATGTCCAGGGCGATCACGGGAGCGGACACCGCGGTGGCGGCCGGCAGGTAGCGGTACCAGGCGGGGAGCGCGAGGAACAGGATCGCGGAGTGGTAGCCGACCCAGTCGGTGCCCGACGACGCAGCCGTCTCGGGATCGTCGGAGCCGACCAGGGAGAACCCGTAGACGACCAGCGGAACCAGGAGCCAGCACACGACGGTGGGTGCGAAGACCAGGGGGACGCGTGCGTCACGCCAGCGCCGTGCGGCCGCGGCCGTCCAGGGCCGGGCGCCGCCCTCGGGCAGGGCCGCGTCGGGCAGCTTCTTGACCATGTCGTTCACGGCGTCAGTATGCGGACGTGCCCTCGCAGGCCAGAAGGCCTGCGAGGGCACGGAATCACTACAACCGCCGGGCGGTGCGGGCGGGATCAGGCCAGCAGGGCCGGGATCGTCGCCTCGTGGGCGGTACGCAGTTCCGCGAGCGGGATCGTGAACTCGCCCTGGATCTCGATCTCCTCGCCGTCCACCACGCCGATGCGGGTGGCGGGCAGGCCCCGCGCACCGCACATGTCGGTGAAGCGGAGCTCCTCGCTGCGCGGGACGGCCACGATGGCCCGGCCCGCCGACTCGGAGAACAGGAAGGTGAACGCGTCCAGCCCCTCCGGCACCACGACCCGCGCACCGTTGCCGCCGCGCAGGCAGGACTCGGTGAGCGCCTGGATCACGCCGCCGTCGGACAGGTCGTGCGCCGCGTCGACCATGCCGTCGCGGGACGCCGAGATCAGGATCTCGCCGAGCAGCTTCTCGCGGCCCAGGTCCACCTTGGGCGGCATGCCGCCGAGGTGGTCGTGGACGACCTGCGACCAGGCCGAGCCGCCGAACTCCTCGGCCGTGTCGCCCAGCAGGTACAGCAGCTGGCCGGCCTCCGCGAACGCCATCGGCGTACGGCGGTTGACGTCGTCGATCACGCCGAGGACCGCCACGACCGGGGTCGGGTGGATCGCGACGTCACCGGTCTGGTTGTACAGCGAGACGTTGCCGCCGGTCACCGGGGTGCCCAGCTCCAGGCAGCCGTCCGCGAGACCGCGGGTGGCCTCGGCGAACTGCCACATGACGCCCGGGTCCTCGGGGGAGCCGAAGTTCAGGCAGTCGGAGATGGCCAGCGGCTTGGCGCCGGTCGCGGCGACGTTGCGGTACGCCTCCGCCAGCGCGAGCTGCGCACCCGTGTACGGGTCGAGCTTCGCGAAGCGGCCGTTGCCGTCCGTCGCCATGGCCACGCCGAGGTTGGACTCCTCGTCGATGCGGACCATGCCGGCGTCCTCGGGCTGCGAGAGCACCGTGTTGCCCTGGACGAAGCGGTCGTACTGGTCCGTGACCCAGGACTTCGAGGCCTGGTTCGGGGAGGAGACCAGCGCCAGGACCTGCGCGCGGAGCTCTTGCGAGGTCTGCGGGCGGGGCAGCTTGCCCGCGTCGTCGGCCTGGAGGGCGTCCTGCCACTCGGGGCGCGCGTAGGGCCGGTTGTAGACGGGGCCCTCGTGGGCGACGGTGCCCGGGGGCACGTCCACGATCTGCTCGCCGTGCCAGAAGATCTCCAGGCGCTCGCCGTCGGTCACCTCACCGATGACGGTGGCGATGACGTCCCACTTCTCGCAGATCTCCATGAAGCGGTCGACGTACTGCGGCTCGACGATCGCGCACATGCGTTCCTGCGACTCGCTCATGAGGATTTCCTCGGGCGAGAGCGTCGCGTCGCGCAGCGGGACGGTGTCCAGCTCCACGCGCATGCCGCCGGAACCGGCGGAGGCCAGCTCGGACGTGGCGCAGGAGAGCCCGGCGCCGCCGAGGTCCTGGATGCCCGCGACCAGCTTCTCCTTGAAGATCTCCAGGGTGCACTCGATGAGGAGCTTCTCCTGGAAGGGGTCGCCGACCTGGACCGCCGGGCGCTTCGTCGGCTTGGTGTCGTCGAAGGTCTCCGAGGCCAGCACGGACACGCCGCCGATGCCGTCGCCGCCGGTGCGGGCGCCGTAGAGGATGACCTTGTTGCCGGGGCCGGAGGCCTTGGCGAGGTGGATGTCCTCGTGCTTCATCACGCCGATGCAGCCGGCGTTGACCAGCGGGTTGCCCTGGTAGCAGGCGTCGAAGACGACCTCGCCGCCGATGTTGGGCAGGCCGAGGCAGTTGCCGTAGCCGCCGATGCCCGCGACCACGCCCGGCAGGACGCGCTTGGTGTCGGGGTGGTCGGCCGCACCGAAGCGCAGCGGGTCGACGACCGCGACCGGGCGGGCGCCCATGGCGAGGATGTCGCGGACGATGCCGCCGATGCCGGTGGCCGCGCCCTGGTAGGGCTCGATGTACGACGGGTGGTTGTGCGACTCGACCTTGAAGGTGACCGCGTAGCCCTGGCCGACGTCGACGACGCCGGCGTTCTCGCCGATGCCGACGAGCATGGCGTCGTTCTGGGGGACCTTCTCGCCGAACTGCTTCAGGTGGACCTTGCTGCTCTTGTACGAGCAGTGCTCGGACCACATCACGGAGTACATGGCGAGCTCGGCGCCCGTGGGGCGGCGGCCGAGGATCTCCCGGATGCGCGCGTACTCGTCCTCCTTGAGGCCGAGTTCCTTCCAGGGCTGGGAGGCGTCCGGGGTTTCGGTGGCGTTCTTGACCGTGTCGAGGCTCATGCGGAGACCAGCTTCTTCAGGACCGACGTGAAGAACGGGAGGCCGTCGGTGCGGCCCGTCCCGATCAGCGGCTCCACCGCGTGCTCGGGGTGCGGCATGAGGCCGACGACGTTGCCCGCGGCGTTGGTGATGCCGGCGATGTCGCGGAGCGACCCGTTCGGGTTCATGTCGACGTAGCGGAAGGCCACTCGGCCTTCGGCCTCCAGTTCGTCGAGCACACGCTCGTCGGCGACGTACCGGCCGTCCATGTTCTTGAGCGGTACGGAGATCTCCTGGCCGGCGGTGTAGTCGCCGGTCCACGCGGTCTCCGCGTTCTCCACCCGCAGCTTCTGGTCGCGGCAGATGAAGTGCAGGTGGTTGTTCCGGAGCATCGCCCCCGGCAGCAGGTGGGCCTCGGTGAGGATCTGGAAGCCGTTGCAGATGCCCAGGACGGGCATGCCGCCCTTGGCCTGCTCGATGATGGTCTCCATCACCGGCGAGAACCGGGAGATGGCTCCGGCGCGCAGGTAGTCCCCGTAGGAGAAGCCGCCCGCGAGGACGACCGCGTCGACCTGGTGCAGGTCCTTGTCGCGGTGCCACAGCGAGACGGGCTCGGCCCCCGCGAGGCGGACGGCGCGCAGCGAGTCACGGTCGTCGAGCGTTCCGGGGAACGTGACGACTCCGATGCGAGTGGTCACCGTCAGGCCTCGACCTTCACGGTGAAGTCTTCGATGACGGTGTTGGCGAGGAACGTTTCGGCCATCTTGTGGATGCGGTCGAGGGCGGCCTGGTCGACCGGTCCCTCCACCTCGAGCTCGAAGCGCTTCCCCTGGCGGACGTCGGCGATCCCCTCGAAGCCAAGGCGCGGCAGTGCACGCTGCACCGCCTGGCCCTGAGGGTCGAGGATCTCCGGCTTGAGCATGACGTCGACTACGACGCGTGCCACTGGCACTCCCGATGGGTGGTTGGTGCGAAGGCGGTTCCCTCAGCGTACCCGTCCGAAATTTCTACGCGGGTAGATATCCGTGGAGCGTGATCGTCCGCCCGTTTCGGCTTCACCAACGCTTCGCAAAATCCACCGGAAAACCACGTGCCCGGGATTGCGGCAGGACACGCGGAGACAATTAACTGGGCTTCGCAATGCAATGGGAATCGCGGTACAAAGGATTCCACCGGGTCGGTGACATTTGTCGCCTCTCGACCCGGGGCGGAAAGTTGCATTGCTCCGAAACATCCACACAGGCGACATCACCGCACGTCCGACGTGTGGATGGTGTCGCGCGAAGGGACCGATATCCGTGGCGCAGCGCGTAGTAGTCACGATCTCCGACGACATCGACGGCGGAGAAGCGGCGGAAACGGTCACGTTCGGCCTGGACGGTAAGTCGTACGAGATCGACCTCAATCTGGCCAACGCAAAGAAACTGCGGAAGAGCCTCGAGCCCTTCGTGGCCGCCGGCCGCCGCCAGGCCCGCTCAGGGAAGGCGTACAAGCACACCTCGCTGGCCCCGGATCCGGCGGTCGTACGCGCCTGGGCCCGGTCCAACGACCTCGACGTGCCGCCGCGCGGCCGCATCCCGAAGCGGGTCTACGCGGCGTACAACGAGGCCCACTGAGGCCCGGCGAGGACCGCCGACGAGACCCGGAGGGGGCCGATTTGCCATCCACCCCCTCCGGTCCGCTAGTGTGTGGATCACGCCGAGGGGCGAGGCCGAAGGTCGAAACCCCGAAGGTCGTGCGGGTGTAGTTCAGTAGCAGAACATCCTCCTTCCAGGGGGAAGGCGCAGTGTGCGATCCCTGTCACCCGCTCTGCATGCTTTACCGACCACGGTTGTGGATCAGGTAGAGTGATGCACGCATCGCAGCGACATTCGTGTTGCCGCAAGCATGCGGACGTAGCTCAGTTGGTAGAGCACCACCTTGCCAAGGTGGATGTCGCGCGTTCGAGTCGCGTCGTCCGCTCAGCGTACAAAGGCCCTGATCATTGATCAGGGCCTTTGTCGTATGTCGTGTCGAATGTCGTGCCGTGCCATATGCCTTGTCGTGTGGATCGGCTTGTGGGCCAGCTTGTGGGTCGGCTTGTGGGTCGGCTTGCGCTGACAAATGTCATCGGGGGTGATGACGGCGCGCACTGGTACCGGCCGCGGGCTGCCGCGAGTCTGGAGTCGTGCACGGCGGCGACCGCCGGAGGGTGATCGGGGGACTGGGGCTGTGTCGAAGCTGACCGGATGGTGGAAGAACCGCAGCAGTGCGGCGAAGGTCGAGCTGTACACACGCTGCTCGTTCCACTTCTTCGTACTGATCGAGATCTTGTCGTTCGGATTGCCCCTGGTCGGCTCTGCAGCGGTGCGGTCGTCCTCGCGTCCCGTGGCCGTCGCGCTCTTCCTGGCACTGTGCGCGCACTCCGTGCTGGTCGCATTCCTCTCCTCCATGGCGCTGGACTGGCTGGTCGGGCGCCGGGCGCGGCCGGTGCGGCTCGCGGTGGCCACGGCGGTCCTGACGGCCGTCGCGTGCCTCGCCGCCCTCGTCCTGCGCAAGACCGGGCACATCGACGCGTCGGCGGCCCCGTCCCTGGTGATCGGCATGAGCTGCTTCGCCACGGGATCGTTGGTGCTGTGCCTGAGGCGGGTCCGGCGCATGTGGTGCGTCGCCCCGGCCGCTTCGGCCGGCACGGCCGTCGCGATGGTCGCCCTCGGCCTGCCCCTGGGCGAGGTCGTCGGCTACACGGTCGGAGTCCTGCTGAGCGGCCTGTTCATGAGCATGGCCTACGGGTTCTCCGGGTGGCTGCTGAACACCGTCTACGAGCTCGACCGGGCCCGGGAGCTCCAGGCGCAGCTGGCCGTCGCCGAGGAGCGGCTGCGCTTCGGGCGGGACCTGCACGACGTGATGGGCCGCAATCTGGCGGTGATCGCACTCAAGAGCGAGCTGGCGGTCCAGCTGGCCCGCCGCGAACGCCCGGAGGCCGTGGACCAGATGATCGAGGTCCAGCGGATCGCACGGGAGTCGCAGCGCGAGGTACGGGACGTCGTGCGCGGCTACCGCGAGGCGGATCTCACGGCGGAGCTGGAAGGCGCCCGCGGGGTGCTCAGCGCGGCGGGGATGGACTGCCGCGTCGAGATCGAGACCGGCCGCGCACTGCGCCCCGAGGTGCAGTCGGCGCTGGGCTGGGTGGTCCGGGAGGCGACCACGAACGTCCTGCGGCACGGAGACGCCCGCAGCTGTGTGATCCGGCTGACGGCGCCCGACGAGGGCGCGCTGACGCTGGTGGTGGAGAACGACGGGGCCCCCGAGGCGCCGGCCGGACCGCCGGGCTCCGGGCTCGCGGGGCTGCGGGAGCGGCTCGCGGTGCTGGACGGCACCTTGGAGGCGGGCCCGGTCGACGGCGGCCGGTTCCGGCTGCGGGCGCGGATCCCGGGCGGACAACTGCGAGGACTGGAGGTGCGGGCGTGAGCCCCGTACGCATACTGCTGGCCGACGACGAGCACCTGATCCGCGGCGCGCTGGCCGCGCTGCTGGCCCTGGAGGACGATCTGCTGGTCGTCGCGGAGGCGGCCTCGGGGCCTGAGGCCCTCGCGATGGCGCGCGCCCACCGGCCGGACGTGGCGGTGCTCGACCTGCAGATGCCGGGGGCGGACGGTGTGAGCGTGGCCACATCCCTGCGGGCCGAACTCCCCGACTGCAAGACCATGATCGTGACGAGTCACGGGCGTCCCGGGCACCTGAAGCGGGCCCTCGCAGCAGGGGTGCGGGCCTTCGCACCGAAGACCGTGTCGGCGCAGCGGCTGGCCGAGCTGATCCGCACCGTGCACGCCGGAGGGCGTTATGTGGACCCGGAGTTGGCGGCCGACGCGATCAGCGCGGGGGACTCCCCGCTGACCGCGCGCGAGGCCGAGGTACTGGAACTCGCGGGGGACGGGGCGCCGGTCGCGGAGATCGCGGAGCGGGCCTCCCTGTCGCAGGGGACCGTGCGGAACTACCTGTCGTCGGCGGCCTCGAAGCTCGGTGCGGAGAACCGGCACACCGCAGTGCGTCTCGCACGCGAGCGAGGTTGGGTATAGTGGTTCTCGCGCTACGGCGCACCTGCGGACATAGCTCAGTTGGTAGAGCACCACCTTGCCAAGGTGGATGTCGCGCGTTCGAGTCGCGTTGTCCGCTCCATCGAAGAAGCCCCCGGTCATCTGACCGGGGGCTTCTTCGTGTTCGGACCCGGACCCGGCCCGGCGTCCAGGCCCGGCGTCCCGGGCCTGGAAACCCTGGCCTCAGGCCCAGGCGAGCCCGGTGAGCCGCTCGTACGCCTCGACGTACTTGGCGCTGGTCTGCAGGGCGACCTCCTGCGGGAGGGCCGGCGGCGGGAGTTCGCCCTTCCGGTCCCAGCCGGAGGCCGGGGAGGACAGCCAGTTGCGGACGAACTGCTTGTCGAAGGAGGCCTGCGTGCGGCCCGGCTCCCACTGGTCGGCGGGCCAGAAGCGGGAGGAGTCCGGGGTCAGCACCTCGTCGCCGGCGACGAGCGTGCCGTCCGCGTCGAAGCCGAACTCGAACTTGGTGTCGGCCAGGATGATCCCGCGCTCGCGGGCGATGTCCCGGGCCCGGCCGTACACGGCGAGGGTGGTCTGGCGCAGCAGCGCCGCCGTCTCGGCGCCGGTGGTGCGCGCGACCTCCTCGTACGAGACGTTCTCGTCGTGCTCGCCGACCTCGGCCTTGGCGGCCGGGGTGAAGATCGGGGCGGGCAGCTCGGAGCCGTCCACGAGCCCCTCGGGGAGGGCCAGTCCGCAGACCGTACGGGTCTGCTCGTACTCGGCGAGGCCGGAGCCGGTGAGGTAGCCGCGGGCCACGCACTCGACCGGGACCATCCGGAGGCTCTTGCAGATCAGGGTGCGGCCGGCCCACTCGGCGGGGGCGCCCTCGGGCAGCTCGGTGCCGATCACGTGGTTCGGGACGAGGTCCGCGAGCTGGTCGAACCACCAGAGGGAGAGCTGGGTCAGGACACGGCCCTTGTCCGGGATCTCGGTGGGAAGCACCCAGTCGTACGCGGACATCCGGTCGCTGGCGACCATGACGAGGTTGCCGTCGCCGTCGCGGTAGAGATCGCGCACCTTGCCGGTGTGGAGGTGGACGAGGCCGGGCACCTGAACCGGCTCGGGCTTTTCGACGAATCCGGACACGGGGTCTCCCTGTGGTTCTGTACGAGCGCAGCCCCATTCTCCCGTACCCGGCCGCGAACGGGCACAACGGGTCCGGGTCGGTCAGTCCCGCTTGCAGATCCGGTCGAGGAGGTTGGCGGTGGCCCGCTGGATCCGTTCGTCGACGTGGCCGGGGCGGTCGAGGGCCGGGGACCAGGCGAACGTGCCGGAGGCGAAGACCAGCGCGCCGCTCGGGGCCCGGTACAGGGAGGTCTCCTGGTGGCGCTTCGCGCCCTCGCTGTCGAGGTACGGGGAGTGCGCGAGCAGGATCCGGTCCTGGTGCCCGGGGAGCTGGGTGCGCGGGAAGTACCGGTCGGCCTCGCCGGCGACCAGGCCGGGGAGCTCGTCGTTCTCGGCGGCGCCGGTGGAGTCCCAGAGCCAGTGCGTGGCATTGCGCACGATCAGGGGCGCGGGCTCGGGGACCCGCCCTGCGTACTGGATGCCGAGCAGCTGCTGCTCCGGGCGGTCGATCTCGCGCCAGAGGCTGGGGCGGCCGGGGCCGCGGCGTTTTCGGCAGGTGAGCAGCCGGTCCTCGACCCCGGAGGGGGAAGGGCCCAGCTCGACCTGCCAGTACATGGTGTTGGCGGAGAGGAAGACGAGCGAGGTGCCGTGGTCGCGGGCGCGCTCGACGGTACGGCGCATGGGGGCCGACCAGTACTCGTCGTGGCCGGGGAAGACCAGGCCGCGGTAGCGGGTGGGGTCGACGCGGCCGGCGTGCAGATCGCGGGTGTCGGCGTAGGCGATGTCGTAGCCGTAGCGCTCGGCCCAGCGGATGAAGTCGTAGGCGTGGCCCACGTGCAGGGGCAGGCCGGCGCCGGCGTAGGGCCGGTCGAAGGAGACGGTGACGGCCGCGTCCCGCTCGCCGAGCAGCCGGCCCTCGTCGTCCCAGGCGTGGTAGAGGCTGGCGCCGGTCCGCCCGTCCTCGGGGTAGAGGTTGTAGGCCTGCCAGGTGATGTCGGGCAGCAGCAGGAGCAGATCGGCGGGGTGGTCGTCGCGGACGGTGAAGGGGATGTGGGACCGGTACCCGTCGGCGGTGGTGAGCACGGCGACGTACGCGCCGACGCTCCAGTAGGCGGGGACCTGGAGCCGCCAGGAGAGCCACCAGTGGTGGCAGGAGACGGTGCGGTCGGCGGTGAGCGGGGCCGGCTGGACGATGCCGGAGAGCCGGGGGCTGGTGGTGATCTTGGAGGCGCCGTCGCCGCCGTAGTGGCCGATGCGGTAGACGTCGACCGAGAACTGCTGGGGCGGGTCCACGGTGATGTGGAAGTCGATGGCCTCGCCGGGCGCCACGGCCCCGGTGGAGGCGAACCCCTTGATCTGCCGGTGCACGTCGTCGGCGGTGCGCGGTCCGCCGTTGCTGCGGGCGCGGGGGTTCTGGCCGGGGGCCAGGGCCGGGTCCACGTACCAGGGCACGACCTGCCCGGTGTCGTCGAAGTACAGCTCGCTGCCCCGGAACCACGGCAACGGCCCCTGGCCGAAGGGATCGGTCACCGCGTGCGCGAGCGCCCCTGATTCCCATCGCCGGATCTGGTCCGCACCCATACCCGCTCCCCTCCCTCGCTCCCCCGAACGGTCTCTGCTCCACGTCGATGCGGCGCAGTTTCAGGACATCGAACCGCGACCGGTCCCAGCACATCACATAACGCACTCATTCCGTCACCGTTCGCCACATCCGGAGCCACGGAGTGCCGGGCGACCGGTCCCGGACCGGTCGGAAAGCCGCGCCGCGGCGACCGGCTCGAGCGTGGGCCCGGTCGCCGACGCGCTCCCGCTCACACCAGGCGGACCGGCTTTTCCGGGCGGACGCCCAGGGTGGCGAGCCAGTCGCGCAGGGGCTCCGCGTCGCCGTCCTCCACCAGGGTCAGCACCCGGGGGGCCAGGTCCGCGCGGCGTTCGCCGTCGACCAGGAGGACGGGGCCGTCCAGCCAGTCCAGCCCCGGCGCGGCATCGGCCGAGTCCACGGCCGCGGCACACACCATCGCCGTCACGTGGTCGGCGAGCAGGTCCCGCCCGCTGCGCGGCGGCTGGAGCGGGAACAGCGGCACGGCATCCGCCCCGCGCGCCGCCCCGGCCCCGGCAGCGGCCCCGGCAGCGGCACCTGCGGAACGTTCCTCCCTGGCCAGGTCACCGCTGAGCAGCCCGGCCAGCGCCTCCCCGGCGGCGCCCTCGCCGGCCCCGTCCGCGAGATAGCCCAGCACCCGGTCCAGCGTCGGCCCCGGTCCGGCCGGCACGGCGAGGGCGTCCAGCGCCGCATGCAGCCGGGCGGCCTCGGCCCGCCATTTGCGGTCCACGACCTCCTCCGGATACGCCGCCCAGTCCACCGGCGACCAGTCCGGACCGGCCTCGGCCGGACCGCCGTGGAAGAGCCGCGCGGCCAGCAGCGAAGCCGCCTCGTCGACCACCCCCGGCCGCTCCAGCAGGTCGCACGCGGGCCGCTCGCCCAGCCGCGAGGCGAACCCCTCGGCCAGCCGGTCCCGCCGGGACAGCTCGGTCAGTGCGGAGACGACACCTGCGTCGAGGTGCACCGGCCAGCGGCCCATCCGCCACGCGGGCAGCGCGACCCGGGTCAGCAGCCGGTCCCAGCCCGCGTAGGCGAGGCCGACCTGCTCCTGCGCGACGATGCGCAGCCCGTAATCCACACCCTGTGCACGGTCCGAGGCGGCAGCGGCCACCCCGCGCTCCATCTCGGCGGCATCCGCCTGGCACAGCCTCAGCAGCAGCCGGGCCGGCCTGCCGATCCAGCCGAGGCCGGGCCGGCTGCCCACGTCCACGGCGGCGTCGAGTCCGCGGACGAACCCGCGGGCGTCGGCTATGTCCGGATGCGCGGAAGGACCCGTACCGGCGACGACCGGCGCCAGGACCGCCCGCAGCTCGGCGACCCGCATCCACCACAGGAACGGCGAGCCGATCACCAGCACGGGAGCCGCGCCCGGCTCCGACTCGCGGCCGCCGGATATGCCGCCGCGGCGGTGCGCCGCATGGGTGCGGTCCTCCAGCCAGCTGTCGCAGTCCGGCGTCAGGGCTATCGCGGAGGGCACGGGCACGTCCATCCGGTCGGCCAGATCCCGCACCAGCCGGTAGAGGTCGGGCGCGGCGGTCTCCGGCAGCGGCACCGTCGGCGTCACGGCCGGACTCGCCCGCAGCACCACCGCGGCGAACACCCCGCCGACCAGCAGCACCAACGCCGCGACCACGCACACGACGAGGGTCACCACGGGCCAGGGATCCCCTGCCAGCCGGCCCGTCATCCGGGCGCTCAGCAGCACCACCGCGAGGGCGGCGGGCAGCACCCCGAGGGCCAGTGCCCTGCTGCGCACGCGCAGCACGGCCAGGGCCCGGGAGCGCGCGGACGGCGCGCCCACTTCCACGATCGAACCGGTTCCGGACACGGCCGGACCTCACCCCCTCTGCCCTGCGGCGGTTTTGCTCACTCCCCCACTGTGACACCCGCCACTGACATCGCAATGCCGGTGGGCCAAGTGCCGGAATGCTTGCGCCGCACCCTAGTTGGGGACCGTTCGGCAGTCAGCCGGACCGGGCGACCATCACCCGATGGAATGGCTTTGGGCAAAGGTGGGTGCGTTCGAACGCGGCCGGATGCACTCGCACGCGAACACGCGCGCGGGCCCGGGCGCACAGAGGTGCGCACCGGGCCCGCGTCGCGACTGCCCCGCTGCTCAGCGGCCTTCGGCCGCCTTGGCGGCAATGTCCGTACGGTGCTGGGAGCCGTCCAGCCGGATCCGCGCGACGGCCTTATACGCCTTCTCGCGGGCCTGTGCCAGATCGGAACCGGTCGCCGTCACGGACAGCACGCGGCCGCCCGCGCTGACGACGGCTTCGCCCTCGCGCCGGGTCCCGGCGTGCAGGACGTACGCGTCGGGACCGTCCTCGGCGGCCACCTCGGCCAGGCCCTCGATCGGGTCCCCGGTGCGCGGGGTCTCCGGGTAGTTGTGGGAGGCGATGACCACGGTGACGGCCGCGTCCGCGCGCCAGCGCAGCGACGGCTCGGCGTCCAGCGTGCCGTTCGCGGCGTTCAGCAGCACGCTCGCGAGCGGGGTGCGCAGCCGGGCCAGGACCACCTGGGTCTCGGGGTCGCCGAAGCGGGCGTTGAACTCGATGACGCGGACGCCGCGCGAGGTGATCGCGAGGCCGGCGTACAGGAGCCCGGAGAACGGGGTTCCGCGGTGGCGCAGCTCGTCCACGGTCGGCTGGAGGACGGTCTCCATGACCTCGTCGACCAGCTTCGGGTCGGCCCAGGGCAGCGGCGAGTACGCGCCCATGCCGCCGGTGTTGGGGCCCTCGTCGCCGTCGAGCGCGCGCTTGAAGTCCTGCGCGGGCTGGAGCGGCAGCACGGTGACGCCGTCGGTGATGGCGAAGAGGGAGACCTCGGGGCCGTCGAGGTACTCCTCGATGACGACGCGGTCGCAGCCGAGCGCGTGCGCGCGGGCGGCGGCCAGGTCGTCGGTGACCACGACGCCCTTGCCGGCGGCGAGGCCGTCGTCCTTGACGACGTACGGGGCGCCGAAGGCGTCGAGGGCCGCGTCCACCTCTTCGGGGGTGGTGCACACGTAGCTGCGCGCGGTCGGGACGCCGGCCGCGGCCATCACGTCCTTGGCGAACGCCTTGGAGCCCTCCAGCTGCGCCGCTTCCGCGGACGGGCCGAATACGGGGATGCCCGCGGCGCGGACGGCGTCGGAGACGCCGGCGACCAGGGGCGCCTCCGGGCCGACGACGACCAGGTCGGCGTCGAGCTCGGTGGCGAGGCGGGCCACGGCCTCGCCGTCGAGGGCGTCGACCGGGCGCAGCTCCGCCACCTCGGCGATGCCGGCATTGCCGGGGGCGCAGTACAGCGCGTTGACGTCGGGGTCGAGGGACAGAGAGCGGCACAGGGCATGTTCGCGGGCGCCGCCGCCGATGACGAGGACCTTCACGCCATGCAGCCTAGCCCGCGTGGCGGGATGCCTTTCGTGCGGCCACCCAATGAGACGCCCCTACTCGTTCGTATATTCCTCTATGACGGTGGCTCCGAGCTCGCGCACGATGAGGTCGTGTCCGGTCAGGGCGCTCTCGACGAGGTCGGGGTCGTCCTCCTCCGGTACGTCGTCCTCGGGCGCCACCGGCGGGGGCGCCTGCTGCACGGGAGGCTGCGGCGCGGAAGCACCCTGCTGGGGCTGCTGCGGCGGCTGGTACGGCTGCTGCCCTGCGGGAGCCTGCTGCGTCGGGGCCGGGGCGGCAGGCGGCGGGCTGTAGGCGGGCGCGGCCGGGGCGGAGTACGAGGACGGGGCCGAGGCCGGCTGGCCACCTCCCCCTCCCACCACGGCGTCGATCTTCCAGTTGACCTGGAACTGCTCGGCCAGGACTGCCTTGAGCACGTCCTCGCTGCCGCTGCTCGCGAAGTTGTCGCGGGCTCCGACGTTGGGGAAGCCGAGCTGCAGCGTCGTCCCGTCGAAGCCGGTGACCTGGGCGTTCTGGCTGAGCAGGATCCAGGTGAAACGGCGGCGGTTCTTGACGGCCTCGAGGACGCCGGGCCACATCGCCTGGACCTGCCCGGCGCCGGCGGCCATGCCGGGCGACGGGGCGGCGGCCGGGGCGGGCGTGGGCGCGGGGGCGGCCGCAGCCGGGGCAGGGGCCGCGGGCTGGCCCGAGCCGGGCGCGGCGGCACTGGGCCAGGCACCGGCGGCGGGGGCGGAGGCGGCCGGAGCCGGGGCGGAAGCGGCGGCTCCGGGCCAGGCGCCGGGGGCACCACCACCGGGCTGCGCGGCCCCGGGCCAGGCACCGGGCGCGGGGGCGGGCGCGGCGGGGGCGTGCGCAGCAGCGGGAGCGGGAGCCGGAGCCGGGGGCTGCACCGCAGCAGGGGCCGGCGCCTGGACCGGGGCCGGAGCCGAGGCCGGCGCGGCCGGGGCCTCCGGCTCGGGAGCCCGTACGGCGGCAGCGGCGGCACGCGCGGCGGCGACGCCCCCGCCGGGCCCCGCCGGGGCCATGGCATGCGCCTCGGGCCCGGGCACGTAGCCCATGGCGGGCCCGCCGGCCGGGGCGGCGGCCATACCGGGCACACCCGCGGCGCCGGGGGTGAACCCGCTCCGCTCGAGCCGGTCGAGCCTGGCCTGGAACGACCGCTCGTCGTCGAAGGCGGCGGGCAGCAGTACCCGGGCGCAGATCAGCTCGAGCTGGAGCCGCGGCGAGGTCGCGCCGCGCATCTCGGTGAGCCCGGTGTTGACCAGATCGGCGGCGCGGCTCAGCTCGGCGGCCCCGAACACGGACGCCTGGGCCTGCATCCGCTCGACGACATCGGCGGGGGCGTCGATGAGCCCCTTCTCCCCGGCGTCGGGCACGGCGGCCAGGATCACCAGGTCCCGCAGCCGCTCCAGCAGGTCGGCGACGAAGCGGCGCGGGTCGTTGCCGCCCTCGACCACCCGGTCGACGACCTCGAAGGCGGCCGCCCCGTCTCCCGCGGCGAAGGCGTCGACGACGGAGTCGAGCAGCGACCCGTCGGTGTACCCGAGCAGGGAGGTGGCCATGGCATACGTCACACCGTCATCGGCTGCGCCGGCGAGCAGCTGGTCCATGACGGACATCGAGTCACGCACGGACCCGGCACCGGCGCGCACGACGAGCGGCAGCACGCCGTCCTCGACCTTGGCCCCCTCGCGCCCGCAGACCTCGCCGAGGTAGTCCCGCAGCGTGCCGGGCGGCACGAGCCGGAACGGATAGTGGTGCGTCCGGGAGCGGATCGTCCCGATCACCTTCTCCGGCTCGGTGGTGGCAAAAATGAACTTGAGGTGCTCCGGCGGCTCCTCGACCACCTTCAGCAGGGCGTTGAAGCCCGCCGAGGTGACCATGTGGGCCTCGTCGATGATGTAGATCTTGTAGCGGCTGGAGGCGGGCCCGAAGAAGGCCTTCTCCCGCAGGTCACGGGCGTCGTCCACACCACCGTGCGAGGCGGCGTCGATCTCGATGACGTCGATCGACCCCGGCCCGTTGCGCGCCAGGTCCCGGCAGGACTGGCACTCGCCGCAGGGCTCGGGAGTGGGACCCTGCTCACAGTTCAGGCACCGTGCCAGGATCCGGGCGCTGGTGGTCTTGCCACAGCCTCGGGGCCCGCTGAACAGGTACGCGTGATTGACCCGGTTGTTCCGCAGGGCCTGCATCAGGGGGACAGTGACATGCTCCTGCCCGATGACCTCGGCGAACGACTCGGGGCGGTAGCGGCGGTACAGCGCAAGGGACGACACGTCTACGAGGTTATCCGGGCCCACCGACAAAGACGTCCCGCCGACTCCTGCCAACCGTCCCGGAACGCAAAGCGCCCCCCACGCACCCGCCAGAGCCCACTTACCCTTGCTGCCTTCCGGCCCTGGGGGAGTTGGGTGAGATAGCGCCACGTGAGGGGCTGGGCCCCACCCTAGCCGATGAAAGCCCTCGGAATCGACCCGCTCCCACCCCGGACCCCGACCGGATCCCCTGCAGACGATCACGTTCGCGAGCACCCCTCAACGTCTTGTATTGTTTGCGGCGGAGGATTCGCCTAGTGGCCTAGGGCGCACGCTTGGAAAGCGTGTTGGGGGCAACCCCTCACGAGTTCGAATCTCGTATCCTCCGCCAGTGCCTCACCGGGCACTTGAAGGCCCCGACCGGGAAACCGGCCGGGGCCTTCTGCGTGCCGCTAGGGGGATCCGGGCAGCGATAGGGTGCGGGCGTGCCGTCGTACTCGATCGGGCAGGCTGCGGGCCTGCTGGGCGTGAGCGCCGAAACCGTGCGCCGCTGGGCCGACGGCGGGCGTCTGCCCGCCCGCCGTGCGCACGACGGGGCGCGCTCCGTCGACGGCGTGACGCTGGCCGCCTTCGCCAAGGAGCGAGCCGGTGTGCCGCGGCCTCAGCCGCCGGCGGGCACCGGCACCGCCACGTCCGTGCGCAACTCCTTCGTCGGGATCGTCACCGCGGTGCGGGTCGACGACGTGGCGGCCCAGGTGGAGATCCAGTCGGGCCCGCACCGGGTGGTGTCCGTGGTGACGCGGGAGTCGGTCGAGGCGCTCGGGATCGCGGTCGGGGTGAGCGTCACCGCGCGGGTGAAGTCCACCGAGGTGCACGTCGACCTGCCGTAGCCGCTCATCCGCAGCGCAGCGCGGCGTAGAGGTCCAGCTTGTGGTCCAGGCGGGACAGGTCGCGGCCCGTCAGGGACTCCACCCGTTCGATCCGGTAGTGCACCGTGTTCACGTGCAGGTGCAGTGCCTCCGCCGTGCGGGTCCAGGAGCAGTTGTTGGCCAGGAAGACCTCCAGGGTCTCGCGCAGCATCCCGTCCCCGAGCGCCCCGAGCGTCCGCGCCGCGTAGACCGCCCGGACCTCTTCCGGGACCCCGGACAACAGGGTGGCCAGGGTGTCCAGTTGCTCCACCGCGCGGACCGGAGTGGCTTCGTCCGTCGCCGTCAGCGCGAAGCGGGCCTGGTGCATCGACGCGCGTAGTCCCTCGGCTTCCGAAGCCCGCCCACCCGCGCCGAGCCGGAGGTCCGCGTCCGGGCCGCCGCATGCCTGGAGCAGCGGCCAGACCGAGCGGAGCCGGCCCGGGACGTCGGCCACCGCGTCCTGGTCCTCGTACAGGACCGCGACCGAGCGCCCCACCGCGTACGGGACGTCCTCCAGGTGGGCCAGCGCCTCGGCCAGGGCGTCGCCGTCCGTCGCCGCGAGGACCCGGTACGCGCCCCCCGTCGGGAGGCCCGTCGGGAGGCCCGTCGGGAGGCCCGTCGGGAGGCCCGTCGGGAGGCCTGCCGCGGCCAGCGCCTCCTCCAGCGCGCCCGGCTCCGCGGCCGGCCCCTCCGCGTCGAGGAGCGCGGCCAGCTCCCGGCCCGCCGCGCGCACCGCGCCGGTGCGGCGCGCCCGGCCGTCGCGGTACTGGGCGAAGATCTCGGCGATCTCGTGGAGCACGCGCGGGGGCGCCGCGTCCGCGTCCGGCACGTGCAGCTGCCAGGCGTCGTACGGGGAGCCCTCGGACTCGATGCGCAGCGAGAGCCCCTCCCGCATCGCGACGGCGCGCTGGGCCGGGATCGCGCGTGCGGAGGGGGTGCGGGCCACGGTGCGGCCGCTGGCGGTCATCAGGTAGCAGGTGACCTTGCCCAGGTGGGCGCAGGCCCGGTCCAGCAGCTCGGCCGGTCCGGCCCCGCCTTCGAGGAGGCGGCTGAGCTCGCTGCGCACGTTCTCGGGAAGCGCGAAGAGCCGGGTCGGGCGGCGGCTCAAGTCGCCCCACTGGCGCAGGTAGACCGCCTCGGTGATCGCCCGGAAGCTGGTCTGCGCGGGCACGGCCACGAGCGGTACGCGGTGGGCGCGGCAGGCGGCCACCAGTTCGTCGGGGACCCGGCCGTGGGTCTCCTCGCCGGCGAGGAGGGCGGTGGCCCCGGCCTCGGCGAGCGCGGAGACGAATCGATCCGCCTTGGCCGGGTCGCCCTCGGCCCACCACACCAGACCGCTGAGCACGAGTTCTCCGGGGCCCAGGAAACGGCGCGGGTCCTCCAGGTCGGTGGCGGTGACCCCGCTGACCTCCTGGCCGAGAAGGGCGTCCTCGCCCCAGAGCAGGGTGAGGCCGAGGTTGTCGGACTGAAGCAGGTCGAGGACGTGCACGGCGGGGACTCCTTGCGGTGGGTGGCAGCCCACATCGGCCACATTCGCCAGGTGAATACGAGAAACACCATCGTAAATGCAAGGGCAAGTGTCTGGTTAGCCTCTTGGTCGATCATCCAGGGCGAACCGCTCGGAGTCCACCCGTTTCCGTGTCCGGCAACAGTCGTCCCGGCCCCGCCCCCGTTGCTTCACTGACTGGAAACGCACGGTCCACCAGGGCGGTGCACGCCCCGCGTCCCCACGTCAGGCCAGAGAGGCTGGTGGCTCACCTTGGACCTCAACACGGTGCTCGACGTGCGCGACGCACGCCGCCGCGAACCCTGGCGCCCCGGCGACGCCTGGCTCGGCGGCGGCACCTACCTCTTCTCCGAGCCCCAGCCCCACATCCGCCGCCTGGTCGACCTTTCCCGGATGGGCTGGCCACCCCTGTCCTGGCAGCCCGACGGCTCCCTCGACATCGCCGCCACCTGCACCATCACCGAGCTGTCCCGGTTCGGCCGGACCCTGCCGACCGCCGCCGCCCCGCTCATCGAGCAGTGCTGCCGCGCCTTCCTCGCCTCGTTCAAGATCTGGAACATGGCCACCGTCGGCGGCAACCTCTGCAACGGCCTCCCCGCCGGCCCGATGATCTCCCTCGCCGCCGGACTCGACGGCACCGTCTTCCTCCAGGGCCAGGACGGCAGTACCCGCCGCATGCCGGTCGCCGACTTCATCCGCGGCGCCGGCGTCAAGGACCTGCGCGACGGCGAGCTGCTCCGCTCGGTCCGGCTGCCCGCCCGCTCGCTGGAGTGCCGTACGGCCTTCCGGCAGGCCTCGCTCTACGGGCTCGGGCGCTCCGGCGCCCTCGTCATCGGCACCCGCGACCCCCAGGACGGCTCCTTCGCCCTCACGGTCACCGCCGCCACCACCCGCCCGTTCCGCTTCTGGTTCGCGCTGCCGCCGGCCGCCGCCGAGCTGCGCGAGGCGATCGACGGCGCCGTCCGGCCCGACGAGTGGTTCGACGACATCCACGGCCTGCCCGACTGGCGGCGTCACATGGGCCTGCGCCTGGCCGAAGAGATCCGCCGCGAACTCACGCTGGAGGAGGTTTCCCGATGAGCTACGAGATCGAGATCAACGAGCAGCGTTTCGAGGACGAGCCGCGCGCCGGCCAGTGCCTGCGCACCTACCTGCGCGAGCGCGGCTGGTTCGGCGTGAAGAAGGGCTGCGACCAGGGCGACTGCGGGGCCTGCACCGTCCACGTGGACGGCCGGCCGGTGCACAGCTGCCTCTACCCGGCGGTCCGCGCCGAGGGCCGCTCCGTCACCACCGTCGAGGGCCTGGCCAAGCCCGGCGGGGAGCTCCACCCGGCGCAGCAGCAGTTCCTCGACGCCCAGGGCTTCCAGTGCGGTTTCTGCACGGCCGGGTTCCTGATGACCACCTCCGCCCTCCAGGCGGAGCAGGGCACCGCCCACGACGACGGCAAGCTCGACGACCTCCCGCGCGCCTTCAAGGGCAACATCTGCCGCTGTACGGGCTACCGCGCCATCGAGGACGCGGTGCGCGGGGTCAAGCACACCGAGTCCCCCGGGGCCGGGCAGGCCGTCGGCAAGTCCCTGGGCGCCCCCGCCGGCCCCCTCGTCGTCACCGGCACCGCCCGCTACACCTTCGACGTCGAGGTGCCCGGGCTGCTCTACATGAAGCTGCTGCGCTCCCCTCACCCGCACGCCCGCATCGTCGGCATCGACACCCGGGACGCCCTCCGGGTCCCGGGCGTGCACGCCGTCTTCACCCACCACGACGCCCCCGGCCGGCTGTACTCGTCCGCCCGCCACGAGCATCCCACCGAGGACCCGATGGACACCCGGGTCCTGGACGACGTGGTCCGCTTCGTCGGCCAGCGCGTGGCGGCCGTCGTAGCCGACAGCGAGCAGGCCGCCGAAGAGGGCTGCCGCCGCGTGGTCGTCACGTACGAGGAGCTCCCGTACGTGATCGACCCGGAGGAGGCCATGCTGCCGGGCGCCCCCGTCATCCACCCCAAGGGCCCCGAATCGGGGATCTTCCGCGCCGAGAACAACGTGTGCGGCGAGGTGCACGGCACCCTCGGCGACATGGCGAAGGGGTACGCGGAGGCGGACGTCGTCTACGAGGAGACTTATCTGACCCAGCGCGTGCAGCACGCCAGCCTCGAGACCCACGGCAGCGTCGCGTACTTCGAACCCAAGGAGGAGGGCGACGGCGAGCGCATCACCGTCCGCTCCTCCACCCAGGCCCCGTTCCTGACCCGGCGGGCGCTGTGCGCCCTCTACGACCTGGGCGAGGACGAGGTCCGCGTCGTCGCGGGCCGGGTGGGCGGCGGGTTCGGTGGCAAGCAGGAGATGCTCACCGAGGACATCGTCGTCCTCGCCGCCCTGAAGCTGCGGCGCCCGGTGAAGCTCGAATTCACCCGGGCCGAGCAGTTCTACGGGGCCACCACCCGCCACCCCTTCAAGATCACCATCAAGATCGGCGCCAAGGCCGACGGCACCCTCACCGCGCTGCGCATCCGCGTGCTCTCCAACACGGGCGCCTACGGCAACCACGGCCCGGCGGTCATGTTCCACAGCGTCGGCGAGTCGTTCGCCGTCTACAAGGCGCCGAACAAGGAGGTGGAGGCGTACTCGGTCTACACCAACGGCGTGCCGGCCGGCGCCTTCCGCGGCTACGGCCTCGGCCAGGTCCTCTTCGCCCTCGAATCGGCGATGGACGAGCTCGCCGTCCGGCTCGGCATGGACCCGCTCGTCCTGCGCGAGAAGAACGTCATCGGCGCCGGCGACCACATGGTGACCCCGATCGGCCACGAGGAGGACCTGTTCATCGCCTCGTACGGGATGAAGCAGTGCATGGACGTCGTACGCAAGGCCATCGCCGAGGACCGCAGCCACGAGGACGTCCCCGAGGGCTGGCTCACCGGCACGGGATCGGCCGTCGCCATGATCGCGACCGGCCCGCCGGGCGGCCACTTCGCCGACGCCCGGGTCAGCCTGCTGCGCGACGGTACGTACGACATCGCGGTCGGCACGGCGGAGTTCGGCAACGGCACGACCACCGTCCACAAGCAGATCACCGCGGGCGCGCTGAACACCACCGTCGACCGGATCGCGGTCCGGCAGTCGGACACGGACGTCGTCCGCCACGACACCGGTGCGTTCGGCTCGGCCGGCACGGTGGTGGCGGGCAAGGCGGTGATGCTGGCGGCGGGCTCCCTCGCGGAGCGCCTCCAGACCTTCGCGGCCCGGCACACGGGCGTGGCCCGGCACCTGTGCAAGCTCGGGGCCGAGGCCTTCGACTGCGCGGGCCGGATCGTCACGCTCAAGGAGCTGTACGAGGCCGCGTACGAGAAGGGCGAGCTCGACGAGCTCGCGGCGGACGGCCACTGGGGCGGCTCCCCCCGCTCGGTGGCCTTCAACGCCCAGTGGTTCCGCCTCGCGGTCGACCCGGACACGGGCGAGATGAAGATCCTGCGCAGCGTGCACGCGGCGGACGCGGGCAAGGTCATGAACCCGATGCAGTGCCGCGGCCAGGTGGAGGGCGGCGTGGCCCAGGCGCTCGGCGCGACGCTGTTCGAGACCGTACGGGTGGACGAGCGCGGGGAGGTGACCACGGCGGCGTTCCGCCGCTACCGGCTCCCGCAGTACGCGGACGTCCCGCGTACGGAGGTCCACTTCATGGAGACCTCGGACGCGATCGGCCCGCTGGGCGCGAAGTCCATGTCCGAGAGCCCGTTCAACCCGGTGGCCCCGGCCTTCGCGAACGCCCTGCGGGACGCGACCGGGGTGCGGTTCACGGAGATGCCGGTGACACGCGACATCGTCTGGCGGAAGGTGAACCAGAGACTGCAGGACCTGCAAGGGCAGAACGCACGATGAAGCCACATTTGCGGGTTGTGACAAGCCATCAACCTTGCAGATGAGGTTCCGGAATGACGGACCCCGGGCATCATTCGCACATGGCCAAACTCATGCTGCACGGAGATCTGGACCACCCGGCGACCCTGAGCGTCGCGGACCTGCGGGACTGGGTACAGCACCGGGCCGCGGTCACGTTCGACTGTGCGACGAACGGTCCGCAGCACCATGTGTTCGAGGGCGCGCTGCTGCGCGACGTGGTCGCGGACGCCGGGCCGTCGTTCGACGTGCGCCGGCGCAAGGACCGGAGCCGCTTCCTGCTGGCGGTCAGCGGCGGGGACGGGCACCACAGCGTCCTGTCCTGGGCCGAGCTCGACGCGGACTTCGGCGACAGTCCGGTGCTGCTGGCGACCCGCCTCGACGGGGAGGACCTCGACGGGGCGGGCGCGCAGCTGGTGGTCCCGTCGGACCGGTGCGGGGCGCGCTACGTCAGCGCGGTCACGCACGTGTGGTTCGGCGCGCTGTCGCCACCGAACCTCGGGCTGTGAGGGCGGGCTCAGGCGGTCGCGAGCGAGATCTCGGTGGACTTGATCAGCGCGACGACGGACGACCCGGCGGCCAGGCCGAGCGCCTCGACGGCGTCCTTGGTGATGGCGGCGGTCAGCCCGCCCCCGTTCACGTCCACCTTGACGGAGGCCATGGCGCCCCCGGTGGCGACGTCGGAGACGGTGCCGGCCAGCTGGTTGCGGATGCTGATGCCGTCGACGGCGGCGGTGGCCAGCGCCACCTCGGTGGCCTTGACGAGCGCCTTGACCGCGGAGCCCTCGGCGATGCCGAGGTCCTTGACGGCGTCGGTGGTGATGGCGGCGGTGATGTCCTGACCGCCCTCCAGACGGACCTTGACCGTGGCCATGGCCTCGCCGGTGGTGACGGCGGTGACGGTACCGGCGATCTGGTTGCGGATGCTCAGGCTCATGGGGTGCTCGACCTCTTCGGTAGTGACCTCGCACGGTCCGTGGGAACCGCACAAGATCGACCGTAAGCACCCCTGCCCCGGCGTGCATCCGACCCATCGCATCCGCCAGCCGGAACCACCCGGGCGGCTCGCCTCTGCGGCCGCCGGGTGCCTGTTGTCGGCTGTCGGCTGTCGGCTTCGGCTGTCAGGCGTGCTGGGGCACCTCGGGCTTCAGCATGCCCTTCAGTGCGTCGCGGAACTCCGGGGTGTCCTCTTCGCCGTGCACGGCGACGCCGTGCTGGACGGCCGCCCCCATGACTTCGTCTTCCTCACCCGTGATGGTCAGGGTGCACCCGATCTCGCTGGGGTACTCCCTGCAGTCCATGACCTTGCGCATGACGCGCCTCCCTTCCACTCCCCACGATCCTCCGCTTCCCCACGCTGCGAAAGCCGGGCCCTGGGGGGAGGGGGAGCGCCCAAGCCGCCAGGTACGGTCAGGGCCAGGGACCACCAGGGGGACGGGCCGGATGCGACAAATTGCGGAAATGGAACACTCGACACGGGCATGTCGTACGGGGCGCGTCGTCACGGCCGTCTGCGCCTCGCTGCTGGCGCTGTCCGTGGGGTGTTCGAACATCATGGAGCTCCCCTACACGCCGGAGCGGATGGATCCCGACCCGGCGCGCGCGAAGACGAGGGAGGTCTCCGGCCGCCTGCTGGAGATGGCCGGGGTCAAGGGCAAGGTCACCGAGCCCCGCACAGGCATGAGCGTCGTGGTCTGCGACGAGTACGGCCAAGACCTGTACGCCCTACACCACCGCTGGTCGGTGGGCGGCATGACCAGTGACCAGTACGACGCCGGCATGCGGAACCTGCGGAAGGCGCTGGGCGAGAACGGCTGGAAGATCAGTAAGGACAGCCTCGACGAGATCCAGGCCACGAACGAGACCGGACACTTCTTCGTGGAGGTCATCTCCCACACCGCGACGTTGGAGCCTACGCTCGACTTCTCCGTCAGCTCCCGCTGCTACCGCGCGGCCTCCCACGCCGCCGTCAACAAGGCCTGACGTCGCGCGCGTACGAGACGAAGCCGGCCCAGGCTTGTGGGGTGAGGGCGAGCTGGGGCCCGTCGAGCACCTTGGAGTCCCGGACGCGGACGGCCTCGGGGCAGGCCGCCACCTCGACGCAGGAGTCACCCTCGGACCCATCGCTGTAGCTGCTCTTGACCCACGCCACTTCGACGCAGTCGTTGATGTCGCTGCTGCTGCTGTAGCTGCTCTTGAACCAGTCCAGCTCGGCCTTGTGGATCATGTCTCTCCCAGCAGTTGCTCGATAAAGGCGCGCGACTCCCAGGGCGTCAGCGCCTGCGCCCGGAGCATGCCATAGCGCAGGTCAAGGGTCCGGAGCCGCTTCGGATCGGACACAGGGCGTCCGTTGAATGCTCCTTCGGAGCGTCCCAACGCCGTACCGTCAGCGAACTTCAGCAGCTCGATCCGACCTTCCATTCCCGCGTGGGCCTCACGATCCATCGGCATCACCTGAAGAGTCACGTTCCGCAACTCGGTCAGTTCCAATAGGCGTTCGAGCTGTCCATGCATGACCATCGTGCCTCCGATCGGGCGTCGAAGGCTTGCCTCTTCCTGGACGAATCCGAGCGTCGGCGCAGGTACCCGCTCGAAGATCGACATGCGGGCCATGCGTCCAGCGACTCCGCGCTCGACCTCGTCGCGCGAGTAGGCGGGCTGCCTCATCTCGAACAGCGCACGCGCATAGTCCTCGGTCTGCAGAAGACCATGCAGGCCCTGAATGGTGAAGGCGCCGACCTCGACGGCCAGGGCCTCCATCTTGGCCAGCTCCCGGACCTTCTTCGGGTATCGAACCCGCCCCAAATCCTCCCGCACGGCCCGGATCAGGCCCCCGGCCTTCAACGCCTCGTCGACCTTGTCCAAGTACTCCGGCTTGGCGATCCGCTCGCCGCCCTCGACCTTGTAGATCAGGGCCTCGCCGTACTGGATCGCCGCCGCCAGGTCGCCGACCCGCATCCCCAGCGCTTCCCTCCGCGCCCGCATCTGACGGCCGAGCGCCGCGACCACCGCCGCGCCCTGTTCGTCCTCGGGGTCCACGGACCAGCTGTGCTCTTCCGTACCGTCACCGTCCACGTCCACGTCCACGCCCATGCGCACCCACCTCCTCAACGCGCCTTACCCGTCACTCGCGTTGAGACAGTCTCGACAGCTTTGGACAAAGTCGTGGACGTTCGTGCGGGCCGCCCCCGCAGGCGGGTCGTGCCCGGGCGCGACCCGGTGCGGCACGACGCTTTTCTTTGGAAGTACCGAGAGAAAGAACTCTTGCCCTGCCCCTCCAGCCTCCCCGGAGCGGCGCTCACTCACACGGGTGAATCGACCCAACTCGACTGGATTTCACGGCAGTTGCCTGGCATATGCTCGCCCCGACAACTCCAGACACAGGACGGCCCCCGCCGGGACTCGCAATCCCGACGAGGGCCTGACCATGAGAAGGATCCAACTTCCCGATGGCTTTCCAGCACTCTAACGCGCCCTCGCGCGCCGCGTACGGCGTTCAACACGCCAACGTCCGGCAGACCCGCAATTTCACCGTGGTCAGCAACGACCTGATCCGGCATCCCCACTTGTCGATGAACGCGCGGGCCCTCGCCTCGTACATCCAGTCCGTGCCCCGCGGCACCCCGGTCGGCATCAAAGCCCTGGCCGGGCAGCTGCCCCTCGGGGAGAAGGCGATCGGCAGGGCGCTGGGCGAGCTGGAGGCGTACGGGTACCTGCGGCGGCTCCAGGAGAAGCTCCCGGACGGGCGGATCGTCACCCGTACGGTGTTCTGCAACGCCCCCAAGGCCGTCACCCCCGAGCCCGCCCCGGCCCCCGCAGCCCCGAAGCCCGAGCCGCAGCCTGAACCAGCGCCCCCACCCGCACCGGAGCCGGGGCCTGGACCGGAGCCCGGCCCCGCACCGGATCCGGAGCCCGGCCCGGCGCCCCAGCAGCCGTCCCCGCCCGCGAAGCCCCGGGCGGCGGCCCTCCCGGCGCCCCGCAACGCGGACAACCCGGCCCGCCGACAGCTGGCCGAGGAACTCCTGGCGGAACTGCGCCGGGCCGACCCCCGCCTGCTCCTCGGCTCCCGGGACGTCCAACGCCTCGCGGGCGGCGTCGAGGCATGGCTGGAATGCGGGGCCGGCCATCACGCGGTGACCACCGCCCTCACCGCGAACCTCCCGGACCACCTCCGCAACCCGGCGGGCCTGATCGCCCACCGCCTGACGACCCAGCTCCCGCCCCTCCTGGCACCACTGCCCCGCAGAGCCCCCTTCGCCCCGCCGGACCCCTTCCAGACCTGCGACACCTGCGACCGCGCCTTCCGCGCCCCGGCCCCCGGCACCTGCAACGGCTGCACTCCCACATGACCGCCCTCCGCTACCGGGCGATACGGGGTGCCGTTCAGCCGCTGGACGACACCATCGGCGACTGGACCGTCTCCACGGACGGCCTGCCGCTCTACTCGTAGCACGGCAGGCCGCGGGTGCCCCCGCCCCGGAGGGGGCGGCTACGCGTCCGACATCTTCGGCATCTCGCCCGTCGTCTTCGACATGTCGATGACGGCGAACGCCGCGCCCTGCTGGTCCGTCAGCGCAGCGAAGCGGCCGAAGGGGCTGTCCATCGGGCCGAAGTGGAGCTTGCCGCCGTGCTTCTTGGCCTTGGCCACGGCCTCGTCGCAGTCCGGGACCCCGAAGTAGACCTGGATGTACGGGGGCATGTGCGCCGGGAAGTCGTCGCCCATCTTCATCCGGCCGAGGACCGGGTTCTCCTTGCCGCCGACGCTGAAGATCTTGAAGTCCATCCCCGCCATCTCGGGGTCGTCGCCGGGCTCCATCTTCTGGGCGCCGAGCGGGAAGACCTTCGGGAGGAACGCGTCCGCCTTCGCCGGCTCGCGGGTGAAGACCTCCGCCCAGGCGTACGCGCCCGGCTCCCCTACCTTCTCGAAGCCCTTGTGCTCGCCCGGCTGCCAGACGCCGAAGACCGCACCGCTCGGCTCCTTCGCGATCACCATCGTGCCGAACGTGCCGACCTGCATCGGCTCCATCATCAGCTCGCCGCCGGCCGACTTGATCTTCTCGGCGGTGGCCGCCGCGTCGGGCGAGGCGAAGTACAGACACCACTGCGACGGCGCCTCGCCGCCCGGCATCGGCGGGACGACGGCCGCTACGGCCTTGCCGTCGGAGTAGGCCTGCGTGTAGTTGCCGTACTCGCTGGAGGCTTCACCGAAGGTCCATCCGAGCACGTCGGAGTAGAAGGTCTTGGCGCCCTCCACGTCCTTGAACATCGCGTCCACCCAGCACGGAGCGCCTTCCGGGAACTCAGCCATGATCGATCGACTCCTGTGTCGTGTCGTCTGTCTGTGGTCTGTCGTCGTGTTTGTGTCGTGGGTCGCGTTTTGCGCGGTTCTCACGCTAGGGCCCCGGTGCGGCGACCGCGCGGGGAACGCGGCCACGCGGGACGCTGGAGCCATGGACATCACGATGCGGCTGGCCCAGCAGCCGGAGGCCGACGAGCTCCTCGGCCGCAGCCCGCTCGCCGCGCTCGTCGGCATGCTGCTGGACCAGCAGGTGCCGATGGAGTGGGCGTTCTCGGGTCCGTACACGATCGCCACGCGGATGGGGGCGGACGATCTGGACGCCCACGCCATCGCCGCCACCGACCCCGAGGCCTTCGCCGCGCTGCTCTCCGAGAAGCCGGCCGTGCACCGCTACCCCGGATCGATGGCGAAGCGGGTTCAGCAGCTGTGCGCGTACCTGGTGGAGCACTACGACGGGGACGCGGAGGCCATCTGGCGTGACGTACCGACCGGGGACGAGCTGCTGAAGCGGCTCAAGGAGCTGCCCGGGTTCGGCGAGCAGAAGGCCCAGATCTTCCTGGCCCTGCTCGGCAAACAGCTGGGCGTGCGCCCCAAGGGCTGGCGCGAGGCGGCCGGCGGCTACGGCCGGGCGAACGTCTACCGCTCGGCGGCCGACATCACCGGGCCGGAGTCCCTGGCGAAGGTGCGGGCGCACAAGCAGGAGATGAAGGCCGCCGCCAAGGCCGCCAAGGCCGGAACGGCGACCGATTGACCGGGAATCTTCGGCGCAAATTGACCCCTGTCACCGGTCAAACGGCCGGGTAGATTCATGATCATGACGAACGAGAAGAACGAGATCCTGACCCGCGCCGCCACCGCCGAGACCATCACCGACGGCCCCGGCAGCGTGATCACCCTGCTCACCGACACCGCCGAGCTCACCTGCAACACCGCCACCTTCGACGAGGGCGCGGCCGGCGCCCCCGTCCACTTCCACACCAAGGCGACCGAGTTCTTCCACGTCACCGCCGGCCGCCTCGACGTACTCGTCGGCGACGAGGTCAGGACCCTCACCGCCGGGGACTTCCTGTCCGTCCCGGCGGGCGTGAAGCACGCCTTCGCGCCCTCCCCGGGGCACACGGCGAGCGTCTTCGTCGGCTTCACGCCCGGCATGGGCCGCTTCGACTACTACCGGCTCCTCGGCCGGGTCCGCGCGGGCGAGGCCACCGTCCAGGACATCATCGACAGCCAGCCCACGTACGACAACCACTACGCGGAGAGCGACGCCTGGGCCGGCCGCCTGCGCAACGCCGACGCGTAGGTCTCGTCCGCGTCGAGGCGCCGCAGCTCCTCCGCGATCAGCTCGGCCTTGCTGCGGATCTTCAGGGCCACCTTGCGGTCGGGGCTGCCCGGCAGGACCAGCGTGGCCAGCGCCCCGTCGGGGCGGTCCACCGTGATCGTGCCCGCCGGGCCCTCCAGCCGGACCCGCGTGATCACCGGCCCGTCCGTGGTGACCCGCTCCACCGGCACCCCCAGCCGGTCCTCGAGCCAGCGGGCCAGCAGCTCGGCGCTCGCGTTGTCGGCCTCGCTCTCCACCGCCCCGCCCGTCACCGGCAGCGGCTTCTGGTCCATCGCGGCGGCCAGCAGTGCCCGCCACGGTGTCAGCCGGGTCCACGCGAGATCGGTGTCCCCCGGGGCGTACGCGGCACCCCGCTCGTCCAGTACCGCCACCGGGTCGGCGGCGGCCTCGGCGTCCGTGATCCGGCGCTGCGCGAGCGCGCCCAGCGGGTCCCGCGCCGGGTCGGCGGGGGCGTCGCCCGGCCACCACGCCACCACCGGCGCGTCCGGCACCAGCAGCGGGAGGACCACCGAGCCCGCCTGCTCGGTGAGCGCCCCGTGCAGGC
The DNA here is from genome assembly GCF_055579465.1 of Streptomyces sp. NPDC032745. Taxonomy (NCBI): domain Bacteria; kingdom Bacillati; phylum Actinomycetota; class Actinomycetes; order Kitasatosporales; family Streptomycetaceae; genus Streptomyces; species Streptomyces sp. NPDC032745. The sequence continues at coordinate 617,833 of NZ_JBVING010000003.1, read as the reverse complement.
GCAGCAGCACGATCTCCCCGGTCCCGGCGTCCGAGCCGACCCGCAGCTCGGCGTCCAGGCGGGTCTGACGGAGCTTGTGCGGGCCGCGCGAGGTGCGCTTGATCACCGCGATGATGCGACAGGGGTGTTCGCGCGAGGCCTCCGAGGCCGCGCGGACGGCGTCGTACGCGTTCTCCTCGTCGGTCGCTATGACGAGCGTCAGGACGAGGCCCATGGTGGGGCTGCCGATGGCCCGGCGGGCGGCGAGCAGCGCCCGGTCGATCTTGCTGGACGTGGTGTCGGTGAGTTCGGTCCGCATGGGGCGAAGTCTGTCAGCGCCGAAGGCTCCGGCGGCACCCCGGCCGCGGATCCGCCCCCCGAATGCGTCACCTGCGCCGCTTCGCCGTGCCCTGCGGCCCCGCCGCGGTCACCTGCGCAGCTCCGCCGCGGTTACCTGCGCAGCTCCGCCGCCATCCGCGGAACTCCGCGGCCACCCGTGCAGGCCCCGGTCACGCGGGAACCCCCCGGCCGCCTCCGGCGCAGCTCGCCCGTAACCCGAGCGGGTCTCCGGTCCCCGGCGGAGCCAGGATCACCTGCGCCGCTTCGCCGTCCCGAAGATCGAGCGCGAGATCTCCCGCCCCAGCTGGGTCCCGACCGAGCGGGCCAGTGAGCGGAACAGCCCGCTCCCCACCACCTGCTGGGCCAGCGAGGGCTCCGGCTCCGGTGCGCTGCGCGCCGTCTTCGCGGCCTCCTTGGCCTGCTTCGCGGCCTCCGCCTCGGCCGCGGCCGTCTCCGCCGCCGCCTCGGCCGCAGCCTGCTCGGCGCTGATCTTCTCGTACGCCGACTCGCGGTCGACCGGCTCCGCGTACCGCGAGTGGAGGAGCGAGGACTTCACCGCCGCGTCCAGGGCCGCCGCGTCGATCGGGCCCATCAGCGACTGCGGGGCGCGCAACCGGGTCGCCGCCACCGGGGTCGGGGCGCCCTTCTCGCTGAGTACGGTGATCACCGCCTCGCCCGTCCCGAGCTGGGTGAGCAGCTCCTCCAGGTCGTACGCGGAGTTGGGGAAGGTCTTCACGGTGGCCTTCAGCGCCTTCGCGTCGTCCGGGGTGAAGGCCCGCAGCGCGTGCTGCACGCGGTTGCCGAGCTGCGCGAGCACGTCCGCCGGCACGTCCTTGGGGGTCTGCGTCACGAAGAAGACGCCGATGCCCTTCGAGCGGATCAGCCGGACGGTCTGGGTGATGGACTCCAGGAAGGCCTTGGAGGCGCCGTTGAACAGCAGGTGCGCCTCGTCGAAGAAGAAGACGAGCTTGGGCCGTTCCAGGTCGCCGACTTCCGGCAGGTCGGTGTAGAGGTCGGCCAGCAGCCACATCAGGAAGGTGGAGAAGAGCTGCGGCTTGTCCTGGACCGCCGGGAGTTCCAGTACGGAGACCAGCCCGCGCCCGTCGGCGGCCGTCCGCAGGAATTCACCGGTGTCGAATTCCGGCTCGCCGAAGAACTCCGCGGCACCCTGCTGCTCGAACGCGGTCAGGGCGCGCAGGATCACCCCGGCCGTCACCGTGGACAGCCCGCCGATGCCCTTGAGCTCGGCTTTCCCCTGGTCGGAGACGAGGAAGGCGACGACGGCCCGCAGGTCCTTGAGGTCGATCAGCTCCAGTCCCTTGGCATCGGCGTAGTGGAAGATCAGGCCGAGCGACTGCTCCTGGGTCTGGTTGAGCTGGAGCACCTTCGACATCAGCACCGGGCCGAAACTCGTCACGGTGGCCCGGAGCGGAATGCCGGGCCCGATCCCGCCCAGCGAATAGAACTCGCTGGGGAATCCGGTGGCCTCCCACTCCTGGGCGACTTCCTTCGCACGTTCCGCGATCTTGTCGTTGGCCGTGCCCGGGGCCGAAATCCCGGAGATGTCCCCCTTGATGTCGGCGAGGAACACCGGAACGCCGCCCGCCGACAGCTGCTCGGCGATGAGCTGCAGGGTCTTCGTCTTGCCGGTGCCCGTGGCGCCCGCGACCAGGCCGTGGCGGTTGAGCATCGACAGCGGGATGCGGATCTGCCGGTCCGGCAGGCAGGTGCCGTCCCAGAGCAGGGCACCCAGTTCGAGCGCGGGTCCGGTGAAGGCGTACCCGGCGACGATCTGGTCGGCCGGGGACGCGGGGTCGGTGCTCTCGCTCATACATCACTCCCGAAATAGCCCTGTCTGCCACTTTTGCACCGGCATAGCGAGGCTGCGCCCGCAGGCACCGGCCCGGTAGGCTTTCCGTGTGATCTTCAAGCGCATCGGAAACGGGCGGCCGTACCCCGACCACGGCAGGGAAACCACCCGGCAGTGGGCGGATGTCGCCCCGCGCCCGGTCCGGCTCGACCAGTTGGTGACGACCAAGGGACAGCTGGACCTCGAGACGCTGCTGGCCGAGGACTCGACGTTCTACGGGGACCTCTTCGCCCACGTCGTGAAGTGGCAGGGCGACCTGTACCTGGAGGACGGCCTGCACCGCGCCGTGCGCGCGGCCCTGCAGCAGCGCCAGGTGCTGCACGCCCGCGTCCTCGAAATGGACTACTGAGGCCGGGAGCGCCCGGGACTCGCCGCCGGGGCGAGGCCTGAGGACAGCGCGTCCCACTTCGCGCAAATTGCGCCTTTCGGGTCGGTCTTGCCCTATCAACAGATCATTTGGTGGGCATCGGCAGCGGGCGGTATTACGCTGCGCCCATGAGCATGCTCACTCCCCCCGGCATGGGCGGAAAGTACCGAGTCACGGGAGCGGCCTACCCCCGCATGAGCCGACCCCGGCGGCGCCGGCGGATCGTCCTCACCATGCTCGGAGCAGTCCTCGGTCTCGCCCTGCTGGGCTACGGAACCCTGCAGCTCATGAACGTGTTCCGCGGCGGGAGCGGCAAGCCCGTCGCGGCCGGCAAGGACTGCGCGACCCCGAAGCCCAGGGCGGGCGCCGCGGCGGCCGCCACCCCCGCCGCCAAGCCGGCCGTGGCGCTGCCCCAGCCCGGCGAGATCACGGTCAACGTCTACAACGCGACCCCGCGCGCGGGCCTCGCCAAGGCGGTCGCCGACGAGCTGAAGAAACGCGGCTTCACCGTCGCCAACGTCGGCAACGCCCCCGCCGACTTCGACAAGAAGGTACCCGGGACGGGGATACTGCTCGGCTCGCCCAAGACCGACAAGGCGGCCTTCTCCGTACTGGGCACCCAGCTCGAGGGCGATACGCAGCAGACCGATGCCCGCGAGGGCGCCGACATCGACCTGATCCTCGGCGACGCCTTCAAGGAGCTCAGCCCGAAGGAGGCGGCGGACAAGGAACTGGCCCTGCTGGCCAACCCCCAGCCCGCGCCCGCCAAGACCTGCTGACCCCCTGACGCGAACAGCCGGCCGCCGAGGAGGCGGCCGGCTGTCGGCCGTACGGGTACGAGGCCTTCGGCTCTCGGCTCTCTGCTCTCGGAGCGCCGTAGGACCGGAGGGGGTCGGTCCGGGTCCTACTCGGCCGAGCCGTACATGCGGTCGCCCGCGTCGCCCAGGCCCGGCACGATGTAGCCGTGCTCGTTGAGCCGCTCGTCCACCGCGGCCGTCACGACCGTCACCGGGGTACCCGCGAGGTCGCGCTCCATGACCTCGACGCCCTCGGGCGCGGCCAGCAGCACCACGGCGGTGACGTCGTCGGCACCGCGCTTGATCAGTTCCTGGATCGCCGCGACGAGCGTGCCGCCGGTGGCGAGCATCGGGTCGACGACGTAGACCTGCCGCCCGGAGAGGTCCTCCGGCATGCGCGTCGCGTACGTGGAGGCCTCCAGGGTCTCCTCGTTGCGGACCATGCCCATGAAGCCCACCTCGGCGGTCGGCAGCAGCCGCATCATGCCGTCCAGCATGCCCAGACCGGCGCGCAGGATCGGCACGACCAGCGGGCGCGGGTGCGAGAGCTTCACGCCGGTGGTCGGGCCGACCGGCGTGACGATGTCGGCCTGCTCGGTGCGCACGTCGCGGGTGGCCTCGTACGCGAGGAGGGTCACCAGCTCGTCGGCGAGCCGACGGAAGGTGGGGGAGTCGGTGCGCTTGTCGCGCAGGGTGGTCAGTTTGTGCGCCACCAAGGGGTGATCGACGACCTGCAAACGCACAACATCCTCCAAGGCTCAGCTGCCGGGTTTCGACCTGCGACCTGCAAAAACGGCCGCACTTTTTCGCGACCCACGGTCAAAAGGCTACGCGGTGTGCGCACCCCTGTGCGTCCGAACCGGCACAGGCGCCTGCGGGCGGGCCTGCGGATGCGACCCGCCCGGACGCCCAGCACGCTGGACTGATGAGCAACGCACCGGTGGTCGCGGCGGTCGACGGATCCGATCACAGCCTCCGGGCACTGGAATGGGCCCGGACCGCGGCGCTCCGCCACCGCACCGGCCTCGTCGTCGCGCACGTGCTGCCCGACACCGCCCAGCTGTACGCGGCGCGCCGCTCCTCCCTCGCCGACGCCTCGCAGCCGGAGAAGTTCGCCGACCCCGTCGGCGAGCGGGTACGGGGCATCCTGGCCGCGGCCCCCGAACTGCCGGAGGAGGTGCGGTACGACGCGCTGGAGGGCTCCGTGCCCGAGGCCCTGCGGGTGAGCGGGGAGAGCGCCCGGATGCTGGTGATGGGCTCCCGGGGCCGCGGGGGCTTCGCTGCCCTGCTGCTCGGCTCGAACAGCCGCGCCCTGGCCTCGTCGGCGGCGTGCCCGGTGGTCGTGGTCCCGCACGCGGCGCGGAGCGCGCCGGCCGAGCAGGATGAGCCGTCCGCCGGGTCTGCCGGTTCCGCCGGTTCCGCCGGTTCCGCCGGGCGGGTGGTGCTCGGCCTGCACGCCGCGGAGACCGCGGACGACGTACTGGCCTTCGCCTTCGCGGAGGCGGCCGCCCGGGGGACCACCGTCCAGGTGGTCTCGGCGTACGCGATCCCGCCGGCGCCGACGCTGGTGATGGACAGCCCCTTCCAGGTCATCCCGCCGGAGGGGCTGGCCGACGACGGGAACGCCGTACCGGCGGAGCGGGAGATGCTGCGCTCCCAGACGGAGCGGCTGGTGCCGTTCCGGGCCCGGTGGCCGCAGGTGCCGGTGGAGCAGGCGGCGGTCCCGGGCGACCCGGCGGAGCGCCTGGTGACGACATCCCGGTCGGCGGCCCTGGTGGTGGTGGGCCGCCACCACCCGCGGCGCAGCGTCGGGCACCTGATGATCGGCTCGGTGGCCCACGCGGTACTGCACCACGCGCACGGCCCGGTGGCGGTGGTCCCCACGCTGTCGGACGACGCGTAACCCTTCTGAGCTGCGACGGGGTGGCATCAATCGGCCCGTCCGGGGGAAGGTGGGATGCGAGGGGTCTGCTTCGCGCCGGCGGAGGAGGACGACCGGATCAGCCTGGGGTGGTGTCCGATGCCCGACACGCAGCCGAGCCGGGAGAACGACGCGCCGCAGCCGCCGGAGACGGCGGCGCAGCGCAGAGCGCGCCGCGCGCAGTTCCTGCGCGACCTGATGGAGGCGCGGGCCCTGCGCGACCGCGTGCAGCCCCGCCGCGCCCGCGCGGCCCGCATGCGCCAGCAGATGCGCATGCGCACCTTCCGCTGGTGACCGCCCCAGCCCCGCCGGCTCCAGCCCCGCCGGCACATGCCGACCCCGCCGGCGTTTGAGGCGCGGGGGTGCGGGGGCGGAGCCCCCGGCAACGGCGCCGCGCCGAGCGGCCGGGCGGGATCCCGTGCGTGCCGCGAGGCCTCCGCACCGCGCCCCGGCAGCCCCCGTACAACCCGCGGAGCGCACGGCGCGGCACGACGCAAGCGCGGAAGACCTCTCGCAATGCCGCCGTTTCTGCCACGATGCCGATTGGGCGGGGCACGAAACGGCGAGCAGGACAGCCGTTCCAACCCTTCCCACCTCCGGCCGGGGGGACCTCCAACCGGCACGCCTATGACCAGTGGGAGAGTCACGGTGTATTTCGCCGCACTGCTCGCGCGCACCGAAGACGGGTGGGAAGCGAGCGACATGGAACTCGACGACGTCGAGTCCCTCAGTGATCTGATCGATCTCGCCCGTGCCGCCGCTGTCGACGACGACACGGTGGTCGCCCTCATCGAGCAGGAGGACGCCTGGTTCGGCGTCGTCCGCGTGGACGGCGAGGAGGACCCGCGGTACTTCGTGTCGAACGCCTCCGCGGCCTCCCGCAGCTCCTACGGCTCGATGCTGACCGACGAGCTGCTGGGCAGCGACGAGGAGGACGACGAACTCGACGAACTGGACCTGGACGGCACCGAGGACGGCGAGGAGGACACGATCGCCGCGTTCAACGGCGCCGATGACGACGAGGACGAGGAGGACTCGCCCGGCGCGGAACCGGTACCGGCCGGCCCGCTCGGCGACCCCCGGCTGCTGGACGACCTCGGCGTCAGCCACAAACAACTGATGACCCTCGACGGGGACGCCCTCTCGGAGATCGCCGATTCCCTCGGCGCCACCGAGGTGCTGGAGGCCGTCCGCTAGTGATCACCACGCACCATCCCCAGCACGGCCCCGATCCCGTACGGGACCCGTGGCGGGACTCCATGCGCCTGGCGCTCCAGGAGGCCGCCCGGGCGGTGCCGGCCGGCGACGTGCCGGTCGGCGCCGTCGTGCTGGGCCCGGACGGGGAGCTCCTCGCCACCGGGTACAACGAGCGCGAGGCCACCGGCGACCCCACGGCGCACGCCGAAGTGCTGGCACTGCGCCGGGCGGCCGCCCGGCTCGGGGAATGGCGGCTTCCGGGATGCACCCTCGTGGTGACCCTGGAGCCGTGCGTGATGTGCGCGGGCGCGCTCGTGCAGTCGCGGGTGGCCCGGGTCGTCTTCGGCGCGGACGACGAGAAGGCGGGAGCCGCGGGGTCGCTCTGGGACCTCGTACGGGACCGCAGGCTCAACCACCGTCCGGAAGTGGTCCGCGGCGTGCTCGCCGAGGAATGCGCGCGGCAGCTCACGGACTTCTTCCGCGACCTCTGAGGCGGCTCGGGGACACCGATTTCATTTGATGCGGATCCGTAGGCTAGGATCCATCTCGGTAGTGTGTCCGAGTGGCCGAAGGAGCTCGCCTCGAAAGCGAGTATGGGGCAACCCATCGGGGGTTCAAATCCCTCCACTACCGCTTCGATCGAAAGCCCCGCCCCGCAAGGGACGGGGCTTTCGGCGTGTCCGGGCACTCTCGGCACGCCATGGCGCGTCCCGGTGTGTCTCGGCGTGCCTCGGCGTGCCTCGATGTGTCGCGGTGTGTCCGGCGCCCTCGGCGCGCCCCGACGCGTCTTTACGGATGACGACCGCGTGACCGGGCGCCCGCTCGGCCGTTGTCACGGCATGACCAAGACCCAGCGCATGCTCGCCGCCTTCGCCCTCGCGGGGGCCGCCGCGGGCCTCGCCGCACCGGCCGCCTCCGCCGCCCCCACGGCCCCGATCACCCTCCCGGACCTGCCGCAGGCCGCCCCGGGCATGCCGGAAGGGGCGATGCCGGGTTCCGTCCAGGAGATCGGCGACAAGGTCATCCCGGGGGTCAACCAGCTCAGCCAGCTGACGGACCTGCCGAACCAGCTGTGGCCCGTGGTCGCCCCCGCGGAGCCCGTCCTGGGCCTGCTCGGCGCCATCCAATAGCCGCAGCGGCAGCCGGTACGGGACGGTCCGCACCCCCGTACGTCGAAGGCCCCGACCGGGGTCGGGGCCTTCGACGTACGGGCGGGGGAAGTGACATCGGGGGGACAAGCCACTTCCCCCGACGAGGACGGAACCTGCCAGTCCGGGCCACAGTCAGGGGGAAGCTTGCGGCTCGGACCCCGCAGTGAGGTCCTGTCCCTCACCCACCGGTTTCCTGCCAGAACCGGTGGGCTCGTCTCCAATACTGCGCCACCACCGGCCGCCCGCCCGGCGGCAAAGGACCCGGACCACCGGGTCATTGGTCCATAAAGGCCTGGTGAGTGTCCGAACACGTCCGGATAGACTCACCCGACTGCGCAGGACCGGTTGGGGAGGCCGACACCGCTCATGGACACCAAGAAGATGATCACGGGTGGGCTCGTCATATTCGCGCTCTTCGTGATCATCACCCAGCCGGTGAAGGCGGCCGACATCGTGAAAATAGGCTTCCAAGGCATTTCGGACGCGGCCCACGGCATCGGCGCGTTCATGACGGAATTGGTGCGCTGAACCCGTACGCTGACGCGGCTTCCGGACTGACCGGCCCCCCACTCCGACGGGTGGGGGGCTTTTGCATTCCCGCACCCCCTGCGATGACCCCGTCCAAAACACCCCATTATGCCCAACTTGCCCTCAACACGGCGATATACGGTGCTTGCACACAGTGCACATGTCTTGTGATGCTATGACCGCTTTTGACGGATGAGTTGATACATGAAGGGGTGGCGTGACCGTGCCGGCCAGTACTGCGCCTCAGGTGCCACCCCAGCAGGACCCCCAGCACGGCCCGGAGCACGGCCCGGAGTACGAACCGACGCACGGCCCGCAGCAGGCCCCGCAGCAGGCTCCTCGGCACGACACCGCGCGCGACGCCCAGCCGGACTCCCAGGTTCCGACCCAGCAGGACCCCCCGGAGGAGCCTCCAGCGGCCCCGAGACCGCAGAGCCGGGGCGCGGACACCCGGGCCCTCACCCAGGTCCTGTTCGGGCAGCTGAAGGGCCTTCAGCCGGGCACGAGCGAGCACCACCGGGTGCGCGGGGCCCTCATCGAAGCGAACCTTCCGCTCGTCCGGTACGCGGCCGCTCGCTTCCGCAGCCGCAACGAGCCGATGGAGGACGTGGTCCAGGTCGGCACGATCGGCCTCATCAACGCGATCGACCGGTTCGACCCCGACCGCGGGGTGCAGTTCCCGACCTTCGCGATGCCGACCGTCGTGGGCGAGATCAAGCGGTACTTCCGCGACAACGTCCGCACCGTCCACGTGCCGCGCCGGCTCCACGAGCTGTGGGTCCAGGTGAACGCCGCCACCGAGGACCTCACCACCCTGCACGGGCGCACGCCGACCACGCCCGAGATCGCCGAGCGGCTGCGGATCACCGAGGACGAGGTGCTGTCCTGCATCGAGGCCGGGCGCAGCTACCACGCCACCTCGCTCGAGGCCGCCCAGGAGGGCGACGGGCTGCCGGGCCTGCTGGACCGCCTCGGCTACGAGGACCCCGAGCTGGCCGGCGTCGAACACCGCGACCTCGTACGGCACCTGCTCGTACAGCTGCCCGAACGTGAACAAAGGATCCTGCTGCTGCGGTACTACAACAATCTGACGCAGTCACAGATCAGCGCCGAGCTCGGGGTGTCGCAGATGCACGTGTCCCGGCTGCTCGCCCGCAGCTTCGCCCGGCTCCGGTCCGCAAACAGGATCGAGGCGTAGCTGGAACGGGTGGAGATCGTTCCACCGTTTCCCATGGAATGGGCTCATTCCGCTCTGTCGCTGGAGATATATGTCGACTTGGCGCTACAGCGCGTTGCCGACATGTGACATTCTGCTGGAACCGCGTTTGCCGCAGCCCCGCCTCCGGTATTCAGGTGGAGGCTGCGTTCCTCCGACGGGCGCGCCGTACGCGACCGTCCGCGACCTCAAGGGGGTGGCATGTCCGTAGACCAGGGCAGCTCCAAGGTGCTCACGCTCGTCAAGAGCCCGGCTCCGGCAGCACCTGCAGCGCCTGTCCGCTCGGAAGCCATCGACACCCGCACCCTCTCCCGCTCCCTCTTCCAGCGACTTGCCGCCCTGGACGCGGACAGCCCCGAACGGGCGTACGTACGCGACACCCTGATCGAGCTGAACCTGCCCCTGGTGCGGTACGCCGCCGCTCGCTTCCGCAGCCGGAACGAGCCGATGGAGGACATCGTCCAGGTCGGCACGATCGGCCTGATCAAGGCGATCGACCGGTTCGACTGCGAACGCGGCGTGGAGTTCCCGACGTTCGCGATGCCGACCGTCGTGGGCGAGATCAAACGATTCTTTAGGGACACCTCCTGGTCCGTGCGCGTCCCGCGCCGGCTCCAGGAGCTGCGCCTCGCCCTCACCAAGGCCAGCGACGAGCTCGCCCAGAAGCTCGACCGCTCGCCGACCGTGCCGGAACTGGCCGCGGTGCTCGGGGTGTCGGAGGAGGACGTCGTCGACGGCCTCGCCGTCGGCAACGCGTACACCGCCTCCTCGCTCGACTCGCCCTCTCCCGAGGACGAGGGCGGCGAGGGCTCGCTCGCGGACCGCCTCGGCTACGAGGACACCGCGCTCGAGGGCGTCGAGTACCGCGAGTCGCTGAAGCCGCTGCTCGCCAAACTGCCGCCCCGGGAGCGGCAGATCATCATGCTGCGGTTCTTCGCGAACATGACGCAGTCGCAGATCGGCGAGGAGGTCGGCATCTCCCAGATGCACGTCTCCCGGCTGCTCACGCGCACGCTGGCACAGCTCCGGGTGGGCCTGATCGGCGAATAGCCGCCGCACCGGGGTTCCCATCTGACGCGCGGTCAGCCAAACTGCCGCGATGCTGCGAAGGGAACGCCAAGCCCTCACCCTGCTCACGGTGCCCGTACTGGCCGCCGCATGCCTGACCGGGTGCGGCGGCCCGGCACGTGACGGCTACGCCGCCGCGGGCGCCGTCGCCCCGGGCCCGGAGCGCCGCGCGGGCGACAACGTCGCGCCCCAGGCGCCGGTGGAGTTCCAGCAGCTGGCCGGATCCCCTTCCTCCACCACGAGTACGCCGGCCGGCACCCCGGGTTCGCAGAGTCCTGCCGCCTCCGCCCGGAGCGGAGCCACGACCGGCCCGCCCGGGACCACCCGGCCCGGCACCACCCCGTCGCCCCAGCCCCCGCCCGAGGCGGCCCCGTCCACCCCCGCCCCGGGAACCCCGGCACCCGGGCCGGGGACGACACCCCCGGGAACCCCGGCGAGGCTGACCCTGAGCCCGCCGGCCCGCGCCCCGGCGGCGGACCGCTGGTGCGAGCAGGTCACGGTGGGGTTCACCAACACCGGGACGACGCCCGCCCGTTCGGGCGCGGTGTCCTTCGCGACGCACATCATCGGCGCCCTCGGCATCGACTGGGCCACGATCACCACGACCCAGCCCCTCCCGACGCCCATCCCCGGCGGCACGACGAAGACGCAGACCTACACGGTCTGCGTCGAATCCTGGCGAGTCCCCTTGGGCATGCACGTAGAAACCCGGACGACGACAGCCACCTGGACCTGACACGGGCAATCCGGCCCCGCCGGCGTTTCAGGCGCCGGGGGTCCCGCCGGCGCAGCACCCGGCAGGGTTACCCCAGGGCCAGCCAGGCCACCGCCCCGATCACCACGAGCAGCCCCACTCCGAGCCCCAGCCAGAGCCCGGTCTTCGACCCCGGGCCCGACCCGGCAGCCTGCCGCCGCCGGGACCCCTGCACCGCAGGCCCCGGACCGGCCGGCGCGGCCTCCTCGACGAACGCCCGGAACATCTGAGTGCTGCCCGCGGGGTCGTAGTTGCCCTCGGGGCCCTGTGAGTTGTGGTTCGCAGCCATGCCTCAGGACCCTAGCGGGTTTTCCGATTCCTTTACCGCCCCACCCCCTCGATTCATTTGCCTGTAGCAACCAATCGATCCTATGGTTGCCCTAAGCAACGACATGAGGAGAGGAGGGGCCGATGACGACCCAGGCGCCGCAGGCACCACCCGCAGCACAAGCACCACCCGCACCACGCCCACCGCAGCCACCCCACCCCACCCGCTACGAGGAACTGGCCCGCCAGCTCACCGGCATCGGCGCGGTCAAGCGCGACCTCGCCCGCACGCTCCCCCCGGACTGCCCGCCGGGCTCCGCCGCCGTCCTCACCCTGCTCGACCGCCACGGCGAAATGCGGCTCAGCCGCCTCGCCGACCTCATGGCCATCGACATCTCGGTGACCAGCCGCCACGTCACCCACGTCGCCGACCGCGGGTGGATCACCCGCGACATCGACCCCGGCGACGGCCGCTGCCGCATCCTGCGGCTCACCCCGGCCGGCCAGGCGCTCCTCGCAGAGCTGGGCGCCCGCTACACCGGCGCGCTGGAAAAAGCCCTCGCCGACTGGTCCGCCCACGACATCGACGTACTGAACACCCTGCTGACCCGGCTCCGATCGAGCTTCTAGACAAAGGAACCACATGGCGACGACCGCACCCACCGGCGTGCAGGAAGGCAGCCGGTCGCAGACCACGCCCGACCACCCCGCACCCGCCCCGATGACCCACCCGCAGATCATGAAGGCGCTGTCCGGGCTGATGCTCGGCATGTTCGTGGCGATCCTGTCGTCCACGATCGTCTCCAACGCCCTGCCGCAGATCATCAGCGACCTCGGCGGCACCCAGTCCTCCTACACCTGGGTCGTCACCGCCGCCCTCCTGTCGATGACGGCGGCGACCCCGCTCTGGGGCAAGCTGTCCGACCTCTTCAGCAAGAAGCTGCTGGTCCAGATATCCCTGGTGATCTACGTCCTCGGCTCCGTGGTCGCGGGCATGTCCCAGAACACCGGCATGCTCATCGCCTGCCGCGTGGTCCAGGGCATCGGCGTCGGCGGCCTGTCGGCCCTCGCCCAGATCGTGATGGCCGCGATGATCTCCCCGCGCGAGCGCGGCCGGTACAGCGGCTACCTCGGCGCGGTCTTCGCCGTCGCCACCGTCGGCGGCCCGCTGCTCGGCGGCGTCATCACCGACACCTCGTGGCTCGGCTGGCGCTGGTGCTTCTACGTCGGCGTGCCGTTCGCGGTCATCGCCCTGATCGTCCTCCAGCGGACCCTGCACCTCCCGGTCGTCCGCCGCGACGTCAAGGTCGACTGGCTCGGCGCGTTCCTGATCAGCGGGGCCGTGTCCCTGCTGCTGATCTGGGTCACGCAGGCCGGCGACTCGTACGACTGGATCTCCTGGACGACCCTGGCGATGACCGGCGGCGCCGTCGTGCTCGGCCTGCTCTTCCTCCTCGTCGAGTCCAAGGCGAGCGACCCGATCATCCCGCTGCGCCTGTTCCGCAACAAGACCATCTCCCTCGCCTCCGCCGCCTCGCTGTTCGTCGGCATCGCGATGTTCTCGGGCACGGTCTTTTTCAGCCAGTTCTTCCAGTTGGCCCGCAACGAGTCCCCCACGATGTCCGGAATCCTCACGATTCCGATGATCGGCGGGCTCTTCGTCTCCTCCACGGTTTCCGGTCAGGTGATCACCAAGACCGGCAAGTGGAAGGCCTGGCTCGTCTCCGGCGGCGTCCTGCTGACGGCCGGCCTCGGACTGCTGGGCACCCTGCGGTACGACACCCCGTACTGGCACATCGCGATCTACATGGCGCTGACCGGCCTCGGCCTCGGCATGATGATGCAGAACCTCGTCCTCGCCACCCAGAACCAAGTGGCCCCCGAGGACCTGGGCGCGGCCAGCTCGGTCGTCACCTTCTTCCGGTCGCTCGGCGGCGCCATGGGCGTCTCGGCGCTCGGCGCGGTCATGGCCAACCGGGTCACCCACTACGTCAAGGACGGGCTGGCCGAACTCGGCCCGAAGGCGGCGGCGATGGGCCACGGCGGCACCGCCGGCGGCGGGATCCCCGACCTCGACAAGCTGCCCGCGCCGTTCCGCACGGTCATCGAGTCCGCGTACGGGCACGGCGTCGGCGACGTCTTCCTCTACGCCGCGCCCACCGCGCTGCTCGCTCTCGTCCTGGTGCTGTTCATCAAGGAGGTCGCGCTGAAGTCCAAGCCGGCGGCCCACGCCCCGGCGGCGTCCGCAGCCACCTCGCCGGCGGAGTAGCGACACCCGGCGATACCCGGCGACACCCGGGGATACCCAGCGGCCCCCGTCGGACTGCCCCTGCCCCGCACAACAGGGCGGGGCGGCCACCCGGCGGGGGTTCTCTACGTGCCCGGCCGGGCCGCGGCCTTCGCCTCGATACCCGCGATCAGCACGTCGAGCGCGAGGACGAAGTCCCCGTCGGGCACCCGCCGGGCGGCGCCCCCGCAGCCGTGCAGGAACTGCGAGACGGCCAGGTGCGCGCCGGTCCGGCAGGCGCCCGCCAGGCCGGTGGCATCGAGCAGCCGCTGCAGGGCGGAGTCGAAGGCCCGGGCGTGCGGGCCGATGTTCGGGTACGCGGCGGTCAGCGGAGCCACCCAGGGGTGCTGCGCCAGCAGCCGCCGGTAGCCGCAGGCCAGCGACCGCAGCCGGCCGGGCCAGCCCTCCTGGACCGGCTCGGCCGGTGCGGTCCGGGGCAGCGGGAGCTCGCCCAGGGCGCGGTCCAGGGCGAGTTCGAGCAGATCGTGCTTGGTGTCGACGTACCAGTAGAGGGACATCGCGGTGACCCCGAGCCCGGCCGCGAGCCGCCGCATCGAGAACCGTGCCAGCCCCTCGGCGTCGAGCAGCCGTACGGTGGCGCCGGTGATCCGCTCCCGGTCGAGGCCGGAGGGTGCCTCGGTGCGGCGTCTGGCGGGTGCGGTGTGCCCGCCGGCCAGCCACACGCTGGTCCGGGCCTTGCCGGGATCGGCCGCGGTCACCATGGAGGCACCCTCCTCACGACAGCTGGATCAGCCCGGAATGCCCGGTCCGCCCACTTGATGCTAGAGGGTGCCCCTCGCGTTTCGGCAGGATCAGGACGGGGCGGACGTGCCGTTCAAGGGGGCGGTCAGGTCGTAGAAGGTCGCTCCGCCGACTGTCGTGGACCTGAAGTTGGCCTTGACCCAGCTCGAAATCGCGCTGCTGGTGCCGCCGCCCGGGCCGCCGCCGCGCATGGCCTGCCCCTCACCGCCGGCCCTGTCGTCGCCGCCGATGAAGTAGTGGATCTTCCCGGTGCGCACGTACTCCTGGAACTTGGCGAGCGTCGGGGAGGGGTCACTGCCGTTGAACCCGCCGACCGGCATCACCGGCTCGCCCGAGGCCAGCTGGTAGCTCGCCGCGTTCTGCGCGCCGATGGCGGCTGCCGCCCAGGTGTACTTGTCCGCATCCTTGCGCAAGGCCGCCGTGGCCTCCTTGCCGGCCTTGGTGCCGTTCAGCAGGCCGCCGGGGCCGCCGCCACCGGGGCCGCCCGCGAAGTTCTCCGTCCCGCGTGCACCGCGCCCCCCGGTCGCCCCCTGGCCGCCCGGGAAGCTCTGACCGCCCTGACCGCCGGGGAAGCCCTGGCCGCCGGGGACCTGCCGGGCCCCGCCCTGCGGACCGCCGCCCTGCTGGCCCTGCTGCGGGCCGCCCCGGAACGCCCCCTGCGGGGCCATGCCGGGCGGGAGTTCACCGCCGCCGAAGCGCATGCCCATGCCGCCCCGGCCGCCCGAGACCGCGGGCCCGGCCGTCACGATCGACCCGCCGCGCGTGGAGTCCACCGTCGTCAGGCAGTACGCGAGCGGGCCGGCCAGCGCGGCCGCCAGCCCCAGCGCCGCCGCACCCAGCGCGAACCGGCGGCCGAGCCGGGCGCCGAACAACAGCCCGGCGGCGGCGAGGAGGCCTGCCACGAGGACGGTCCAGCGCAGCCACGGCAGGTATCCGGTCGAGCGGCCGAGGAGGACGTACGACCACCACGCGGTCAGGGCGAGGGTGCCGGACAGGGTGAGCGCGGCGGCCTTGCTGCCCCGCTCCTCCCACAGCATGGCCACGCCCATGCCCACCAGCGCGGCCACGAACGGCGCCAGCGCCACGGTGTAGTACTCGTGGAAGATGCCCTGCATGTAGCTGAAGACGAGCATCGTGATCAGCAGGGCGCCGCCCCACACCAGGAAGGCCGCGCGGGCCATGCCCTCCAGGGAGTCGGTGGCCCGCCGGGCCCGCCAGGTGATCACCAGTCCGCTGACGAGCATGACGAGGGCCGCCGGGAGCAGCCAGGAGATCTGTCCGCCGATGTTGACCGAGAAGAGCCGGTCGATGCCGGTCTCTCCCCAGCCACCGCCGCCACCGCCACCACCAGCACCACCAGCACCGGCGCGAGCGCCGCCGCCCACGCTGCCGGTCTCGTTGCCGTTGATCCGGCCGAGGCCGTTGTAGCCGAGGGTCAGCTCCAGGAAGGAGTTGGTCTGCGAGCCGCCGATGTACGGGCGGGACGACGCGGGCCAGAGCTCCACGATCGCGACCCACCAGCCGCCGGCCACCACCATGGCGGCTCCGGCGAGCAGCAGCTGGCCCAGTCGGCGGCGCAGCCGGGTCGGCGCGCAGACGGCGTACACGAGGGCGAGCGGCGGCAGGATGACGAAGGCCTGCAGGGTCTTGGTCAGGAAGGCGAAGCCGACCGCCACGCCGGCCCAGACCAGCCACTTGGTGTGGGCGCCTTCGAGGGCGCGCATGACGCAGTAGACGGTGACGGTCAGCAGCAGGGTCAGCAGCGCGTCCGGGTTGTTGAAGCGGAACATCAGCGCGGCGACCGGGGTGAGTGCGAAGACCGCGCCGCTGAGCAGTGCGGCCGCGGGCCCGAAGTGGCGGCGTACGGCGGCGTAGAGCACGGCGGTGGTTCCGACGCCCATCAGGGCCTGCGGAACGAGGATCTGCCAGCCGCCGAGCCCGAAGAGCCGGACGGACAGGGCCATCGGCCACAGGGCGGCCGGGGGCTTGTCGACGGTGATGGAGTTCCCGGCGTCGGAGGAGCCGAAGAAGAAGGCCTTCCAGCTCTCGCTGCCCGCCTGGACGGCCGCGGAGTAGAAGGAGTTGGCGTAGCCGGAGGCTCCCAGGTTCCACAGTAGCAGGACGGCGGTGGCCAGCAGGAGCACCGCGTACGCGGGGCGCTCCCAGCGGGGGCGCCCCGCAGCCGCGGCACCGGCCGTGGCGCTCGGCGCGGCCGGGGAGGCCGGGGAGGTCGGGGCGGTCGGGGCCCGTTCGGGGAACGGGGAGTCCATCGGTGGTACGGCCGTGGTCATCGGGTGTCGTCCTTCGCGGGAGTGGCGCGCCGCTCGGGGAAGACCCAGGCGCGGAAGAGCAGGAACCTCAGCACGGTCGCGGCGAGGTTGGCCGTGATCAGCACGGCCAGTTCGGTGCTGTGGGAGGGATCGGCGGTGGCGGCGCCGAGGGCGGCGAGCGACCCGCTGGTCAGGGCCAGCCCGACGCCGAACACGACGAGGCCCTGGGCCTGGTGCCGGACGGCCCGGTCGCGGCCCCGGACGCCGAAGGTGAGCCGGCGGTTGGCGGCGGTGTTGGCGACGGCGGAGACCAGCAGGGCGCCGGCGTTGGCGAGCTGAGGTCCGGCGCCGAGCCGGAAGAGGGAGTACAGGGCGAGGTAGGCGAGCGTGGACAGCACCCCGATGACGCAGAAGCCGAGGAGCTGGCGGGCCAGCCCGCGCGGCACCCCGGGCAGGGCGCTGCGGTCGCGCGGGTCGTCGCCGAAGGGGCGGGCGAGCCGGTCGAGCGGCAGCGCGCCGACAGCCAGGGCCCGGCCGACCCGCCACATCCCCTTGAGGTCTTCGGTCGCGGTGCTCACGATGTGCACGGTGGAGTCCGGGTCGTCCACCCAGTCCACCGGCACCTCGTGGATCCGCAGCCCGGCCCGCTCGGCGAGCACCAGCATCTCGGTGTCGAAGAACCAGCCCGAGTCCTCCACCAGCGGCAGCAGCCGCTCCGCGACCTCCCGCCGGATGGCCTTGAACCCGCACTGGGCGTCACTGAAGCGGGCGGCGAGGGAGGAGCGCAGGAGCAGGTTGTAGGCGCGGGAGACGAACTCCCGCTTCGCGCCGCGCACCACGCGCGAGGAGCGGGCGAGGCGGGTGCCGATGGCCAGGTCGGAGTGCCCGGAGATGAGCGGGGCGACCAGCGGCAGCAGCGCGTTGAGGTCGGTGGACAGGTCCACGTCCATGTACGCGAGGACGGGCGCCTCGGAGCGGGACCAGACGGTGCGCAGGGCGCGGCCGCGGCCCTTCTCCTCCAGCCGGGTGCTGCGTACGCCATCGACGGCGGCGGCGAGGCCGGCCGCGACCTCGGGGGTGCGGTCGGTGCTCGCGTTGTCGGCGATCGTGATGCGGAAGGGGTACGGGAACGTGCGGGTGAGGTGGTCGTGGAGCCGGCGCACACACGGGCCGAGGTCCTGCTCCTCGTTGAAGACCGGGATCACCACGTCGAGTACGGGCTCGCCGGGCACGGGCGCGAGGTGCACCCGTGCCGGAAGGGCGCCGGAGGAGGTGTCGGTTGGCATGCACCGACCCTCGCCGGTCGGGCTGTCACCGCTGTGTGGTGAGCCTGTGCCCCGTCTGTGAGTCCGTCTTCGTGTGCATGATCGTCTGGTCCGGGGCGAGCGGGAGCAATACCTCGAAGCGGGTACGCCCCGGCTCGCTCCGTACGTCGACCTGTCCGCCGTGCGCCGTCACGACGGCCTGGACTATGGCGAGCCCGAGGCCGGTGGAGCCCGCGGCCCGGGAGCGCGAGGCGTCGCCGCGGGCGAACCGCTCGAAGACGTGGGGGAGCAGGGCGGGCGGGATACCGGGCCCGTTGTCCTCGATCCGCAGCCGGACGGCGGATGTTTCACGTGAAACATGGGCGGTGACGGTGGTGCCGGGCGGGGTGTGCGTACGGGCATTGGCGAGCAGGTTGACCAGGACCTGCTGGATCCGGGCAGGGTCGGCGAGGATCGGCGCGGGCTCGTCGGGGAGCTCGAGGCGCCAGTGGTGCTCGGGGCCGGCGGCCCGGGCGTCGCTGACGGCGTCGACGACGAGCGGGGCGAGGTCGGTGTCGGCCGAGGAGAGCGGTCGGCCGGCGTCGAGCCGGGCGAGGAGCAGCAGGTCCTCGACGAGGCCGGTCATCCGGGTGGCCTCGGATTCGATGCGGCCCAGGGCGTGCCGGGTGTCGGGACCGGGCTCTTCCCGTCCCCGGCGGGTGAGTTCGGCGTACCCGCGGATGGAGGCCAGCGGCGTACGCAGTTCGTGGCTGGCGTCCGCGACGAACTGCCGGACCCGGGTTTCACTCTGCTGGCGGGCCGTGAGCGCGGAGGAGACGTGCCCCAGCATCCGGTTGAGGGCGGCGCCGACCTGGCCCACCTCGGTACGGGGGTCGGCCTCGGCATCCGGGACCCGCTCGTGGAGGGCGGGTTCGCCGCTGTGCAGGGGGAGTTCGGAGACCCGGGTGGCGGTGGCGGCCACCCGGCGCAGCGGGCGCAGGGCGACCCCGACCAGGGCCTGCCCGGCGAGGGAGGCCGCGATCAGCCCGGCCACGGTGACGAAGACCTCCACGGCGATGAGCGTGCTCACGGTGGAGTCGACCTCGGCGAGCGGGTAGGCCAGGGCCAGGTTCCCTTCGGGGGAGGCCTGTACCCGGTAGCTGCCGAGGCCGGGCAGGTCGAGGTCCACGGGGGCGGGCCGGCCGCGGTCGGCGGCGGCCTTGGCGGCGACCTGCTCCAGCAGGCGGGACTGGGCCGGGGTGAGCGGCTGGCGGGTCTCCAGGCCGGGCCCGCCGATGGCGGCGAGCCGGGCGCCCTCGGTCGTGCCGCCCGGCTCGGACCGGATCCCCACGGAGCCCAGCGGGGTGCCCGGGGCGCTGACGAACCAGAGGCCCTCGCGCCCGGCCTTCGCCGGCGAGGGGTTCCGTGGCGTCGCCATGTCCACGGCGATATGGAGCTGCTGGTCGAGCTTGTCGACCAGGTACGAGCGCAGCGCGAGGGTGGTGACGGTCCCGATGGCCGCGCCCACCACGGCGATCAGCGCCACCGCCGAAACGACGAGCCGGGCCCGCAGGGACCAGGCACGGACCGGGCGGGGCCGGAGCCGCGTGCGCCCGGGCCGGCGGACGGCGCGGGGACGGACGGGCCGGGAGCGGAGGGCGCGAGGGAGCCGCGGCAGGCGGAGTGCCACTACTCCGCCGGCTTGATCAGGTAGCCGGCGCCGCGCCGGGTGTGGATCATCGGCGGGTAGCCCGGGCCGCTCTCGAGCTTCCGCCGCAAGTAGGAGATGTACAGCTCGACCACGTTGGCCTGGCCGCCGAAGTCGTACGACCACACCCGGTCCAGGATCTGCGCCTTGCTCAGCACCCGCCGGGGGTTGCGCATCAGGTAGCGCAGCAGCTCGAACTCGGTGGCGGTCAAGTGGATCTCCCGGCCGCCGCGGGACACCTCGTGGCTGTCCTCGTCGAGCTGCAGATCGCCGACGGCCAGGACGGAGCCCCCGCGCGCGGCCTGCGCCGCGCCCGAGCGGCGGACCAGGCCGCGGAGCCGGGCCACGACCTCCTCCAGGCTGAAGGGCTTGGTGACGTAGTCGTCGCCGCCCGCCGTCAGGCCCGCGATCCGGTCCTCGACGGAGTCCTTGGCGGTCAGGAACAGCACCGGGAGCTGCGGGATCTCCCGGCGCAGCTGTCCGAGGACGGCGAGTCCGTCCATGTCGGGCAGCATGATGTCGAGGACCACGACGTCCGGCCGGAACTCCCGCGCGGCCCGCACCGCGCCGGCCCCGTCGCCCGCGCTGCGGACCTCGCAGCCCTCGTAGCGCAGGGCCATGGAGAGCAGCTCGGAGAGCGAGGCCTCGTCGTCGACGACGAGCACCCGGCAGGGGCCGCCGTCGGGCCGGACGAGGGCCGTGGGGTTGCTGGTGGACGTGGACGCATGGGAGGTGGTCGTCGCAGTCATGCGACCACGCTGACCGCGGCCTCTGAGAGCGTTCTTGTCCCTACCTGTGAATTTCCTGAGAAACGCACTGCCCGAGAACTGCACTGCCCGAGTGGCTCCCGGGGCGGGCCGCTCAGACCAGGTGGAACAGCCGGGCGCCGTTGTCGTGGCAGACCGCGCGCAGCCAGTCGTCGCCGAGGCCGAGCCGCTCCAGGGCCTCGATCTGGTGCTCGTACGGGTAGGGGATGTTCGGGAAGTCGGTGCCGAGCAGGATCCGGTCGCCGAGGTCCGCGAGCCGCCCGAGCTCTCCCTGCGGAAACCCGCGCAGCCGCTCGGAGAAGTCGGTGAAGGCCATCGTGGTGTCCAGGCGCACCGCGGCGTACCGGTCGGCGAGGTCCAGGAAGTCGGCGTACTCGGGCATGCCCATGTGCGCGATGATCAGCGGCAGCCGGGGATGCCGGGCCAGCAGCCGGGCGATCGGCTCGGGTCCGGTGTACTTGGCCGGGACGGGCCCCGACCCGCAGTGGATCACGGTCGGGATGTCCGCCTCGGCGAGCAGCCCCCAGACCGGGTCGAGCCGGTCGTCGTTCGGGTCGTACCCGCCGACCTGGAGGTGTGCCTTGAAGACCCGGGCCCCGGCCTCGACGGCCTGCCGGACGTACGCCTCGGCCCCCTTCTCCGGGAAGAAGGTCGCGGTGTGCAGGCAGTCGGGGGTCCGGGCGGCGAAGTCCGCGGACCAGGAGTTGAGCCATGCGGCCATCGCCGGCTTGTGCGGGTAGAGCATGGACGTGAACGCCCGGACCCCGAACTCCCGCAGAAGCGCGACCCGCTGCTCCTCCTCGTGCCGGTAGGTGATGGGCCATTCGACGCCGGTGAGCGGTCCGACCGCGTCGAAGTAGTCCCACACCTTGTCCAGGACCCGCTCGGGCATGAAGTGCGTGTGGACGTCGACCAGTCCGGGCAGTCCGAGCCGCTCCCGGAAGGCGCGGACCGCCTCAGCCGTTGCGGGCAAAGCCGTGGCTCCGCTCGACGGTCGCGACGTGCAGGGTGTAGCTCTCGTACCAGTCGGCGCGGCCCTTCTTCATGGCCGCCTGGTGCTCCAGGTCCTGCCGCCACTCGGTGAGGGACTCGTGGTCGCGGAAGTAGGCGACGGTGATGCCGAGGCCGCCGGGGGTGCGGGCGGACTCGTAGCCGAGGAAGCCGGGGTTCGTCGACACGATCTCGTTCATCCGCTGGTTGGTTTCCGGGTAGCCGGTCTCGTCAGGGGTGCGGATATTGCTGAAAACCGCCATCACGTACGGCGGTTCGAAGGCGGGTACGGGCTGGATGCTCATGCCCACCACCCTCTGCGGCGGCCCCGGGCATGTCCACCGGAAAGGAGCCCGGCAGCCCAAAGGGATCCAAGTTTTGACCTTGGACGCCGGCGCACGGGACGGGCCCGCCCCCTCAGAACAGCCCGTCCTGCCCGCCGGGGGTGGCGAGCGGCGGCAGCCCGGTGACCGGTACCGCAGTCGCGTCGCCCTCGGCCGGGGCGACGAGCTCCCAGCCTGCGAGCAGCCGGGTGTCCACCACGAGTCCGTCCGCGAGGTGCAGATCGGGACCAGCCGCGCCGACGAGCCGGCCCACGACGGCACCGCCGGGGACCATCCCGGTGATCACCCGCGCGGGGGCGGGCAGCCCGTCCAGCCCGAACGGCCCGGCGTGATCGACGGTTTCGCACACCAGCTGCTCGAGCGACTCCGGCCGGCCCGGCAGGGCCGCGGCCCGGGCGTGCAGCTCGGCGACCTCCCGGGCCCGGTCGGCCGCCGCCGGCAGGTTGCCCCGTACGGCGCGCTTGCGTGCGTACGCGATCCGGTCCGGCACCCCGAGAGCGGCCCGCAGCAGCTCCTCGATACGGCGGGTGGCCATCAGCGGCCCCCGCCCCAGCCAGGTCCAGGTCACCGCCCCCTGCTCCAGCAGCCGGGCCGGGCCGCGCTCCTCGGCGGTGATGCCGACCTTGAGCAGGCCGGGCCCGAACCAGGCCAGGTAGACGCGATAGGTGCGTGGATCGGCGGCGTTGGTGTCGGCGGCCACCGAGAACGACCGGTCCAGGCGGGCGCATTCGGGGCACTGGGCGTTCCCGGACCGGCCGGGCACCGCAGCAGCCGTGGGGCACGGGGTCCGCTTCCCGGCCCGCCGTACGCCGAGGCAGCGCCGCTCCCCGCGGGCCGCGAAGGCCAGGCGCTGCCCGTAGGCGAGCGGGCTGCTGCGCTCGCCGCGTCCCTCGGCGCACCACCCGATGGCGGGGCGGCCGTCGTTCCACCGGATCCCGGTGCACCGCCAGGTCACAGCGGGAGGGGCCGCTCGAAGAAGGTCTCGAGCACGACGGTCGCGTGCGTACCGCTGACTCCGTCGATGGCGTAGAGGCGGCGCAGGACGTCCTGCAGCTGCCCGGTCGTGGCCGTGCGCACCTTCACCAGGACCGAGGCGCTCCCCGCGATGATGTGCGCCTCCTGGATCTCGGCGATCGCCTCGAAGGCCGCCTTCGAGTCCCCCATCCAGGCGTTGGAGTCGACCATCACGTAGGCGAGCACCCCGCTCCCGACGGCAGCGGGGTCCACCTCGACCGTCGTGCGCCGGATGACCCCGCGCTCGCGCAGTTTGCGTACGCGCTCGTGGGTGGCCCCTGCCGAGAGCCCGACGGCGGCGCCGAGGGCGGCGTACGACTGGCTCGCGTCCTGCTGCAAGCGCAGGACGAGCGCCCGGTCGATGTCGTCCACGCGATCTTCCTCCCAACCCCTGGAATCCCTTGCTCCGACGGTACAGGATCCTGCAATCGCAACACGAGACCGAACTTAATTCGGCGGCAGACCCGTCTGATGGAGGAGCGTCATCCATAGCCGACCTCGATCTGTACGAGATCCTGGACGAACGATTCCGCGCCCGGCCCGGCCCGGCGGGGCGGGGCGGGGCGGGGCGGGGCGGGGCTACCGTGCGACGAACTGCGTCAGGATCGCCTGCACCTCGTAGATGTCCACACCCTTGGTGAACGTCTTCTCGATCGGCGCCGCACTGCCGGAGAGCCAGATCTTGAGCTCGGCGTCGAGGTCGAAGTGGCCGGCGGTCTCCACGGAGAAGTGCGTGATGCTCCGGTACGGGATGGAGTGGTACTCCACCTTCTTTCCGGTGAGCCCCTGCTTGTCGACGAGCACGAGCCGCCGGTCGGTGAACAGGATCGTGTCCCGGATCAACAGGTACGCGGCGTGCACCTGCTCCCCCTGACCGAGCAGCCGCGCGTAGTCCCGCTGCGCCGACGTCGGATCGACCGTGTGCGCGTTCCCGAACAGCCCCATGGGAGTCCCCCTCTTCCGGTTCCGAACCCTTCCGAACCCTCTCCGAGGACCGTATCCAGGCCCGGCCCGCCGGTCGTCCCCCACGGGACCGATCCCCGACCCGGAGAACCCCCGGGTCCCCCTCCCCACCAAGGAGGACCCCCGCGCCCGCACCGGACGCCGCCAACGGACCCCGGACAACGCAAGAGGCCCCCCGGCGAACCGGGGGGCCTCTTCGGCTGTGCACTCGGCAGGATTCGAACCTGCAACCTTCTGATCCGTAGTCAGATGCTCTATCCGTTAAGCTACGAGTGCTTGGGCTTCTCGGGGTTTTGCGCCCCGTTGGCCTTGCGAGAACAACAATACATGGACCTCGGCGGGACGCGAAATCCATTCACCAAACCAGCCCTGACCTGCGAAAACGCTCCTGATGGAGATCATCCGGAAGGGTTCGCACGGATGTCGGGGCGGGGTTGGGAACGCCGGCGGTCCCGGCCGGAAGCCGCCGACGCAAGCCCCCGGACGCACCCGACCCGAACGCACCGAAGCCCCGGTCCATCAGGACCGGGGCTTCGGCAGGTGCGGAGGCGGAGGGATTTGAACCCTCGATGGGCTTTAAGACCCAAACCGCATTAGCAGTGCGGCGCCATAGACCGGACTAGGCGACGCCTCCAGCACACCCTCGCGTACGAGGGTGCGTGCAGATGATGACACAGCCACAGGGCCGCTCACCAATCCGCTCCCACGGTACAAGGACAGCCGCCACCAGAGCAAAGCCTTAAGCACCCGGAGCGCGCCGCCCGCACGCATGCACGCACCACCACCCGGACGCAACGTCGGCGGGCGCACGTCGTTGGTCAGGCGTACGACGTACGGACGACCTGGAGTGCCCCATGCTGCGTCTCGCCGCCTTCGCCGTCACCTCCGCCCTGGCCGCCACGGCGGTCACGGCCGCCGGGCCGCTGCCCCCGCTGCCACCGCTGGGCCGGCTGCTCGCGGCGCCCGACCGCCTCACCATCGCCGTGTCCGCCACCGGTAACCCCCGGGCGGACGGCGAGTACCTGCTCGAGTGCAACCCCGTCGGCGGTGACCATCCCGAGGCAGAGCGGGCCTGCGCCCGCCTCGACGACCTCGCGAAGCAGGGCAATGACCCCTTCGAGCCTCAGGCCAAGCGCCAGATCTGCACCATGCAGGACGGCGGTCCGGCCACCGCGCACGTCACCGGAACATGGCAGGGCCACAAGGTGGACGCCACGTTCCGGCGGACCAACGGATGCGAGATCGCCCGGTGGAACCACCTGGAACCTGTGCTTCCGGGTGGGCGCTCCTGACCTGGGAGGATGCGAAGGATGCACGGTTTCCGCCGAACATCCGCCACCTCAGGCCGGGGCCGTGCCCTTAGACTCCTCCCGTGACATGCCGGTAGTTGTGGTCAGGGAGGAAGCTCGTCGTGAGCAGCAGGCCATCCCGAGGCGCTGCTCGCCTCGCAGCAATACTCGACGCTCTTCCGGACGCGCTGTTGCTCGTCAACGCCAACGGCACGGTCGTCAACGCGAATTCGATCGCCCTCGAGGTCATGGAGAGTCCCGGCACCGGGCTCGTCGGCCGCGGCGTGCTCGACCTCCTCCCCGAGTTCGACTCCAAGCTGATCCCCGGCTCCATGCGCCGGCCCGGCGAGGACGAGGGCGGCCGGGCCAAGCCCAAGCGGATGGTCGCGCGCCGTACCGACGGCACCGAGTTCCCCGTCGAGGTCACCGCAGCCCACCTCGACGGCCGCGACGCCTACCGCGAGCCGCAGCCCTACACGGGTGACGAGCTGCTGATGCTCGTCGTACGCGACCTCTCCGAGACCGTGGACACCGAGGCCGAGCTGGCCCGCTCGCAGCGGCAGACCGAGATGATCCTGCGGGCCGCCGCCGAGGGCGTCGTCGGCACGGACACCGACGGGCGCGTCGTCCTCGTCAACCCGGCCGCCGCACAGATCCTCGGGTACCGCGCCACCGATCTCGGCAACCGCGAGCTGCACGGGCTGATCCAGCACTCGCGCGCCGACGGCTCGCCGTTCCCCTTCGAGGAGTCCCCGCTCGCCGACACCCTGCGCAGCGGGCGCAAGCACCGGGTCCGCGGCCAGGTGCTGTGGAACAAGGCCGGGCAGCCGGTCTCCGTCGACCTGACGACCTCGCCCGTACGGGACGGGGAGCTGCTCGTCGGCGCCGTCATGACGTTCACGGACCGGCGGCCCTACGACGCCCTGGCCGCGCGGCACGCACAGCTGCTGGCGGTCCTCGGCGAGTCCCTGCGCGGGCCGCTGGAGGAGCTGCGCGGGGAGCTGGCCACGCTGGCCGCCGACGACGCGGGACAGCTGTGGCCGGAGGCCAACCAGCTGCTGCACCACCTGGCCGCCGGGTACTCGCGCATGACCGCGCTGGTCGACAACGTGCTCGGCTTCCAGCGCCTCGACGCGGGCACCGAGAAGCTCAAGAAGAAGAAGGTCCTGATCGACGGCGTCGTCGCGGCCGGCATCGACGGCGCGGTCGAGCTGATCGGCCCGGGCCGCGTGCAGTTCGCCGTGCACGCCCCGACCATCGAGGCCGAGGTGGACGCCGAGCGGATCGCCGGCGCCCTCGCGCACCTGGTCGCGGACGTCGCCGGGGTCGACGCCACCGGCAAGACCCGCCAGGGCAGCGGGTACAGCGACTCCACGATCGTGGTGGCCGCCGCTCAGCGGGGCGAGGTCGTACGGATCGAGGTGCGCGGGCCGTACGAGGGCGGGAACCCGGTGCACGAGCCGATCGTGCGGGGCATCGTGACCGCACACGGGGGCGTGCTGCAGACGGTGGAGGTGCCGGGCGCGCCCGGCGGCGCGTACGTGCTGGAGCTGCCGCTGGGCGCGGGGGCCGGCATGGTGACTCTGCCGGATCCGGAACCGGAGCCCGCGAAGGAGCCCTCGGCCGAGGCTGCGGGCAAGGGTCCCGCCGGGCGGCGGGCCCGGCGCGGGGTGGACGCGTTCCTCGAGGACGCGGCCGACGAGGCGAAGGCGAACGGCGCCGCCGGGGGCGGGAGTGCGCTGGCACTGCCGTCCGGGCGACGGCGGGCGGGCGAGGCCGGAGCTCCGGACGCTCCGACCGCGGGCCCCGAGCTCGCGCAGTCCCCGGTGAACCCGGCGGGTCTGGGCACCGGGCGCCGCCGCGGCCGGGACGGCGACGGAAGCGGAACCGGCGGCGAGGGCGTTCAGGACGGCCCCGGCCGGCCCGTTCCCCCGCAGGGCACCGCCATGCCCGCGCTCCCGCCGGTGCCTCAGGTGTCTCCCGGTCCCGGTGTGGCCCCGATGCCGTTGGGCGCGCCGGTACCGCAGGGCCTGGCCTCGCCGGTGGCCCCGGGTTCGGGCTCGCCGGTGGCGCCCGTGCCGCCCGTGCCTGCCGTGCCGCCGGTTCCGGTGACCGAGCATCCCGCCGGGCGCCGGCGGGCGCTGGGTCCCGCGGCCGCGCCGCAGCCCGGTGGTCCCGTGCCCGCGACGGGGCTCGGGCCGGCGCAGGCCGCCCCACAGGCCCCCGCACGGCCCATCGCCCCGGAGGGCGGCTTCGCGCTGCCCGCCGGACCGACCCCGGCA
Source organism: Streptomyces sp. NPDC032745 (assembly GCF_055579465.1). Classification (NCBI taxonomy): domain Bacteria; kingdom Bacillati; phylum Actinomycetota; class Actinomycetes; order Kitasatosporales; family Streptomycetaceae; genus Streptomyces; species Streptomyces sp. NPDC032745. The sequence continues at coordinate 590,459 of NZ_JBVING010000003.1, read as the reverse complement.
CCGGCTCCCGCGCCGGCTCAGGGCACGGTGCCGGCTCCGGCCCCCGCACAGACCCCCGCCATGGCCGGTCCGGCCCCTGCTCCCGGCGAGGCCGAGGGCGACGCCCCGGCCGGGCGGCGCGGACGCCGGGTACTGGGCGCGCCCGGTGCCGAGCCCGCGGCCTCCGCCGCCCAGCCGGCCGCTGCCGCGGAGGAACCCGTACCCCCGACCGGGCGGCGCCGTGCGCTGCCCGCCACTCCGGCCTGGCCGGTTCCGGCGGCCCGGACCGCTCCCGAGGACGATGAAGCCGCAGGCCAGGCTGCCGTGCCCGGGGCCCGGCAGCCACAGGACTCCCCGGCGGAGGCCGCACAGCCGATCAGCGTGCGCGCCCTCGGCACCCTCGGCCAGGGCATCTCGGTCGACTCCGGAAGCACCAACGGCGCGGGCGGTACGAGCGGCTCCGGCCGTCGGCGCCGGCTCGCCGAGCCCGCGCCCCAGGGGCGGGCGTTCGCGATAGGAGCCCCCGAGGCGGGTGCCGTCGAGGGCCCCGAGCCGCTGGACGGGCCCGGCGGCGCCGTCGAGGTGGTCAACCGGCCCGTACCGCTGCCGGTGGACGACGAGCTGCCTCCGGAGCCCCTGGACAACCCGCGCCGCCTCCTGGTGTGGCCGGCGCCCGATGTGCAGACCCAGCAGGCGCTCAGCGACCGCGGCTACCGCCCGGTGATCGTGCACTCGCGCGAGGAGGTGGACGCGCAGATCGCCGCGTTCCCCGCCGCGCTGTTCGTGGACCCCCTGACCGGGCCGATCACCCGGACGGCCCTGCAGTCCCTGCGCCAGGCCGCGGTGGCCGCGGAGGTGCCCGTCCTGGTCACGGCCGGGCTGGGACACGCCACGCGCGAGGCGGCGTACGGGGCCGACCCGGCCGTCCTCCTCAAGGCGCTCGCGCCGCGCGACAGCGAGCAGCACCCCTCCCGGGTGCTGCTGATCGAGGAGCAGGACGAGATCGCGACCGCGCTCACGGCCGCCCTGGAGCGGCGCGGCCTGCAGGTCGCACGGGCGGGAGCGGACACCGACGCGGTGGAGCTGGCGACGCGGATGCGGCCCAACCTGGTGGTCATGGACCTGATGCAGGTCCGGCGTCGGCGGGCCGGGATCGTGGACTGGCTGCGTGCCAACGGGCAGCTCAACCGGACGCCGCTGGTCGTCTACACGGCCATGGGCATCGACCCGGCCGAACTGCCGCGGCTGGCCTCCGGGGAGAGCGTGCTCTTCCTCGCCGAGCGGTCCACCACGGCGGACGTCCAGGGCCGCATCGTGGATCTGCTGGCCAAGATCGGCACGAACTAGTCATCCTGGCCCGATGGCCATCATCGACACGAGCGAGCACACCGTCCCCGCCGACAACGGGGAGGTGAACCTCCTCATCGCCCGGCAGGTGGAGCCGGGCCACGAGGAGACGTTCGAGGCCTGGGCCCACGGCATCCTGGAAACTGCTGCGACCTTCCCGGGGCACCTGGGGTACGGACTGTTCCGTCCGGCGACGGACGGCGGGCCGTGGTTCCTGGTCCACCGCTTCCGGGACCAGGCGGCCTTCCAGCGGTGGCAGGACTCCGCCGAGCGGGCCCAGTGGTTCTCCAACTGCCTGGGCCACCACCACACCGAGATAGCCCGGCGCGAACTGCACGGCATGGAGACCTGGTTCGCGAAGCCGGGTACGACCCGGCCCGCGCCGCCGCGGTGGAAGATGGCGGTCAGCTCCGGGCTGGCCATCTTCCCGATCTCGCTCGTCGGCAACGCGGTGCTCGGGCCGTACCTGGTGAACCTGCACTTCGTCCTGCGGACGGCCGCCTTCGCCGTCGTCTTCAGCACGCTGATGACCTACCTGGCGATGCCCGCCGTCAGCAGGGTGCTGCGGCCCTGGCTGACGAAGGGCGGCCAGGGCTGAGCAGGTACCGCGCGTCGTTTCAGTCGAGCTTGGTGACGACCAGCTCGCCGTCCGCGTACTGCTTGCGTATGACCTTCTTGTCGAACTTGCCGACGCTGGTCTTCGGCACGGCCTCGACGATCGTCCAGCGCTCGGGCAGCTGCCACTTGGCGATGGACTGGCCGAGGAAGACGCGCAGCCCCGCGTAGTCCACGCTCGCGCCCTCCTTGAGGACGACGGTGGCCAGCGGGCGCTCGCCCCACTTGTCGTCCGGAACGGCGACGACCGCCGCCTCGGCGACCTCGGGGTGCGCCATCAGCGCGTTCTCGAGCTCGACGCTGGAGATCCACTCGCCGCCGGACTTGATGACGTCCTTGGCGCGGTCGGTCAGCGTGAGGTACCCGTCGGGACTGATCACGCCGACGTCGCCGGTCTTGAGCCAGCCGTCCGCGCTGAACTTGTCCTCGGGGCGCAGCGGTTCGCCGGAGGCGCCGCCGTAGTAGGCGCCCGCGATCCAGGTGCCGCGCACCTCCAGCTCGCCCGCCGACTCGCCGTCCCAGGGCAGGATGTCGCCCCCGGGGCCCACCAGGCGCGGCTCGACGCCCGCCGGGAAGCGGCCCTGGGTGACCCGGTACGGCCACTCCTCCTCGGCGCTCAGGCCGGCCGGCGGGTGCGCCATGGTGCCGAGCGGGGAGGTCTCGGTCATGCCCCAGGCGTGGCAGAGGCGGACGCCGAGCTTGTCGTAGGCCTCCATCAGGGAGGGCGGACAGGCCGCGCCGCCGATCGTGACCTGCTTCATGGAGGTGAGGTCGCGCGGGTTGGCGGTGACCTCGGCGAGGAGGCCCTGCCAGATGGTGGGGACGGCCGCGGCGTGCGAGGGCTTCTCCCGCTCGATCATCTCGGCGAGCGGGGCGGGCTGCAGGAACCGGTCCGGCATCAGCATGTTGATGCCGGTCATGAACGTGGCGTGGGGCAGGCCCCAGGCGTTCACGTGGAACTGCGGGACGACGACGAGGCTGGTGTCCTTGTCGGTCAGGCCCATCGACTCGGCCATGTTGACCTGCATGGAGTGCAGGTAGATCGAGCGGTGGGAGTAGATGACGCCCTTGGGGTCGCCGGTGGTGCCGGAGGTGTAGCACATGGCGGCGGCCTGGCGCTCGTCCAGCTCCGGCCAGTCGTAGCGGTCGGGGCGACCCGCGAGGAGCTCCTCGTACTCGTGGACGCGTACGTCCAGCCCGTTGAGCGCGGAGCGGTCGCCGATGCCGCAGACCACCACGTGCTCGATGGTGGGCAGGTGCGGCAGCAGCGGCGCGAGCAGCGGCAGCAGGGTCCCGTTGACCAGTACGACCCGGTCGGCCGCGTGGTTGACGATGAAGACCAGCTGCTCGGGAGGCAGTCGCAGGTTGAGGGTGTGAAGGACGGCGCCCATGGAGGGGATCGCGAAGTACGCCTCGACGTGCTCTGCGTTGTTCCACATCAGGGTGGCCACCCGGTCGTCCTGCTGGACGCCCAGCTCGTCACGCAGGGCGTTGGCGAGGCGGGTGGCGCGGGTACCGATCTCGGCGAAGCTGCGGCGGTGCGGCTCGGCCTCCCCGGTCCAGGTCGTGACCTGGGATTTACCGTGGATCGTCATCCCGTGCTGGAGTATGCGGGTGACGAGGAGCGGTACGTCCTGCATGGTGCTCAGCAAAGCGTCCTCCCGGTGGGCGCTGCGGCGCTGCGGCGGCTACGGATGCCGTCGATTCTGCGCACGTACCGGTCGGCATGTCACTACCCGGGGGTACAAACGCGGCAAGTAATCGCTGTTCGGGTCCTTGCGTTGGCATCGTGCACAGGCTGGGGGCGGGCTCGCGGTGCATCGCGCACAGGGCCGGGCGCCATGGGTGTTTCACGTGAAACGTGCCGTAGGTGTTTCACGTGAAACATCCATGGCTGTTTCGCTGGGGGAACCTCCCAGCGGTAGCCGGGGGAGAGACGTCGGCCGGTTCAGCGGACCGGGGTGAGCTCCGGGTCGTCGCGGAGCTTGACCAACGCGCGCGAGACGGCGCTCTTGACCGTGCCGATCGACACCCCGAGCAGCTCGGCGGTCTGTGCCTCGCTCAGATCCTCGTAGTAGCGCAGGACGACCATCGCGCGCTGCCGGTCGGGCAGCCGGGTCACCGCCCGCCACATCGCGTCGCGCAGCGCCTGCGCCTCGGCGGGATCGGATGCAGGCGTGTCCTCGGTCTCCGGGAGCTCGCCGCAGGCGAACTCGTCGACCTTGCGTTTGCGCCACTGGGAGGTACGGGTGTTGACGAGGGCCCGCCGGACGTATCCGTCGAGGGCGCGGTGGTCCTCGATGCGGTCCCAGGCGACGTACGTCTTGGCCAGGGCCGTCTGCAGCAGGTCCTCGGCATCGCACGGGTTGGCGGTGAGCGAGCGCGCGGTGCGCATCAGGACCGTGCCGCGGGTCCGGACGTACGCCGAGAACGACGGGTACGGCGTCGGATTCGAGGCGAGCGTGCACACAGGCGTGGTCATGGCTCCACGCTAGAAGCGCGGCCCCGCCCTGGGATCGGCCGCAAGTGCCGAAGCTGGATCCATCTCAGGTTGTAGGGGTGGGGCTCACCCCACCTCCTGAAGGTGGAGGAGGCGGGGTGCGCCGCGGGCGGCCCGGGGCCCGCCCAAGGGCCGCGCAGGGACGGGCCGAGGGATGGGCCGAGTGCCGGGCCTCAGCCGTCGGCGCCGAGGATCAGTCCGGATGTCGGGACCCCGGTACCGGCGGTGACCAGGGCACGGGCGGCTCCCGCCACCTGGTTGACGGAGGTGCCGCGTAGCTGGCGGACGGCCTCGGCGATGCCGTTCATGCCGTGCAGGTACGCCTCCCCGAGCTGTCCCCCGTGGGTGTTGAGCGGCAGCGCGTCCGCGGCCACGAAGTCGGCGGCCTCGCCGGGCTTGCAGAAGCCGAACTCTTCCAGCTGCATCAGGACGAAGGGGGTGAAGTGGTCGTAGAGGATGCCGACGTCGATGTCCGAGGGCCTCAGTCCGCTGGTCCGCCACAGCTGCCGGGCGACCACGTCCATCTCCGGCAGCCCGGTGAGGTCGTCGCGGTAGAAGGAGGTCATGGCCTCCTGGCGGCGGCCGGCGCCCTGCGCGGCCGCGGTGATCACGGCAGGAGCATGACGCAGGTCCCGGGCCCGCTCCGTGCTGGTGACGATCACCGCCTGGCCGCCGTCCGTCTCCTGGCAGCAGTCCAGCAGCCGCAGCGGTTCGACGATCCAGCGCGAGGCGGCGTGGTCGGCGAGGGTGATGGGCTTGCCGTGGAAGTACGCGGCGGGGTTGTTCGCGGCGTGCCGTCGGTCGGTGACCGCGACATGGCCGAAGGCCTCGGGGGTCAGGTTGTAGGCGTGCAGATAGCGCTGGGCGGTCATGGCCACCCAGGAGGCCGGGGTGAGGAGCCCCCAGGGCAGCGACCAGCCGAGCGCCGCGCCCTCCGCCGAGGGCTCGCGCTGCTGCACGCCGGAGCCGAAGCGGCGGCCGGAGCGCTCGTTGAAGGCGCGGTAGCAGACCACGACCTCCGCGACCCCGGTGGCGACGGCGAGGGCGGCCTGCTGGACGGTGGCGCAGGCCGCGCCGCCGCCGTAGTGGATGCGCGAGAAGAAGGAGAGGTCCCCGATGCCGGCGGCCTGGGCCACGGTGATCTCGGGGCTGGTGTCCATGGTGAAGGTGACCAAGCCGTCGACGTCGGCGGGGGTCAGACCGGCGTCGTCCAGGGCGGCGTGCACGGCCTCCACGGCGAGCCGCAGCTCGCTGCGGCCGGAGTCCTTGGAGAACTCGGTCGCGCCGATGCCGGCGATGGCGGCGCGCCCGCCGAGTGTGTCGCGGTGCCGGACGCTCATGCCGCCACCTCCGCGGTGACCGTGCCGGTGACGTGGTGGCCGATGCCGTTTGCGCCGACGACCCGGACCTCCACCGTGTTCCCGTCGACGGCGGCCACGGTGCCGGTCAGGACCATGGTGTCGCCGGGGTAGTTGGGGGCGCCGAGGCGGATGGCCACCTTGCGCAGGACGGCGCCCGGCCCGAGGCGGTCGGTGATGTACCGGCCGACCAGGCCGTTGGTGGTCAGGATGTTCATGAAGATGTCCGGGGAGCCCTTCTCGCGCGCGAGCGAGGCGTCGTGGTGCACGTCCTGGTAGTCGCGGGAGGCGATCGCGCCCGCGACGATCAGCGTGCGGGTCACCGGGATCTCCAGCGGCGCCAGTGTGTCGCCGACGTTCATGCGTGGTCCCCCTCGGATACGGCGTGGTCGGACAGGAGTGCGCCCAGTTCGGCCAGCAGCTCGCTGCCGCAGCCCAGGTACGCGTCCAGCTGGCGCCCCCAGAGGAAGTGCCGGTGGACGGGATGGTCCAGGTCGGCGCCCATCCCGCCGTGCAGGTGCTGGCCCGCGTGCACGACCCGCTTGCCCGCCTCCGAGGCCCACCAGGCCGCGGTCAGGGCGTGCTCGCGCGCCGGAAGTCCCTCGTCGATCCGCCAGGCGGCCTCGTACGCGGTGACCCGGATCGCCTCCGTGTCCATGTACGCGTCGGCCGCGCGCAGCATCACCCCCTGGTTCGTGGAGAGCGGCCGGCCGAACTGCTCGCGGGTGGAGGTGTACTCGACCGCGCGGGCCAGGGAGCCTGCGCACACCCCCGCCTGCAGCCCGGCGAAGGCGGTGCGGGCAGTGGCCAGGACCTCCTCGTAGGCCCCGCCATCCCCCAGCGGTTCCGCCTCGGACTCGGCCAGGGTGAGCCGGCCCGCCGACCAGGGGGCCGTGGTCTCCACGTCTGCCGTCCCCACGCCGGGCGCGTCCGTCCGTACCAGCCACAGCGCCCGGTCGGCGTCCGGGACCAGTACGTGCGTGGCATCGCGCAGCCAGGGCACGACGGGGACCGTCCCGGTCAGCCGGCCGTCCGGCGAAGCGGTGATGCGGCCGCGGGCCGGAAAGGCGCCGGTGGCGACCGCCTCGCCCGAGCCCAGGGCGGGCAGCAGCCGGGCGCGCTGCTCGGCGCTGCCGTGCGTGGCGACGGGCAGGATCCCGTACACGCAGGTGGCGGCGTACGGGGCCTGCGCGGTGGTGCGGCCCAGCTCCTCCAGCAGCAGCACCAGGCCGAGCAGGCCGACGTCCTCCACGGCGGCGGTCAGACCGGCGGCGGTGAGCGCCTTCCACAGTTCGGCATCGCTGCCGGTGCCGGCGGCGGCGAGGCGTTCGTGCGTGGCGAGGTCGCGGAAGATCCGGGCGGCGAGTCCGGCTGCCGCTGCCTGCTCCTCGGTGGGGTGGAAGTCCATCAGCCCTCGCTCCCTCGGAAGACCGGCAGTTCCAGGTCCTCGTCGGCCCGCAGGAACTCCAGTTGCACGGGCAGCCCGATGCGCACCTTGTCGTAGGGGACGCCGGTGATGTTGCTGACCATCCGGACGCCCTCGGCGAGTTCGACGAGGGCTACCGCGTACGGGCCCGCCGCGGCAGCGGCGTGTTCATGCGCAGTGAACGCCGGGAAGGGCGGGTGGTGCATGACGACGTAGCTGAACACCGTGCCGGCGCCGGAGGCCTCGACGGTGTCCCAGTCCAGGCTCGCGCAGGCGTTGCAGCCGGGCAGCCAGGGGAAGCGGAGGGTCTCGCAGGCGGTGCAGCGCTGGATCAGCAGCCTGTGGTCCGCGACCCCGTCCCAGAATCCCTGGTTGTCGCGGTTGACCACCGGGCGGGGGCGTCGGGCCGCGGGCTTCTTCCCGCGCGGGGCGGCGGGCACGTACTTGAGGATCCGGAAGCGATGGGTCCCGGCGAGTTCGCCGTCCGCGCGGACGTCCATGCGAGTGGTCACGAAGTGGCCGGTGCCCAGCTTGGTCGTCTTGCGCGGGGACACCGACTCGATGACGGCGTCGTAGGTGATCGTGTCGCTGGGGCGCAGCGGACGCAGGTACTCCTGCTCGCAGTCGGTGGCCACCACGGAGGTGCAGCCCGCGTCGTCGAGCAGCCCGAGGAGCTCGTCGTAGGCGGAGGAGCGGTCGCCGTGGCCGGAGAGCCCACCCATCGTCCAGGCCTGGAGCATGGTGGGCGGGGCGATGGCGTCCGGGCCTGTGTAGGCGGGGTCGGTGTCGCCCATCGCCTCGCACCAGTGCCGGATCATGGGCAGGTTGACCGGGTCCTTGCCCTGGCCCGCGGTGGCTGCGGGCTGCCCCTCGAAGGCCTTGAGCAGCGTGTGGAACAGGGCGGCCTCCTCGGCGCCCGCGCCCGCTGCCTGGTCCGCCGTGGCGGTCATCGCTTCCTCCCCTTCATGCCGAGCCGCATCATGGCGACGATCTCCCGCTGGACCTCGCTGACCCCGCCGCCGAAGGTGTTGATCTGGGCGGCCCGGTTCATCCGTTCCAGCTCGCCGCCGGCGAAGGCCGCAGGCCCCCGTACGAGAGCCTCCTCGCCCACCACCTCCTGGCACATCCGGTACACCTCGACGGTGGACTCGGTGCCGAGGAACTTCACGCCACTGGCGTCGCCGGGGGCCAGCGCGCCGCTGCCCACGTCCTGGACGAGGCGCCAGTTGAGGAGGCGTACGGCGGCCAGCCGGGCATGGGCCTCGGCGAGCCGGGACTGCACCCAGGGCAGGTCGGCGGGGCGTTCGCCGGTGACCGGATCGGGGGTGCGGGCGTGGCGGAGCGCGCCCGTGTAGAAGTCCTCCGCCTGCATACCGATGGCTGCGAGGGCCACGCGCTCGTGGTTGAGCTGGTTGGTGATCAGTCCCCAGCCGCCGTGCTCGGGGCCGACGAGGTTGCCGGCGGGCACGCGGAGGGAGTCGTAGTACGTCGACGTGGTCGTGAGGCCGCCGACCGTGTCGATCGGGGTCCAGGCGAAGCCCGGGGCGTCGGTGGGCACCAGGATGATCGAGATGCCCTTGTGCTTGGGGGCGTCGGGATCGGTGCGGCAGGCGAGCCAGATCCAGTCCGCGTTCTGGGCGTTGGAGGTGAAGATCTTCTGCCCGTCGACGACCCAGTCGGCTCCGTCGCGTACGGCGCGGGTGCGCAGCGAGGCGAGGTCCGTGCCGGCCTCGGGCTCCGAGTAGCCGATGGCGAAGACGGTCTCACCGCGGAGGATCCGGGGCAGGAAGTAGTCCCTCTGCTCCGGGGTCCCGTACTTCATCAGGGTCGGGCCGACGGTGTTGAGGGTGACCATGGAGACGGGGGCGCCGGCCCGGTAGGCCTCGTCGAAGAACACGAACTGCTCGTCCGGGCCGCGCCCTTGGCCGCCGTACTCGACGGGCCAGCCGAGGCCGAGCAGTCCGTCGGCGCCGATGCGGCGCAGCAGTGCGCGCTGGGCGACGGGGTCCTCGGGAGGCCCGTCCGGCAGCAGATCGTGGAAGTACTCCCGCAGTTCGGCGCGGAGCCGCAACTGGCCTTCGGTCGGGGCGAGGTGCACGGCGCTGGCCTCCCGGCATCACATCATCGAGTGAACCTGACTGTCCGTCAGATTCCCTGTCGATGTCAAGGTCGGGAGAACCCGGAAGGGGCTCGGCCGGATCGTCGTCCGGACGCGCGAGGGCGCCTGCCCCACCGGACCCCAGCCGGTCCGGTGGCACAGGCGCCCTCAAGACTCAGAGGACCCGGGGAGCGTCTACCACCAGGGGTGGAGGTTGACCGCGAGGTTGCCCTGCTGGATCGCCGTGAAGGCCGAGCCGTTGACCTGCGCGGTGTTGTTCTGGTTGGACGCACCCGAGCCGGTGGCGACCTGCTGGGAGGTGGACGAGTTGCCGTGGTTGTTCCCACCGACACCGCTGCCGATGATGCTGGCGACGCTCGCATTCGATCCGTCGTTCGCGAAGGAGCCGTTGTCGGCCGAGGCCACACCGCCGAAGAGGGCGACGGCGAGGGGGAGAGCGGCGACAGCGGCGAAGACGCGGGCGGTACGGATGCTTGCCATGTCTGAATCCTCCAGAAAACCGAAGTGGGAGTTCCTCCAAGGCAGTTGGCCGACCGCCTCGGTCGTTCTGTGTGGTGACGACGTCGCGAGACCAGAGTTGCCCACCGAATCCCCGGCGAACCACCCCGGAGCCCACGATTCCCCCGCAAGCATGAGCAACATCGGATAAACCTCGTTCGCGCCCCGACACCGCAGGTCAGCGGCTCGGAGGGGGCTGAAACCTCCGCCACGCATGAGGCGAAACGTTCCCTCAAACTCTTGTGCGCCGGGCATGCCGAAAAGGGCCGCGTCGTCCGGGAACCCCACCGTCTCCCGGGCCTGCGGCCCCGCAATGCCAAGCTTCACGCCCCCTGCACGCCCCCGGCGCCCGCCGGGGCCATCCCACCCGTGCCCCGCTCCGGGGGCACACCTCCGGCGCGATCCGCGGTCGCGACCTGCCGACCGGGCTCCAGCGCCTGCTGGTGTTGGTGTTGCTGCCGTTGCTGCTGTCGACTCCGTGCTGCTCACTGCGTACTGCGTACTGCGTACTGCGTGCGCGTATCGCATGCGCGTATTGCGTATTGCGTATTGCCGGCCAGGTACGGGTACCGCCCGCTACGTCCGTTCGAGGTGCGCGATGCGTCTCGTACGGGCGCTATGCGACCAGCCCGAGCTCTTCTCGACCGGCTCCGAAGGTCCCCCCGGCCAGCGAGGCGGCGGTGGTCGAGCGGCGGACCGACGGGGCCTTGCCGTGCGCCTCGGCGCGGATGCGCTGCTTGATGGTCGGCGGGAGCGATCCGCCCCGCATCATCGCCCGCCAGGTCCGGCGCCCCATCGGACGGGCGGGTCGGCGCACGGCGGCGTCCGCACGGCGGGAAGGAGCAGCGGCGGGGGCGCCGGAAGCGACGGCCGAGGCGGCCTTGGCGGCCTTGGCGCCGAACCCGAGCGAGGCCAGCAGCGCCACGAGGGCGGCGACCACTGCGGTCCAGATCGACGTGACGGTGATGCGGTGAGCCATGACGGGGTCCTTCGTTTCGCGATGTTCCGACGGGCGGATCTGCATACATTCGTCATGATGTATTCGCAACCGCAGCACCCCCACCACGCGCGCCGATCTTCCGACAAACACCACTCAAAGGGCGCAACGCCACCCGCCGGCCGACGCTGACGCCGCCAAGAGCCGGGAGGGCCCCGTCGGCTCGAGGTGTTCGACGCAGCCCCGGAGACGCTCGGGCGGACCCGTCAGGCGAGCTTGGCGGCCAGGACGTCTACCGGGAGGATCTCGGGGGCCCCGGCCAGCAGCTTCGGGGCGTTCTCCATGAGAGCCGCGGCGATCCTCCCCTGGAGATGGGCGGTGCGGTCCTCGTCGCTGCCGAAGGCGTCGAAGACGCCGAACGTGGTCGGGCCGAGCCGCAGCGCAAACCAGACCGTGGTGCCGGTTTCTTCCTCGGCCAGGGCCAGGGCGCCGGTGAGCAGGCCCACGCGGGTGGTGTCGGGGACGGAAGGGCTGGGCATGAAGGTCTCCTTCTGAGGGGGCGTACCGCGCCGCGGGATGCGCGCCACGCGATGGGTGCTGTGCGGTGCGCGCCGTGCGGTACGACCACCGCAGGAGCGGGCGCCCGGCCGCGCTCAGTGGCAGATCCAGACCTCGGTGCTGGTCATGGACGACCTCTTCGGCTCCGGGCCGGCCACGGTCCTCGACGTCCTGCAGACGGCCAATGAGCTGCGCGCCGAGCTGCCCCATCCCCCGGCGCGCTGGGAGCTGACCCGGGTCAGCGGCTCCGGCGCCGTACGCACCGCCTCCGGGCACGTGATCGAAGCCGTCGCCGTCGAGGACGCGCCCCGGCCCGATCTCCTCGCCGTGCCCGGCGCCGGCCCCGAGCAGCCGGACCACTGCTGGACCGGGTGGCGTGGCGGAGCGGGGGCCGGAACGCGAGGCCCTGCGGCAGGCACGGGCCGACGGCATCCCCCTGGCCGCGGCCTGCACGAGCACGTTCCTCCTCGCCGAGGCGGGGGGGCCTGGACGGGCTCGGCGCCAACACCAGTTGGTGGCTGGCCCCGGCCTTCCGGCAGGCCTACCCGCGCGTGGCACTGGACGAGAGCAACATGCCGGCCCACGCCGACGGGGTGATCACCGCAGGTGCCGCCATGGCCCACCTCGCGCTCGCCCTGGTCCGGCCCAGACCATCCGCCTCGAGCAGGCCCAGGCACCACCCCCGGCCGCTTCCGCACCCCGGACGCACCCCGCCCATGACGAAGGGGCGCCCCCCTGACGGGGGACGCCCCTTCCGGTCAGCGACGCCGACCTGATGCGGTGGGTGTGGGATTTGAACCCACGGTGACTCGCGCCACGACGGTTTTCAAGACCGTTCCCTTAGGCCGCTCGGGCAACCCACCTGGCCGGTACAGAGTACCGGCAGGTGGGGGGCGGCTGGGTCAGGAATTCTGGGCCTTGTCGTACGCCGCCTTCGCTTCGTTGCCGAAGTACGGGCCGAACATCCGGTTGGGCAGGAAGGTGTAGCCGAAGCTGTTCACCGAGACCTGGGTGCCCAGGCCCGTGGACTCGTTGAAGTCCTGGAACCAGGGGCCGCCGCTGGAGCCGCCGGTCATGTTGCAGCCCAGGCCGTGGTCCTTGGTCAGCAGGAAGTCCTTGCCGGAGTTCCCGCTGCAGTAGACCAGCTTGGTGCCGTCGTAGGGCGCGGCCGCCGGGAACCCGAAGGAGTACATCTTCTTGTTGTAGCCGCCGTTGAACAGGATCCCCTGGGCACCGACGACCTGGCTCAGCTTCTGGCCGTTCAGTGGGGCGACGACGGCGAGGCCGACGTCCATGTTCATGTCCTCGCTGGCGGCCCACTGGTCGGTGGCGAAGGTCTTGGTGGCCGACCACTGGCCGTAGGGCGCGTTCCCGTTGTCGTACGCGGGGACGAAGATCCAGTTGGTGTGCCAGGTGCCCTGGTACTTCACGCAGTGGCCGGCGGTGATGACCGTGCTGCCGTTGGCGCTGCTGATGGAGTCGCCGGAGCAGGATGCGGTCCGGTCTCCGAAGGTGAAGAAGACCCGGCCCGATGTCTTGACCACCGCGCCGCCGCCCGTCCACGCGCCACCCGCCTGCGGGAACGCCGTCGGGGAGGCCGCCGCGGACGGCGCCGCGGAGGACGCCGCCGTCGGGGCGACCGCCGTGGGCCGGTCCGAGGCCGCGACCCGCGCACGCCCGGCGCCGGGGGCTGCCGTCACGTCCAGCGGGGTGGCGCTGCGCATCCGCTCGGCGGTCCAGAAACCCTGGCTGGGCTGCTGCTTGAACGAGGCCGGGGCGTCTGCGGCGGCCGAGGGGGTGGCCGACGTCAGCGCGCCCGCGATCAGGGCGCCCGCCGCCATGAGGACCGATGCTGCCGTGCGATGACGATTCACGCAGGACTCCTTCTGCCGTGCCCGGTCCCGTCGGAGCGGGCAGGGTGGGGGTGAAGAGCTGTCGGTGCGGATCGGCCGCAGAGTCGCACGCGCGGCACGAGAAGTCAGGAGACGGTCGGAACGTTCGGTCGGTTCCGGCCAGGAATTGGCGAACTCCCGTCGATGGAAGGTGGCCGCGGGTCACATCGTCAGCAGCACTCCCGCGTACGAGACGCCGGCCACCACGATCCAGGCGCCGAGCCCCAGTACCGCGGCCCGTCCGCCGGTCTTGGCCAGCCGGGGGAGGTCCACCGCACTGCCGAGTCCGAACAGGGCCGCCGCAAGCAGCAGTTCCTGCATGGTGTGCGCCCACACCAGTGCCGCGTCGGGCAGCACCCCGGTGGCGCGCAGCGCGGCCGCGGCCAGGAACCCGGCCACGAACAGCGGCACCGGCGCCGGGCGGCGGCCCGAGGACGTGCGCACACCCTGCCGGCGTGCCCGTACGGAGAAGGCCACGGCGGCCACCAGCGGGGCCAGCAGGGCCACCCGCATCAGCTTGACCAGGACGGCCTCGCCGAGCGCTCCCGGGCCCGCCGTCTGGGCGGTGGCGACCACCTGGCCGACGTCGTGGACGCTCGCGCCGACCCAGCGGCCGAAGGCCGGGTCGGAGAGCCCCAACGGGTCCTGGAGGAGGGGGAGGACCGCGATGGCCAGCGTCCCGCACAGGGTCACCAGCGCCACCGAGGCGGCCACGTCCTCCTCGTCGCTGCCGGACACCTGGCTCACCGCGCCGATCGCCGAGGCCCCGCAGATGGAGTACCCGGTGGCGATCAGCAGCGGCTGGTCGCCGGGGAGCCCGAGCCTGCGGCCCAGCCAGAGCGTGCCGAAGAAGGTCGCGGCGACCACCGCGGCCACCATCGCCACCGTGGCCCAGCCCAGCCGGAGCACCTGGTCCAGGCCCAGGCCGAGGCCCAGCAGAACGATGCCGATCCGCATCAGCCGCCGCCCGGCCAGCGAAAGCCCTGGCCGGGCTGCTCCGCGTACGACCTCGCGTATGCCCGGGAGATGGGCCACCGCGATGCCGAGGACCACCGACGCGGTCAGCATGGGCACGTCGGGCACCAGCCGGTGCACACACCACGCCACCAGCACGCCCACGGCCGCCAGCCCCAACCCCGGCCAGGACGAGGATGTTTCACGTGAAACACGCCCTGCGCCTTCTGTCTCCGCCCCGCGTACCGGGCGGTTCAGCAGGGCCATCAGTCGGTGGGGAGCGTATAGACGCGGCGGACGCTGCTGCCCAGGCGGATGACGTCGGCTCCGTAGACGTGAAGGGATATCGCCGTGGTGCCACAGGAGTTGCGGACCTTGTGGATATCGCCGGGCGGGGCGAATCCGCAGACGTCGCCGGGGCCGTTGACCACCTGCTCGGTCGCCACCAGCCGGGCACAGGACTCTCCGGCGGCGGGAGCCAGCCGGTAGCGGAGCTCGCTCTCCTCGCCCTCGTGCACCCCGGCCACGCACCAGGAGACGTGGTCGTGGATGGCGGTCTCCTGGCCGGGCAGCCACACCAGGGCGACCACCGAGAAGCTGCCGTCCGGCTCCGCGTGCAGGACGTGCTGCCGGTACCGGTCCGGGTGCCCTTCGCGCTGCTCGGGGGTGAGCAGGTCGGCCGTGCCCAGGTGCGGGGCGACGCGCTCGCCGACGAGGTAGGCAGTCACGTCCGGGGCCAGCCCCCGGTCCACGACCGTACGGATCTCACTGACGAGGGCGGCCATCCTCGCGGTCGTACGGGCCGGCGTAGTGGTGGTCATATGGGCAGCGTCGGACAGCCGTCCCATCACGTCCAACGACAGTTCTCACCTGAAATCCCAAGCAGTGCTTATGGATTCGGGGAAGGAGCCGCCAGACGGTCAGCAGCCCACGCGGTTGGAGGCCGCCTGCTTCAGCGCGTTGAGGACCACGGACGTCGCCGGGATCCGCAGATGGTCGCGGTAGACGTGCGCGGCGATGTGCCGGCGCGCGGCGGGCTGCAACGCCCGTCCGCACACCTTGTTCAAGGAGAGGGAGGGAAGCACCAGTGCGGGCATCATCGCCACGCCGAGGCCCTGCCCGACCATGCTCTGCACCACCAGGTTGTCGTCCGTGGCGAACCGGATGTCGGGCACGAAGCCCAGCTCGGCGCACTCGTGCAGCAGGTTCGCCCGGCAGCGCGGACAGCCGGCGATCCACCGCTCCTCCGCCAGGTCGGCCAGGTGCACGGCCCGCCGCCGGGCCAGTGGGTGCCCGGTCGGGAGCAGCACCGTCAGCTGGTCCTCCATGAGTCTGACCTCGGCGACCTCCTCCGGAATCTCCTCATGGAGCCCGGGATAGGTGAAGGCGAGGGTGATGTCGCACTCCCCGCGCTCCAGCCGGCGCAGCGACTCGGGGGGCTCCCCTTCCAGCAGCTCGACCTGGATGCCCGGATGCTCCTTGGCCAGGCTGCTCAGGGCCTCCGGGACGAGCGTGACGTTGGCGCTGGGGAAGCCGCACAGCCGTACCCGCCCGGTGCGCAGGCGTGCGTACGCCTTGAGCTGGGCCTCTGCGGCGGAGAGACTGCCGAGGATGGACTCGGCGTGCCGGGCCATGGACTCCCCGGCCTCGGTGAGCTGCATCTTTCGGCCGACCCGGGTGAACAGCGGGGTGCCGACGGCGCGTTCCAGCGCCTTCATCTGCTGGGTGACAGCAGGCTGGGTGTAGCCGAGAACGCGAGCGGCCGCCGAGTATGACCCGTTGGTGACCACTTCGTGGAAAGTACGTATGTGCCGCGAATCGAACACGTGGGAAGCATAAGCGGACATTGGGAGGGTCCGTAGGCGTATTCGCGCCCACGGACCCTCGCCATCAGGCCAGCGGTCCCGGCCGGTCCTCGCGCGCGGGGACCGGCCGGGGAACCGTGGTTACTTGTCGCCGACCCGCGAGCCGAGCGTGATGTCGACGGTGTTCGGCTTGCCGTCGCGCAGGTAGGTCAGCTTCACGACGTCGCCGGGCTTGTGCGTCCAGATCTCACTGATGAGGGTCGGGCCGCTGTCGATCGACTTGTCGCCGAACCGGGTGATGACGTCGCCGGGCTTGAGGCCCGCCTTGCCGGCCGGACCGTTGGGGTCGACCAGCTCGTTGGCGGGGGCGCCCTGCTCGGAGATCTTGGCGCCGTCGGTCTTGGCCTGGAGGTCCACTGAGACGGAGATGATCGGGTAGACCGGCTTGCCCGTCTTGATCAGCGATTCGGCGACGTTCTTCGCCTGGTTGATCGGGATGGCGAAGCCGAGGCCGATCGAACCGGCCTGCCCGCCGCCGAAGCCGCCGTTGCCGGCCGACTGGATGGCGGAGTTGATGCCGATGACCGCGCCGCGCCCGTCGAGCAGCGGGCCGCCGGAGTTGCCGGGGTTGATCGAGGCGTCCGTCTGGAGTGCGCTCATGTACGAGCTCTTGCTGCCGGAGCCGTCCCCGGAGGCCACCGGTCGGTTCTTGGCGCTGACGATGCCGGTGGTGACCGTGTTCGACAGGCCGAAGGGGGCGCCGATCGCGATGGTCGAGTCGCCGACCGCGACCTTGTCGGAGTCGCCGAGCGGCAGCGGCTTGAGCCCGGCCGGCGGGTTCTTCAGCTTGAGCACGGCCACGTCGTAGCCCTGGGCCCGGCCGACGACCTCGGCCTCGTACTTCTTGCCGTCGGAGAAGGTCGCCGAGAGCTTGCCGCCGTTCGCGGCGGAAGCCACAACGTGGTTGTTGGTGAGGATGTGGCCCTGCTGGTCGTAGACGAAGCCGGTGCCCGTGCCGCCCTCGCCGTCGCCGGCCGAGGCCTCGATGGTGACGACGCTGGGCAGCGCGCCCGCGGCCAGGCCCGCGATGGAACCGGCCTCCCGCTTGAGGTCCTTGGGGGTGTTGCCCGCGGTGATCGTGGTCGAGCCGAAGCCGTTGTCGTTGCGCTCGGCGGCCCAGTAGCCGATGCCGCCGCCGACGCCGCCCGCGAGGAGGGCGGCCACGAGCACCGCGGCGACCAGGCCGCCCTTGCCCTTCGGCTTGGCGGGCGGCATGCCGCCCGCGGTCAGGGGTGCGCCCCAGGCGCCGCCGTCGTGGCCGCCGGATCCGTACGCCGGGACGCCGGGCGGCGGGGGCGGCCAGCCCTCGGCGCCGTGCGCGGCCGGGGCCTGCGGCGCGGCGGCCTGGGCGTAGGCCGGGGCGGGGGTGGGCGGGAGCTGCTGCGTCGGCTCCGCGCCCGGCGCGGGCGTCGGCGGGAGCTGCTGGGTGACGGGCTCCGCGGCGGGCACGGCCGGCGCGGGGGCATGAGTGGCGGCGGCCTGCTCTGCCGTCGGAGCAGGTGCCGTCGGAGCAGGTGCCGGGGCGCCCGCGGGGGCCTCTGCGGCCGGTGCGTGGGCAGACGTCTCGGGGGCGGGAGCGGCCACCGGGCGTGCCGACGGGGCCGCGGGGGGCGTCGGGGCCGCGGTGCCCTCGTTCTCGGTGCTCACAGCGCTCTTCTCCTCGTCACACACGGCTTCAGACAAACTGGCGGTTCGGCCCGACTGAACGTTCGACGTGCCGCACAAGTTCCTGGGAAAAGCCTTCCCCATGACCCGTCAGAGCACTGTAAGCCGGACCTGTGTATCTCCCCCATCCTTTATCTCCGGCATTTCGGTCGCATCCGGAGGGCGGATCCCGACACCGGGCGCCTTCCCGGTGGCACCATGACCCGGTGACCCACGCAATGCCGCCCATCCAGGTCGTCGCCCACCGCGGCGCCTCGGAGGATGCCCCCGAGCACACCCTGGCCGCCTACCGCAAGGCCATCGAGGACGGCGCCGACGCCCTCGAATGCGATGTCCGGCTCACCGCCGACGGCCACCTGGTCCTGGTCCACGACCGCCGGGTCAACCGCACTTCCAACGGCCGCGGCGCCGTCTCCGCCCTCGAGCTGGCCGACCTCGCCGCCCTCGACTTCGGCTCCTGGAAGGACCGCGAGGAGTCCCCCGACTGGGACGCCGACCCCGAGCGCACCTCCGTGCTCACCCTGGAGCGGCTGCTGGAGCTGGTCTCCGACGCCGACCGGCCGGTGCAGCTCGCCATCGAGACGAAGCACCCGACCCGCTGGGCCGGACAGGTGGAGGAACGCCTCCTCTTCCTCCTCAAGCGGTTCGGGCTGGACGCGCCGCCCGCCGAGGGCCCGCACCCGGTCCGCGTCATGAGCTTCTCCGCACGCTCCCTGCACCGGGTGCGGGCGGCCGCGCCGACGATCCCGACCGTGTACCTGATGCAGTTCATCTCGCCCCGGATGCGCGACGGGCGGCTGCCGGCCGGGGTACGGATCGCCGGTCCGGGGATGCGCATCGTGCGCAGCCATCCCGGGTTCATCCGCAGGCTCCAGAGCGCGGGCCACTCCGTACACGTATGGACCGTTAACGAACCGGAAGACGTTCAGCTCTGCGCTGATCTGGGTGTAGAAGCGATCATTACGAACAGGCCGCGCCAAGTTCTGTCACAGCTCGGGCGCTGACGTCCCCTTTTGCCCACCCGTCCCGCAGGTCGCGCACGTGACAGGGTGTGCCCCGGCGCATCCGCTCCGCAATCGCTGGTCATGAATGCGTCAGAGGGCTCTGCTCGGTCGGTTTCCGGTCCAGGCCATTGGGGCATCCAGACCATGGCGTGGGGCTAAGGAGGTTCCGGGGGTGGCGTTGGTGGTGGCACAGGAAGTGCCCACGTCGTCGTGCATGGACGTATGCCATGGTCCTGCGGGCGTGGGCGAGGCGAGACGCCGCATGCGTGAGCAATTGCGTATGAGCGGGGTGTCCGAATCGGTCGTTGACGACGCCGTACTGATCCTTTCCGAACTGCTCAGCAATGCCTGCCGACACGGCAGACCGCTGGGCGCCGGGGAGATCGGGGACGGGGAGATACGCGCCGCCTGGCGCATCGACAAGGCGGGGCGGCTGACGGTCGAGGTCACGGACGGGGGCGGTCCCACCCGCCCGGTTCCGGCCACGCCCTCGGTCACAGCGCGCGGCGGCCGGGGGCTGAACATCATCAGCGCCCTCGCCCAGAACTGGGGTGTCCGGGACGGAGCGGCAGGCGAGGTCACCGTATGGGTGACCGTTGCATGTGGGCCCCGGCACGACGATTTCGCTACGCGCGTTGCGCCCCCGGCGATCGACTTCAGCACGGCCTTCGACGATCTGAATCCGTGACCGGATACCGACGCGGACCCGACCCGGATCCCGGCACGGATCCCCGAGGCGGACCCGACCAGGATCCCCGACAGCAGCACCCGCACCTTCGGCCATCCGAACGAGCGGCCGCCGGGAGCGCACGCCGACCGTGCTCCCGGCCGCATCCTCCCGGTTGCAGCGGTACGAACGGCTAGGCTCGCGCCCAGACACAACGCCGTACCGCCGCAACCGGGAGACACCCACGATGGCCAAGAAGCGCCCCGCAGCCAAGACTGCAAAGCCGCAGCTCAAGAACGGGGAGATCCCGGTGGTGGGCGCACGCGAGCCCTGCCCCTGCGGATCCGGGCGCCGCTACAAGGCCTGCCACGGAGCAGCCGCCGCGCACGCCGTCACCGAGCACGTGGCACGCCCCTTCGAGGGCCTGCCCGGCGAGTGCGACTGGGTCGCGCTGCGCGAGCTCGTGCCCGCGGCGACCATCCCGCTCACGCTCAAGGGCGGCCTGCCCGAGGGCGTCCCCTCCGTCACGCTGGTGACCGTACTGCCCATGGCCTGGCCGGCGCTGCGCCGCGAGGACGGGTCCGTCCTGCTCGGCCTGCAGAACGACTCGACCACCGGGGACCTCTCCCGGGACATGGCCGACACGCTGGAGCGCGCGCTCGTCGCGGAACCGGGTACCCCGATTCCGGCCCGCCGTGTTCCCGCCGAGGGTCCTCGACTTCAGGATCTCCTGGACACGGACGGCGTTTTCGAGCCGGTTGTGCACAGCGGCTTCGAATTCTGGATTCCGGATGCGGAGAGCGCCCAGAGCGCCTCCCCGGAGATCGCCGCCTCCCTCGAGCGCGCCAACGCCGCCGCCATCCCGACGGTCAAGCTGGCCGGCGTGGACGCGGCCTACTGGTGCGAGACCCCGGACAAGAACCACCTGCGCTGGGTCATGCCGCACGCCGAGGAGAAGCTGCTCGACGCCCTTGCGCGGCTGCACTCCGCGGGCACCTCCTCGCTCGGCGAAGGCACCCGACTGGTCGGTTCCTTCCGGGCGCACGGCCTGATGGTCCCCGTCTGGGACCTGCCGACCGGAGTGACCGCCGACGACGTGGAGAAGCCTGCGGCGGAGTTCGCGGAGCGGCTGGCCACGGCCCTGGCCGCGGACGCCCCGCTGACCGCGGAGGAGCGCCGGGCGCGCGGCGGACTCACCAACCGCCAGGTCACGCTCAGCTGACCGCCGGGCCCCTGCAGGACCGGTGACTGGGGTCACAACTCCCGCTAATCGCCTGCAAATCGGTGTCTGAATATCAGAGATCGAATTTGCGAACAGGCGATCTCTTGTTACCGTTCTTGTAGCCCGGTCGCTGGTGCATCCCCCGTCGCCAGCGACCGGGCCCTTCCATTTCCGCCGTCGCTCAACCGTCGGCCGGTGCCGGTGAGTTGCTCCCGGACCGCAGCAGCAGTCGCCCTTCATCATCCGGAACTGCAAACTCCGCAACGGCCGAGTAGGCGTCCGGCGCCCCCGCCGAGTCCTCCCGCGGCGTCTCGCACAGTCCCGGCTCGTCGCCCGCCCCGACCGCGCACCGGATCTGCACCGTGCGCCCCGCGGGCCCCATCACCGTCAGGACGGCGTCCAGGGCGTGCCCGGTGGTGTTGCGGTAGTAGCTCCGGCCCCAGGTCCGCCCCTCGCCCACCAGGATGCAGGTCTGCGCCTCCACGCCTTGCGGGGAGGAGAGTTCGGGGCCGCACCGGGAATCCGTACGGGGCTGCTCGGACGGACCCGGCTGCGACTGCCCGGCCTGCGGATGCCCGGCGTGCCTCGCGGGCGGGGCACCGGGCGCCGGCGCACGGGATCCGCCCGCCGGATCGACCAGCCCGAGCGAGGAGAGCAACCCGCCGCCTTTTCCGTCGTCCTGACCGGCGAAATCCGGTCCGGCGATCGCTCCTGCCAGCGGGAGCGACAAGATGATCAGCACACCCGCGCTGATACCGATCAAGCGGAGATTCATTCGGCGAACATAGCGATGCTGGAATGGGGCGCGGAGATCCCCGCGCCCAATTCCCTTGGAAACTCGTCGCACTGGCACCCGTACGAGTGATCCGCGGGCGCCCGGCGCGCCGCTGCGGCCGCTCGCGCGCGGGCCGTACGCCCACCGTGCGTGATCAGTACGCGAGCCGGCTGCCGCCGCCGGAGGCCCCGCTGCTCGCCTCGACCAGTGCGTCCACGACGGCCTCGATCTCCGGCAGCCAGAGTCCCCCGGCATCCGCGGGCTCGCGCTCCCACCGCACCTGCCCGCCGCCGGACGCGGGGGAGGGCGGGAGCAACAGGTAGCCGCCCTCGCCGTGGAAGCGCAGCGCGGAGGGCACGTGGTCCTTGGCGTACAGGAGTTCGCCGAGCCGCTCCAGCGAGTACGGCGCGACCAGGAGCGACCACCGGGTGGGGGTGGCCACGATCGGGCCCAGCCGCATCCCCTGCGCGTCCAGCCGTACGACGGCCCGCGCGGCCGCGGCGGCCGGCAGGCTCACGGCGCACGGCGCGGACCCGCCGGTGGCCAGCAGCACGGGTGCGGTGGGCCGGTTGGTCCACCACCAGGCCACCATCCGGGGGTCGGTGGTCGCAGCCAGCAGCCCGGGGTCGAAGGGGTGGGCGCCGGGGACGACGCAGTCGGGGTCGGGGCAGGCGCACCGGGTGCTGTCGGCGCCGGAGCGGCCGACGCCGGGCAGCACCGGCCACTGCCAGGCGGTGGCGCAGGTGAGCGCCGCGTCGAAGAGGGCCTGGTCACCGCTCTGCCCGGGGGCGGGGCGAAGGGATTTCAGGCGATTGCGAAGCCGCTGGAGACGCCTTCCGAGGATCTCGCGCATGAGCGCTCGTTCCTTTCCGTTGAACGCCGAGGGCCACATCACACCATGTAACCGGTGTCTCACCACACGTACACGTTTCGCGTCACTGTCCGCCAGAAGCAGGTTCACACGGTTCGTGCAGTTTTCTTACGGGTCCATGAAACGTCCGGCGGGGGCGGAACGCGACCCGCGCCGGTGCCGAGACCGGCTGCCGCCGCTAAGGACGACGGCCCGTGCCGGGCGGTTCCCGGCGACCACCGGGCTGCGCCAACTCTCCCCGGGCACCACCGACTAGGTACCCGGAGCCACTCCGGCGCCTGACCAGTCGATCGCAAAAACCGTCCGCTTCCAGTTCTTTCCGGCCAAGTTCTAGCCTTGGCTGGACAGTGAGTTGCAGCCCCACGGACACCAGGATTCCCACCTGGGCAATGCTGGACATCGATCCTCGTGTGCGTGTAGATGTGGATTCATTGATGGCGGCGCAGCACGATCTGGGGGTTTGCGATGCTATATGGCGAATCGCACCAGGTGGAAAGGCGGACGCCATGAGCGCCCCGCATCTGCCGAAAGTGGCTGGAATCGATCCAGCAGTTACCGCGGTCCCGCACACTGCGGCGCCCACGCCCGCCCGAACAGCCCCCGCACCGGCCCCGGCACCGGTCCCCGCACCGAGCACTCTGATCCAGGACCGCCTGGCGGGGATGGTCTCCGACCTCACCACCCTCCACGAGCTCACCGAACGCCTCGCCCGCGCCCGTGACCTCGACTCCTCCCTCCAGGAGTTCCTGCGCGCCGGAGCCGCGCTCGTCGGCGCCCGCCGCGGCCTGATCGTCCTGGAGCCCTCCGACGGACTCGGCCCGACGGCCACGATCGGCCTCGGCCTCGGCCGTGCGGACCTCGGGCACATCGAGACCGTCCCGCGCGCCGCGACCTCGTACGGCCGGATCCTCGACGGACTCCCCGACGCCCACGGCGGTTCCGAGGTGCTCCCCGAACCCGACGCCGTCCCCGGCTCGAGCGGGTACGGCACCCCGGTCGACCCCCGCCACCGCGAGGTCGCCGCCCGGCTCGGCTACGCCGCGAGCTACGCCTTGCCGCTCACCGCCGAGGCCACCGGCCGGCTCGGCGCGGCCGTCTGGCTCTACGACGAGCAGGCCGAGCCGAGCGACCGCCAGCGCGATCTCGCCGGGCTCTACGTCCGGCACGCCGCCGAACACCTGGCCCGGATGCTCGAGGTGGAACGGTCCCGCAGCCGGCTGGCCACGGTCGCCGAGGAGCTGCTGCCCAGCCGGCTCCCGCGGATCCCGGGCGTCCAGCTCGCCGCCCGCCACCACACCGGACCGCGCGGCGGCGGCGACTGGTACGACGCGCTGCCGCTGCCGGAGGGCGCCCTGGGGCTGGCCGTCGGCTCCGTCACCGGAGCGGGGCCCAGCGCGGTCGCCGCGATGGGGCGGCTGCGGGCGTCGCTGCGCGCGTACGCCGTCATGGAGGGGGAGGACCCCGTCGCGGTCCTGTCCGATCTGGAGCTGCTGCTGCGCCTGACCGAGCCTGCGCGCTGCGCGACCGCGCTCTTCGCGTACTGCGAGCCCGCCCAGCGGAAGATCATCCTGGCCGGGGCGGGACACGCCCCGCCGCTGCTCATCGGCGAACGCCGCACGGAGTACGTGGAGACCTCGCTCTCCGCGCCGCTCGGGATGCTGTCGTGCTGGGAAGCGCCGAGCGTGGAGATCGAACCTGCGCCTGGAGAAACGGTGCTGCTGTACACCGACGGGCTGCTGCGGCGGACCGGCGACCCGATGGACCGGGCCTACGCGCGGCTGCACGCCGCGGCCGCCGGAGTGCCCCGGGGCATCCGGGACGACCCGGCGGCCGTCTGCGACCACATCCTGCGGACGGTGCTTCCGGAGGACGACCCGGCGCTCGCGCCCGCCGGATCCGCGGCCGCCGCGGCCGCCACCGGGACCACCGCCGCCATGGCCGCCACGGAGGACGGGGTGGAGGACATCGTCCTGCTCGCCGCCCGTTTTGACTGATTTATCACACCCGCCGCCGGGCGTCTTCCCCTCGCACATACGATGGATGCGGTCCATACCCGGTCCTGTCGTAGCTGAGGAGAAGACGTGGCTGACGAGCTCACCCCGGAGACCCCGGAAGAAGAGCAGCCCCAGAAGAAGCACAAGCAGCGCAAGAACGGGCTGTACCCGGGCGTCAGCGACGAACTCGCGGAGAACATGCGCACGGGCTGGGCCGACACCGAGCTGCACGGGCTGGAGCCGATCGCCCAGGCCGCGCACACCGCCGCCCGTCGCGCCGCGCTGTCCGCGCGCTTCCCCGGCGAGCGCCTGGTCGTGCCCGCGGGTCGCCTCAAGACCCGCTCGAACGACACCGAGTACCCCTTCCGCGCCTCGACCGAGTACGCGTACCTGACCGGCGACCAGACCGAGAACGGCGTCCTGGTCCTCGAGCCCGCGGGCGAGACCGGCCACACCGCCACCGTCTACCTGCTGCCCCGCTCGGACCGCGAGAACGGCGAGTTCTGGCTCTCCGGCCAGGGCGAGCTGTGGGTCGGCCGCCGCCACTCCCTGGCCGAGGCCGAGCAGCTGCTGGGCATTCCCGCGAAGGACGTCCGCAAGCTCGCCGACGAGCTGGCCGAGGCCGAGGGCCCGGTGCGGGGCGTCCGCGGCCACGACTCCGTCATCGAGACCGCTCTGACCGACAAGGTCACCAAGGAGCGCGACGAGGAGCTGCGCGTCTACCTCTCCGAGGCACGCGCCGTGAAGGACGACTTCGAGATCGGCGAGCTGCAGAAGGCCGTCGACTCCACCGTCCGCGGCTTCGAGGACGTCGTGAAGGTCCTGGACAAGGCCGAGGCCACGTCCGAGCGCTACATCGAGGGCACGTTCTTCCTGCGCGCCCGCGTCGAGGGCAACGACGTCGGCTACGGCTCCATCTGCGCCGCCGGACCGCACGCCTGCACCCTGCACTGGGTCCGCAACGACGGCGACGTCCGCTCCGGCGACCTGCTGCTGCTCGACGCCGGTGTGGAGACCCACTCCCTCTACACCGCCGACGTCACCCGCACGCTGCCGATCAACGGCACGTACACCGACATCCAGCGCAAGATCTACGACGCGGTGTACGAGTCCCAGGAAGCCGGCATCGCGGCCGTCAAGCCGGGTGCGAAGTTCCGTGACTTCCACGACGCCTCTCAGCACGTCCTCGCCGAGAAGCTCGTCGAGTGGGGCCTGCTGGAGGGCCCGGTCGAGCGCGTCCTGGAGCTCGGCCTGCAGCGTCGCTGGACCCTGCACGGCACCGGCCACATGCTCGGGATGGACGTCCACGACTGCGCCGCCGCGCGCACCGAGGCGTACGTCGACGGCACGCTGGAGCCGGGTGTGTGCCTCACCGTCGAGCCCGGTCTGTACTTCCAGGCCGACGACCTGACCGTGCCCGAGGAGTACCGCGGGATCGGCGTCCGGATCGAGGACGACATCCTGGTCACCGAGGACGGCAACCGGAACCTGTCGGCCGGGCTGCCCCGTGCCTCGGCCGATGTCGAGGCCTGGATGGCGCGCCTCAAGGGCTGATACCGGCTGGCCGCGACGGCCGGCCTGCGAAGGCCGACCTCAGGCGGCTGACCTCCGATGGGCGGGATCTCGTACGCGAGTCCCGTCCATCGGCGTATCCGGGAGGACTTGGGCGGCTACGACGCCTTCAGCAGCGCTCCCTCACGCCATTTCAGGATCTTGTCGAAGCTGACCACCGCACCCCGGCCCGGCCGGTTGCGGAGCCTGACGTGGTCGGCGAGCTCCGCGATCAGCCACAGGCCCCGGCCGTGCTCGCTCTCCGACGGCTCGGAGGGGCCGGCCGGCGGGGGTCTGCGCCCCGCGACCGTCGCCGCCGGGAAACCCGGGCCCGAATCGGTCACCTCGATGCGGCAGCAGTCCCCGTCCAGGTACGCCGTGACGCGGTACGCCGCGCACGCCTCCGGATCCGGTTCCGCGCCGACACCGGCTTCGGCCGCCGGGCCGCCGTGCTCCACCGCGTTCGCGCACGCCTCGCTCAGTGCCACCGACAGATCGAAGGAGATGTCCGGGTCCACCCCCGCGGTCTCCATCGTCCCCAGCAGCAACCGCCTGGCGAGCGGCACGCTCGCGGCTTCGCGCCTCAAGTGGAGAGACCACCAGATGCTCATACGGGTACCTATTGCCGCCCGCGGGGGTGCGTAAGCGCCCGGCGGGCGCCACAGCCCTCATTCGGCCGATGCGGCACTCCCGGGCAGCGGTGTATGCGGCGGCTCACGGGCCTCCACACGGCGCGGACACCCGAGGTGAAGCCCGCGTACAGGGGCACTCACGACCTTCCGGACCTGCCGTATGGACGGCGTGAGCTCAGTGCGATGATGGCCCGGCCATGACTGTCCCCCACGCGACGCCCGCCGGAGCCGGCCTCCGGCTGACCCGGGCCGCGGTGTTCACCGCGGTCTGCGTCGTGCTGTCCGCGGCCGGGCACGCACTGGCGTCCTGCGCCATCGTTCCCTGGTGGGCCCTCGTCATCGCCTTCCTCGCCGTGTTCGCGGTCGCCGCCCCGCTCGCGGGACGCCGGCGCTCGCTGCCCGGCATCGCCGCCGGGCTCGCCTTCGGGCAGCTCGGACTGCACGCCGTGTTCGGCCTCGCCCAGCACGGTGACGCCGCGGCCCAGGCACCCGCCGGCACCGACACCTCGCTCGCGGCGCTCGCCGCCCGGCTGGTCTGCGGGGGCAACTCCGTTCCGCTCAGCCCGGCCGACGCCCGGCAGATCCTGGAGACCGCCGGACTGGACCCGGCCGCCATGACGGCCCAGGCCGCAGGGCAGGCCGCGGCGCAGGCACATGCCGGCCACGCGCACATGGCCCAGGCCTACGCGGCGCCCGCCACCGGCCTGTTCAGCACCGGCATGCTCGTCGGCCACCTGCTGGCCGCGCTGGCCGCGGGCTGGCTGCTGGGGCGCGGCGACGCCGCCCTGTTCCGGCTCGTCGAGCTGTCCCGCACCTCCGCCGAAGCCGATCCGGTACGCCCGCTGCGCGCCGCGCTGGCCTTCGTACGCGCCCTCGGCGCCGGGCTCGCGGGCACGCCTGGCGGTACCCCGCAGGCCACCGGTAGCGCTGCCGAACCCGCTGCCCACACCGGCCGGGAGACACTCCAGCACACGGTGATCAGGCGCGGGCCGCCCTGCACGGCACTCGCCCTCGCAGCCTGACGCGGCACCCCCTCCCCGGAGCACCCGGCGGAAGAACCGGTGCCGCGAACTCCGCGCGCGCCCGTGCGCGGAGCCACCGTCACCACTGCCCCCGTGGAGTGTTTCTGCCATGAAGACCTCTCGCGTCTCCTTCGCCGCCGCCCTTGCCGCCGGCGCCGTCCTCGTCCTGTCCGGCCCCGCCTTCGCGCACGTCAGCGTGCAGCCCGGCGAGGCCGCCAAGGGCGGCTACGCGACGATCAACTTCAAGGTTCCGAACGAGCGCGACAACGCCTCGACCACACAGCTGGAAGTCAACTTCCCCGTGGACCAGCCCCTGACGTCCGTCATGCCGCAGGACATCCCCGGCTGGACGTCGAACGTCGAGAAGACCAAGCTCGACAAGCCGCTCACCGTGCACGGCAAGCAGGTCAACGAGGTCGTCACCAAGGTGACCTGGAGCGGCGGCAAGATCGAGCCCGGCAAGTTCCAGCAGTTCCCGGTCTCCGTCGGCAAGCTGCCCGACAGCGCCGACCAGATGGTCTTCAAGGCGATCCAGACGTACGACAACAACGAGATCGTCCGCTGGATCGAGGAGACCAAGGAAGGCGCGGCGGAGCCGCAGAACCCGGCGCCCGTCCTGAAGCTGACCGCGGCCAAGGCTGCCGACGGCCACCACGACGACAAGAACGCCACCGCCACCAAGGACGACCACAGCCACGACGAAGCCGCCGCGGACGCCTCCGACACGACCGCGCGGGTCCTCGGCGTCGCAGGCATCGTCATCGGACTCGGCGGTGTCGCCTTCGGTGTCGCCTCGCGTCGCCGCGCCTCCTGACCCGACGCGGCCACAGGCCGTATCCCCGTATTCAGAACGTGCGCGCAGCCGGCCCGCCCTCGTGGCCGGCCCGCCCGCACCACATACCCGATCCCAGGGACATTTCTCCATGCGCACCACACGTGTGACGGCCGCCGCCCTCGCGGCAGCGGCCGCGCTCACCCTCACCGCCTGCGGCGGTGAGCCCACCAAGACCAACGCGGTCACACAGATCACCGGCCAGTCCAAGGCCGGTACCGCCACGGTCCTCGACCGCCCCTTCGACAAGCCGGAGCTGGTCCTGACGGACACCACCGGCAAGCCGTGGAACCTGCGCGAGCAGACCAAGGGCAAGCCGACGCTCATCTACTTCGGCTACACCAACTGCCCCGACGTGTGCCCCCTGACGATGAGCAACATCGCCGTCGCCAAGAAGGCACTTCCCAAGGCCGACCAGGAAAAGCTCCAGGTCGTGTTCGTCACCACCGACCCCGAACGGGACACTCCCGACTCCCTCGGCGCGTGGCTCAAGGCCCAGGACCCGTCCTTCACCGGACTGACCGGGGACTTCGCCACCATCCAGGCCGCCGCGCGCAAGCTCGGCATCGGTATCGAGGCCGCCAAGAAGGAGGCCGACGGCAGCGTCGTCTCCATGCACGGCGCCCAGGTCATCGCGTTCTCGCCCAAGACGGACGAGGGGTACCTCCTCTACGGCGAAGGCAGCACCGTCGACGACTACACCAAGGACCTGCCGAAGATCATCAAGGGAGAGAACCCGTGAACGCCCGCACCACCCGCACCCTCGCCGCCGCACTCTCCCTGACGGCAGCGCTCGCCATATCCGGATGCTCCTCGGACTCCGACTCCGGCTCCGCCGCCAAGGCCGGCGCGGACAAGCCGAGGATGACGGTCACCGGCGCCTTCATGCCGGAGCCCGTGAACGACAAGATGGCCGGCGCGTTCATGGTCATCAAGAACGACTCGAAGACGGCCGACAAGCTCACGGCCGTCACCAGCCCGCTCTCGGACGATCTGCAGATCCACGAGACCAAGGACCAGAAGATGCAGCAGGTCGCGGCCATGGACGTACCGGCCAATGGCGAGCTCAGGCTGGAGCGCGGCGGCAACCACGTCATGTTCATGGGGCTGAAGAACGCGCCGAAGGTCGGTGACAAGGTCACCGTCGAGCTGCACTTCGAGAAGGCCGAACCGGTCAAGGTCGAGCTGGACGTCAAGGAACGGACGTACAACGCCCAGAACACCAGCGCCCACTGACGGACCGAGGTACTGACACGCCATGACGGCCATCGCCCCCTCCCCGGCTCGCGTCCGGGCCGCGGCACTCCTGCCGCGGCTCGCGCTGGTCCTCGCGGCCCTGCTGGCAGCCCTGTTCACCGCGGCCGGCCCGGCCACGGCACACGCCGCACTCACCGCGAGCGACCCCAAGGACGGGGCGGTGGTCGCCACGGCCCCCGCCCAGGTCACCCTCTCCTTCTCGGAGCAGGTCGCCATGGGCGACGACTCCATCCGCGTCATGGACCCGCAGGGCAGGCGGGTGGACACCGGCGAACTGCGCGACATGTGCAGCGGATCCACCATCCGCTACGGCACCGCCCTGCACTCCGGGCTGCCGGACGGCACGTACACCGTCGCGTGGCAGGCCGTGTCCGCCGACAGCCACCCCGTCTCCGGCGCCTTCACCTTCTCCATCGGCGCCCCCTCGGCGACCAGCGTCGCCCTGCCCACCGGGCAGGCGGGCGGCGGACCCGTCGGCATCGCGTACGGGATCGCCCGCTACGCCGCCTACGCCGGTTTCACCGTCCTCGTCGGCGGGGCCGCCTTCATCCTGCTGTGCTGGCGCCGCGGCGCCGCGCAGCGCCCGCTGCAGAAGCTCGTCGTGCGCGCCTGGGTCACGCTCACCGCCGCCACGCTCGCGATGCTGGTGCTCCGCAACCCGTACACGGGGTCGGGGAAGTTCGCCGACGCGCTGGACCTCGACGGCCTCAAAGCCGTGCTGGAGACCAAGCCCGGCGCCTCCCTCGTCTCCAGGCTGCTGCTTCTCGGTGCTGCCGCGCTGTTCATCGCCGTGCTGTTCGGCGCCTTTGCGCGCAGGACCGCCGAGACCGGGGACATCGGCAAGGGCAAGAACGGGGACAAGGACAACGGCAAGGCGCAGGCTGCGGACAAGGAGGCCAACGACCTGCTCTTCGGCCTGGGCATCGGCGGAGCCGTCGTCGCCGGCGGTATCGCCGCCACCTGGGCCCTGTCCGAACACGCCTCGACCGGCATCCAGCCCGGTATCGCCATGCCCGCCGACATCCTGCACCTGCTGGCCGTCGCCGCCTGGCTCGGTGGACTCACAGCCCTGCTCGTCGCCCTCCACAAGGTGCCCGGGATCGAACGCGAGGCGGTCCAGCGGTTCTCCCGGGTCGCGTTCATCAGCGTCCTGGTGCTGACCGTCACCGGCATCTACCAGTCCTGGCGCCAGGTCGGCAGCTGGACGGCCCTCACCGGTACCAGCTACGGACGGCTCCTGTTGCTGAAGGTCGGGCTCGTCGCCGTCCTGGTCGGCATCGCCTACGTCTCCCGCTCCTGGACCGCACGGCTCACCGACGCTCCCGCCGGGAAGCCGTCCAAGATCGCCCGGCAGCGCGATGTTTCACGTGAAACACGGCCGGCCGCCGTCACGGTCCCCGAGGACCCCAAGCGCGCCGCCCAGCTCGCCCGCCAGCGTGCCGCCCGCGAGAACGCACGCGAGAAGCAGGTCCGCGACGCCGATCCGACCCGGGCAGGGCTGCGCCGCTCCGTCCTCGCCGAGGCCGGGGTCGCCGTCGTCCTGCTCGCGGTGACCACCGTCCTCACCAGCACCGAACCCGGCCGGACCGCCGAGCAGGCGAGCGGGCGCGAGTCCGCGGCCACCGCCGTCCCCAACCGCGCCATCAAGATCACCCTGCCGTTCGACACCGGCGGCGAGAACGGGAAGGGATCGGTCCGGGTGGAGCTCGACCCGGGCCGGGTCGGCGCCAACTCGCTGCACGTCTGGGCCGACGACCCCGAGGGCAAGCCTCTCGACATCCCCGAGATCAAGGTCGCCTTCACCCTCCCCGCCAAGGACATCGGCCCCCTGCCGCTCATCCCGGAGCGCGCGGCCCCCGGACACTGGAGCGCATCCGGCGTCCAGCTGCCGCTCGCCGGGGAATGGCGGATCGACGTGACCGTCCGTACCTCCGACATCGACCAGACGACCGTGCAGAAGAACGTGAAGATCGGCTGACCAGCGTGACCGAGAGCAACCCCGACATCGAGATCTCCCGGCGCCGGCTGCTGGGCACCGTCGGCGCCGCAGGCGCCGCCGGGCTCGCACTCGGCGCCACCGGCGGTGCCCTCGTGCACTCCGCACTCGCCGACTCCCCGGCCGGCGCTCCCGGCGCCGCCGGGAGCCTCGCCTCACTCGGCGCCACCGAGGTCGCCTTCCACGGCGACCACCAGGGCGGCATCACCACCCCGCTGCAGTCCAAGGGCCACGTCCTCGCCTTCGACCTGGCCCCGGGTGCCGGGCGCAAGGAGGCCGCCGCCCTGATGCGCCGCTGGTCCGACACCGCCCGCCTGCTGATGGCAGGCAAGGCCGTTTCTTCCACGGACACCGGGATCGCCCTCGACGCCGGGCCGTCCTCCCTGACCGTCACCTTCGGCTTCGGGCACTCCTTCTTCGAGCGGACCGGGCTCGCCGCTCGCCGCCCCACCGCCCTCGACCCGCTGCCCGACTTCTCCGCCGACCGGCTCGACGCCCAGCGCAGCAACGGCGACCTGTGGGTCCAGATCGGCGCCGACGACGGGCTCGTCGCCTTCCATGCCCTGCGCGCCCTGCAGAAGGACGCGGGGGACGCCGCCCGCGTGCGCTGGCAAATGAACGGCTTCAACCGGTCCCCCGGTGCCACCGCCGCCCCGATGACCGCGCGCAACCTCATGGGCCAGATCGACGGCACCGGCAACCCGAAGCCCGCGCAGCCGGACTTCGACAAGCGGATCTTCGTCCCCGCCGCGGGCCCCGGGCCCGCCGAGCACGCCTGGATGGGCGGGGGCTCGTACGCCGTCGTACGCCGCATCCGGATGCTCCTCGACGACTGGGACAAGCAGTCCCTGGCCCAGCAGGAGCAGGTCATAGGCCGTACGAAGGCCACCGGCGCGCCCCTCACCGGCGGCAACGAAACCACCGAGATGGCCCTCGACAAGATCGGCCCCGACGGCAAGCCGGTCATCCCGTCCAACGCGCACGCCCGGATCTCCGCCCCCGCGCAGAACGGCGGGGCCGCCATGCTCCGGCGCCCCTTCTCCTTCCACGACGGGATCGCCGCCGACGGCACCCCGGACGCGGGGCTCCTCTTCATCTGCTGGCAGGCCGATCCGCTGCGCGGTTTCGTCCCCGTCCAGCGCAAGCTCGACCGCGGGGACGCCCTGTCGGAGTTCATCCGGCACGAGTCCAGCGGGCTGTACGCGGTGCCGTCCGGCCCGCGCGACGGGGAGTACGTGGGGCAGCGGCTGCTCGAAGGATGAACAGCGCCCCGGCGGCCGGGGGCCCGGCATTAGGCTGATCACATGTCGGCCACCCGCTTCACCTATCTCGGTCCCGAGGGCACCTTCACCGAAGCCGCCCTCCGCACACTGCCGGAAGCCGCGACCCGGGAGCTCGTCCCGATGGTTTCGGTCCCGGCCGCCCTGGATGCCGTACGCAACGGGGAGGCCGCGGCCGCCCTGGTGCCGATCGAGAACTCGGTGGAGGGCGGTGTCACCGCCACGCTGGATGAGCTGGCCTCCGGCGAACCGCTGATGATCTACCGCGAGGTGCTGCTGCCCATCACGTTCGCGCTGCTCGTGCGGCCCGGGACCACGCTGTCGGACGTCAAGACCGTCACCGGGCACCCGGTCGCCCAGCCCCAGGTGCGCAACTGGCTGCGGGCGAACCTGCCCGACGCGGTGTGGGAGTCGGCCGCCTCCAACGCCGACGGCGCCCGGCTGGTCCAGGAGGGCCGCTTCGACGCCGCTTTCGCGGGCGAGTTCGCGGCCGCCACGTACGGGCTCGTCCCGCTGGTCACCGAGATCCACGACGCGGAGAACGCCGAGACCCGGTTCGTGCTCGTCGGCCGCCCCGCCCGGCCCGCTGCACCGACCGGCGCCGACAAGACCTCCGTCGTGCTGTGGCTCGGCGACGACCACCCCGGTGCCCTGCTGGAGCTCCTCCAGGAGTTCGCCGTCCGCGGGGTCAACCTGATGCTGATCCAGTCCCGGCCGACGGGCGCGGGCATCGGCAACTACTGCTTCGCCGTCGACGCGGAGGGCCACATCTCCGACCGCAGGGTCAGCGAGGCGCTCATGGGGCTCAAGCGCACCTGCCCCCAGGTCCGCTTCCTCGGTTCCTACCCGCGCGCGGGCGTGGCTCAGGGTGACGTGCGCGATCCGCGACCCGGCACCTCGGACGGTGACTTCACGGCCGCTTCCGACTGGCTGACGCGCTGCCTCGACGGCCGGGCGTAGCTCTTCCTCCACTGTCCACAGAGTTATCCACAGGCCGAGATGGGGACCTGTGGACTAGTCGACATCGCGGCGCGACAAGGTCGACAAATCGGTCGGCGGGCCCAGGTTTCGCGCTGGGGAGCGGGAGGTGAACGTCGTCACCCCCGCATCGCCGATCAACTCTTTGGAGCGAGTCATTCCCACCCGAATGAGTGTGTGAGGGTGGTTTGAACCCTGATTCGTCTGGACGGCCCGCCGGTGGGGATTGATCTAATTCCGTGTCCACAGATCCGGCACACAGCCTGTGGAAAAGTCTCCGCAGTGGACAATTCCTGTGGACAAGGAAGGCCTTCCGCCCTGCTCAGAGGATGCCCGGATACCCCGGTTGTGCCCCTTTTCAGGGAATGGGCCGCTTTTATTGACCGCCCAACAAGGGTCACTTCCAGCCAGTCGGCCAGAGTTTTCCATTCTCCGCAATTAGGACATAGCGACACGCAGCGTGATATCGGTGTGAGCCCAGGAAGCCCAGCCCGGTAGCCTGGAGGGGTGATTGACCTCCGGCTGCTCCGTGAAGACCCTGACCGTGTCCGCGCCTCGCAGCGCGCCCGTGGAGAGGACGTCGAACTCGTCGACGCACTGCTCTCCGCCGACGAGCGCCGCAGGTCCTCCGGCATGCGCTTCGATGAACTCCGCAATGAGCAGAAGTCGCTCGGCAAGCTCATCCCCAAGGCCTCCCCGGAAGAGCGGGCAGAGCTGCTCAAGAAGGCCGAACAGCTCAAGACGGACGTCAAGGCTGCCGAGGCCGAGCAGAACGAGGCCGACGAGGCCGCCAAGCGTCTGCTGCTCCAGCTCGGCAACATCGTCCACGAGGACGTTCCGGTCGGCGGCGAGGAGGACTTCACGGTCCTCGAGACGCACGGCACGATCCGCGACTTCGGCGCCGAGGGCTTCGAGCCCAAGGACCACCTGGAGCTCGGCGAATCGCTGGGCGCCATCGACGTCGAGCGCGGCGCCAAGGTGTCGGGCTCGCGCTTCTACTACCTGACCGGTGTCGGCGCCCTGCTGGAGCTCGCCCTCGTCAACGCGGCGATCGCGCAGGCCACCGAGGCCGGCTTCATCCCGATGCTGACCCCTGCGCTGGTCCGCCCGCGCGCCATGGAGGGCACCGGCTTCCTCGGCCAGGCCGCGGAGAACGTGTACCACCTCGAGAAGGACGACTACTACCTGGTCGGCACCTCCGAGGTCCCGCTCGCCGCGTACCACATGGACGAGATCATCGACGCCGACAAGCTGCCGCTGCGCTACGCCGGCTTCTCGCCGTGCTTCCGCCGCGAGGCCGGTACGTACGGCAAGGACACCCGCGGCATCTTCCGCGTCCACCAGTTCGACAAGGTCGAGATGTTCTCGTACGTCGCGCCGGAGGAGGCCGAGGCCGAGCACCAGCGTCTCCTGGAGTGGGAGAAGCAGTGGCTGACCAGCCTGGAGCTGCCCTTCCAGGTGATCGACGTCGCCACCGGTGACCTGGGCTCCTCCGCCTCGCGCAAGTTCGACTGCGAGGCGTGGATCCCGACGCAGGGCAAGTACCGCGAGCTCACCTCCGCCTCGAACTGCAACGGCTTCCAGGCCCGCCGCCTGTCGATCCGCTACCGAGACGGCAAGAAGACC
This sequence comes from Streptomyces sp. NPDC032745, assembly GCF_055579465.1. Lineage (NCBI taxonomy): Bacteria > Bacillati > Actinomycetota > Actinomycetes > Kitasatosporales > Streptomycetaceae > Streptomyces > Streptomyces sp. NPDC032745. The sequence goes on along the minus strand of NZ_JBVING010000003.1, from coordinate 555,039 downwards.
GCGCCGCTCTCGACGCTGAACGGCACGCTGTGCGCCGTACCGCGCACGATCGTCGCCATCCTGGAGAACCACCAGCAGGCCGACGGTTCGGTGCGGGTGCCTGCGGTGCTCCGTCCGTACCTGGGCGGCCGCGAGGTCCTGGAGCCGATCGCCAAGTGAGCCCGGCCCCGTTCCCGTACAAGCTCGTCGCGACCGACCTCGACGGCACGCTGCTGCGTGGCGACGACACCGTCTCGGAACGCACCCGTGAAGCGCTCGTCGCGGCCACCGCGACGGGCGCGGCGCACATCATCGTCACCGGCCGGGCCGTGCCCTGGACCCGGAGCGTGCTGGACGACCTCGGCTACAAGGGGATCGCGGTGTGCGGGCAGGGCGCGCAGGTCTACGACGCGGGGGCCCACCGGCTGCTGACCTCGGTGACGCTCGACCGGCAGCTGGCGGGTCTGGCGCTGTCGAAGCTCGAGGCCGAGGTGGGTCCGCTGGCGCTCGCGGCCAGCCGGGACGGGGTGGACGGCGACGTGCTGTTCGGGCCCGGCTACCGGGTGCAGGAGGGCCTGCCGGCGCTCTACCTGGAGGACACCACGGAGGTGTGGTCCGCTCCGCTGAACAAGCTGTACATCCAGCACCCGGAGCTCGACGACGACGCGCTGGTGAAGGTGGCGCGGGAGACGGTGGGCTCCTTGGTGGACATCGTCCTGGCCGGCCCGGGCATAGTGGAGATCCTGCCGCTGGGGCTGACGAAGGCCACCGGCCTCTCGCTCGCCGCCCGCCGGCTGGGCGTGAAGGCGGCGGAGACGATCGCCTTCGGTGACATGCCCAACGACATCCCGATGTTCGGCTGGGCGGCCCACGGTGTGGCGATGGCCAATGCCCATACGGAGCTGAAGGCGGTGGCCGACGAGGTGACGACCTCCAACGAGGAGGACGGCATCGCGGTGGTGCTGGAACGCCTGCTGGGCGCCGCCTGACGGCTCGGCGGGGAACAGGGAAGGTCCGGAACAGCCCGCGCCGCAAGGCACGCTCGAAGTGGCTGCTCCGGACCTTTTTGTTGCTCCCCGCACGACTCACTCTGCCCGGGGCGTACGTCCCGTACCAGTCAATTTCCGTGCGTCAGCCCGGCGAGCGCGGTGCTCATGTTTCACGTGAAACATGCCTGGGGTGCGGGTGGCGGGTCAGCGGCCAGGCGAGCAGGCCGACGGAGAGCGAAATGGCGTGCCCGAGGTCGGTGAAGGTGCCTCCGGTGAGGAGGGGGAGCCCGAAGAAGGCGACGACACAGGCGAGGTAGAGCCAGCGCAAGGGGTTCGGCAGCCGGTAGGTGAGGACCCCGATCGAGGCCGCGAGTCCGTAGCTGACGCCGACATCGACGACGTGGACCATGCTCTGCGGGGCCCGGTGGTCCTGAATGGCCATCAGGACCACCTTCTGGCTGATCAGGGTGGCCGTGATGTGGGCGGTCGCGACGATGGCGAGCCAGCGCAGGGTGCCGAGCCAGCGTTCGACGGGGGCGTGGAAGAGCTCGAAGAGGACGGCGTACAGGGCGAGCGAGGCCGGGTTCGCTATCCAGAAGGCGCTGGAGAGCAGGGCCCGCACGGGGTGCCGGGTGAGCTCGTGGATATTGCTGCTGTGGCGGTGGAGCAGGACGTGCTCGAGGTGGTCGGGCGCGATCACGACGATGATGCTCGTGACGGCGATGATCAGCAGCCATATGTGCGTACCGGGCGAGGAGCGTATCCAGGACCGTACGGGCCTGGACGGCTCGGGCTCGGTGTGCTCGATCATGCACTGATTTTGCCCCGTACGGCGGTGCCCCGCCTGGCCGGTGGGCCGGGCGGGGCACTGGATGCGGAGCCGGTGCGGCGGGGCCTACTCCTCGCCCGCCAGGGTGAGGCGGCGCAGCTTCTGGCCGGCGTAGACGGTGGCGCCGACGGTGACCACCAACAGCAGGATCACCGCAGTGGGCAGGCCGACGGTGGCGTCCACGTAGCCTTCGCCGGCGACCTTCTCGGCGAGAGCCAGGGCCCACTGCTGGACGCTGAGGGTCTTCGCCCCGGAGACCAGGCTGCCGAAGAGCGACTCCCAGATCAGGGCGTAGACCAGGCCGAAGACGACCGCGTGCCGGCTGACGGTGCCCAGCAGCAGGAACAGGGCGCTGTAGGCGATCGAGGCGACGAGGGCGGCGACGGTGTAGGCGACGGCGATCTGCTGGCCGTTGCCGTTGAGGATGAAGCCTGCGATCAGGGTCGGGATCGCGGAGAAGGCCATGGTGACGGCGATCGCGACAATCAGCTTGGTCATGATGATCGTCGGACGCTTCACCGGCTTGGAGAGCAGGTAGACGATCGAGCCGTCGTCGATCTCGGGGCCGATGGCCCCGGTGCCGGCGATGACGCCGATCAGCGGAACCATGGTGGCGAGGGCGAAGCCGCCCAGCAGGTCGGCCGCGACCTTGTCGTCCAGGCCCGTGAACGCGCGGACGGCGAGGGAGATGACGATCAGAAGGGCGGGCAGCGCGAAGAGGATCAGTGCGCGGCGGCGGCCGAGCAGCGCGCGGTAGGTGAGCCGGGCGACGGTGGGGTTGTACATGGGTGCCAGCTCCTTCAGGCCGCGACGAGGTAGGAGAAGACCGACTCGAGGGACTCGTCGGAGGGCGAGACCGTCAGCAGCCGGATGCCGTGCGCACGGGCGACCCGCGGCAGCAGCTCGGTGAAGCGGCCGAAGTCGACGGCCTGGATGCGCAGTGCGCCTTCCTTGAGGTCGATCTCGATGCCTGCGGTGGAGGGGTCGGCGATCAGGGCCGCGGCGAGGGCCCGGTCGTCGGAGGAGCGGACGACGTAGCGGTGCGGGCGGTCCGTCATCAGGCGGCGGATCTTGCGGAAGTCGCCGGAGGCGGCGTGGCGGCCGGCGACGACCACCTCGATGTGGGAGGCGAGCTGTTCGACCTCCTCCAGGATGTGGGAGGAGAACAGCACGGTGCGGCCGCTGTCGCCCATGCGCCGCAGCAGGTCCATGAGCTGCATGCGCTGACGCGGGTCCATGCCGTTGAACGGCTCGTCGAGGAGCAGCACGGACGGGTCGTGGACGAGGGCCGAGGCCATCTTCACGCGCTGCCGCATGCCCTTGGAGTACGTGGAGATCTTGCGGTCCTGGGCGTACTCCATCTCGACGGTGGCGAGCGCCCGCTGGGCGGCCGCGTCGTCGAGGCCGTGCAGCTCGGCGTTGGCGACGACGAACTCCCGGCCGGTGAGGAAGTCGTACATGGCCTCGCGCTCGGGCACGACGCCGATCTGCTTGTAGACCTGCTCGTTCTGCCAGATCGGCGCGCCGTCGAGGGTGACAGTGCCCGTGGAGGGGGCGAGGAAGCCGCCCATCATGTTGATGAGGGTGGACTTCCCGGCGCCGTTGGGGCCCAGGAGTCCGGTGACGCCGGGGCCGATGCGCATGGTCACGTCGTTGACGGCGACGACGTTCCCGAACCAGCGGGAGGTGTGGTCGATGTCGATGGTGGTCACAGCCCGGCCTTCCGGTAGCGGGCCATCAGGGCGGCGTAGGAGCCGGCGATGAGGGCGAGGACGACGAGCAGGTAGACGAAGCCGACGCCGGCCGAGGGGCCGTCTCCGCCGGGGAAGGCGGAGGTGCCGCCGAGGAACGCGGCCTGGACCCCGTCGATCAGGCTGATCGGGGAGAACAGGCCCATCCACTCGATGGCACCGGTCGAACCGGTGCTGTACGCGATGCCCTGGACGGCGGTCACCGCGCCGAAGGGGATCAGGAGCACGGCGATGATGGCGGCGACGCCGAAGCCGCGGCGCGGCGTGAGCGCGGCCATGATCAGGCCGATGCCGGAGAACAGCACCGAGAGCAGCAGCACGGAGACCAGTCCCTGGGCGAACCCCTTGGTCTGGTCCGCGAAGTCGAATTTGGCCAGCAGCGAGCCGATCCACATGATCAGCAGCGGTGTGGCGGTCAGGATGAACAGGGCCGAGGCCATCGCCGCGAACTTCGCGAGGACGTAGTCGACGCGCTCGATGGGCCGCGAGAAGTAGAGCGGCACGGTCTTGAAGCGCAGGTCCCGGGAGACCGACTGGGGTGCCTGCGAGGCGAGGTAGAGGCCGATGATCACCTGGGTGGTCAGGGCGTACGTCGTGTACTTGATCGGCAGGCTGGTGGAGCCGGGCACCGCGATGGCGACCGCGACGATGATCAGCGCGGGGACGCACATCACCGCGAAGAGGAGCATCGGGAGGACCTTGGACTTGGCCGACCGGCCGAGTCCGTACGCGCCGCGCAGGGACTGCGAGAACAGCGACTTGCGGGCGTAGGCGCGGCCGAGCCGGGCCCCCTCGTAGGACCGGTAGCCGATGTTGTGGATCTGGGTCGAGGTGTCAGGCGCCATCGGAACCGGCTCCCTTCCGGACGAGCTGCTGCTGGTCGTTGTCGCGGAAGACCTCCGCGATGTGGTGGCGGCGCTGTTCCATGCGGACCAGGCCGAGGCCCAGGTCGGCGACGGTGTCGCGCACGGTGTCGTAGGTGTCCTCGCCGGTGGCCTCGACGAGCAGGATGTGGCCGGCTCCGGGCAGCCCCTGCTCCTCGCCCGCATGCAGGGTGATGCCCGCCCCGACGAGCGCCTTGCGCAGGGCGGCGGTGCCGTCCGGGTGGGTGTCGGAGTCGGTGACCTCGACCGCGAGGGTCGTGGTGATCTGCGTGAAGTCGCTGGTGGAACTGGAACGCAGCAGCTTGCCGCCGTCGACGACCACGACGTGGTCGCAGGTCCGCTCCAGCTCGCCGAGGAGGTGGGAGGTGACCAGGACGGAGATGCCGAAGTCGGTGTAGACGCGGCGGATCAGGCCGAGCATCTCGTCGCGGCCGACGGGGTCGAGGCCGTTGGTGGGCTCGTCGAGGAGCACCAGCTGGGGGTCGTGGACGAGCGCCTGCGCCAGCTTGACCCGCTGCTTCATGCCCGTGGAGTAGCCGCCGATGGGGCGGTAGCGCTCCTCGTACAGGCCCACGTGGCGCAGGGTGTCGGCGGTCCGCTCGCGGGCGGCGGTCGGCGGGAGCCCGGACATGCGCGCCATGTGTACGACGAACTCGGTGGCCGAGACGTCGGGCGGCAGGCAGTCGTGCTCGGGCATGTAGCCGACGCGCTCACGGATGGCGCTGCCATGGGTGGCGACGTCGAGTCCGAGCACGGCGGCGCGGCCCTCGGTGGCGGGGGACAGTCCAAGCAGGATCTTGATCAGCGTGGACTTGCCGGCTCCGTTGGCACCCACGAGGCCGGTCACTCCCGGCCCGATGTCCAGGGAGAGCCGGTCGATTGCGGTCACTCGGGGGTACCGCTTGCTCAGGCTTTCGGTCGCGATGACAGTCACGGCTCCGACGTTAGTGGCGTCGGCCGTGCGGAGCGTCAGACCTGGAGCGTCATCCCGTCTCCGCCTTCAGGACTACAGACCCTGACGAAAGGCTGATGCGGTCCGGACAAGTTTGTCCACAGGTCTGTGCACGGGCCTTGACGTGATCTCCGGTCATTGTCACATTCATCAGTGTCAAGTTACGGGCGGGTACGGCTCTACGGACGGACGGCTGTCATGGCTGGGGACACCAGGGAACGCACCGCGCAACTCTCGGCGGACCTGCGGGGGTTCAGGGAAGTGCAACGCCTCTCGTACGAGTGCGCGGAGACCGTCGCGGCCCAGCTGAGGCCGGGGGTGACCGAGCGCGAGGCGGCGCGGATGCAGCGCGAGTGGCTGCGCGAGCGCGGTGTGCGGGACTGGTTCCACCTGCCGTTCGCGTGGTTCGGGGACCGCACCGCCTTCGCGAACTTCAAGATCCCTCTGCAGTTCTTCCCGACGAACCGGAAGCTGGAGCCGGGGATGCCGTTCATCCTGGACATGGCGCCCGTCCACAAGGGGTACGCGGCCGACATCGGGTACTCGGGCAGCCTCGGGCTGAACCCCGTACAGGACCGGCTGATGTCCGATCTGCGGGTGCACCGCGAGCTGATCCTGGAGCAGGTCCGCGAGCGCCGCCCGCTGCGCGAGATCTACGAGAACGTCGAGCGGCTGATGATCCGCCAGGGGTATGCCAACCGGCATCGCGCCTACCCCTTCGGGGTGATCGCCCACAAGATAGACCGGGTCAAGGAGCGGCGCTGGGCCCCGACCGCCTTCGGGTTCGGGACGCAGTCCCTCAAGGGGCTGGCCTCCGACGCCCTGCACGGGCACCGCGAGGGCTGGTCCCCGCTGTGGAGCCCGTACCGCTTCTCCGACCACCCGCCGCAGCCCGGCCTGTGGGCGGTGGAACCGCACCTGGGCTTCCGGGGCACCGGCGCGAAGTTCGAGGAGATCCTGGTCGTCACCGACTCACGGGATCCCGAGGAGAGCGCGTTCTGGCTGGACGACGATCTGCCGCACGTGCGGCGCTGGGCCGAGGAGAAGGCAGCATGAGCGGCATGAGCGGAGCGGACGGCAGCAAGGACGGCATCAAGGGGACGGCCCTCGCGGGGGCCCGCGAGCGCCGGGTGAGCACCGGCGGCATCGAGCTGTGCGTCGTCGAGCTCGGCGACGGCGACCGGCCGACCGTGGTGCTCGTGCACGGGTACCCGGACAGCAAGGAGGTCTGGTCGGAGGTCGCGGAGCGGCTGGCTGCCCGCTTCCACGTGGTGCTCTACGACGTACGCGGCCACGGTCGCTCCACCGCGCCGGTACCACTGCGCGGCGGCTTCACCCTGGAGAAGCTGACCGACGACTTCCTGGCGGTGGCGGACGCCGTCAGCCCGGACCGGCCGGTCCACCTGATCGGCCACGACTGGGGCTCCGTACAGGGCTGGGAGTTCGCGACGGTCGCCCGTACCGAGGGACGGATCGCCTCCTTCACCTCGATGTCGGGACCCTCCCTGGACCACTTCGGGCACTGGATCAAGAAGCGGCTGGCCCGGCCCACCCCGCGCCGGGCCGCGCAGCTCCTAGGCCAGGGCGTCAAGTCCTGGTACGTGTACATGCTGCACACCCCCGTACTGCCGGAGCTCGCCTGGCGCGGGCCGCTCGGCAAGCGGTGGCCGCGGATGCTGGAGCGCGTGGAGAAGGTCCCGGCCGGCTCCTATCCGACGGCCTCGCTGCCCTCGGACGCCGCGCACGGAGCCTGGCTCTACCGCGACAACGTACGGCCCCGGCTGCGCCGGCCCCGCCCCGATGCGTACGCGCACGTGCCCGTCCAGCTGATCACCCCGACCGGGGACGCCTTCCTCTCCGAGCGGCTCTACGACGACCTGGAACTGTGGGCCCCCGACCTGGTGCGGCGCACTCTGCCCGCCAAGCACTGGGTACCGCGGACCCGGCCCGACCAGCTGGCCGCGTGGATCACCGAGTTCGTCACCGCCCGGGAGGAGCCCGCCACCCGGGCGCCGGAACAGAAGGCTCCGGGCCGGTACGCCGACCGGTTCGGCGGCCAGCTGGTACTGGTCACCGGCGCCGCCAGCGGCATCGGCCGGGCCACCGCGTTCGCCTTCGCCGAGGCCGGGGCCCGGGTGGTGTGCGTGGACCGGGACGCCGAGGGCGCAGCGCGGACGGCCGGCATGGCGCGGCTCGTCGGGGCCCCCGAGGCATGGGGCGAGTGCGTCGACGTCAGCGACGAGCAGGCGATGGAGAAGCTCGCGGCCAAGGTCGCCGCCGAGTACGGAATCGTGGACGTCCTGGTCAACAACGCGGGCATCGGCCTGTCGGGGCCCTTCCTGGAGACCACCTCGGAGGACTGGAAGAAGGTCCTCGACGTCAACCTGTGGGGGGTCATCCACGGCTGCCGGATCTTCGGCCGGCAGATGGCCGAGCGCGGCCAGGGCGGGCACATCGTCAACACCGCCTCCGCCGCCGCCTATCTGCCCTCCAAGACCCTGCCCGCGTACAGCACGTCGAAGGCCGCGGTGCTGATGCTGAGCGAGTGCCTGCGCGCCGAGCTCGCCTCGCAGTCGATCGGGGTCTCGGCGATCTGCCCGGGGATCGTCAACACCAACATCACGGCCACCTCGCGCTTCGCCGGGGTGGACGCAGCGGAGGAGAAGCGCCGCCAGGAGCGCTCCTCTCGGCTGTACGGGCTGCGCAACTTCCCGCCGGAGAAGGTCGCCGACGCGATCCTGCGAGCCGTGGTGCGCAACGAGGCCGTGGTTCCGGTGACACCAGAGTCCAAGGGCGCCCTGTGGATGTCCCGGTTCGCACCGGGCGCCCTGCGGCGGCTCGCGAAACTGGAACCCCGGCTGTGAACAGGGCGGCGGAGCCGGTCCCCGGCGGTCCGGGGGCGGCGGTGGGGGAGCCGGGCTGCAGCTCCCGCGGCCGCCCCGCGCGGCTGCTGTCGACGTGGAGAGAGCTCGGCACGGCCATATCCCGCTACTTCCGGCGGTCGTACCATCCCTCGCAGGAGGGCTCGCTGCGCAGGGCGGTCGAGTACCTTGCGGCTTCGCCTGCCGCCCGGGCCGCGGCGGCCGCGGTCGGCCGAGCCGCCATGTCGTAGGGAGCCGGGATTGTCAGAACAGGCGGTGGCCGAGTACCGGATCGAGGATCTCGCGCACCACAGCGGGGCGACGGTGCGCACCATCCGTGCGTACCAGGACCGCGGGCTGCTGCCGAAGCCGGAACGGCGGGGCCGCTCCAACGTCTACCGGGACACGCATCTGGCGCGGCTGCGCCAGATCGCCGACCTGCTGGACCGCGGCTACACCCTGGCCTCCATCAAGGAGCTGCTGGAGGCCTGGGACGCCGGGCGCGGGCTCGGCGGAGTGCTGGGGCTCGTCGCCGAGGTGCACGGACCGTGGACCGACGAGGAGGCCGCCCGGATCAGCCGGGCCGAGCTGAACGACCGGTTCGGCGGCCGACCCGACGACGACGCGGTGGGCGAGGCGTGCGAGTTGGGGGTGCTGGAGCGGATCCCGGGGCGCCCTGACGATTTCCTCGTGCCCTCCCCGCAGGAGCTGGCGGTGGCTGCCGAGCTGTACGCGGCCGGGGTGCCGCTGTCGGCGATCACCGGGCATCTGCGGGAGCTGCGCGGGCAGGTGGAGCACATCGCCTCGCGGTTCCTCGAGTTCACCACCGAGCACGTCTTCGCCCGCTACCTCGGGCAGGTGCCGCCGACGGACGCGGACGCGGCGGAGGCGGCGACGATGGTGCGGAGACTGCGGCCCCTGGCCCAGCAGACGGTGGACGCCGAGCTTGCGCGGGCCATGCGGCTGTTCGCGACCCGGCATCTGCAGCGCCACCTGGGGGCGGCCGGGACCTCGCAGCCGTCGGGGCCCGCATCGGTGCCACTGCCGGCGGAGACGGTACGAGCGGTGCAGGAGCTGGTCGGCGCCGAGCACGTCGGGGAGTTCGTCCGGGCTGCGACGGAACGGGAGCTGCAGGCCCGGACGATGAACGAGCTGGCGCGCCGGGGCGGCGGGTAGCAGCCGCCGCCGTCCGGTGACGTCGGCCGGTAGTCCACAGGGCGGATCACTCGTTTGCCCTCAAACCCGACCCAACCGGCTGTGGACAAGTCGGTGCTGCCTGTGGGCAACCCTGTGGACAGCGGTGTGGGCGGCTACTCGGACGGCTCAACCGACGGTCTCGTACGCGGCGTTCACGGGACCGACGGGGCCGACGGCGCCGACGCTTCCGGCGGAGTCGGGCGGGCTGACGGGCACCGGCGCGAGGGCCTCCGCACCCGCCGCGGGGGCGGCCGGCGCGTCCTGCCCACCGGGCCGGGCGCTCCCGTAGAGGAGTGCGGCGAGGGCCAGGCCCAGGACGCCTCCGACCAGCTGGGCCGCGACGAATCCGGGCAGTGACTGCGGGGCGATGCCGGCGAAGGAGTCGCTGAAGGCGCGGCCGATGGTGCCCGCCGGGTTGGCGAAGGAGCCGGACGACGTGAACCAGATCGCGGCGGCGATGTACGCGGCGACCGCGGCCGGGATCAGTTTCGGGCGCCCGATGCGCTCCAGGCCCTGGATGACGAGGACGAGCCCCGCGGTGGCGACGATCTCGCCGACGAGCAGGTGGCCCCCGCCCCGGATCTGCGTGGAGAACGTGCCGGGGACGTGGCCGAACATCAACTCGGCGACGACGGCGCCGCCGATGGCCCCGGCGGTCTGGGCCGCGGTGTAGACCAGGGCCTCCCGGCCCCCGAGCCCCTCACCTCCGGTCCGCCGGGCCCACCAGGAGGTGAGGGTGACGACCGGGTTGAGATGCGCTCCGGACAGCGGTCCGAAGAGGGTGATGATCAGCCCGAGGCCGATGGCCGAGGCGAGCGAGTTGGCGACGAGGGCGACACCGGTGTCACGGCTGAGGTCGGCGGCCTGGATTCCGGAACCGATCACCACCACGAGGAGGCCGGCGGTGCCGATGAGCTCGGCGACCGCACGGCGCGGCAGGGAAGCGTGGATTGTCATGGGTTCTCCCCCTGGGCAGAAGTTCAACGGAAAATGTATTCCGTATCTTGGAAGCGCGATAGGGGGTGTCCGGGGTCGGCGGAGCGGCGAAAAATCGCTGCCCGACCCCGCTGCGACGCGGCAAGCTGGGGCCATGGACGACAGACGCACCGTGAAGGTGTCCAAATACGTCTCGAAACATCTGCGGCATCAGCCGGAACGCATCGGACTGGTGCTCGATCCCCAGGGCTGGGTGGAGATCGACGATCTTCTCCGTGCGGCCGCCGCCCACGGCTTCCCCGTCAGCCGCGCCGAGCTCGACCACGTCGTCGCCGCCAACGACAAGCAGCGGTTCGCCGTCGACGGCACGCGCATCCGGGCCAACCAGGGGCACACCGTTCCCGTGGACCTGGACCTGCCGGAGGCCGAACCGCCCGCGTACCTCTACCACGGCACCGTCGCCGCCGCCTTGGACCCGATCCGCGCCGAGGGCTTGCGTCCCATGGCCCGCCACCACGTGCACCTGTCCCCCGACCGGGAGACCGCGACCCGCGTCGGCGCGCGGCGCGGCCGGCCGGTCGTGCTCAGCGTGGACGCGGGGGCGATGCGCGCCGCCGGGCACGTCTTCCGGATCAGCGCCAACGGGGTCTGGCTGGTGGATGCCGTACCGCCGCAGTTCCTGCGTTTCCAGTAGCGCCGGCCTCGGCGCCGCTCGGCAGCCCCCTCGGCGCCGCCGGAATTCACGAAGAGATTGTCAGATCATCCCCCTACTCTGTTCCTCATTCCGATCTGTGAGGGGGGTACCTCGCGATCGCCGAACCATCCATGCGAGCACGCGAGGTGACGCCCCGTGACGTCCACATCCCCTTCCCCTTCCCACTCCGCCGACCGCTCCGACCCGTCGGCCAACAGCTTCCAAGTCGATCTGCGCGGCCTGGTCGACCTGCTCTCCCACCACCTCTACTCCAGCCCGCGCGTCTACGTCCGCGAGCTCCTGCAGAACGCGGTGGACGCCGTCACCGCCCGCCACGCACTCGACCCGGAGGCGGAGATCCGCATCCGCCTGTCGGCGTCCGCGGGCCGGGTGACCATCGAGGACAGCGGTATCGGCCTGACCGCCGCCGAGGCCCACTCCCTCCTCGCCACCATCGGCCGCAGCTCCAAGCGCGGCGGCGACCACGGCATCGAGACCACCCGCCGGGAGTTCCTCGGCCAGTTCGGCATCGGCCTGCTCGCCTGCTTCGTCGTGGCCCGCCAGATCCGCGTCATCACGCGTTCCGCCCGCGACCCCGAGGCCGCGCCGGTCGAATGGCTGGCCACGGACGACGGCTCGTACACCGTCCGCGAACTGCCCGACGAGGCACGCCGGGAGCCCGGGACCACCGTCATCCTCCAGGCCCGCCCGGGCGCCGAGGAGTGGACCGTCCCGGCCAAGGTCGAGCAGCTGGCCCGCGACTACGGCTCCCTGCTCCCGTACGACATCACCTTCGACGACGGCGAAGGCGGCGAGCCGCAGGCCGTCACCGACCGGCCCGCCGTATGGGACCGTCCTTTCCCCACCCCCGCCGCCCGCCGCGTCGCGCTCGCCGGCCACTGCGCGCAGCTCTTCGGCTTCACCCCGCTCGACAGCATCGACCTCGACCTGCCCGTCGCCGGGGTGCGCGGAGTGGCGTACGTCCTCCCCGAGCCGACCAGCCCCGCCCACCGGGCCGGACACCGCGTCCACCTCAAGGGCATGCTGCTCACCGACCACGCCGACAACCTGCTGCCGGACTGGGCGTTCTTCGTTCGCGCGGTCATCGACACCGACACGCTGCGGCCCACCGCCTCCCGCGAGAACCTGTACGACGACGAGACCCTGTCCGCCGTACGGGAGGCCCTCGGCGCCCGCGTCCGGGCCTGGCTCGCCGAACTCGCCGCGAGTGAACCGGAGCGTCTGGCCGCCTTCCTGGGCGTCCACCACCTCGGCGTGAAGTCCCTGGCCCGGCACGACGCCGAGCTGCTCGGCCTGATGCTGCCCTGGCTGCCGTTCGAGACCAGCGACGGCTCGATGAGCCTCCAGGAGTTCACGGCCGCCCACACCGAGATCCACTTCACGCGCACCGTCGAGGAGTTCCGCCAGATCGCCCCGATCGCGGCGGCCCACGGCCTCGGCGTCATCAACGCCGGATACACCTACGACGCCGACCTGCTCGCCCTGCTGCCCTCCGTACGGCCGGACCTCAAGGTCACGGAGCTGGACGCCGGAGCCGTCACCGAGCGGCTCGACCCGGTCCCGACCTCCGCCGAACTCGCCCTCGCGCCCTTCCTGTCCACGGCGCGCACCCGGCTGGAACCGCAGGGATGCGACGTGGTGCTGCGCGCCTTCCAGCCCGTCTCCGTCCCGGCGCTCTACCTCGACGACCGCCAGGCCCGCCAGGAGCGCGACCGCACGGCCGCCCTGAGCAGCGCCGACTCGCTGTGGAGCGGAATCCTCGGGGCGCTGCGCGGCTCCGCGCCGCGCGCCCGCCTGGTGCTCAACCACAACAACCCGCTGATCCGCCGGATCTCGGCCCTGCCCGATGAGGCCCTGACCGGCACGGCCGTCGAATCGCTGTACGGGCAGGCCCTGCTGATGTCCCAGCGGCCGCTGCGCCCTGCCGACTCCACCCTGCTCAACCGGGCCTTCCTCGGGCTCCTGGAATGGGCGACCCACTCCACCGACTCCCCGGAGGGCCAGAAGTGACCATGCTGACGCGCGAGGAGATCGAGCGGGGCCTGGCGGAGAACAGGGACGCCCCGAACGGGGCCGCGCGCAACGCGCACGCCGAGGTGCTCGTGGGTGCGGCGGAGGCGAACGGTGACTGGGCGCTGTTCCGCAAGGCGCTCGACAACCTGATCAACGCCTACCTCTGGAGTGCCGAGTCCTCGAAAATGCTGGTGCCGTTCGCCCGGCTGCTCCAGGAGTACGACAAGGACCCCGGCGCCTTCGACCGGTGGGACGCCCACTCGCTGTTCTGGCAGTTCAAGTGGGTGGCCACGGCCATCAGCGATTCCCCCGAGATCCCGCTGGAATCCGCCACCGGCTGGCTGGACGAGATGGAGCGCCGCTACCGGATCGCGGGCTACAGCGAGCGGCCGGTACGCGAGGCCGAGCTGTGGCTGGCCGACGCGATCGGCGAGGACGAGCGGGCCGAGCGGGCGTACCGCGCCTGGCTGGCGGCCGACCGCGACAGCATGAGCGACTGCCACGCCTGCGAGCTCAACGGGCAGGGCGCGTACGCCGTGCTGCGCGGTGACGACGCCCAGGCCCTGGAGGTCTGGCAGCCCGTACTGGCGGGCGAGCGGACCTGCGCCGAGGAACCCCACCGGCTGCTCGCCCACTCGCTGCTGCCGCTGCTGCGCCTCGGCCGCTTCGACGAGGCCCGTTCGCACCACCTGCGCGGCTATCGCATGGCCCGGGGCAACGAGAGCCTGCTGCCCTCGGTCGGCAAGCACATCGAGTTCTGCGCCCTGAGCGGCAACGAGTCGCGCGGCCTGGAGATCCTCGCCGAGCATGCAGCCCACGTGGGCCCGCTCGCCAATGTCGACGACCGGATGGCCTTCCACGGCGGCGTCCTGGTGCTGCTGCGCCGGCTGACGGAACTGGGGCACGGCCAGAGCCCGGCCGTCCCTTACGAGGGCGTCCCGCGCACGGTCTCCGAGCTGTACGAGGTAGTGCGCGCGAGCTCGCTCGAGATCGCCCGGCGGTTCGACGCCCGCAACGGCACCACCCGGGTCTCGGACCGCTTCCTCGCCCGGATCGAACGGGAGCCGCTGGTCGACGTGCTGCCGCTGGGGGTACGCAGCACGGCCCTGCCGAAGACCTCTGCGGCGCCCGCAGCCGTGGCGGCCCCCGCGGCTGCGCCCGTGCCGCCCGCCGCAGGCCTCGACGAGCTGGTGGAGCGGGCCCGGCAGGCCCGCGACCAAGGGCATCCCGCCTCGGACGGGCTCTGGGCCGAGGTCGGCGCACGGGTGGACGCCCGCCCGGAGGGCGAGGTGGACCCGCTCGTCGCCGCCGATGTGGCGGACCACCGGGCCCTGACGGCAGCCCGCGGCGGTGCCGCGAACGCGGCGGAGCTGCTGGGGGCTGTCCGCGACGTCTACCAAGTGCTCGGGCAGGCACAGCGCGCCGCACTGGCGCAGCTGCGGCTGGCGAGCGAGGCCGCGCAGTCCGGAGCCGAGCCTGAGCGGATCCGGGAGCTGCTCGAGGTCGCCGCGCGGGCCGCCGAGGCGCTGGACGCGGACGAGCCGCTGCGCGGGCGCCGGATCGCACTGGCGGAGCTGGCCTCGATCCGTGTGGAGTCGTACCTGCGCTCGCTGGAGGCCGGCCCGGCGCACGACCACGTCCACGGCCCCGGACAGGATCACGGACACGGTGGGCTGGCGGCCGAACTCGGCGCCTTCGTCGCAGCCCATGCCGAGGATCTGCCCGACCTGGTCGCGGAGGCCGAGGAGATGATGGGCCGCGTCGCCCTGTCCCAGGGCGACCCCGAGCGGGCCCTGCCGCTCCTGGTCTCGTCCGCGGACCGCGCGGTGGCGGCGGACCGGCCGTGGCAGGCGGTGGATCCGCTGGTGCTGCGGGCCGGGGTGCTGATGTCGCTGGACCGGCCGGAGGAGGCGGAGGAGGCGGCGCGCGCCGCGCTGGAGCACTCCGCGGAGGTGACCGAGCCCGAGACGCACGCAGTCGTACGGCTCACCCTCGCGGACATCCTGCTGCGCCGGGCCGATGCTGCGGAGGAGGCGGCCGAGCACGCCCTCACCGCGGCGCACTGGTTCGACCAGGCCGGTCTGACCGCCGACGGAGGTGCTCAGGCCCGGCTCGTGCTGGCCCGGGCGCATGCGCGGGAGGGCCGGAACGCAGACGCGGCGGAGGTGTTGCAGTCGACGCTGCCCGATCTGCTGGAACACGGCGAGGGACAGGCCGTGTCCGCAAGGGAGTTCCTCGGCGATCTGCTGCGGCAGCTCAACGACCCGCGGGCGGCGGCCGAGCAGTACCTGCTGGCGGCAGAGGTGGCCAAGGGCTGGGAGGACACCCGCCCGCAAGCCGCCCTCGCGCAGGCGGCCGCGGAACAACTCACCGCCGCGAGCCTGCACCAGGAGGCGGTCGCCGCGTACGAGCGGTCCCTGGAGCTGTACCGGGTGACGGGGGACGCCCCGATTGCCGAGGTGCGGATCCTGCGCTCCCTGGCCTGGCTGGCACCGCGGGAGAACCTCACCGCGGCGGCCTGGGCACAGGCGCGGGAGCTGATGCACCAGGCGGCCGGCGTCGTGGAAGCCGCACTGGCCGAGTACGGGGAGACCTCCGCGGCCCCGCAGCTGCGGGCCGAGCTCGCCCAGACCTGGCTGCAACTGGCGCAGGTGCTCGACTGGCGGGTCAACTCACTCGAGGAGACCGGCGAGGAGACCGGCGAGGAGGACGGCGGCGAGGACGGCAAGGGGTCCCCTGGCGCCGTCGTGGGCCGCGACGCGGAGATCGAAGCGCTGCGGCTGGAGGAGATCGGGCTGAGTGAGCGGGCCGCGGCCCTGTACGCGGAACTGGGTCCGGACCATCTGGGGGACCGACTCCAGTGCGTCCAGTACGCAGCCTGGACCGAGCAGGAGACAGGTCGCGCGGAGGCGGGAGTCGCTCGGCTCTCGGCGCTGATCGATGAACTCCGGGCCCGGCCCGAGGGGGTTCCGGAGGGCCTGCTGGAGCGCGCCCAGTCCTCTCTGGACAGCCTGCGGTCCTGACCGCGATGCCCCCGTCACCAGGCGGCGACGGGGGCATCGGAGCCATCAGCTGTCCAGCTGGGCCAGGCCCTCGGTGGCGATCTCCTCGAAGACGTTCTCGTCCGCCGCGAACTCGGAGTCCGGGATCGGTGCGTGGATCACGATCTCGGTGAAACCGAGCTCTTGGTGGCGGCCGGCGAAGTCGACGAACGCATCGACGGAGTCCAGCATCGTGTTGCGCTCCGGGGTGAAGCCGGTGAGCAGGATCCTCTCCATCGGCTCCGGCGCGCGCCCGATCTCGGCCATGGCCTTGTCGAGCTTGGCCAGCTGGCCGCGGATGGCCTCCAGCGACTGCTCCGGGGTGCCCTCCTCGAAGAGCTTCGGATCGCCGGTGGTCACCCAGGCCTGGCCATGGGCGGCGGCCAGCTTGAGTCCCCGCGGGCCGTTCGCAGCGACGGCGAAGGGCAGTCGCGGCTGCTGCACGCAGCCGGGGATGTTGCGGGCCTCGTCGGCGGAGTAGAAGGTGCCGCGCTCGCTGACCGCGGCCTCGGTGAGCAGCCGGTCCAGCAGCGGCACGAACTCTGCGAAGCGGTCCGCACGCTCACGCGGGCTCCACGGGTCCTGGCCCAGCGCGGTCGCATCGAACCCGTTGCCGCCGGCGCCGATACCGAGGGTGAAGCGGCCACCGGAGATGTCGTCCAGCGCCATGAGCTCCTTGGCCAGCGTCACCGGGTGCCGGAAGTTCGGCGAGGTGACGAGCGTGCCCAGCCGCATCCGCTCGGTGGCGGCGGCCGCCGCGGTCAGCGTCGGGATCGCGCCAAACCACGGCCGGTCACGGAAGGACCGCCAGGTCAGGTGGTCGTAGGTGTATGCGGTGTGAAACCCGAGCTTCTCGGCTCGCACCCACTGGTCACGACCGCCCTCATGCCACGGGCGTACCGGGAGGATCACAGTGCTCAGACGCAGACTCATGTATTCGAGACTACGGCCCTGCCCCTGTTTCACGTGAAACGTCAGCCGCCCATGTTTCACGTGAAACATCAGCCGTCCCTGTTTTCACGGGGAGCACCTGGGTGCCCACCGGACGGGGTTCGTGGGCTGGTGACCGGGGGAGAAACATCGCCATCCGGTGCAGGGTCCGACCCCGCACCGGGCCTCAGCCCCCGGGCCATGGGCGAAGATGGATCCGTGACCTCGGCTCCCCAGCGCCCGGACGGGCCAACCCCCACTCCCCGGCTCATCGCCACCGACCTCGACGGCACCCTGCTGCGCGACGACAAATCCGTCTCGCTCCGCACGGTCGCCGCGCTCGCCGCCGCCGAGGAGGCCGGGATCGAGGTCTTCTTCGTCACCGGCCGCCCGGCCCGCTGGATGGACGTGGTCAGCGACCATGTCCACGGCCACGGCCTGGCGATCTGCGCGAACGGGGCCGCGGTGGTCGATCTCCACGCGGGCCGGAAATTCGTACAGGTCCGGGCACTGCCACGGGCCACGGCCCTGACGGTCGTGGAGACCCTGCGCGCCGCCGCCCCGGGCACGTCCTTCGCGGTCGAGATGACCACCGGGATCAACTACGAGCCGCTGTATCCGCCCTTCTTCCAGGACCCGGGCGCCCATGTGGCCACCGCGGAGAAGCTGCTGGAGGAGGACGGGGACGACACCTCCGCTCCGGTCCTCAAGCTGCTCGCGCACCACGCCGAGCTCGCCCCGGACGACTTCCTGACGCTCGCCCGCTCGGTCGCCGGCGTCTACGCGTCGATCACCCGCTCCAGCCCGACCGCTCTGCTGGAGATCAGCGCGCTGGGCGTCTCCAAGGCCAGCACCCTGGAGCTGTGCTGCGCCGAGCGCGGTATCTCCCCCGCCGAGGTCGTCGCCTTCGGGGACATGCCCAACGACGTGGAGATGCTCCGCTGGGCAGGTACCTCGTACGCGATGGGCAACGCCCACCCGGACGTGATCGCGGCCGCCTCCGGCCGTACGGTCGCCAACAACGATGACGGCGTCGCCGTCGTCATCGAGCGCATCCTCGCGGAACACGTCGCGCACCGGCGGTAGACACCAGCAGTGGGGCCGGCCCGAGCGGGCCCCGACAGGTCAGAGCGGGGCCTCCCACACCAGGGTGGTCCCGCTGCCGTCCTCTCCGATGCCCGTGCCGTACGAGCTCGACCCGCCCAGCGACTCGGCCCGTCGGCGCAGATTCCGCAGCCCGCTGCGCCGCCCGCCCTCGGGAATGCCCACGCCGTCGTCGGCGACCTCCAGCCGCACCCCCGGCCTCCCGTCGGCCAGCGTGGCGGTGCAGTCCACGACCACCTCGATCCGGGACGCCTCCGCGTGCCGGAAGGCATTCGACAGGGCCTCGCGCAGCGCCGCGATCAGGTTCTTGCCCACCAGCTCGCCGACCACCGCGTCGATCGGGCCGAGGAAGCGGTGTGCCGGCTTGAAACCCAACGGCACTGCGGCCATGTTGATCTCTCGCAGGACCCGGGTGCGCAACCCCGACGGAGCCTCGGCCGGTCCCTGCTGGAGCGCGAAGATGGCGGTGCGGATCTCCTGGATCGTCACGTCCAGCTCGTCCACGGCCTTGCCGACGCCGTCGACGACCTCCGGGACGACGGACCGCCGCTGGGCGCCCTCCAGCATCATCCCCGTGGCGAACAGCCGCTGGATGACCAGGTCGTGCAGGTCCCGGGCGATCCGGTCGCGGTCCTCGAACACCGCGAGCCGCTCCCGATCGCGCTGTGCCTCGGCCATCATCAGCGCGAGCGCCGCCTGGGACGCGAACTGGGTGGCCAGGGTCCGCTCGGACTCGCTGAACGGCCTCTTGCCGCGGGCCCGGGGGGTCACCAGCGCACCCAGCACCCGCCCGCCACTGTGCAGCGGCAGCATCATGCAGGGCCCGTACTGACTGGTGAGCCGGCTGATCATGCGGGGGTCGGAGGCGGCGTCGTCCACGAAGACCGGCTCGCCCTGGAGCAGCCTCGCCACCACCGGGCTCTCGGCCGGGATCACCAGGCCGAGTGAGGTGGCCGGATTCTCTGCGGAGACGGCGACGATCTCCATCCCGCCCTCCTCGGCCGGCAGCATCACGATCCCGGCGGCGGAGTCGGCCAGGTGACGGGCCTGTTCGGCCACCACCGCCAGGGCGTCGTCCGCGTCGCCGCCCGACAGCAGGGCGGTCGTGACGGCCACCGAGCCGTCGATCCACCGCTCCCGCTGGGTGGCGGCCTCGTACAACCGGGCGTTGCCGATGGCGATCCCCGCCTCGGTGGCCAGGACCCGGACCATGTGGACGTCGTAGTCGTTGAACTGGCCGCCGCCGTTCTTCTCGGCGAGGTACAGGTTGCCGAAGATCTCCCCCTGCACCCGGATCGGGACGCCGAGGAAGGTCTTCATGGGCGGGTGGTGCGGCGGGAATCCGGCCGAGCGCGGATCCTTCGTCAGATCGGCGAGCTGCACCGTGTCGGGGTGCGAGATCAGCGCGCCGAGCAGGCCCCGCCTCCCGTCCGGGCGGTGCCCGATCCTCCCGGCCGCCTCGGCGTCGATGCCGAAGGTGACGAAGTCCGAGAGCCCGCGGCCCTCGGTGTCGACGACGCCGATCGCCGCGTACCGGGCGTCGGCGAGCTCGGCCGCGGTCTCGCAGATGCGGTCGAGGGTGGAGTGCAGTTCGAGGCCGGTGCCGACCGAGCGCATGGCCTCCAGCAGTTGGGGCACCCGGGCAGTGAGCTCGGTGGAGAGGCCGTGCAGACTCCGGGCGGCCTGGGTGGCTGCCTCCAGCGGGTCAGGCGTTCCGGGTGGTGACTCCGGCGGTTCCTGCGACTCCTGCACTGACATGCCTTGAGACTAGTTAGTCCCTTTTACCGGGGAAAGTCGGCGAGGGCCCCGTCGGCCGCCCGCTCCCGCTCCAGCAGATTCCGCAGCGGGCCCTCGGCTGCGGCCAGCTCCGCGTACGTGCCGCGCTGCACGACCGTTCCGCGGTCCAGTACGAGCACCTCGTCGACCGCCTCCAGGCCGGCCAGCCGGTGCGTGATCAGCACGGTGGTGCGGCCCTCGGTCGCGGCGAGCAGATCAGCCGTCAGGGCGTCCGCGGTCGCCAGGTCCAGGTGCTCGGCCGGCTCGTCGAGGACGAGGACGGGGAAGTCGGCGAGCAGCGCCCTGGCCAGGGCCAGGCGCTGCCTCTGGCCGCCGGAGATCCGCTCGCCGTGCTCACCGACCAGGGTGTCCAGCCCGTCGGGGAGCCCGTCGGCCCACTCCAGCAGCCGGGCCGCCGCCAGGGCCTGTCGCAGCTGCTCCTCGCTCGCCCCGGTCCTGGCCAGCCGCAGGTTCTCCCGTACCGAGCTGTCGAAGAGGTGCGCGTCCTGGGCGCACAGGCCCACGATCCGGCGGACCTCGTCGCTGTCGAGCGTGCGCGCATCGGTACCGCCCAGGGTGTACGCGCCCTCGTGCGGGTCCAGGAACCGCAGCAGGACCTGGGCCAGCGAGGTCTTGCCCGCACCCGAGGAGCCGACGACCGCGATCCGCCGGCCGGCCTCCAGGGTCAGGTCCAGCCCGTGCAGCGCGTCCTGCTCCTGCCCGGGATGCCGGACGGCGAGTCCGGTCAGCCGCAGCGGGAACGGAGAGGTGGGTACCTGGGCCGGCCGCTCCGGCTCGGCGACCGGGACGGGAGCATCGATGACCTCGTAGATCCGCTCGGCGCTGCGGCGTACCCGCTGGCGGTACTGGACAGCCTGCGGAAGCCCGTTGACCGCCTCGAAGGCGGCGAGCGGGGTCAGCACGGCAACGGCCATGGCCACCCCGGACAGCCTGCCGTCGTGGACGGCGTTCGCGGCCACGGCCGCGGCGACCACCACGGTCAGCCCGCACACGAGGGCGGAGAGCCCACTGCCGAGCCCGGTGGCGGCTGCTCCCCGTGCGGCGATGGCCGTCAGCGTCCGGTCGCTCTCCCTCGCGGCGTCCTTGCGGCCGGCCAGCGCGCCGGCGACGGTCAGCTCGGCGGTCCCTGTCAGCAGGTCGGCCGCCCGGGTGGCGAGCTCGCCCCGGGCCGACGCCAACCGCCGCTCCGCACGCCGGGCGCAGGCCCCGCTGACCAGCGGCACCCCCACCCCGGCGGCGAGCAGCCCGACGGCGACCGCGGCCCCTGCCCCAGGCAGCAGCCAGGCGGTGAAGGCGACCGAGCCGGTGCCGACGAGAACCGCGGTGCCGACCGGCAGCAGCCAGCGCAGCCAGTAGTCCTGGAGGGCGTCGGCGTCGGCCACCAGGCGGGCCAGCAGGTCTCCGCGCCGCTGCTCCCGCAGCCCGGCGGGCGCAATGCGCTCCAGCCGCCGGAACACCGACACCCGCAGGTCGGCGAGCATCCGCAGCACGGCGTCGTGGGAGACGAGCCGCTCCGCGTACCGGAAGACGGCCCGCCCGATCCCGAAGGTCCGGGTGGCTGTGACGGCCACCATCAGGTAGAGCACCGGCGGTTGTTCCGAGGCCCGTGAGATCAGCCATCCGGAGACGGCCATCAGCCCGACACTGCATCCGACGGCCAGCGCCCCGAGCAGCAGACCGAGCCGGAACCGCCCCTGCCAGGCCTTGGCCACGGCGCGCACCCGCCGGAGCGGATCGCCCCCGCCCGCGTCGGCCCCGGCAGCCTTGGCCGCCCGCTCCGGGGCGCTGCCGAGAATCCACTCCCCGGGGCCGGACGGCCCGTTGCGCTCCCCGCCGAGGCTGTCCGAGGTCCCCGGCCGGGCCCCGAGCCGGGCAGGGGAGACGGCAGGCAGGAGCCCCGCAGGGCCCACCGGCACCACGCGGTCGGCCACGGCCAGCAGCGCCGGCCGGTGGACGACCAGCAGCACGGTCCGCCCCACCGCAAGGCGTCGTACCGCGTCGACCACGGCCGCCTCGGTCTCCCCATCGAGGGCCGCGGTCGGCTCGTCCAGCAGCAGCACCGGCCGGTCCGCGAGGAACGCCCGCGCCAGCGCCAGCCGCTGGCGCTGGCCGGCGGACAGCCCGACTCCGCCTTCGCCGAGCTCGGTGTCGACGCCGCGCGGCAGCACGGCCACGAACTCCCACGCCCCGGCGTCCTTCAGCGCCTCGACAACGGCGTCCGCGGACGCATCCGGCCGCGCCAGCCGTACGTTCTGCGCGATCGTCCCGGCGAACAGGTGCGGCCTCTGCGGCACCCAGGCGATCCGCTCCCGCCACTCCTCGAGCGACAGCGACGCAAGGTCCACGCCTGCGATCCGCACCCGCCCGGCGGTCGGCGCCACGAAGCCCAGCAGCACCTGGAGCAGTGTGGATTTACCCGCCCCGCTGGGCCCGGTGAGGGCGACGCACTCCCCGGGCCCGACCGCCAGCGAGACCGGTCCCGGCGAGTCCTCGGCCCGGCCCTCGTAGCGGACCGCGACCCCGTCCATCTCGATCCGCAGCCCCGCGGCCGGCACCGGGGCCACGCCGCCCAGGGCGGCGACCGGGGTCTGCAGCACCTCGAAGATCTCCTCCGCGGCCGCCAGACCCTCGGCGGCCGCGTGATACTGCGCCCCGACCTGGCGTAGCGGCAGATAGGCCTCCGGCGCCAGGATCAGGATGACCAGCCCGGTGTACAGATCAAGGTCCCCGTGGACCAGCCGCATGCCGATCGTCACGGCCACCAGCGCCACCGAGAGCGTCGCCAGCAGCTCCAGTGCGAAGGACGAGAGGAAGGCGATGCGCAGGGTCCGCACCGTCGCCTGCCGGTAGTCATCGGTGATCTTGCGGATCGACTCGGCCTGCGCCTTGGCCCGGCCGAAGACCTTCAGCGTCGGCAGCCCGGCCACCACATCCAGGAAGTGTCCCGACAGCCGGGACAGCAGCCGCCACTGGCGGTCCATCCGGGACTGGGTGGCCATGCCGATCAGCACCATGAAGAGCGGAATCAGCGGCAGGGTGACCACGATGATGGCCGCCGACACCCAGTCCTCGGTGACGATCCGGGCGAGGACCGCCACCGGGACGACCACCGCGAGGCCCAGCTGGGGCAGGTAGCGCGAGAAGTAGTCGTCGAGGGCGTCCACGCCCCGGGTGGCCAGCGCCACCAGCGACCCGGTCCGCTGTCCGCTCAGCCAGCCGGGCCCCAGATCCGCGGCCCGGTCCAGCAGCCGGCCCCGCAGTTGCGACTTGACCGCCGCACTGGCCCGGTGGGCGGCGAGCTCCGTGAGCCAGGCGAGCAGGCCGCGGCCCAGCGCCACTGCCGCGAGCAGCAGCAGAGGTGTCCGCAGCGCCTCGCCGTCCAGCCCCTGCTCGAAGGCGCCGACCACGATCTCGGCGATCAGCATCGCCTGGCCGACGACCAGCCCCGCCCCGGCAAGTCCCAGGGCCACCACGGCCGCCAGGAAGAGGCGGGTGGAGCTGGCGTACCGAAGCAGGCGCGGGTCGATCGGTTTCACGTGAAACATCCCCCAGAGCAGGGTCAGGCAGGACGGTCAGGGATCAGTGCGCATCGACGATGTGCTGCGTGCCGATCCGCTTGCGGAACACCCAGTACGTCCAGCCCTGGTAGAGCAGGACGAGCGGCGTGGCCACTCCCGCACACCAAGTCATGATCTTCAGGGTGTAGGGGCTGGACGAGGCGTTGGTGACCGTGAGGTTCCAGGCTTCGTTCAGCGAGGACGGCATCACGTTCGGGAAGAGCGTCAGGAAGAGCATCGCGACCGCGGCCGCGATGGTGATCCCGGACAGGGCGAACGACCAGCCCTCGCGGCCCGCCCGGTTGAAGGCGAGGGCCCCGACCAGTGCGACAACCGCGACGGCCATGGCGATCAGGCTCTTGCCGTCACCGCGCGAGACCTGGGTCCAGATCAGGAAGACGAGTGCCAGCACGGCGGTGACCACACCCAACCGGGTCGCCAGCGCACGCGAGCGCTCCCGGATGTCCCCGACCGTCTTGAGCGAGGTGAACACCGTTCCGTGGAAGGTGAAGAGGGTGAGGGTGACCAGGCCGCCGAGCAGGGAGTAGACGTTGAGCAGGTCGAAAAGGCTGCCGACGTACTCCTTGTGCTCGTCGATCTTCACGCCGCGCACGATGTTGGCGAAGGCCACGCCCCACAGGAACGCGGGGATCAGCGAGGTCCAGAAGATCGCGTGTTCCCAGTTGGTCTGCCACCGGTCCTCGTCCCGCTTGTGCCGGTACTCGAAGGCGACACCACGGATGATCAGACAGATCAGGATGACCAGGAGCGGCAGGTAGAACCCCGAGAAGAGCGTGGCGTACCACTCGGGGAAGGCGGCGAAGGTCGCCCCGCCGGCGGTGAGCAGCCAGACCTCGTTGCCGTCCCACACGGGCCCGATCGTGTTGATCAGGACCCGCCTCTCCCTGCGGTCGCGAGCGAGCAGCTTGGTCAGTACGCCGACTCCGAAGTCGAAGCCCTCCAGGAAGAAGTAGCCGGTCCACAGGACGGCGATGAGCACGAACCAGACGTCATGGAGTTGCATGGTGTGGTCCCCTCAGCCTCAGTACGAGAAGGCCATCGGCCGGTCGGGGTTCTTGTCATCCCCGCCGATCTTGGTGGGCGGGTTCAGGTCTGCCTCGGTGAGCTCGGGCGGCCCGAGCTTGACGTACTTCACCAGCAGCCTGACCTCGATCACCGCGAGCACGGCGTACAGGAGCGTGAAGCCGATCATCGAGGTGAGCACCTCGCCCTGGGAGACGTGGGGCGAGACCGCATCGCGGGTGCGCAGGACTCCGTAGACCACCCAGGGCTGGCGGCCCATCTCGGTGAAGATCCAGCCCCAGGAGTTGGCGATGAGCGGGAAGCCCATGGTCCACAGGGCGACGATCCAGTACCAGGTGGTGAACCGGGGGCTCAGCGCCTTCTTGAAGAGGACCAGGTGCGGGACCTCGTCCTCGCCGGTGCGCAGGCCCGGCGGCAGCATGAACTTCTTCCGGGTGAGCCAGAGCCCCAGCACCCCGACGCCGAGGGAGGCCATGCCGAAGCCGATCATCCAGCGGAAGCCCCAGTACGCGACGGGGATGTTGGGCCGGTAGTCGCCGGGCCCGAACTTCTCCTGTTCGGCCTTGTTGACGTCGTTGATACCGGGGACGAAGGAGGTGAAGTCGTCATTGGCCAGGAAGGACAGCAGGCCCGGGATCTCTATGGCGACCTTGTTGTGGCCCTTTTCGACGTCTCCGTAGGCGAAGACCGAGAAGGGCGCGGGCGCCTCACCGTCCCAGAGGGCCTCCGCGGCGGCCATCTTCATCGGCTGCTGCTTGAACATCACCTTTCCGAGCAGGTCACCGCTGATGGCGGTGCCCATGCCGGCGATGATCAGGGTGATCAGGCCGAGTCGAAGCGAGGTACGCATCACGGGGATGTGCTTCTTGCGGGCAAGGTGGAAGGCGGAGATGCCGACCATGAAGGCGCCGCCGACCAGGAAGGCCGCCGTGATGGTGTGGAAGAACTGGGTCAGCGCGGTGTTCTGGGTGAGGACCAGCCAGAAGTCGGTGAGTTCGGCACGGCCCCGCTCCTCGTTGATCCGGTAGCCGACCGGGTGCTGCATCCAGGAATTGGCCGCGAGGATGAAGTACGCGGAGAGGATGGTGCCGATCGAGACCATCCAGATGCAGGCCAGGTGGATCTTCTTTGGGAGTTTGTCCCAGCCGAAGATCCACAGACCGATGAAGGTCGACTCGAAGAAGAAGGCGATGAGCGCCTCGAAGGCCAGCGGGGCCCCGAAAATATCACCGACGAAGCGCGAGTAGTCGGACCAGTTCATGCCGAACTGGAACTCCTGCACGATGCCCGTGACGACACCCATGGCGATATTGATCAAGAAGAGCTTGCCCCAGAACTTGGTGGCTCTGAGGTACTTCTCTTTCCCCGAGCGCACCCAGGCCGTCTGAAGGCCTGCCGTGAGCGCCGCGAGAGAGATCGTCAGCGGGACGAAGAGGAAGTGGTAGACGGTGGTGATGCCGAACTGCCAGCGCGCCAACGTCTCTGGCGCCAAAGCTACGTCCACGTCGTCGTCTCCTTCGGTGCGCCGTGGTCACTGCCGCAGTTTGCCTGGCGTGCCCCACCCGATACGGGACAAAGCAGGACACGCTTGTGAACGCGTTCACATTCACAAGCATTATGTCGCACCGCTCCCGACGTCTTTCAGGCGGGGTCCCCCTAGCCAACACTTTCAACAGATTGTTGAATGCCGCTCATGAGGATTCGTATCTCCTGGCCCGCAGGCCAGCTCACGGCAACCCTTGACGAGACCCCGACCAGCAAGGCGCTGGCCGAGGCCCTTCCGATCTCCGCGTCCGCCCACACCTGGGGCGAGGAGGTCTACTTCGACACCGGCGTCTCCGTGGCGCTCGAGCACGACGCCCGGCAGGTCGTCGACCCGGGCACGGTCGCGTTCTGGACCGAGGGCGACGCCCTCGCGCTCCCGTACGGCCCCACGCCCATCTCGCGCGGAGGCGAGAGCCGCCTGGCGAGCCCGTGCAATGTGCTCGGCTCGTTCGACGGCGACCCCCGCCTGCTGTCCACCGTCCGCGACGGCGACCCGATCCGCGTGGAACTCGCGTAGCCGCCTGCGAACCCGCGTAGCCCGTGAGGGCTACATCTCCTTGAAGAACGCCTCCGCCGTGTGCAGGAAGATGTCGTTCGCCTCGGGCTCACCGATCGTGACCCGCAGGCCCTCGCCCGCGAAGGGCCGGACCACCACACCGGCCTTCTCGCAGGCCGCCGCGAACTCGACGGTCCGCTCCCCCAGCCGCATCCACACGAAGTTCGCGTGCGTCTCCGGCACCACGGTCCAGCCCTGGCCGAGCAGCGTCTTGTAGACCCGGGCACGCTCTCCCACAAGCGCCCCGACGCGGCCCATCAGCTCGTCCTCGGCGCGCAGCGAGGCGACCGCCGCGTCCTGGGCGAGCTGGCTGACGCCGAAGGGCACCGCCGTCTTGCGCAGCGCCGCCGCCACCGGCTCGTGCGCCACCGCGAAGCCGACGCGCAGGCCGGCCAGCCCGTACGCCTTGGAGAACGTGCGCAGCACGCAGACGTTCGGACGGTTGCGGTAGAGCTCGATGCCGTCCGGCACCTCGACGTCGCGGACGAACTCGCGGTACGCCTCGTCCAGCACCACCAGGATGTCCGAGGGCACCCGGTCCAGGAACCGCACCAGCTCGTCACGGCGCACGGCAGTGCCGGTGGGGTTGTTGGGGTTGCAGACGAAGATCAGCCGGGTCCGCTCGGTGATCGCGTCGAACATCGCCTCGAGATCGTGCACGTCCCCGTCGGTCAGCGGGACCTGCACGGCCGTCGCACCCGAGATCTGCGTGACGATCGGGTAGGCCTCGAAGGACCGCCAGGCGTAGATGACCTCGTCGCCCGGGCCGGCCGTCGACTGGACCAGCTGCTGGGCCACGCCCACCGAGCCCGTGCCGGTGGCGATGTGCTCGACCGGCACCCCGAACCGCTCGGCGAGCTCGTTCACCAGGACCGTGCAGGCCAGGTCGGGGTAGCGGTTGAACTGTCCTGCCGCCGCGACCGCGGTCTCCAGCACCCCGGACAGCGGCGGGTACGGGTTCTCGTTCGAGGACAGCTTGTACGCGACGGGCCCGCCCGCGGCAGCGGGCTTCCCGGGCTTGTAGGTGGGAATGCCGTCCAGCTCGGCGCGCAGCTTCGGGCTCTTCTCGCTCACCGCAGGTCCTCCTCGACCGTCCCGTACGACGTCGCCGTCGACTCAATACTGCTCACCTTATGAGGATTCCGCTCTTCCGAAAATGGCGGCGCCAGGATTGCGGGGGAGCGCACGCATATATGCACACGCCGGTGGCCCACGCCGTGGCGCGCATCCCTCGTACAGGTGAGTTGAGACCGGCCCGAGACCACACCGCTTTGGCATGCCCGTACCCGCCGACAAGCGCCCCGCTTACTCTCCGCGCTCAAATGCCTTTAATTCCAAGGTCATTGTGGGTGGCGAACCATGCAGAAACGTGCCTGTCAACGGGTGCATATGCACCCGGACCACCCACCCCGCCGAGCCCTACTATCGGCTCGCCATGACAGCAGCAGGGAAGCATCAGGTGAGCCGGACCGAGACCACCCGGCGGGCCGCCGGCCGACAGGGCCGGGCCGGCATCAGGGACGTGGCCGCCGCGGCGGGCGTCTCGATCACGACCGTCTCCGACGCGCTCAATGGCAAGGGGCGGCTGCCGGACGCCACCCGCCGCCACGTTCGCGAGGTCGCCGACCGGCTGGGCTACCGCCCCTCCGCCGCGGCCCGCACCCTCCGTACCGGCAAGTCGGGCCTCATCGGTCTGACCGTGACGACGTACGGGGATGAACCTTTCACCTTCACCGAATTCGCCTACTTCGCCGAGATGGCCAGGGCCGCCACCTCCGCCGCGCTCGCCCGCGGCTACGCCCTCGTCATCCTCCCCGCCACCTCCCGACACGACGTGTGGTCCAACGTGGCCCTCGACGGCACCGTCGTCATCGACCCCTCCGACCACGATCCCGTGGTCACCGAACTGGTCCGCCAAGGCCTCCCCGTCGTCTCCGACGGCCGTCCGGCCGGCTCCCTACCCGTCACCGCCTGGGTCGACAACGACCACGAGGCAGCCGTACTCAACCTGCTCGACCACCTCGCCGCCGCCGGCGCCCGCCGTATCGGGCTGCTGACCGGAACCACGACCGACACCTACACCCGGCTCTCCACCACCGCCTACCTCAGCTGGTGCGAGCGCGTCGGCCAGGACCCCGTATACGAGTCCTACCCCGCCCACGACCCGTGCGCGGGCGCCGTCGCCGCGGACCGGCTGCTCGCCCGGCCCGACCGGCCCGACGCCGTCTACGGGCTGTTCGACCCCAACGGGACCGACCTGCTCGCCGCCGCCCGGCGCTACGGCCTGCGCGTCCCCGAGGACCTGCTGCTCGTGTGCTGCAGCGAGTCCACCGTGTACGCCAACACCGAGCCGCCCATCACCACCCTCTCCCTCAAACCGCGCCGCATCGGCACCGCCGTCGTGCAGCTGCTCATCGACGCCATCGAGGGTGTGGACACCGGGCGTCCCGTCGAACAGGTCGTCCCGACCGAGCTGATCGTCCGTACCTCCTCGCAGCGCAGGCAGCCCCGTACGACCGTCAGTCCGCCCCGGTCACCGGCCAAGGACTGACCGCCACACCGCGAAACCGGCGGGGCCGACGGCCCCGCCGAGGATTTCAGCAACACCTATTTCGGGAGAAAGCGGCAGGAACTATTGGTTCCGCCCAGGATTCACCACCCCTGGTGCGTCACAGAGCGCGAGCCGCATTCCTATGATGGGCGCACGACATCACGGACCCTCCGCCCCGGAGGTCAGGAGGGTCCGCAGGTGTACGGCAGCGCGACGGTGGTGGAGGGGTCGATGACTCAGGGGGCCGGTCAGGGACCCGCGATGCGGACGGAGACGCTGCGGGACTTCCGAGTTCCGGTCACCGAGCCCGTCCCGTACGGCGTGCCCGGCGGGCTTCCCGACGAAGCCCCCGTGTACGGCGAGTACCCCGCGTACTACGGGGAGGGCGCGTCCGTGCCCCCGCCGCCGCCCCCGGGCCAGGCACCCGCCGCGGGCGGACCGGCCGAGGAGGACGACCTCGACGAGGGCTACACCCCCACACACCGCGATCTGCCGATCATCGGCCGCGGCGGGCCGGGTGACACCGTCCAGGTCCAGTACATCCCCCAGGAGCCCGCGGCCGCGGGCCCCGGGCCGCTGTACGTCGTCGGCGACGTCCACGGCTATTTGGACGAGCTCGTCACCGAACTCCAGGCACAGGGCCTCATCGACGCCGACCGCCGCTGGTCGGCCGGCAACGCACGCATCTGGTTCCTCGGCGACTTCACCGACCGCGGGCCCGACGGGATCGGCGTCATCGACCTCGTCATGCGGCTGTCCGCCGAAGCCGCCGCCTCCGGCGGCTACTGCAAGGCCCTCATGGGCAACCACGAGCTGCTGCTCATCGGGGCCAAGCGGTTCGGCGACACCCCCGTCGCCTCGGGCGCCGGCACCGCCACCTTCCAGGCCGCCTGGCTCCTCAACGGCGGCCAGCGCACCGACATGGAGCGCCTGGAGGACGTGCACCTGCAGTGGATGTCGCGGCTGGACGCGGCCGTGCTGGAAGACGGGCACCTGCTGCTGCACTCCGACACCACCGCGTACCTCGATTACGGCGACTCCGTCGAGGACGTCAACGACACCATCCACGAGCTGCTCAACCGCAACGACGCCGACATCACCTGGGACCTCTTCCGCAAGTTCACCAAGCGGTTCGCCTTCCGCGACGAGGAGACCGGCCCCCAGGCCGTACGCGAACTCCTCGACACCTACGGCGGCGGACGGGTCGTGCACGGGCACAGCCCGATCCCGTACCTGCTGGGCGAGGTGGGCACCGAGGACGGCGACGAATCCCGCGGCCCGGAGGCTGTGACCGGACCGCACGTGTATGCGGAAGGGCTCGCGATCGCCATGGACGGCGGGGTCACGATGGCGGGCAAACTGCTGGTCGTGCAACTCCCGCTGAACGACTGAGGGTTATCAGAAGGGGGGTAATTTCAGGAAAGCCCCTGTCACGGCGTGGCATGGGCGCTCTACCATCGCCCTATCCGTAGCAGGCTCTCCTCCGTTTGTGCCGGCGCCCGGGTCTACGCGGGCAAACCGGTCCCCACGGAGCATCGGGGGATGCACATGAACAGCGCTCCGCACCTGCTGACCGAAGACCGACCCGAGTTCGATCGGCTCCTCGACGAGGCGCTGCGTACCGCACACGAACGGCCCGAGCTCGCCGCGCTCGGCGAACGGCTGAACGCCGAACAACTGCGCACGATGGCCGTCGGGGCCAGCGCACTGCTGACGGCCGCGGCCGCGGCCGAGTACGACCACTACGTGAAACTCCGCGGGGAACGGCGCGACGAGGCCCTGTCGACCCCCGGATCGGCGGGTGTGGACAGGAGTGCCGGGCAGGACGAGGGCGACGACGGCGCCGGGGTCAGCGCCGTGGTTGCGGTGCTCGCGCCGGTCCTGGCGGGCACTGCGATGCTGATCTTCCTTCTGGTGGGCTACATCCTGAAGGCGATCGAGCCCGAACCGGCCTTCGCCGACACGATGCTGACGGCGGGTTGGCTCTTCGGTGCACTGACCGTGGTCTCCCTGCTGTTCGCAGTGATCGGGCTGCTGGTGACGGCCGTCCGTAACCGCGCGACGGAGGTCGTGGCCGAGGACGGGGCGATACCCGACGAGCTGGCGCAGGCCCGCGAGGCCTGGCGGCATGCCCTGCTGGAGCGGGGCATCCTGCCGTTCCTGCGGGACGCGCTGGCCGATCCGAGCGCGGGGCCGGTGTATCCCGCCCCCCGCACGCCGAAGGCCGGGCGCATCCCCAACCTGGGATACACCCGGCCCGACTTCACCAGCCCCGGATCCCCGTCACAGGGACCCCGGCCCGGCTACACGCCTCCAGACTTCACCAGCCCCGACTTCGGCGGCCCGGAGACCGAGCCGTCCTGACAGCCGCGGTGGGCAGTCCGTCCCTGTTTCACGTGAAACATCGCGCCGGACACCCCCTAGGGAGTGTCGTCAAAGTAGCGTCGGCCGCCCGGAAGGGCGGGGCTGGCGGGGGCTGGTGCGTGCGCTCGCAAGGCGGAGGAGGGAAGCGACGCGGTGGGGGCACCTCCCAGCGGTAGCTGGGGGACGTCGTTGACCGACGACAACGCGGCGAGCGTGCGTGCCAGACCCCGCCAGCCAGACGGGACTTTGACGACACGGACTAGCCTGCCGATCGGTCTCCGGGGGTCCGCCGCCGCTGCGCGGTGTCGGTCAGGGCCGGCGGGCGCCACACGCCGTCCGGGTGGTAGAGGTTCGTCCCCGGCGGCACGATCTCGTCGATCCGGTCGAGCGCCACGTCGTCGAGGACCAGTCCGGCACCCTTGACCAGCGAGTTCATCTGGTCCATGGTCCGCGGGCCGATGATCACCGAGGTGACTGCGGGATGCGCGACCGGAAAGGCGACCGCCAGCTCGGGCAGGGTGCAACCGATGCCGTCGGCGAGCTCGAGGAGCTGTTCGACGGCCTCCAGCTTCGCGACGTTGCCAGGGATCGCCGGGTCGAAGCGCGCAGGAGTCAGCGCCGCCCTCCCCGAGCTCATGTCGACGGGCCCGCCGAGCCGGTACTTGCCGGTCAGGAAGCCGGAGGCGAGCGGGCTCCAGGTCAGTACGCCCATCCCGTACCGCCGGGCGACCGGCAGCACGGAGGCCTCCACCCCGCGCGCGAGGATCGAGTACGGAGGCTGCTCCGTCCGGAAGCGTGGGAGAGCCCGCCGCTCGGCGACGTGATGCGCCTCGACGATCTCCTCGGCGGGGAAGGTGGAGCAGCCGAAGGTACGGATCTTGCCCGCCCGCACCAGATCTCCGAGGACCGACAGGGTCTCCTCGACGTCCGTCGAGTGGTCGGGCCGGTGCACCTGGTAGAGGTCGATCCAGTCGGTGTCCAGCCGCCGCAGACTGTCCTCGACGGCCTGCACGATCCACCGCCGTGAGTTCCCGCTGCGGTTGCGCCCCTCCCCCATCCGGAAGTGGACCTTGGTGGCGAGCACGACATCGTCGCGCCGGCCCTTGAGCGCCTTGCCGACGATCTCCTCGGACTCCCCGGCGGAGTACATGTCCGCGGTGTCGACGAAGTTGATGCCCTGATCGAGTGCGGCGTGGATGATCCGCGCGCACTCGTCGTGGTCCGGGTTCCCCACCGATCCGAACATCATCGTGCCGAGGCAGTGTGCGCTGACCTCTATGCCGGTCCCACCCAGACTGCGGTATCTCATGGTCATGAGGCCGCACTGTAGGAGTTGGAGTGCACTCCAGCGCAAGCGATTCCGGCCCCGTGACGCTGCTCCGGGGAGTCCCCTCCTCCTCCCCGGAGCAGCGCCGCCGCGGCGGTCGGGTCAGTCCGCCAGCGGGAGGTACACCCGGTTGCCGCTCGCCGCGAACTCGGCGGACTTCTCCGCCATGCCCGCCTCGATCTCATCGGCCTTCAGGTCCCCGCCGTGCTCACGGCGGATGTCCTGGGAGATCTTCATCGAGCAGAACTTCGGACCGCACATGGAGCAGAAGTGCGCGGTCTTGGCCGGCTCGGCCGGGAGCGTCTCGTCGTGGAACTCGCGGGCCGTGTCCGGGTCGAGGGCCAGGTTGAACTGGTCCTCCCAGCGGAACTCGAACCGCGCGTCCGACAGGGCGTCGTCCCACTCCTGGGCGCCCGGGTGGCCCTTGGCCAGGTCCGCCGCGTGGGCGGCGATCTTGTACGTGATGACACCGGTCTTCACGTCGTCACGGTTGGGCAGGCCCAGGTGCTCCTTCGGCGTGACGTAGCAGAGCATCGCGGTGCCCCACCAGGCGATCATCGCGGCGCCGATGCCCGAGGTGATGTGGTCATACGCCGGGGCGACGTCCGTGGTCAGCGGGCCGAGCGTGTAGAACGGCGCCTCCTCGCAGATCTCCTGCTGGAGGTCGATGTTCTCCTTGATCTTGTGCATCGGGACGTGGCCCGGGCCCTCGATCATGGTCTGCACGTTGTGCCGCTTGGCGATCGTGTTCAGCTCGCCCAGCGTCTTCAACTCCGCGAACTGCGCCGCGTCGTTGGCGTCCGCGATGGAGCCGGGGCGCAGGCCGTCGCCCAGCGAGTACGTGACGTCGTACGCCGCGAGGATCTCGCAGAGCTCCTCGAAGTTCGTGTAGAGGAAGTTCTCCTTGTGGTGCGCCAGGCACCACGCGGCCATGATCGAGCCGCCGCGCGAGACGATGCCGGTCTTGCGGCGGGCGGTCAGCGGCACGTACGGCAGCAGCACGCCGGCGTGGACCGTCATGTAGTCGACGCCCTGCTCGGCCTGCTCGATGACCGTGTCCTTGTAGATCTCCCAGGTCAGGTCCTCGGCGCGGCCGTCGACCTTCTCGAGCGCCTGGTACAGCGGCACGGTGCCGATCGGCACGGGGGAGTTGCGCAGCACCCACTCGCGGGTGGTGTGGATGTTGCGACCGGTCGAGAGGTCCATGACCGTGTCGGCGCCCCACTTGGTCGCCCAGGTCATCTTGTCGACCTCCTCCTCGATGGAGGAGGTGACGGCGGAGTTGCCGATGTTGGCGTTGACCTTCACCAGGAACCGCTTGCCGATGATCATCGGCTCGATCTCCGGGTGGTTCACGTTCGCGGGAAGCACGGCGCGACCTGCGGCGATCTCCTCGCGGACGACCTCGGGGGAGACGTTCTCGCGGATCGCGACGTACTCCATCTCCGGGGTGATCTCACCGCGGCGGGCATACGCGAGCTGCGTGACGGCGGCGCCGCCCCGGCCCCGGCGGGGCTGGCGGGGGCGGCCCGGGAAGACGGCGTCGAGGTTCTTCAGACCACCGCGCGGCGACGTGTGCTTGATGCCGTCGTCCTCGGGGCGCACGGGACGGCCCGCGTACTCCTCGGTGTCGCCGCGGCTGATGATCCAGTTCTCGCGCAGCGGCGGCAGGCCGCGCCGCACGTCGGTCTCGATCTGCGGGTCGGTGTACGGCCCGGACGTGTCGTAGAGCGTCACGTCCTTGCCGTTGGTGAGGTGGACCTGGCGGACCGGCACCCGGATGTCGGGGCGGGAGCCCGCCACGTAGCCCTTGTGCCAGCCCGGCTGGCGCTCGGTCTGGCCGTCGGCGTCCTGGCTGACGGCAGGCGTGCGTGCGTCCTGAATGGTCATGAGACCTGATCTCCCTACGCCGGCATTACCCGGTAACAGGTTCGGCGGTCGACGCAGCCTCTTCCCGTACGCATGTGTGCTGCGCGTACGGTGATCAGCGCCCTCTCAGCCCGGTGCTCCGAGCTCCCGCGTTGTGCAAAGGTGCCCCCACGCTAGCGTCATCTGTGGCGTGCTGAACAGTGGGCCCCCTCAACTCTTGCGATGATCTGCCAGTGACGTCCTCGCCGCAGCCTCCCACCGAGCCCACCGAGCCCACGGGTCACACCGACCACGCACGTGCGGCCCCCGGGCATGACCACGGCCCGTCGCACAGCCCGTCACAGGGCCACTCCCATGGTCATTCCCACGGCCACGGTCCGGCGGCACCCGTCTCGAAGCACCTGCGCAAGGTCATCGCGGCCGTGCTGATCCCCTTCGCCGCCGCCGTCTTCATCGGCATGGTGGTGCTCTGGCCGGGCGGCGCCCCCGCCCACGAGCGCTCCGGGGTGGGCTTCGACCGGCAGACCCAGCAGGGCCGGGTGGTCACGCTCGAACAGGTCGACTGCAAATCCGTGAACGCCTCGCAGGTGCCGCCCACCGCCAACCCCTCCGCCCCGGAGGGCCGGGAGGCCCAGGCCGCGCAGACCGGCGAGTGCAAGAAGGCCACCATCGAGGTCACCACCGGATCCGACAAGGGCCGCACCTTCTTCGAGATCGTCCAGCCGGGCGCCCCACGGCAGTTGGAGAACGACCAGGAGGTGGTCGTCGCGTACGCGCCGGACGCGCCCCGGGATCTGCAGTACTCCGTGATCGACGTGAACCGCAAACTGCCGTTGGCGGTGCTGGCCGCCATCTTCGCGGTGGCGGTCGTCGTCGTCGGCCGGATGCGCGGCCTGTTCGCGCTGATCGCGCTGACCATCAGCTTCGGCGTGCTGACGCTCTTCATCCTCCCGGCGATCCTGCAGGGTTCGAACCCGCTGCTCGTCGCGGTCGTCGGCGCCAGCGCCATCATGCTCATCGCGCTCTACATGTGCCACGGTCTGAGTGCCCGTACCTCCGTCGCCGTCCTGGGAACGCTCGTCTCGCTGCTGCTGATCGGCTTGCTGGGCTCGGTGTTCGTCGACTGGGCGTTCCTGAGCGGCAACACCGACGACAACACCGGGCTGATCCACGGGCTCTACCCGGACATCGACATGAGCGGTCTACTGCTTGCAGGCGTGATCATCGGATCGCTGGGTGTGCTCGACGACGTGACGGTCACCCAGACGTCGGCGGTCTGGGAACTCCACCAGGCCGACCCGTCGATGGGGTCTCGCGCCTTGTACCGTGCGGCCATCCGGATCGGTCGCGACCACATCGCATCGGTGGTCAACACCCTGGTACTGGCCTACGCGGGCGCGGCGCTGCCCCTGCTGCTGCTGTTCTCGATCGCGAACAGCAGCATGGGTTCGGTGGCCAACAGCGAGCTGGTCGCGGAGGAGATCGTACGGACACTCGTCGGGTCGATCGGCCTGGTGGCCTCGGTCCCGGTGACAACGGCCCTGGCCGCGCTGGTGGTTTCTGCCGACCGGCCGGGATCCCCGGCCGGAGCGGCGGCCTCGGGGCCGGTCCGCGGGGGCCGGGGACGGCGGCGCAAGCGCTGAGAGACCCGGGTTGCTCGGGGGCCCGGGGCGGCTCGGCTCGTCCGGTCCGTTCAGCCCGCGTTCTGCTCGTTCTGCCGGGACTCGGCCAGGATCCTGTCCAGCGCTTCGTCGAGGTTGTCCTCGAAGTCGCCGAGGCTGCGCTCCTGACCGAGCGGAACAAGCCGGTCGGTGCGGTCGAGGAACGCCACGAGCGGCGCGGCGCCGGCGCGGAACAGGGCCCGGTCGCAACCGACCTGGAGCCGGATGTGGACATCGGACAGCTCCTCGGGGTCGGTGGGGGCGATGTGCACATCGCCGTCACCGCAGGGCTTGTTGATGCCGTCGAGGAGGAGTTCCCGGCCGAACGCCCAGGTCACGGGCGCGTCCCCGGGAAGGTGGAACGTCAGGCGCACCGCGTAGGGGTCACGGGTGTCGTACCGGAGTTCCACCGGGATCCGGAACGAGAGCTCCTCGGAAACGAGGAAGCTCATCATGACCTCTGCCTGTACCGACTCGCGCATTGACTACCCCGCTGTAGTGGAAGTGGCCAGGAATGATCCCCCAGGGCCCTCTTGACAAGGGTGGTGGACGCGCTTGCAGATCACAAGGAGTGAGTTTTCAGATACTGATAGAGAACGAGAGGGTGCTCAACAGCGCGCCTACTTCACTCCGTAGCCGATCGACCACACACAGCAATCGTTCCTCCTGGTGCAAAGGGAGCGAAATCGCCATTGTTGCGGCGGTATCGCCGGCAGTGATGGGGATGGCTGCACACACTGTGCCCAGCGCGTACTCCTGACGCTCCGTAACCGGCTGCATGCGCCCGAGGGACCTGATCCGGTGCTCCAGGGCGCGCTGGTCTCGGACGGTGTACTGGGTGACGGCCTCGACCGGGTGCCGGTCGTAGTAGTCCTTGCGCGTCTCCTCGTCCAGCTGGGCCAGCAGGCACTGCCCGATGGCGTGCGCGTGCCCTGTCGCACGGAAATCGGCCCACTCCTCGACGGCGGGACTGGCCGGGGTGTCCGAAACGCCCACGAGCTCGATCTCACCGTCGCGGAACACCGCGAAGTAGACGGGGGCCCCGACCGCGTCGCGGAAGTGCGCGAGAGAGTCGAGGATCATGCTGCGACGTTTCTGCTGCAGTCTGCCGCCCGCGAGTCGGCCTGCGGCGGCACCGAGAACGAACACTCCGCCCTCGCGCCGCAGATAGCCCTCGTGGGTGAGCGTGCGCAGCAGGTGGTACGCGGTGGGGAGCGGGAGCCCGGCCTCGCGCGCCAGTTGTTTCGCCGGGGCACCCTCGCTGTGGGAGCCCACTGCTTCGAGCAGTCTCAACGCTCGCTGCACCGAACCGATCAGCGTTGGCACACCGGCATTGTGAACCGAAGACAAAGCTCACCCCCAGGCGTGGCGGCGGGCCTTGGGAGGGCCCGCTCTGCGGGGCCGCCCCCGCACATGCCGTGGTTCCTGGAGGTCGCGCTCGGCTGGTACTGGAGATCGCCGCAGGTCAGGGCGGCACTACCGGCCTTCGACCCAGGGGAACGGCACAGATTGCCACTCTATCCACCGATTCCCGCGGTGTGAGCGGTTTGCCACCTCACGTTCCCCCGCCTGGGTTAATCCCCGGGCTTGACCCCGGGGCCTACCAGTCGCCGGACGAGGACTTCGTACCGCTGCCGCTGAACTTCTTCACTAGGAAGACCAGGCCGGCGACGAGGCCGACGAAGAGCAGCAGCTTGAAGGCGAACCCGATCAGGGCACCGAGGATGCTGGTGATGACACCGCCGAAGACGAAGAGCACCAGAAGCGGGATCGCGACCCACTTAACCCACCAGGGCATGCCTGCGAATGTCTCTCGGATGCCGTCCATGTCCTCAACCTCTTCCTGAGCCGTGACTTCCTGCTCTCGATGCTAGGAGGCCGCGAAGGCGCCCGGGGGCCCTCGAGCCCCCGGAGTCCCCTGATCCGCCCCCTAGGGGGACCAGGGGACCGACCCTTGGTCCGGGGCCCCGGCTATGCCTCCGACGGGGAGAACACCACAAGTACCCGCAGGTCCTCGGTGATGTGGTGGAACTTGTGCACCACCCCGGCCGGGACGTAGACGACGCTGCCGCGGGCCACCGTCGTCGTCTCCTCCCCGACCGTGATCGAGGCGCGGCCGCTCACCACGAAGTACACCTCGTCCTGGCGGTGCGGCTGCTGCGGGTCGCTCTGCCCGGCGTCGAGCGCGTACAGCCCGACCGACATGTTCCGTTCGCGCAGGAACTGCAGATAGGCGCCGTCGTTCGCGAGCCGCTCCGCCTCGAGCTCGTCCAGCCGGAAGGCCTTCATCTTCGTTGTGCCCCTTGCTCTCTCGCGTTCCCTGGCATCCGCTGATCTGCTGATGTCCCACCAGGATCTTCTCTGCCACGATCAGACACATGACGAATTTCGTAGTCAAGACGCTCGCGAACGCCGCAGCCCTGGCCGTCGCCATCTGGCTGCTCTCCGGCATCACGCTCGACGACCACAGCTCCCTGGGCCGCAGGACCCTCACGCTGATCCTGGTCGCGCTGGTCTTCGGCCTGGTCAACATCATTGTCAAGCCCGTGGTGAGGCTCCTCTCGCTGCCGCTGTTCGTCCTCACCCTCGGACTGTTCACCCTCGTCGTGAACGCCCTGATGCTGCTGCTGACCTCATGGCTGGCCACGCAGCTCGACCTCAGCTTCCACGTGGACAACTTCTGGACCGCGCTCGTCGGCGGCCTGATCATCTCCGTCGTCTCCTGGGCCGTGAACATGGCCCTGCCCGACAAGAACTGAACGGACCGCCCATGTACCGCGTGTGCTTCGTCTGCACGGGCAACATCTGCCGCTCGCCCATGGCCGAGTCCGTCTTCCGCGCCCGCGTCACCGAGGCCGGACTCGATGCTCTCGTCGAGGTGGACAGCGCCGGCACCGGCGGCTGGTTCGAGGGGGACGGCGCCGACCCGCGCACCGTCACCGTCCTCGAGTCCGCCGGGTACGAGCAGAGCCACCGGGCCCGGCAGTTCCGGGCCTCGTGGTTCAGCGGTCTCGACCTCGTCATCGCGCTCGACGCCGGGCACCTGCGAGACCTGCGGGCGCTCGCACCCACCCCCGAAGACGCCGCCAAGGTACGGCTGCTGCGGTCGTACGACCCGGCGGCCACGGCAGCGGAGGCCGACGTACCGGATCCCTACTACGGCTCCCTCGACGGGTTCGAGCTGTGCCTGGAGCTCGTCGAGGCGGCGAGTGCGGGCCTGCTGGACGCCGTACGCGAGGCAGTGAAGGAGCACACCCCGTGAACGACCATGCCGACCGGACAACAGCAGCGGCCGGGGCCGCCCGGGCGGACGGGCTCGGCGACGGCACCCGGGCCGTGCGCGCCGGGCTGCCCGAGCCCGTCAAGAACGAACCGCCTCTGCCCGGACCCGTCTTCGCCGCCCACTTCCACCTCCCCGGCGACGTCGAGGGCCCGTACACCTACGGCCGCGACACCAACCCCACCTGGACCCTGCTGGAACGGGCCATCGGGGAACTCGAAGCCCCCGGCCAGGACGGCGTGGACACCGTCGTCTTCGCGTCCGGCATGGCCGCGGTCTCCGCCGTCCTGCTCTCCCAGGCCCGTACCGGGGACACCGTCGTCCTGCCCGACGACGGCTACCAGGCGCTGCCGTTGGTCCGCGAGCAGCTGGAGGCCTACGGGATCCACGTCCGCACCGCCCCGACCGGCGGCGACGCGCAGCTCGCCGTCCTCGACGGGGCCAGGCTGCTGTGGATCGAGACCCCGTCCAACCCCGGGCTCGACGTGTGCGACGTACGGCGCCTGGTCGAGGCCGCGCACGCGGGCGGCACCCTGGTGGCCGTCGACAACACCCTCGCCACCCCGCTCGGCCAGCGACCCCTGGAACTCGGCGCGGACTTCTCCGTCGCCAGCGGCACCAAAGGCCTCACCGGCCACGGCGACCTCCTGCTCGGCTACGTCGTCTGCCGCGACCCGGGGCTCGCCGCCGCCGTCCGGCGCTGGCGCAAGATCGTCGGTGCGATCCCGGGCCCGATGGAGGCCTGGCTCGCCCACCGCTCCCTGGCCACCATCCAGCTCCGCGCCCATCGCCAGTGGGCCAACGCGCTGGCCGTCGCCGAGGCGCTGGCCGACCGTACGGACGTGACCGGACTGCGCTACCCGGGGCTGCCCGCGGACCCGTCGCACAAGACGGCCGCCCGGCAGATGCGGGGCTTCGGATCCGTCGTCTCCTTCACCCTGCCCGACCGTGCGCACGCCGAACGCTTCATGGCCGCCCTGCACCTGGTCGAGGACGCCACCAGCTTCGGAGGCGTACGGTCCACCGCGGAGCGGCGCGGACGGTGGGGCGGCGACCCCGTCCCGGAGGGTTTCATCCGCTTGTCCGCCGGAGCCGAGGACACCGGGGACCTGGTCGCGGACGTGCTGCGCGCCCTCGACGCCGCGGGCGCCGGTGCCTGAGCGACCGCAGACATGGAGCGGTCCGAGCCTCCCCCCTAGTGGCTCGGACCGCCCGGGTTCTGCGCGCGAAGAACCACGCACCCAAGGCTAGTTGACCTAGCGTCAGAGTCCAATCACGGTAACGACAGGGGCCTATCGGCATATTTATAGTTGAAGGCCCCCACCGAGAGGGGCCTTCATGGACCTGGCCCTGCTGCGCACCTTCGTCGCCGTGCATCGGGCGGGCTCGTTCACCCGGGCCGCCGCACTGCTCGGGCTGTCTCAGCCCGCCGTCACGTCCCAGATCCGCACCCTCGAACGCCAGCTGGGGCGACCGCTGTTCCACCGCAGGGCCCGCGGGGTCACTCCCACCGCCGTCGGCGACGAACTCGCCCACAAGGCCGCCCCGCACCTCGACGCCCTGCTGCGGATCACCGAGGCGGAGCGGGAGGCGGCCGGTGCGTTACGCACCCTGCACCTCGCCGGTCCCCCCGAATTCCTGTGCCTGCGCGTCCTGCCCGCTCTCGCACCGCTCGTCGGCCAGGGCCACACCCTGCGCACCGTCCTGCAGACCGGCGCGGAGGAGGCTCTCGACGGGCTCGCCGCCGGCCACCACGACCTCGTCGTCACCACCGCCCGGCCGCGCGGCGGGCTGTTCAGCGCGACCGCCCTGTGCGACGAGGAGCACGTCCTGGTCGCCGCGCCCTACTGGGCCGCCCTCGTCGACCCGGACCGGCTGCGTGAGAGCGGCCCTGCCGCCCTCGACGGCATTCCGCTCGTCGAGGTACACGAGACCCTGCCGCTCGTCGCCCGCTACTGGGCCGCGGTCTTCGAGACCCGACCCGGGACCCGGCCCGATGCCGCCACCATCGTCGCCCCCGACCTCAGGGCCGTCCTGGAATGCGTCCGGGCCGGCGCCGGACTCGCCGTCCTGCCTCGGTATCTGTGCCAGGACGCCCTCGACCGCGGGCAGATCATCGCCCTGCTCGAGCCGCCCGTACCGCCGCTGCGCACCTGGTTCCTCGTCGTACGGGCCGGCAGCCTCGCCCTCGCCCACCTCGCCCGTGCGCACGACCGGCTGCTGCGCGCCGCCGCGCACTGGTGAGCCTCCGCTTCCGGCGTGCGGCGCGTTTCACCGACACGCGTTTCAGACACCGCAGTCTGGGCCACTCTTCTCCCATGACCGAACGTCCCGTGGTCAAACGCACCGCCCGCGCGATCCTGCTCGACGGTGACGACCTGATCCTCATCAAACGCACCAAGCCCGGCGTCGACCCGTACTGGCTCACGCCCGGCGGGGGAGTGGAGTCCTCGGACGCCACCGTCGTCGACGCCCTCCACCGAGAGATCCACGAGGAACTCGGCGCGAAGATCACCGATGTGGTGCCCTGCTTCGTCGACACCGTCGAGCACATCGCCGAAGGCGGAGTGACCGGAGTGAAGGTGCAGCACTTCTTCGTCTGCCACCTCGAATCCATGGACCCCAGCCAGCGGCACGGTCCCGAAGTCGACGAGCCCGCAGGCGAGTACGAGATCGTCCGTGTGCCCTTCAGCCGGGTCGGCATTGCCGCCGTCCACCTCGT
Source organism: Streptomyces sp. NPDC032745 (assembly GCF_055579465.1). Classification (NCBI taxonomy): domain Bacteria; kingdom Bacillati; phylum Actinomycetota; class Actinomycetes; order Kitasatosporales; family Streptomycetaceae; genus Streptomyces; species Streptomyces sp. NPDC032745. The sequence goes on along the minus strand of NZ_JBVING010000003.1, from coordinate 512,585 downwards.
CCCGCTGTCCCTGCGCCACTACCTCGACGGCAACATCGAGGGCGTGCGCGCCATGCACGCCCCCGACCTGGGCTGACCTCGGCCCGGGCCGTGTCGGCCCGGGCCTCATCCGGCCGCGCCCACCAGCTCCTCGAGCGCGTCGAAGCGGATCCGGTCCCCGGGGATCCCTATCCGCTTGAGCTCGTCGACACCGCTGCGGATCATCGCGGGCGGCCCCGAGACGAACGCGTCGTACGAGCTCCAGGGCCCGTGCTCACCGATCGCCTGGGGCAGCTGCCCCGCCAGGCCCTCGCAGACCACCGGGCGCACCGACAGCCACGGATGCGAACGCTGCAGCCCCAGCAGGGTGTCCTTGTCGTACAGGTCTCCGTCGCTGCGCGCCCCGAAGAACACCTCCACGGGGCGGCGCTCACCGTGCTCCGCCACGTCCTCGATCAGCGCCTTGATCGGGGCTATGCCGGTACCGCCGCCCAGGCACAGCATCCCGTTGTCGGTGGTGTGGTCCACCACCATCGACCCGGCCGGCGGCCCGAGCCGCAGCACGTCGCCGGGCCGGGCGTGCCGCACCAGCGCATTGGAGACCCAGCCCGCCGGAACGGCCTTGACGTGGAAGGACAGCAGCCCGTCGGCGCGCGGGGCCGAGGCGAACGAGTAGTGCCGCCACACCCGGGGCCACCACGGGGTCTCCAGGCTCGTGTACTGGCCCGCCAGAAAGGCGTAGGGCTGGTCGGGGCGGACCGTCAGCACCGCGATGTCCGGGGTGCGCAGATCGTGCGAGACCACCTCCGCGTGCCACCACGCAGGGGTCTTCACCTCGTCCTGCGCCGCCGCGTCGATCATGATCTGGGACATCGCGGTGTAGGCCCGCACCCATGCGGCCTGCGCCTCTGGCCCCCAGCTGTGCTCCGCGTACCGGGCCAGGGCGCCGATCAGAGCCTCGCCCACCACCGGATAGTGCCCCGCCGCCGTGCCGTACTTCCGGTGCCCGGTGCCCAGTCGGCGCAGATAGGGCACGAGCACGTCCGGGTTGTCGATGTGCTCGGCGGCGGTCAGCAGCGCCTTCAGGAGCCGGTCGCGCTGCGCGTCCATGGCGGCCGGGAACATACCCCGAACCTCCGGGTGCCCCGTGAACACCAGGGCGTAGAAGTACGAGGTCACCTTGTCGGCGATCGGTGCGATTTCCTCGAGGGTCCGGCGGATCAGCACCGCGTCCGGGGAGGGCTCTACCGCACCGCCCCCGGACGGTATCCGGGCCGTCCGTCTGGCCGATCTGGTGGGCGGAGCGTCCATGCGGTGCCTCGCTTCGAACATCTCGGTCGGTAAGCACGCCACGGCCTTCGAATCCGTGGTTCCGGGCCTCAAAGCCTGCCAGCCGCCCCAACCACTCGCGGGGAAACGCGGAAAATCCGCGTTTCGAACCCACTTTCCTCCTAAGATGCTTGGACTTCCGGGCGCGCCGCCCCGACCAGCTGATAGGCCTCTCGCAGGTCCCGGCCCTCGTAGACATACGTCGCCCGCTCCGCCAGGTACGGCCGCGCGTTGACCGCCACCGACACCGAAACGGCCTCGAACAGCACCGCGTCGGTCGATGAATCCCCGTACGCGACACAGTCGGCCCGGCTCACCCCGAACTGCGCGCACAGCCGGTCCGCCACCGTGACCTTCCCTTCGGGCGTCAGGATCCCGGACGCCTCCACAGGACGGGTGAAAGGCACCTCCGGGAACACCGAGCCGTGTGCGGCATGCGCGCCCCACTCCAGCAGCAACTCCACGAAGAACGAGGGCGACAGCGAGATCACCGCGCAGTAGTCCCCGCGCTCCCTGATCTCCCCCCACACCTCGCGAATCCCCGCCAGCCAAGGAGCTCCGTCGAACGCCGCCCGGACATGCGCGGGCGTCAGCCCTGCCCACAGCGCATGTGCCGCCACCGAGAATTCGTGCGGCCCGATCTCCCGGGCTCCGAACGATCGCTCCAGCTCGGCGATCTCCGCGCTCAGGCCGAGCTGTCGCGAGATCTCGACCGGCGCCGCCGAGCCGTGCATCAGCGTCCCGTCGAGATCGAAAAGGTGCAGGAGGGTCATGGCAGTCGAGGCTAGCCGGTCGATTTCACCGAGGGCACCTCCCGGCCGCGGCGGGTCAGAAACACGATGTTTCACGTGAAACATCGCCGGCTCCCACCGGGAGCCTCCCGCGGTGACCCGGGAAGAGACATCGGATGTTTCACGTGAAACATGCACCCCAAATCCTCTGGACGCCCTCCATCCGGTGATCCACTCTGGGCCGGTGACACCACCACACCTGACCGACCTGCCGATCCGTGCGCTGACCGTGGACGACCTCCGCCACTGCGCCGACCTGTCCGAAGACCGCGGGTGGCCGCGCGAGGACCACAAGTGGGGGCTGCTCCTCGCCGCGGGCAGCGGCTACGGCATCGATGCCCCCGACGGACAGGGGCTCGCCGCCGCCTGCGTCGTCACCTCGTACGGCCACACCCACGCCGGCCCCGAAATGGCCGCCATCGGAATGGTCCTCGTCGCCGAGCGCTACGCCCGCCGGGGCCTGGGCCGCCGCCTGATGACGTATATCTGCGACGACCTGCTCCAGGGCGTCCCGCTCACCCTGCACGCCACTCCCTACGGCCGCCCCCTCTACGAGGAGCTCGGTTTCGACACCACGGGCCGCGCGGAGATGCTCCGGGGCTCGTTCCGCCAAGACCCCGCGGCTCCGGGGCCGGACTCCGTGGCGGTCCGGCCGGCGACCGGCGAGGACATCCCGCGGATCCTCCGCCTGGACACCGAGGTCTTCGGTACCGACCGGACCCACATGATCACGCGGCTTCCCGCCTTCGCGGACCGGCTGCTGGTCGCCGAGGACGGCGGGGGCCAGCTCGTCGGCTACGCCGCGATCTGGCCCAATATGGAGACCCACGTCATCGGCCCGCTGATCGCCCGTGACACGGCCGGCGCCCAGGCACTCGTCACCGCTCTCGCCGCCGCCACCGACCGGCCGCTGCGGACCGACATCGACGTACGCCACGAGGAGCTCCTGACCTGGCTCAAGGACCGCGGCCTCGACTCCGTCGCCTTCAACGCCGTCATGACCCGCGACATCCCCGGCCTCCCCGGCGACTGGACCCGCCGCTGGGCCCCGCTCACCGTGGCAGCGGGCTGAGAAAGGACGTCTCCATGACCGACCCCGACGAACCGGCCATCCGCCCCGCCACCGAGGAGGACCTGCCCGCCATCGTCGCCATGCTCGCGGACGACCCCCTCGGCGCCACCCGCGAATCCCCCGACGACCTCACCCCGTACATCGCGGCTTTCAAGCGCCTGACCGACGACCCACACCAGCACGTGGTCGTGGCGGCCCGCGAAGGCCGCGTCGTGGGCACGCTCCAGCTCACGATCGTCCCCGGGCTCTCCCGCAAAGGAGCCACCCGCGCGATCATCGAAGGGGTCCGCGTCCACGCCGACGAGCGCGGCAGCGGCCTGGGCACCCGGTTCATCCAATGGGCCGTCGAGCGGGCCCGCCGTGAGAACTGCCAACTCGTCCAGCTCACCTCGGACGTGACCCGTACCGACGCCCACCGCTTCTACGAGCGGCTCGGGTTCACCGCGTCCCATGTCGGGTTCAAGCTCTCCCTCTGATCGCCCGTACGGAAGGCCGGGCCGGCGTCGGTGGCCCGGCCTACGATCGGGAGGATGAGCCCCAGCCTCCCTCTCGTCACCACCGCCGAGCGTCGCCACCGGCTCGGCCGCAGACACCGCCTGGCTCCCTCGGCGCATGCGGCCACGGTCGCCCAGGCTGCGGACGCCGTCGTGGCGCTGCACGCCACCGACGCCGCGACCGTGTTCCTCTCCGCCCGCGCCCGGCTCACGGAAAGCGGCCCCGCCGTCGTCGAGCAGGCGCTCTACGGGGACGTCTCGCTCGTCCGGCTGCTCAGCATGCGCAACACGCTCTTCGCCGTCTCCACGGAACTCGCCCCGTACGTGGACGCCTCGACCGCCCGCGGCATCGCCGTCAAGGAGCGCCGTACGTTCCTGAAGCACCTCGACGAGGACGGCCAGGGCCTCGATGCGGCCTGGCTGGCCCGGGCCGAGACCGCCGTGCTCGATGCCCTCGACACCGGCGGCCCCTGCACCGGCAGCCAGCTCTCGGCAGCCGTGCCCACGCTGCGCGAGAAGATCACCATCGGCCGGGGCAAGAAGTACGAGACCAAGACCGGCGTCGCCACCCGTGTCATCCGGCTACTGGCCGCCGACGGCCGGATCCGCCGTGACCGACCGCGTGGATCATGGACCTCCAGCCAGTTCCGCTGGGTACACACCGAGCCCTGGCCCGCCGTTCCCGCAGCCGAGGCCCGCGCCGAGATCGCCCAGCGCTGGCTGCACGCCTACGGTCCGGCCACGGAGGCGGACCTCAAGTGGTGGACGGGCTGGACTCTCAGCGACGTCCGCAAGGCCCTCGCCGTCGTCGGCCCCGACCAGGTCCGTCTCGACGACGGCAGCACGGCCCTGGTCAGCCCCGGCGACACCGCGCCCGAACCCGCCCCGGAGCCCTGGGCCGCGCTGCTGCCCGGACTCGACCCCAGCGGCATGGGCTGGGCCGACCGGGGCTTCCACCTCGACCCCGCCCACCGGCCCGCCCTCTTCGACTACGCCGGCAACATCGGCCCCACGGTCTGGTGGAACGGCGAGATCGTCGGCGGCTGGGCCCAGCGCGCGGACGGCGAGATCGTCTGGCGGCTGCTGGCCGACCCCGGCCGCGCCGCCGAGGAGGCGATCACGGCCGAGGCGGCCCGCCTCGCCCGGTGGGTGGGCGAGGCCCGGATCACCCCGCGCTTCCGCACCCCGCTGGAACGCGAACTCGTCGCCTGAGCCTGCGGGCCGAAGTGTCAGCCGATGCCCCGCCAGCCCTGCGGGTCCACCCCGCCGGGCACCGGGGCCTGGGCGTCGTACGGCTCCCTCGTGAACACGAACGAGCCCAGGTCGAGGTGGCTGACCGAACCGTCCTCGCGCCGGACCGCCCGCAGCGTCTCCCCCGCGTAATAGCCGGAGAGTCCGGTCCAACTGCCGTCGGGCTCGGCCCTGAACCGGGCCGACCGGCCCGTCGCGCCCACCGGGGCGAGTTCCAACAGCCCGTCAGCCTTCAGCCTCAGCACCTGCGCCGACGTACCCCAGTACCAGGGGCCGCACAGCTCCAGCGCAACCGGATCGGCCTCCCGGAACGGCCGCCAGGGCTGCGGGAACCGCGGCTCCGCGTCCGCGACGATCGCCACCAGGTCCGCGGCCACCGTCGCGGCGGGCAGCCCCGACGTGCAGTTCGCCAGCACCACGGCCGCCACGTCGTCCGCCTCGCTCAGCCAGATCCCCGCCACGAACCCCGGGAGCGAGCCGCTGTGGCCGGCGAGCCTGCGCCCGCCACTGTCCGCCAGCTGCATGCCGAACCCGTAGCCGAGCTCGGCGAAACCGGGCTCCGGCGGAGAGGCCGGCGTCCGCATCTCCCGTACGGTCTCCGCGCTCAGCACCCGCTCGTCGCCACGGGCGAGGAACACCGCGAACCGCGCCAAATCGCGCGTCGTGGACCAGAGCTGCCCGGCCGCGGCCATCAGCCCCAGATCCTCCAGCGGCTCGGGCATCATCACGTCGGCCCACGGGTGCACCGCCCAGCCGCCCGCGTGCGGAGCCTGGGGCTGTGCCGTCGTACGGTCCAGGGCCAGCGGCTCCAGGACCTCGGCCCGGAGCACCTCTTCCCACGGCTTCCCGCGTACGGCCTCCACGAGCGAACCCAGCAGCGTGTAGCCCGGGTTGGAGTAGTGGTGCCGCCTGCCGGGCCGGAAGCGGAACGGTTCCTCGCCCAGCACGTCAGCAAGTCCGGGGCGCAGCGCCGCGGGCGTGCGCTCCCACCACTCGCCCGGCGTCTCCGCCGCCAACCCACTGGTGTGGGCCAGCAGTTGGGCGATGGTCACCTCGCCGGCGCCCGTCCCGGGCAGGTGCTTCTCCAGCGGGTCCTCGAGATGCAGCAGGCCCTCGTCGCGCAGGCGCATCACCAGAACAGCGGTGAAGGTCTTGCTGATCGACCCGATCCGGTACTGCACGTTCCCGTCCGGCCCGTGCCCCTCGACGGAGGTCCGGGAACCCTCCCAGACCACCTCACCGCCGCGGGCCACGGCCGCCACCACCGACGGCGCCCGTCCCTCGCTCTGCGCGAGGGCGATCCGGTGTCTCAGCGCACGCCGGGTCGCAGGGAGCAGATCCAGGTCTTCAGATGCGGCATCCATGATCGGATGCTACGTGTTGGCCATGTCCACGAACCGGGAATAGTGGCCCTGGAAGGCGACGGTGATCGTCGCCGTGGGGCCGTTACGGTGCTTCGCCACGATCAGGTCCGCCTCGCCCGCGCGGGGCGACTCCTTCTCGTACGCGTCCTCGCGGTGCAGCAGGATCACCATGTCGGCGTCCTGCTCGATCGAGCCCGACTCACGCAGGTCGGAGACCATCGGCTTCTTGTCGGTGCGCTGCTCGGGACCACGGTTCAGCTGGGACAGCGCGATCACCGGCACCTCGAGCTCCTTGGCCAGCAGCTTGAGGTTTCGGGACATGTCCGAGACCTCCTGCTGGCGGCTCTCGGGACGGCGCGAGCCGCCCGACTGCATCAGCTGGAGGTAGTCGATGACGACGAGGGAGAGGTCGTTGCGCTGCTTGAGGCGCCGGCACTTCGCCCGGATCTCCATCATCGACAGGTTCGGGGAGTCGTCGATGTAGAGCGGGGCGGCGGAGACGTCGGGCATCCGGCGGGCCAGCCGGGTCCAGTCGTCGTCCGTCATGGTGCCCGAGCGCATGTGGTGCAGCGCCACCCGGGCCTCGGCCGACAGGAGGCGCATCGCGATCTCGTTGCGCCCCATTTCGAGGGAGAAGATCACGCTCGGCAGGTTGCTCTTGATGGAACAGGCCCGGGCGAAGTCCAGCGCGAGGGTGGACTTACCCATGGCGGGACGGGCCGCGATGACGATCATCTGGCCCGGGTGCAGGCCGTTGGTCAGCGAGTCGAGGTCCGTGAACCCGGTCGGGACGCCCGACATCTGGCCACTGCGCGAGCCGATGGCCTCGATCTCGTCGAGTGCGCCCTCCATGATGTCGCCGAGCGGCAGGTAGTCCTCGGAGGTCCGCTGCTCGGTGACGGCGTAGATCTCGGCCTGGGCGCTGTTGACGATCTCGTCGACGTCGCCGTCCGCCGCGTATCCCATCTGCGTGATCTTCGTACCGGCGGCGACGAGGCGGCGCAGGACGGCCCGCTCGTGGACGATCTCCGCGTAGTACTCGGCGTTGGCCGCGGTCGGGACGGACTGGACGAGGGTGTGCAGGTACGAGGCCCCGCCGACCTTGCTGATCTCGCCGCGGCGGGTCAGCTCGGCGCCGACCGTGATCGGGTCGGCCGGCTCGCCCTTGGCGTACAGGTCGAGGATCGCCTGGTAGATCGTCTCGTGCGAGGGCCGGTAGAAGTCGTGGCCCTTGATGACCTCGACCACGTCCGCGATCGCGTCCTTGGACAGCAGCATGCCGCCGAGCACCGACTGCTCGGCGTCGAGGTCCTGCGGCGGGACGCGCTCGAAGCCGCCGCCACCGCCGTCCCAGGAGCCGCCCTCGCGGCCCCGCTCGTGCTGTTCGTCCCCGCGGCCCCGGCTGTCGCTGTTACGGCGCGGACGGGCGGGCAGACGGTCACCTGGACCGCTGTCGGCCCAGGGGTCGTCCATGGGCTCGGGCATGCTCACCGGGCCGCCTCCTCCCGTCCGCAACGCGGACCTCGCCGTGCCACTCTTTCTAGGGCACGGCTCTGACATTTGGGGCACCCGAATCCGCAGTCGGCGAGTCGGGCAACGCACAACGGTAGGGCCGGGAGCGACGTCAGCCAATCTTGTTATCCACAGGCTGTGTGGATGAGATGTGGATGACCGACCCAATGCTGTGGGTAAGTCGCCGGAAGCTGTGCACGGACCGGGGGACGGTGCTGTGGACAAAATCACCTGCCCTACCCACACACCTGACCTGACCTGCATTTTCTTCCTCCACGGGCTGTGGGGGAGAAATTTCTTGGCCCTGTTCCCGAGATCGCCTCCAACGGGGTGCCGAGAAGACGCGAGTCAACTCACAGGTAAGGATCCAAAACTAGTTGCGTCTATTACCTGTGGAAGATTAGATTGAGCGCATGACACAGGCCCTGGCCCCGCTGAAGGCTGCCCCGAGACGGCACGACCGCGAGATACTCGCGCTCGCCGTGCCGGCTTTCGGCGCCCTCGTCGCCGAACCCCTGTTCGTGATGGCAGACAGCGCCATCGTGGGGCACCTCGGCACCCCCCAGCTGGCCGGCCTCGGCATCGCAGCCGCCCTGCTCACCACCGCCGTCAGCGTCTTCGTGTTCCTCGCGTACGCCACCACCGCGGCCGTCTCCCGCCGGGTCGGCGCGGGAGACCTGCCGGCAGCCATCCGGCAGGGCATGGACGGCATCTGGCTCGCTCTCGTGATCGGGGCGGCCGTCGTCGCCGTGACGCTCCCCACCGCGCCCTGGCTGATCTCCCTCTTCGGAGCCTCCGACACCGTCACCCCGTACGCGGTCACCTACCTGAGGATCTCCGCCCTGGGTATCCCGGCCATGCTGATGGTGCTGGCCGCCACCGGTGTCATCCGCGGCCTCCAGGACACCCGTACCCCGCTCTACGTCGCCGTCGGGGGCTTCGCCCTCAACGCGGGCCTGAACGGCGCCCTCGTGTACGGCGCGGGCTTCGGCATCGCCGGCTCCGCCTGGGGCACCGTGATCGCCCAGTGCGCCATGGCCGGCGCCTATCTCGTGGTGGTGGTCCGCGGAGCCCGCCGCCACGGGGCTTCCCTGCGCCCCGACTCCGCGGGCATCCGGGCCTGCGCCCAGGCCGGCGTACCGCTGCTGGTGCGCACCTTGTCGCTGCGCACCGTCCTGATGATCGCGACCGCTGTGGCCGCGCGGCTCGGCGACGCGGACATCGCAGCCCACCAGATACTGCTCTCCCTGTGGAGCCTGCTCGCCTTCGCTCTCGACGCGATCGCCATCGCCGGGCAGGCCATCATCGGCCGCTACCTGGGCGCCGGCGACACCGAGGGCGCCAAAGCCATCTGCCGCCGCGTGGTGCAGTGGGGCATCGTCTCCGGGATGGTCCTGGGCGCACTGGTGATCGCAGCCCGCCCGCTGTTCATCCCGCTGTTCACCGGCGATCGCGCGGTCGAGGACGCCCTGCTGCCCGCCCTGCTGGTCGTGGCCCTCTGCCAGCCGGTGGCCGGCATCGTGTTCGTGCTCGACGGGGTCCTCATGGGCGCGGGAGACGGCCGCTACCTGGCCCGGGCGATGCTCGTTACGCTGGCCGCGTTCACCCCGGTCGCACTGCTCGTCCCGGCCGTCGGCGGCGGCCTGACCACGCTCTGGTGGGCCATGACCCTGATGATGCTGGTCCGGATGGCCACCCTCCAGCTGCGGGCACGCTCCGGCCGATGGCTGGTGGCGGGGGCGACCCGCTGACCCGCGGGCCCATGTTTCACGTGAAACATGGGCTGCTCCTCGGCATGTTTCACGTGAAACATCGGCCCGAAGCCCCCGACAACGACGAAGGGCCGCACCCCTGTGGGGTGCGGCCCTTCGCGTGCAGCACTTAGGCGGCGACGACCTCGACGCCCACGTTCGCGGCGACCTCGGCGTGCAGACGCACGGAGACCTGGTACGAACCGAGGGTCTTGATCGGGGCAGCCAGCTCGACGCGGCGCTTGTCGACCTTCGGACCACCGGAAGCCTCGATCGCCGTGGCGATGTCGGCCGGGGTCACAGAGCCGAAGAGACGGCCGGCGTCACCCGAGCGGGTGGCCAGACGGACCTTCGTGCCCTCGAGCTTGGCCTTGACCTCGTTGGCCTGCTCGATGGTCGCGATCTCGTGGATCTTGCGGGCGCGGCGGATCTGCGCCACGTCCTTCTCGCCACCCTTGGTCCAGCGGATCGCGAAACCACGCGGGACCAGGTAGTTGCGAGCGTAACCGTCCTTGACGTCGACGACATCGCCGGCGGCACCGAGGCCAGAAACCTCGTGGGTCAGGATGATCTTCATTAGTCGGTCACCCTTTCCTTATCGCGCGGTGGACGTGTAGGGCAGCAGCGCCATCTCACGGCTGTTCTTCACGGCCGTGGCGACGTCACGCTGGTGCTGCGTGCAGTTGCCGGTGACGCGGCGGGCACGGATCTTGCCGCGGTCGGAAATGAACTTCCGCAGCATGTTCGTGTCCTTGTAGTCCACGTACGCGGTCTTGTCCTTGCAGAACGCGCAGACCTTCTTCTTAGGCTTGCGCACAGGCGGCTTCGCCATTGTGTCTCTCCTGTGTGATCAAGAAGTGGGGATGCGAGCTTCCCTAGAAGGGAGGCTCGTCCGAGTAGCCACCGTTGGAGCCGCCGGAGCTTCCGCCCCAGCCGCCCCCGCCGCCCTGCTGCTGCTGGCCGCCGGCCGGCGCGCTGGACGCCCACGGGTCGTCGGAGGGAGCTCCGCCGCCCTGCGGGGCGCCGCCGCTGGGGGCTCCGCCCCAGCCGCCGCCGCCGCCCTGCTGCTGACCGCCGCCGCCGTATCCACCCTGGCCACCGCGGCCGGTGGTCTTGGCGACCTTGGCCGTGGCGTTCTTCAGGCTGGGGCCGACTTCCTCGACGTCCAGCTCGTAGACCGTGCGCTTGACACCCTCACGGTCCTCGTACGACCGCTGCCTCAGCCGGCCCTGCACGATGACGCGCATGCCCCGCTGAAGGGACTCGGCGACGTTCTCGGCCGCCTGCCGCCACACCGAGCAGGTCAGGAACAGGCTCTCGCCGTCCTTCCACTCGTTGGTCTGGCGGTCGAAGGTGCGGGGGGTGGACGCGACACGGAACTTCGCGACCGCCGCACCCGAGGGGGTGAAGCGCAGCTCGGGGTCGTCGACGAGATTGCCGACGACCGTGATGACGGTCTCGCCTGCCATGGATGAACCTCTCGGCGGGGATTTGCTGCTGGGCTGCTGTGCTACTCGGTCCCGATTACCGCTGAACCGAAGTTCAGTGGGTCTCGGGGCGGAGGACCTTGGTCCGGAGAACCGACTCGTTCAGGTTCATCTGTCGGTCAAGCTCCTTGACGACCGCAGGCTCGGCCTGAAGGTCGATGACCGAGTAGATGCCCTCGGGCTTCTTCTTGATCTCGTAAGCGAGACGACGACGGCCCCAGGTGTCGACCTTCTCGACCTTTCCGTTGCCCTCACGGACGACGGAGAGGAAGTTCTCGATCAGCGGGGAGACAGCGCGCTCCTCGAGATCGGGGTCGAGGATGACCATCACTTCGTAGTGACGCATGTGGAACCCACCTCCTTTGGACTCAGCGGCCACGGTCGTTCCGTGGCAGGAGGGTCGTGATGCGTGCGCACGGCGTCTGTGAGCAGACACCGCGCAGCTGTACAGACTACCTGCTCGACTCCTTCCGGTTGAAATCCGGCAGGAAGAGGCCACACTCTGTATTCATCGGGTGTGCTCGGTGCTATGCCCTCGGCCCCTGCCGGAGGCGCCCCGCGCACCGCTCTGCTTCAGCCAGGAGGTGCCTTCCGATGGCACAGGCAATGCGACCCCAGTCCTCGATCTCGCTCCTCGCAACCGACGGCAAGCCCCATCCGCTGCAGGACACGCTCATGGTGGCCACAGTGGTGCTCGGCGCCGTGGCGTTCGTCACGGGGTTCTTCGACAATCTGCACCTGCTCAGCTCGTGGACCGGGCTCGTCGGCATCCTGACCGGCGCGTACGGACAGTTCATCTCGGAGACGACACGCGAGCGCTTCGCACTGATCATCGGGCTTGGCGCCTCGGCCGTGGGCTTCTACCTCGGCATGGCGCACGGCGGTCTCTTCGGCGGCTGGGCGGGCTGACCGGGGCGCCTCGGCGACAGGGCGCCGGCCGCACACCGGCCCGGGCCCGGCCCGGCCCCCAGATGGGTGGCGCCCCTGTCGCAGTAGGCTTCGCGCCATAGCCAGCGAAGCCGCCGGAGGAGACGCCCCGCATGAGCCTGTCCCTGAGGACCATCAGCCGAGAGCAGCATCTGGGATACCTCCAGAGCCTGCCCTCGGCTAGCCACTGCCAGGTCCCGGCGTGGGCCGACGTGAAGAACGAGTGGCGCTCCGAGAACCTCGGTTGGTTCGACCAGAACGACGAACTGGTCGGTGCCGCCCTCGTGTTGTACCGCCAGCTGCCCAAGGTGAAGCGGTATCTCGCCTACCTTCCCGAGGGCCCGGTCATCAACTGGTACGCCCCGAACCTGGAGGAGTGGCTCCAGCCGATGCTGGCCCACCTCAAGCGCCAGGGCGCCTTCACCGTGAAGATGGGGCCGCCCGTCGTCATCCGCCGCTGGAACTCCGCCGCCATCAAGGCCGGTATCCAGGACCCGGAGGTCAAGCGCCTGCGGGACGTGGAGGCCTCGCACATCGAGCCCCGCGCCTTCGAGGTGTCCGACAAGCTGCGCCGCATGGGCTGGCAGCAGGGCGAGGACGGCGGCGCCGGCTTCGGCGACGTGCAGCCCCGCTACGTCTTCCAGGTGCCGCTCGCCAACCGCTCGCTGGACGACGTCCTCAAGGGCTTCAACCAGCTGTGGCGCCGCAACATCAAGAAGGCCGAGAAGGCCGGCGTCGAGGTCGTCCAGGGCGGCTACGAGGACCTGCCGGTCTGGCAGGAGCTGTACGAGATCACCGCCGAGCGCGACAAGTTCCGCCCGCGCCCGCTCAGCTACTTCCAGCGTCAGTGGACGGCCCTCAACTCCGAGGACCCGAACCGGATGCGGCTGTACATCGCGAAGCACGAGGGGGAGCCGCTGGCCGCCGCCACGATGCTCACCGTCGGCCAGCACGTCTGGTATTCGTACGGCGCCTCCGCCAACCACAAGCGCGAGGTGCGGCCCTCGAACGCGATGCAGTGGCGCATGCTGCGCGATTCGTACGCGCTCGGTGCCAGCGTCTACGACCTGCGCGGCATCAGTGACACGCTGGACGAGAACGACCACCTGTTCGGCCTGATCCAGTTCAAGGTCGGCACGGGCGGCGAGGCCGTCGAGTACGTCGGCGAGTGGGACTTCCCGCTCAACAAGATGCTGCACAAGGCGCTCGACATCTACATGTCGCGCCGCTGACCTGCTTCGGCATCCCCCAGACACCGCACTGCTGCACCTTGCAGCTTTTCAAGAGAGGCTCCGGACGGGCATGGCGCTCACGCTCTACGTCGACACCGCGCGCTGGCGTGCGCACCAGAAGCAGATCCAGGACCAGTTCCCCGGGATGATCCCGGTCTGCAAGGGCAACGGCTACGGCTTCGGCCATGAGCGGCTGTGCGAGGAGGCGACCCGGCTGGGCGCCGACGTCCTCGCCGTCGGGACCACGTACGAGGCCGCCAGCATCAAAGACTTCTTCGGCGGCGACCTGCTCGTCCTCACCCCGTTCCGGCGGGGCGAGGAGCCGGTGCCGCTGCCGGACCGGGTGATCCGGTCAGTGTCCTCGCTGGACGGGGTCCGCGGCCTGGTCGGTGCCCGCGTGGTCATCGAGTGCATGAGCTCGATGCGCCGCCACGGCATCTCCGAGCAGGACCTGGGCCAGCTGCACTCGGCGATCGAGGACGTGCGGCTGGAGGGCTTCGCCCTGCACCTGCCGCTGGACCGCCCCGACGGCTCGGACGCCGTCGAGGAGGTCATCGGCTGGATGGACCGGCTACGCGCGGCCCGGCTGCCGCTGCACACCATGTTCGTCAGCCACCTGCGGGCCGAGGAGCTGGCGCGGCTGCAGCAGCAGTTCCCGCAGACCCGCTTCCGGGCGCGGATCGGCACCCGGCTGTGGCTGGGCGACCACGAGGCGACCGAGTACCGGGGCGCCGTTCTCGACGTCACGCGCGTCGCCAAGGGCGACCGGTTCGGCTACCGGCAGCAGAAGGCGGCTTCCGACGGCTGGCTGGTCGTGGTCGCGGGCGGCACCTCGCACGGGGTGGGCCTGGAGGCCCCCAAGGCCCTGCACGGCGTGATGCCGCGCGCCAAGGGCGTGGCCCGGGCCGGCCTGGCCACCGTGAACCGGAACCTGTCGCCGTTCGTGTGGGCGGGCAAGCAGCGCTGGTTCGCGGAGCCCCCGCACATGCAGGTGTCGATCCTGTTCGTGCCGTCGGACGCCCCCGAGCCGAAGGTCGGCGACGAGCTGGTGGCGCACCTGCGCCACACCACCACGCAGTTCGACCGGGTGCTCGACGCCTGATACCCACCCGGTCGGTGAAGGGGCCCGGTCGGTCCCCGGCCGGTCAGCCCCCGGGCACTCAGTCCCTGGGGGCCATGCCCCACTCGACCCGCTGACCCTGCGAGGGCTCCGCATCCTGCGGCGCCCTCGCGGCGTCCGACAGCGCGAACACGTCCTCGGCCCCGTCCAGGACCCCGCCGGACGGGTCGTCCGACCCGTCGCGGCGTACGACGTCCCTCTCGGGCATCAGGATGTCGCGCACGACCACCGCACACAGGTAGAGGGTCGCCAGCAGGTGGGCGGTGATCGCCACCTGGTAGCCCTCCACGGGCAGACCCTGATGCTTGTCCCCGCTCGTCGTGTAGGCGAGGTACAGCCAGATCCCGAGGAAGTACACGACCTCGCCGGCCTGCCAGATCAGGAAGTCCCGCCAGCGCGGCCGGGCCAGCGCCGCCAGCGGGATGAGCCACAGCACGTACTGCGGCGAGTAGACCTTGTTGGCCAGGATGAAGGCGGCCACGACCAGGAACGCCAGCTGGGCGAAGCGGGGCCGGCGGGGAGCGGTCAGCGTGAGCACTCCGATGCCCGCGCACAGCAGCAGCGTCAGGCCCGTCGCGTACGTGTTGGCGTCGTGCAGGGGGTTCCCGGAACGCTGGGAGATGAGCAGCCACACGGACCCGAAGTCGATCGGCCGTTCCTGGCTGAACGTGTAGAACTTCTTCCAGCCGTCCCAGGCGAGGAGCATGACCGGCAGGTTCACCACGAGCCAGGAGACGGCCGCGCCGAGCGCGGCGGAGCCGAACGCCCGCCACTTCCCTGCCCGCCAGCACAGCACGAACAGCACACCGAGCAGCAGGACGGGATAGAGCTTGGCCGCGGTGGCCAGGCCGATGAAGACGCCGAAGAGCACGGTCCGGCCGCGGGACCACATGAGCATTCCTGCGGCGGTCAGGGCGATGGCCAGCAGGTCCCAGTTGATCGTCGCAGTGAGCGCGTAGGCGGGCGCGAGGGCGAAGAGCAACGCGTCCCAGGGCCGGCGGTGGTGGGTGCGCGCGACGCACACGGCGATGACCGCGGCGCAGGCCATCAGCATCCCCGCGTTGACCATCCAGTACATCTGCTCGCGGTGCTGCATGGAGCCGCCGCCGGGGGTCAGCCAGGACGCGACCTCCATGAAGAGCCCGGTCAGCACCGGGTACTCCAGGTACTCCATGTCGCCGGGGAGCCGGTCGAAGTAGGGCGTGAGTCCGTCGGCGAAGCCGCGTACGGCGAAGAGGTGCGGGATGTCGGAGTAGCAGGCGTGGGTGTACTGCGAGCCGGCTCCGCGGAACCACGCCCAGTCGTAGCAGGGCAGCTTCTGCACCATGCCGAGCGCGAACAGCCCGATGGCGACGAGGGCCACGACGCGCACCGGGGTCAGCCAGTGGCCGCCCAGCCGGGCGTAGCGGCCCATCGGGCCGCCGATGAACTCGCTGCCGGCCGCGGCGACCTCGTCCTGCTGTGTGGGCAGTACGGGCCGTTCCTCGTGCACCTTGGTCATGCGCTCATCCTGCCGTACGGGGCCGGACATGCGGGAGGGCCGCCGCACCGTGTGCGACGGCCCTCGTCGGAACAGGGGAGGGCGTCAGCCCGAGGTCCCCACCGTGGTCCCCCAGCTGGTGCCGCCCGGGCGGCCCGGTTTGCCCGATGGCGTCGGAGACGGTGATCCGCTGGATCCGCCGGCGCCGCCGTTGGTGGTGCCGCTGTTGGTGCCGCCGCCGGTGTCCGGGATGCAGTACAGCTCCCACGGCTTGCAGGACGGCTTGCCGCCCCTCGACGGGGTCGGGGAGACCGGCGGCGAGGAGGTTGCCGAGGGCGAGGGCATCGACGGGGACGGCGACGGGGAGAACGAGGGGCTCGGCGAGGGGGCACCGGAGGCGTCCGCGGTGACCCCGATCTTGTCGGCCTCCGGGAACTCCTTGACCGGGGTGCCCTTGAGGGCTTCCTTCATGTACTCGGTCCAGATCGCGGCCGGGATGTCGCCACCGTGGATGGAGTCGACGCCGCCCACACCGTTCATGGAGATCAGCTTCTTGTCCGCCGAGTTCGGGTCGGTGCGGAACAGGGCGACCGAGGTGGACAGCTCCGGGGTGTAGCCGACGAACCACGCCGACTTGTTCTGGTCGGTGGTTCCGGTCTTGCCGGCGGCGGGCCGGTTGAAGCCGAGCTTCCTGACCTTGGTGCCGGTGCCGTTCTCGACGACGTTCTGCAGGACCTTGGTGACGTTGTCGGCGATGTCGTTGTCCATCGCCCGCTGCTCCTTGGGCGCCCCGAAGCCGGGCAGCTCCTTGCCGTCCTTTTCGACACGGGTCACGGAGAACGGATCGCGGTGCGTACCGGAGGCGGCGAAGGTGGCGTAGGAGTCGGCCATGCGGATGGCGCTCGGGGTCGAGGTGCCGAGGGCGAACGAGGCGTCGTTGTTCGGGTTCATCGAGTCCTTGAGGATGCCCGTCGCCTCGGCGACCTCCCGGACCTTGCTGTGGCCGACGTCGAAGACGAGCTGCGCGAACGGCACGTTGATGGACTTCTCCATCGCCTCGTTGAGGGTCACGTATCCGTAGGGGTAGGTGCTCTCGTTCTTCTGCTTGAACGGCTTGCCGGACGCGTCACGCAGCGGCTTGCCGTCGCGGTTGTTGATCACCGTCAGGTCGTTCGCGTTGTACTTGCTGTCGGCCGAGATGCCCCGGCCGTTCGAGTTCTGGGTGCCGTACTGCATCGCGGCCGCCAGGACGTACGGCTTCCAGGTCGATCCGACCGGGACACCGAGGGTGTCGGCGTTGTTGCTGAAGTACTTCTTGTCCATGCCCGGGCCGCCGTACAGGGCCACGATCGCCCCGGTCTTCACGTCCACCGAGGCGGCGCCGAACTGGACGAAGGTGTCGTACTCGGGCCGGGCCTTCTCGTCCAGGAAGTCGTTGCGGGTGTCCTCGACGGCCTTGGCCAGGGCGTCCACCTTCGGCTTCTGGAAGGTGGTCTTGATCTGGTAGCCGCCGCGGGCCATCTCGTCGGGCGTGATGCCGGTGACCTTCATCACGTACTTCTTGGCTGTGTCGACCAGGTAGCCGGTCTGGCCGGACAGGCCGCGAGCCTGCTCGGAGTCGACGAGCTTGGGGAACTCCTTGAACTGGTCCCGGTCGGACTTCTGCATCCGCTTCACCACGACCTCGCGGTCCAGGACCCAGGCCCAGCGCTCCTTGGCCCGCTCGGTGTTCTTCTCGGGGGTGGCCGCGGCACCGATGCCGCCGTCCGGGTTGTAGAGGTTGGGGCCCTTGAGCACGGAGGCGAGGAAGGCGCTCTCGGAGGGCGTGAGGTCCACGCAGTCCTTGCCGAAGTAGGCCCGCGCGGCCGCCTGGATTCCGTAGGCGTCCCGACCGTAGTAGGCGGTGTTCAGGTAGCCCGCGAGGATCGTGTCCTTCTCCTCGGACACGCCCAGCTTTATCGAGATGAAGAGCTCGGTGACTTTGCGCTTGAGCGTCTGGTCGGAGTCCAGGTACGTGTTCTTCACGTACTGCTGGGTGATGGTCGAGCCGCCCTGGGTGGAGCCGCCCTTGGCCATGTTCCACACGGCTCGGACGATGCCCATCGGGTCGACGCCCTTGTCCGTCTCGAACGACTCGTTCTCGGCGGCGATCACGGCGTCCTGCATCGACTTGGGGATCTTGTCGATGGGCACGATCTGCCGGTTCATCGAACCGCCGGTGGCCACCATCTGGGTGCCGTCTTGCCAGTAGAAGACGTTGTTCTGCGCCTGGGCCGCCTTGTTCGGGTCGGGCGTGTTCACCGACGCGATGCCGATGCCGGCCCCTGCCGTGATGATCGCGAAGAATCCGAGGGCGGTGCCGCAGACCAGCTTCCAGGACGGCACGAAGCGCTGCCAGCCCGCCTTGTCGGAGCGCGGGTAGTTGATCAGCCGCTTGTCCGGGCGGCCGGGGCCGCGGCCCGCGGGGCCGGCGGCGCGTCCACGGCCTCCGGATCCACGGGGGGCGGCCCGGCGTGCCCCGGCACGGCTGCCGTGGCCGGGCGGCTCTGCGTACGGTCCGCTGTGTGACGCAGTGGGGACGTCACGTGCGGGCCCGGCGCCCTGGCCAGGGCGCTGCTGGGCGGCCCGGCGGGCCGCGGCACGACCGCCACCCTCGGGCTGCGGCGGTTTGCGGCGGTGCTCGCTCATCGAACGACTACTCCTCGGGCAGGCGAGTGGCCTGGAAGCGGCAGGTGAATTCCGGTTCCCCCCGTTGTCATGGCCCACAGACTACGCACGCTCAAAACCCGAACAGTGCCGAAGTTCACCCCAAATCAGGCAACTCGCCTGGTACGAATTGGTGATGTGACGCCGGTCACTACATCCCCCCTTGTCGCCGAAGACGGCCCGTTCTATCGTCTGGATGTATCGAGCCGATACATCAGCTCGGTATAAAACCTCAGGGACGAAGGAGGCAGGCGGATGAGCAGGCGCTCAGGCATCCTCGAGTTCGCCGTCCTCGGCCTCCTTCGCGAATCCCCCATGCACGGGTACGAGCTCCGCAAGCGGCTCAACACCTCGCTGGGGGTGTTCCGGGCGTTCAGCTACGGAACGCTCTACCCCTGCCTCAAGACGTTGGTCGCCAACGGCTGGTTGATCGAGGAACCGGGCAACGCCCCGGAAGACGCTCTCGCCACTTCACTCGCAGGGCGCCGAGCCAAGATCGTCTACCGGTTGACGGCCGCAGGTAAGGAGCACTTCGAGGAGCTCCTGGCCCACACGGGCCCCGACGCCTGGGAGGACGAGTCCTTCGCCGCCCGCTTCGCCTTCTTCGGTCAGACCGAGCGGGAAGTGCGCATGCGGGTCCTGGAAGGCCGTCGAAGTCGACTCGAGGAGCGCTTGGAGAAGATGCGCGCCTCACTGGCCCGTACGCGGGAGCGCCTCGACGACTACACGCTTGAGCTGCAGCGGCACGGAATGGAGTCCGTGGAGCGCGAAGTGCGCTGGCTGAACGAGCTCATCGAGAGTGAGCGGGCGGGACGGGATCAGAGACGACCCGGTCCGCCCGACGAAACTGCAAAGTGAGGCCTGCATCTCGCAGGCCTCGTCCGAGAACAAACAGGGAGCAACCGGAATGGGTTCGGTTCGCGTAGCCATCGTCGGCGTGGGCAACTGCGCCGCCTCGCTGGTGCAGGGCGTCGAGTACTACAAGGACGCCGACCCGGCGGCCAAGGTCCCCGGTCTGATGCACGTCCAGTTCGGCGACTACCACGTGCGTGACATCGAGTTCGTCGCCGCGTTCGACGTCGACGCGAAGAAGGTCGGCCTCGACCTTTCGGACGCCATCGGCGCCAGCGAGAACAACACCATCAAGATCTGCGACGTCCCCAACAAGGGCGTGACCGTGCAGCGCGGCCACACCCTGGACGGCCTGGGCAAGTACTACCGCCTGACGATCGAGGAGTCCGCCGAGACCCCGGTCGACGTGGTCCAGATCCTCAAGGACCGCGAAGTCGACGTCCTGATCTGCTACCTGCCCGTCGGCTCCGAGGACGCGGCGAAGTTCTACGCCCAGTGCGCCATCGACGCCAAGGTCGCCTTCGTCAACGCCCTCCCGGTCTTCATCGCCGGCACCAAGGAGTGGGCGGACAAGTTCACCGAGGCCGGTGTCCCGATCGTCGGCGACGACATCAAGTCGCAGGTCGGCGCCACCATCACGCACCGCGTGATGGCGAAGCTGTTCGAGGACCGCGGCGTCCGTCTTGAGCGCACCATGCAGCTCAACGTCGGCGGCAACATGGACTTCAAGAACATGCTCGAGCGCGACCGCCTCGAGTCGAAGAAGATCTCCAAGACGCAGGCCGTCACCTCGCAGATCCCCGACCGTGAGCTCGGCGAGAAGAACGTCCACATCGGCCCGTCCGACTACGTCGCGTGGCTCGACGACCGCAAGTGGGCCTACGTCCGCCTCGAAGGCCGCGCCTTCGGCGACGTCCCGCTGAACCTCGAGTACAAGCTCGAGGTGTGGGACTCCCCGAACTCCGCCGGTGTCATCATCGACGCCCTGCGCGCCGCGAAGATCGCCAAGGACCGGGGTATCGGCGGCCCGATCCTGTCGGCCTCGAGCTACTTCATGAAGTCCCCGCCGGTGCAGTACTTCGACGACGAGGCCCTGGCCAACGTCGAGAAGTTCATCAAGGGCGAGGTCGAGCGCTAAGTCGCACTCCGAGGGTCTTCGGACACCTGGTCTTCGACTGTTCTTCCGCGGAGGGTCCCCGGGCAATGTGCCCGGGGACCCTCCGCGTATGTGACCCTTGCCCTCATGCCTGTCGTACGTGATCTGCGCGTACTCCTGCGCCTGAGGGACTTCCGCAACCTGCTCGCCGTACGGCTGCTCTCCCAGGCGGCGGACGGCGTGTACCAGGTGGCGCTCGCCACGTACGTGGTGTTCTCCCCGGAGAAGCAGACCTCGCCCGTGGCCATCGCCTCTGCCATGGCGGTACTGCTGCTGCCCTACTCGGTGATCGGCCCCTTCGCCGGGGTGCTGCTCGACCGCTGGCGGCGCCGGCAGGTCTTCCTCTACGGCAACCTGCTGCGGGCCTTCCTCGCGTGCGGCACCGGCGTGCTGATCGTCGCGCACGTCCCCGACTGGCTCTTCTACGCCTCGGCCCTCTCGGTGACCGCCGTCAACCGCTTCGTCCTGGCCGGGCTCGCCGCGTCCCTGCCCCACGTCGTCGACCCCGCCCGGCTGGTCACCGCCAATTCGCTCTCACCCACGGCCGGGACGCTCGCGGCAGTCGCCGGCGGCGGACTCGCCTTCCTCGTCCAGCTGCTGGCCTCCGACTCCAACGCCGTGGTGGTGCTGCTCGGCGCCGCGCTCTACCTGTGCGCGGCCCTGGTCTCGCTGCGTCTGGCCGTGGGGCTGCTCGGACCGGACCACCCTGCCGGACGGGTCCACCCGTCGGTCACCGAGGGGGTCGCCCTGACCGTCCGCGGGATGGCCGAAGGCCTGCGGCACCTGGCCTCCCGGCGCGAGGCGGCGCAGACGCTCACCGCCATGACCCTGATGCGCTTCTGCTACGGGGCCCTGTTCGTGACGCTGCTCATGCTCTGCCGCTACTCCTGGTCGGACACGGAGTCCGGCGGCCTCGCACTGCTGGGTATCGCGGTCGGCGTCTCCGGGGCCGGGTTCTTCACGGCCGCCGTCGTCACCCCCTGGCTGGTGGGCCGGCTGGGCACCCGCGGCTGGATCACGGCCTGCTCCGCCGGGGCTGCCGTCCTGGTGCCCCCGCTCGGCCTGTTCTTCAAGCCCGGACCGATGCTGGTCGCGGCCTTCGTGCTCGGCCTCGCCACCCAGGGCGCCAAGATCTCCACCGACACGGCCATCCAGTCCCATGTGGACGACGACTACCGCGGCCGCGTGTTCTCCGTCTACGACGTGCTGTTCAACATCGCGTTCGTGAGTGCGGCCGCCGTTGCCGCCCTCATGCTCCCCCCGGACGGGCAGTCCGTCGCGCTGATCGTGGGCGTGGCCGTCCTCTACGCGCTGACGGCTCTCCGCCTGAAGCGGCAGGGCGATGTTTCACGTGAAACATCGCCCCGCTCGGACGCGTGACACGCCGGCCGCATCAGGCCTGTGCGGCCCACCACTCCTTGAGGGCGCTCACCGCGGCGTCGCGCTCCATGGGGCCGTTCTCCAGCCGCAGCTCGAGCAGGAACGCGTAGGCCTTGCCGATCACCGGCCCCGGGCCGACGCCCAGCACCTGCATGATCTCGTTGCCGTCCAGGTCGGGCCGGATGGCATCGAGCTCCTCCTGCTCCTGCAGCTGCGCGATGCGCTCCTCCAGACCGTCATAGGTGCGGGAGAGAGCGTTGGCCTTGCGCTTGTTGCGGGTGGTGCAGTCGGACCGGGTCAGCTTGTGCAGACGCTCCAGCAGCGGGCCGGCGTCACGGACGTAGCGCCGCACCGCGGAGTCGGTCCACTCGCCGTCCCCGTAGCCGTGGAAGCGCAGGTGCAGCTCCACGAGCCGGGACACGTCCTTGACCATGTCGTTGGAGTACTTCAGCGCGGTCATGCGCTTCTTGGTCATCTTCGCGCCCACCACCTCGTGGTGGTGGAAGGAGACCCGGCCGTCGCTCTCGAACCGGCGGGTGCGCGGCTTGCCGATGTCGTGGAGCAGGGCCGCCAGCCGCAGCACCAGGTCCGGGCCGTCGTGCTCGAGCGCCATCGCCTGCTCCAGCACGATCAGCGAGTGGTCGTAGACGTCCTTGTGCCGGTGGTGCTCGTCACTCTCCAGCCGCAGGGCGGGCAGCTCGGGCAGCACGTGGTCGGCCAGCCCGGTGTCCACGAGCAGGCCCAGACCCTTGCGGGGGTGCACGGACAGCAGCAGCTTGTTCAGCTCGCCCTGCACCCGCTCCGCCGAGACGATCTCGATCCGGTCGGACATCGCCTGCATCGCCGCCACGACATCGGGGGCGACCTCGAAGTCGAGCTGGGCGGCGAAGCGCGCCGCACGCAGCATCCGCAGCGGGTCGTCGGAGAAAGAGTCCTCCGGGGTGCCGGGAGTGCGCAGAACGCCCGCCTGGAGGTCCTCCAGGCCGCCGTGCGGGTCCACGAACTCCTTCTCCGGCAGTGCGACCGCCATCGCGTTCACCGTGAAGTCGCGGCGGACCAGGTCCTCCTCGATCGAGTCGCCGTAGGAAACCTCCGGCTTGCGCGAGGTGCGGTCGTACGACTCCGAGCGGTACGTGGTCACCTCGATCTGGAAGTTTCGATCAACGTCTGCGACGCGGGCGCCCTTCTGGGCCCCGACCGTGCCGAAGGCGATGCCGACGTCCCACACGGAGTCGGCCCACGGCCGGAGGATCCGCAGGACGTCCTCGGGGCGGGCGTCGGTGGTGAAGTCGAGGTCGTTACCGAGACGCCCGAGCAGCGCATCGCGTACGGACCCGCCGACCAGGGCGAGGCGGAAGCCCGCCTCGTGGAACCGGCGGCCGAGCTCGTCGGCGACAGGGGCGACCCGCAGCAGTTCACTGACCGCGCGGTGCTGCACCTGACTCAGGGCACTGGGATTGTCTTCGTTGGCGTTCGGCACAACAGAAAAGGGTACGTGCCCGGCCCGGCGAGGGCTTCCCTGTTTGCGGCCACCCCGGCCTGTGGTGCCGCCGGGGCGGCCACGATCATGTGGGGCAAGGCGCGGCACTCGCGCACAGCGGGTCTCGTTACCATGCGTGGACGCACAAACGACGACCACTGACACTTCGAGGGACGGGCTAGCGCGTGGCCGAGGCGGCAGACATCCAGGGGGCATCCCCCGCACCTGCCCGGCGCCGCTGGCTGCGGCGCGCAGTCGTTCTGCTGGCCGGGACCCCCGTGCTCGCCGCTCTGGTCTACTCGCCCGCCCCGCAGGCCGCCCAGGCCGCCGAGGCGGGCACCGTCGACGTGCAGCTGGACGGGATGGCCCCCGCGGCCCCGGTCAAGGGCGACACGCTCACCATCTCCGGCAGCGTGGTCAACAACGGCCGCGAGACGATCACCGGCGCGCACGTGGGCCTGCGGGTCGGGCCCGCCCTGGGCGACCGGGCCTCCATCGACGAGGCGGCGGAACGCGCAGGCTTCCGGGCCGGCACGGATCCCGGTGAGATCGACCAGGCCTACGCCGTGAAGATCGCCTCGCTGCCGTCGAAGGTCAAGCAGGACTTCACCCTCACGATCCCGGTGAACAAGCTGGAGCTGGACAAGGACGGCGTCTACCAGCTCGGCGTCTCGCTGTCCGGGGAGACCGAGAGCCGCCCCTACGAGCAGGTCCTCGGCATCAAGCGGACCTTCCTGCCCTGGCAGCCGGAGGCGGCCTCCAAGCGCTCCCAGCTCACCTACCTGTGGCCGCTGATCTCCACCACGCACCTGACGGCGGAGACCGGCTCGGACGAGCTCCAGACCCCCGTCTTCCTCGACGACTCGCTCGCCGAGGAGCTCAAGCCCGGCGGGCGCCTCCAGCAGATGGTCGCCCTCGGCAAGGACCTGCCCGTCACCTGGGTCATCGACCCCGACCTGCTCTACACGGTCGACGCGATGACCAAGGGCTACCGGTACCGCACGCCGGACGGCCGGATCGTCCAGGGCAAGAACAAGGCAGTCGCCGAGCAGTGGCTGAGCTCCCTGGAAGCCGCGGTCCAGGGCAAGAAGATCGTGGCGCTGCCGTTCGCCGACCCGGACATCGCCTCCCTCGCCCACCAGGGCAAGGACGTCTCGGGCACCCTGGGCCAGCTGCGGCCGGCCACCGACAAGGCGAAGCAGGCCGTGGAGACGGTGCTGCACGTCTCCCCGTCCACCGACTTCTCCTGGCCCCTGGACGGCGCCATCGACCCGTCGATCGTCAACGTGGCCACCTCGGCGGGCGCCCACAACGTCCTCACGCGCAGCGACAGCCTCCAGGAGACCGGCGCCCTGGGCTACACCCCCTCGGCCGCCCGTCCCATCGGCGCGGGCACCACCGCCGTCGTCGCCGACGCCGATCTCTCCACCGCCTTCGAGGGCGACATGCTGGGCGCCGGGAACTCCACCCTGGCCGTGCAGCGCTTCCTCGCGCAGAGCCTCGCCCTGAACCTGCAGAAGACCGACAACCAGCGCAGCTTCGTCGTCACCCCGCAGCGGATGCCCTCCTCCAGCCAGGTGCAGACGATGGCAGCAGCCCTGCGGGGTCTGCAGGCGGGCCGCTGGACCCAGCCGGCCGACCTGGAGGCCGCGGCCGCCGCCAAACCCGACCCGGGCGTCAATACCCAGGTCCCCGGCGCCGGCCAGTACCCCGATGCGCTGCGCAAGACGGAGCTTCCGGTCTCCGCCTTCGAGAAGATCCGCACGACCCAGAACACCCTCGACCACTTCAAGGTGATCCTCACCGCGCCCGACCGCGTGGAGATCCCCTTCGGGAACACCACCAACCGCGAGATGTCCACCTCCTGGCGGGGCCGCCCCGAGGAGGGCCGGCTCTACCGGGACCAGGTGCAGGAGTACCTGATCGGCCTCACCGAGAAGGTCAAGGTCGTCCCCAAGTCCGACGCCACCCTGTCCGGACACAGCGCGACCATCCCGGTCAGCGTCCAGAACAGCCTCGTCCAGGACGTCCACAACCTGGTCCTGCGCGTGAAGTCCGCCAACCCGACCCGCCTGGTGTTCGGCGACAGCGGCCAGGCCGAGCAGGAAGTGACCGTCACGGGCGGCCACAGCCAGACGGTGAAGTTCACCGCCAACGCCACCGCGAGCGGCCCCGTCGAGGTCACCGCGCAGCTCTTCACCACGGACGGCGTGCCCTACGGCAAGCAGCGCAAGTTCACCGTGGAGGCCACCGAGATCACTCCCACCGTGATGCTCGTCATCGCCGGCGGCGTCCTCCTCCTCGTCCTGGCAGGCATCAAGATGTACGCCAGCCGCAAGCGCGTGGCGGCCCGGGCGGCCGCCGAGGAGAGCACGCAGCCGAGTGACGAGACTCCGGACACCGGACCGCAAAGCACCGGGCCGTCCGGCACGGGTGAGACAGTGGACCGTTGAGCGATGCCGTGGCCGGTCGGCCTGGGGACGATGAGGTGGGGTTTCGATGAACGCGCCGTACGACGGTGACCGCGCGCAGGGCACTGGTGGGCCCGCGCCCTCCCAGGGCACTGCCCCGGGCACCCCGGTGCCCGGGCAGGTTCCCGTGCCTGCGCCCGCGCCGGACCGCGACCCGTATGTCCAGGACGCCTACGACCACGACCCCTACCGGTCGCAGGACCTGTCGGCCCAGGATCCCGTCGCCGAGGTCCTGTACGACCGGGCCTCCCACCCTCCGCCGCCGCCCGGTACCTACCAGGAGCCCGGCCCGCTCTACGCGGCGCCGCAGGCCCCTGTGCACGCCCCCGACCCGCACGTCTGGGCGCAGACCCCACCGCCCGAGCCGGACGGGCCCTCCCGGCACCTGCCCTACGGCGACCACGCCACGACCACCCAGTTCGTCGGAGTGGACTCCCTGGTCACCAAGGCGGCGGACGCGCAGCCCGAGCCCGACGCCTTCGCGCACCTCTACCGGGACCAGCAGGGCGCTTCCGGCACCCCCGTGGAGGACGCCCCCGTCGCGGCCCCGGCGCCGAGCAAGCCCGCCGGCCGAGCCTCCAGCCTGCTCAAGTCCAGCGCCCTCATGGCCGCCGGCACGATCGTCTCCCGCATCACCGGCTTCCTGCGGACCCTCGTCATCGCCGGTGCCATCGGCGTCGGCACGTTCAACGACACGTACCAGATCGCCAACACCCTGCCGACGATGATCTACGTGCTGGTCGGCGGCGGCGCGCTCAACGCCGTCTTCATCCCGCAGCTGGTACGGGCCATGAAGCAGGACGACGACGGAGGCGAGGCGTACGCCAACCGCCTCCTGACCCTCGTCGTGGTCCTGTTGGCCGCCATCACCACCATCTGCGTCCTCGCCGCACCGGTATTCATCACGATGATGTCGCCGAAGCTCGCCTCCGACCCCCAGCAGATGGACGTCGCGGTCGCCTTCGCCCGCTACTGCCTGCCGACCATGTTCTTCATGGGCATCCACGTGGTCCTCGGCCAGATCCTCAACGCACGCGGCCGGTTCGGCGCGATGATGTGGACCCCCGTCCTCAACAACATCGTCGTCATCGCCACGTTCGGAGCCTTCATCTGGGCCTTCGGCGGTTTCACCACCTCCGGTGTCAGTGCCACCACCGTCACGGCCGACGGTGTCCGTCTGCTCGGCCTCGGCACCCTGCTGGGCCTCACCGTCCAGGCGCTCGCGATGCTGCCCTACCTGCGCGATGCCGGGTTCCGGCCGCGGCTGCGCTTCGACTGGCGGGGCCACGGCCTCGGCAAGGCCGCCCGCCTGGCCAAGTGGACGTTCTTCTTCGTCCTCGCCAACCAGATCGGCCTCGTCGTCGTGACCCAGCTCGCGACCTGGGCCGGATCAGTCGCCGAGAAGCAGGGCCACCCGGGCACCGGCATCACCGCCTACAACTACGCGCTGCTGCTGTGGCAGATGCCGCAGGCCATCATCACCGTTTCCGTCATGACGGCCGTCCTGCCCCGCATTTCCCGCTCCGCCCACGACGGGGACGCCGCCGCCGTCCGCGACGACATCTCGTACGGTCTGCGTACCTCGGCCGTCGCGATCGTGCCGTGCGCCTTCGCGTTCCTCGCCCTCGGCGTCCCCATGGCCACGCTGCTGTACGCCGGTTCCGGTTCCGGCGCCCAGAACATCGGCTACGTCCTGATGGCCTTCGGCCTCGGACTCATCCCGTACTCCGTCCAGTACGTCGTCCTGCGCGGGTTCTACGCCTACGAGGACACCCGGACGCCCTTCTACAACACGGTCATCGTCGCCACCGTCAACGCGGCCGTCTCCACCGCCGCGTTCTTCGTGCTCCCCGCACGCTGGGCGGTCGTCGGCATGGCGGCCGCCTACGGTCTCGGCTACACCGTCGGCGTCGGCGTCGCGTGGCGTCGCCTGCGCAACCGGCTGGGCGGCGACCTCGACGGCGCCCACGTGAGGCGCACCTACGCCCGCCTCACCGGCGCCTGCGTCCCCGCGGCCGCCGTGGCCGGTGCAGCCGCCTACGCTGTCACCCAGTGGCTCGGCAGCGGAGTCACCGGTTCCCTCGCCGCGTTGGTCACCGGCGGTATCGCGCTGGGCGCCGTGTTCCTCGTGGCTGCCAAGAGGATGCGCATCGAGGAGCTCAACGCCATGGTCGGAATGGTTCGCGGACGCTTGGGGCGCTGATGCGCACAACCGTCGGACCCCTTCGCGTGTCGTGCATAGCGGCGGACTGTGGGCACAATTGGCATGGCTTCGCAGACTGGCCGACAGCGCGTAACGGATGGGGAGGCAGGAACGACGGTGGCGGAACGTAGCACGGCTGCCGTCGACGTGGCCGACAACGGCGGCGACCAGCCGCCGGCCGCAGATGCGGCGAAGGCCACGGCCGACGGGGTGGACACCCAGAACGGACGAGCCGCGGACGGATCCATGACCGAAAAGGACGGCGAACGCAGAAAAGCGGCCCCTGCTGCCGCCCCCGAACTCCACAGCGGCCACAAGCTCGCCAGGCGCTACCGCCTCGAGGAGTGCGTCACCCGTCTGGACGGATTCAGCAGCTGGCGCGCGATGGACGAGAAGCTGCGCCGGGCCGTGGGCGTCCATCTGCTGCCTGCCGACCACCCGCGGGCCCGCGCCGTGCTGGCCGCTGCCCGCTCCTCCGCGCTGCTCGGAGACCCCCGGTTCGTCCACGTCCTCGACGCCGTGGAGGAGAACGACCTCGTCTACGTCGTCCACGAGTGGCTGCCCGACGCCACCGAGCTGACCGCGCTCCTCGCCGCGGGCCCCCTGGAGCCCCACGAGGCCTACCAGCTCGTCACCCAGGTCTCCCAGGCCATGGCCGCTGCGCACCGCGAGGGCTTGGCCCACCTGCGCCTGACGCCCAGCGCCATACTGCGCACCTCCACGGGCCAGTACCGGATCCGCGGGCTCGCCGTGAACGCCGCCCTGCGCGGAATCACCAGCGACACCCCGCAGCGCGCGGACACCGAGGCCATCGGCGCGCTCCTGTACGCCGCCCTGACCCAGCGCTGGCCGTACGAGGTCGACGCCTACGGCCTCACCGGCCTGCCCAAGGGCGTCGGCCTGATCGCCCCCGATCAGGTCCGCGCCGGGGTGCACCGGGGGCTGGGGGAGCTCGCCATGCGCGCCCTCGCCAACGACGGGGCCACCGCTTCCCGTCAGGAGCCCGCCTGCACCACCCCGGAGGAGCTGGCCAAGGCCGTCGCCGCGATGCCCCGCATCCGGCCGCCGGAGCCCGCTTTCACCCCGCCTCCCGAGTACCAGCACACCACCTACCAGCAGGGCAGCTACGGCCGTCCGTCGGCTCACCCCGGCGCGCCGGCCACCCGCCCCATCGTCGTCCCGCCGCCCCCGCTGCAGAGCCGCACCGGTCGCGTCCTGAAATGGGGTGTGGCCGCCCTGCTCATCGCCGCTCTGGGCCTGGGCAGCTGGCAGCTCGCCGATACCCTCCTGGACCGCGTCAAGGGCGACAGCGGCGGCACCAGCAACTCGCAGTCCACCAAGACGAAAGAGGACGAGAAGAAGCCGAAGGAGAGCAAGCCGCTGCACATCGCCGGCGCCTCCGCCTTCGGCAAGGAACCGATCAAGGCCGAGGACGCCGACAAGGCCATCGACGGCAACCACGACACCGCGTGGGTTACCAAGATCTTCTACGGCTACGACGGAAAGTTCGGCAACCTGGACGACTATGACGACGGCAGCGGCATCGTCGTCGACCTCGGCAGCGTCCAGGAGGTGACGGGCATCGAGGTGGAGATGCGCAGTGCGGGGCACAAGGTCGAGGTCCGCGCCGCGGCCCCTGAGGCCATCACGCCGCGCGGGATCTCCGACTTCCCCCAGGAGCTCGTGAAACTGGGCAACGCGGGGAAGAAACTGCAGGCCACGCGGGACACTCCGATCAAGACCCGCTTCGTGGTGGTGCACATCACCGCACTGCCCTCCGAGGGCGGTGGGGACGGCTTCCGCGGCGGCATCAACGAGATCAAGGTGCTCGGCACGGCCGATTAGGACCTGGCCGCCAGGCATACGGGACCGCTGCGCCGACTGCGCAGCGGTCCCTCGTATTCAGCCCGCCCGACCCGTACGCTCCCTTCCGGAGGGGAGGTGTGATGCACTCAGCCACGGGAGACGACCGGGGCGACCAGGAACTGCTGGCGCTGCATGCCGCCGGTGATCCCGACGCCTTCGGGGAGCTCGTACGGCGGCACCGCGACCGGCTGTGGGCCGTGGCCCTACGCACGCTCGGCGACCGCGAGGAGGCTGCCGACGCCGTGCAGGACGCCCTCGTCTCCGCCTACCGGGCCGCCCACACCTTCCGCGGGGAATCGGCCGTCACGACCTGGCTGCACCGCATCACCGTCAACGCCTGCCTCGACCGGGCCCGCAAAGCGGCCTCCCGCAGGACCGCGCCCCTCGACGACACAGAGCGCCTGGAACGCCTCCTGGAGCCCCACGAGTCCGCCGAGGCCCCAGCTGAGCGCCAGGAGCTCCACCGGCAGCTCCTGGCCGCCCTCGGGACGCTCCCGGCCGAGCAGCGGGCCGTCCTCGTCCTCGTCGACATGCAGGGATACCCCGTCGCCGAGGCCGCACGTATCCTCGACGTCCCCACCGGCACGGTGAAGAGCCGGTGCGCGCGCGGCCGGGCGAAACTCCTCCCGATGCTCACTCATCTGCGCTCGAATGCCGGGGATAACACCGCCGCCGAGCGGGGAAGGAACCGGACGCCGGGGACACCCGTCCCACCAGCGGCAGACCCCAGTCAGCCAGCCCCAGACGCAGACACGGTGAAGGGCGGAGGTGGACGAACGTGACTCCCACAACCGGCACGATCCGGCACCCTGACGTCTCGGAGATCTCCGACCTGACCGAAGGGCTCCTGTCCCCGGTCCGGACCGCCGAGGTACGCCGCCATCTGGGCGACTGCCGGCTGTGTGCCGACGTCCACGCCTCCTTGGAGGAGATCCGGGCGCTACTCGGCACCCTGCCGGGGCCGCCGCGTATGCCCTCCGACATCGCCGGGCGCATCGACGCGGCCCTTGCCGCGGAGGCCCTCCTCGACTCCACCACGCCCAGAGCCGGCACCGCCCCGGCCTCCGGGCCCGGCACGCCACGCGATGTTTCACGTGAAACATCGCCTGCCGCACCCGCCGGTCCGGGCGCCAGGCGACCCGCCGGTCACCCGGCCGGAGCAACCGGCCCCGGGCGCCGTCGCGCCCGCCGCCGGATCGCCGTCATCGCGGGCCTGGCCGGAGCGGCCGCCTGCGCCCTCGGCATCTTCCTTGCGGGCAACCTGCTTGGAACCGGCTCTCCGGACACCGCCGCCCGCAAATCCGGCACGAGCGCGGCCGCCGAGGCCCCTGCCGACGGTACGTACACCGCGCAGGGCCTTCAGGACAGCGTCCGCCGGCTCCTGGTCCCCGGACAGGGCGCCAAGACCGCTCCGCAGGGGGAACAGCCGAACAACACGTACGGGTTGGAGAACACC
This sequence comes from Streptomyces sp. NPDC032745, assembly GCF_055579465.1. Lineage (NCBI taxonomy): Bacteria > Bacillati > Actinomycetota > Actinomycetes > Kitasatosporales > Streptomycetaceae > Streptomyces > Streptomyces sp. NPDC032745. The sequence continues at coordinate 481,226 of NZ_JBVING010000003.1, read as the reverse complement.
ACTCCCTCACCGGGACTGGTCCCCGGCGACGGCAACCGCACGGACGTCTCCTCGGTTCCGCCCTGTGTCCAGGGCACCACCGGGCGCCCCGACACCCCGCTCGCGGCCGAACGAGGCAGCTACCAGGGCACCGAGGTCTACCTCCTCGTTCTGCCGCACCCCGGCGACTCTGCCCGGGTGGACGCCTACCTCGTGGGCGTCGAGTGCACGAACACCCCGTCGACAGCCTCCGGCAAACCGTTGCTGACCAGGACATATCCTCGAAGCTGACACCTTCGGGACCGCGAGGGAGCGGGGCGGGAATGCATGCGCCGTAGGATCCGTTGGGTGGGGTGAGACAACACACGGCCCCTTCGGCAAGCAGCGTGCAGTCCACAGAGACGAGGAAGAAACCCGTGAGCGACGTACGAAACGTGATCATCATCGGTTCCGGGCCGGCCGGTTACACGGCAGCCCTGTACACCGCACGCGCTTCGCTCAAGCCGCTGGTCTTCGAAGGCGCCGTCACCGCCGGTGGCGCGCTGATGAACACCACCGAGGTCGAGAACTTCCCCGGCTTCCAGGACGGCATCATGGGTCCGGACCTCATGGACAACATGCGCGGCCAGGCCGAGCGTTTCGGCGCCGAGCTCGTCCCCGACGACATCGTTTCCGTGGACCTCACCGGTGAGATCAAGACCGTCACCGACACCGCCGGCACCGTGCACCGCGCCAAGGCCGTGATCGTCACCACCGGCTCCCAGCACCGCAAGCTCGGACTGCCGAACGAGGACGCCCTCTCCGGCCGCGGTGTCTCCTGGTGCGCCACCTGCGACGGGTTCTTCTTCAAGGACCAGGACATCGCCGTCGTCGGCGGCGGCGACACCGCGATCGAGGAAGCGACCTTCCTCTCCCGGTTCGCCAAGTCCGTCACCATCGTGCACCGCCGCGACAGCCTGCGCGCCTCCAAGGCCATGCAGGACCGCGCCTTCGCCGACCCGAAGATCAAGTTCGCCTGGGACAGCGAGGTCGCCGAGATCCACGGCGAGCAGAAGCTCTCCGGCCTCACCCTGCGCAACACCAAGACCGGTGAGACCTCCGAGCTCCCCGTGACGGGCCTCTTCATCGCCGTCGGCCACGACCCGCGCACCGAGCTGTTCAAGGACCAGCTGGAGCTCGACGAGGACGGCTACCTCAAGGTCGACGCCCCCTCGACGCGCACCAACCTCACCGGCGTGTTCGGCGCCGGCGACGTCGTGGACCACACGTACCGTCAGGCCATCACCGCCGCGGGCACCGGCTGTTCCGCGGCCCTCGACGCCGAGCGCTTCCTCGCCGCCCTCGCGGACGCCGAGAAGGCCCACGCGACGGTCTGACCCCCCACGCTCACCCCCCACCCCACACCCCGCAGGAAGAAATAGGAGGCCGCTGTGGCCGGCACCCTCAAGAACGTGACCGACGCTGACTTCGACGAGGTCGTCCTCAAGAGCGACAAGCCCGTACTGGTGGACTTCTGGGCCGAATGGTGCGGCCCGTGCCGCCAGATCGCCCCCTCGCTCGAGGCCATCGCGGCCGAGCACGGCGAGATCGAGATCGTCAAGCTCAACATCGACCAGAACCCGGCCACGGCTGCCAAGTACGGCGTCATGTCCATCCCGACCCTGAACGTCTACCAGGGCGGCGAGGTCGTCAAGACCCTCGTCGGTGCCAAGCCGAAGGCCGCCATCCTGCGCGACCTCGAGGGGTTCATCGAGGCCACGGCCGTCTGACGGCCGGAGCTGCGCCCGGCGGTGGCCGGGTGAGTTTCACGTGAAACGGGGCCGCCCCCTCAAGGGGCGGCCCCGTTCGCACATCACAGCCGTTCGCCCATCACAGCGGGCGCAGCGCGGGCTCCTTGCGCGCCGCACCGAGCAACCGGTCCAGCGCGAGCTCTACGTCTTCCTTCCACGAGAGCGTCGAGCGCATCTCCAGCCGGAGCCGCGGATGCACGGGATGCGGCCGCACCGTCTTGAAGCCCACGGCCAGCAGGTGGTCCGCAGGCAGCAGGCACGCCGGGCCCTCCCACCGCGCGTCCCCGAACGCCTCGATCGCCCGGAAACCGCGTCGCAGCAGATCCTTGGCCACCGTCTGGACCATCACCCGCCCCAGGCCCTGGCCCTGATAACCCGGCATGATCCACGCGGTGATCAGCTGCACCGCATCCGGCGACACCGGACTCGTCGGAAAGGACGCGGCCCGAGGTACGTACGCCGGCGGCGCATACAGCACGAAGCCCACCGGGATGTCGTCCACGTAGACCACACGGCCGCACGAGCCCCACTCCAGCAGGACGGCGGAGATCCACGCCTCCTTCTCCAGCGCCGGAGTCCCCGCCTTCACGGCGGCCTCACCGCTGACCGGATCCAACTCCCAGAACACACAGGACCGGCAACGCCGAGGCAGGTCCTGAAGGTTGTCCAGCGTGAGTGGTACCAACCGACGCCCCATGAGCGCATCGTATCCACTGCCCGAATCAGGAGAAACCGCTGCACGGCAAAGGGCGGACCGCACCGGTTCGCACCGGCACGACCCGCCCTCGGCGGCCCGGGACTCACTCCCCGGACAGACCCTGCTCCAGCACCCGGCCCTCGCCCGGCGCCAGCGTCCCCAGAATCCGCTCCAGATCCTCCATCGAGGCGAACTCGACGGTGATCTTGCCCTTCTTCTGCCCCAGATCCACCTTCACGCGCGTCTCGAACCGGTCCGACAGCCGCGTCGCCAGCTCGCTGAGCGCCGGAGCCACCCGGGCGCCCGCCCGCGGCCCCTTCGGCTTCACGGCTCCGGAGGGCTCCGAGCCCATCAGCGACACGATCTCCTCGACCGCACGCACCGACAGACCCTCGGCCACGATCCGGTGCGCCAGCCGGTCCTGGACCTCGGACTCCTCCACCGACAGCAGCGCCCGCGCATGCCCTGCAGAGAGCACACCCGCGGCCACGCGGCGCTGTACCGGCGGCGACAGCTTCAGCAGACGCAGCGTGTTCGACACCTGCGGGCGCGAGCGCCCGATACGGTCCGCCAGCTGGTCGTGCGTGCAGTTGAAGTCCTGGAGCAGCTGGTCGTACGCAGCCGCCTCCTCCAGCGGGTTCAGCTGCGCCCGGTGCAGGTTCTCGAGCAGTGCGTCCAGCAGCAGCTTCTCGTCGTCCGTCGCCCGGATGATCGCCGGAATGCGCTCCAGCCCGGCCTCCCGGCACGCCCGCCAGCGACGCTCACCCATGATGAGCTCGTAGCGGCCCGGAGCCGACTGCCGCACCACCACCGGCTGAAGCAGACCCACCTCCTGGATGGAGGTCACCAGCTCCGCCAGCGCGTCCTCGTCGAAGACCTCACGGGGCTGCCGCGGATTGGGCGTGATCGCGTCCATGGGGAGCTCGGCGAACGTGGCCCCGGCGACCACATTGGCCTCGGGCTCCACTGCCACCGGCTCATCCACCACTGCGACCGCGCCCGCCGATGTTTCACGTGAAACATCCGCCTGCGCCAGCGAAGCCAGCTTCGCAGCCGCGATCCCGCGCTCCGATGTCATGACCGGCACCGCTGACGGGGACGTCGACCCGGCACCGATCACCGGCGGCGTCTTCTCCTGCGGAGCTGCGGGGATCAGCGCGCCGAGCCCCCGCCCCAGACCCCTACGTCGCTCACTCACTGGATCCCCTCCGCCACACTCTGCGTGCTGTTCATGCCCGCGCCCAGATGGGCGTGCTGGGCGTCGTACGAAATTCCGGCCCCCCGCAGCGCGATCTCACGCGCCGCTTCCAGGTAGGAGAGAGAACCGCTGGAACCAGGATCGTAGGTGAGCACCGTCTGGCCGTAGCTCGGCGCCTCGGAAATACGCACCGACCGCGGGATGCTCGTGCGCAGCACCTCCTTGCCGAAGTGGGTGCGCACCTCCTCCGCCACCTGCGAGGCCAGCCGGGTCCTGCCGTCGTACATCGTCAGCAGGATCGTCGAGACATGCAGCGTGGGGTTCAGGTGCGCCCGCACCAGGTCCACGTTGCGCAGCAGCTGGCCCAGCCCCTCCAGCGCGTAGTACTCGCACTGGATCGGGATCAACACCTCGGCGCCGGCCACCAGCGCGTTCACCGTCAGCAGCCCCAGCGAGGGCGGGCAGTCGATCAGGATGTAGTCCAGCGGCTGCTCGTACGCCTGGATGGCCCGCTGCAGCCGACTCTCCCGGGCCACCAGCGACACCAGCTCGATCTCCGCACCCGCCAGGTCGATCGTGGCCGGAGCACAGAAGAGCCCCTCCACGTCCACCACCGGCTGGACGACCTCGAGCAGCGGCCGGCTGTCCACGAGCACGTCGTAGATCGAGGGCACATCCGCGTGGTGGTCGATACCGAGCGCCGTGGAGGCGTTGCCCTGGGGGTCGAGGTCGACCACCAGGACCCGCGCACCGTGCAGAGCGAGCGAGGCCGCCAGGTTCACGGTCGTCGTGGTCTTGCCCACGCCGCCCTTCTGGTTGGCGACCACGATGACCCGCGTCTGCTCCGGGCGGGGCAGCCCCTCGCCGGCGCGCCCCAGCGCCTCGACCGCCAGCTGGGCGGCACGGCCGATGGGCGTGTCGTTGTCTACTAGGGGCGAGGATGTTTCACGTGAAACATCCTCCCCCGCCGATTCAGAGCGGGGACCGGGGACCGGATCGGCCATCGGCCCCGCGAGGTTGGCGTCGGACCGCACGGTGTCACTCTCCTCGACATCAGGCTCGCGATGAACAGAGCCTGCCATGGCATCGGGGTTGCGAACCAGCGGGGCCCGTACTCCTGTGGATGAATCCACCGATGTGGACAACTCCGTCCCCCCTTCGTTCTTGCGATCGCGGGGGGACGCAGCCGCACGGCCGCGGCTGATGATTCCGTGCAGCAGAGAGCGACGTTTCACGTGAAACACGATGCCCGGACGGAGTCATCACGCCGCTACGACACTCCGAAATCCATACCTATAGGGCGCAACGCACCCGAAATCAGCGACGTCGACGGGTCCGGCTGGTGCGAGCGGCCTTAGCCCGCTTGGCCGCGAACCTCACCCCACCGGGGCTTTCTCCGACCTCGACCCGGACCACCGTCGACATGGGATCCACCACACCCTCGCCCACGTGCAGTACCGAGGTCTTCACCACACCGAGCTTCGCCAGCGCGACCTTCGCCGCCACCAGCTCCTCTTCGGCGGTGTCGCCCTTCAGGGCCAGCATCTCCCCGTACGGACGCAGCAGGGGCACGCCCCAGCCCGCCAGCCTGTCCAGCGGAGCCACGGCACGCGCCGTCACCACATGCACCGGCTGCACCTTGCCGAGAACCTCCTCTGCCCGGCCGCGCACCACCGTGACGTGGTCCAGGCCCAGCAGCTCCACGGCCTCCTGCAGGAAAGTCGTACGCCGCAGCAGCGGCTCCAGCAGCGTGATCTTCAGATCGCGCCGAACCAGAGCCAAGGGGATACCGGGCAGGCCGGCACCCGAGCCGACGTCGCACACGGTGACGCCCTCGGGCACCACCTCCGACAGCACCGCGCAGTTCAGCAGGTGCCGCTCCCACAGCCGTGGCACCTCACGCGGGCCGATCAGGCCGCGCTTGACCCCCGCGTCCGCCAACAGCTCCGCATACCGCACAGCTTCCGGGAAAAACTCGCCGAACACCGCGCGCGCCTCTTCAGGCGCCGGGGGAAGCTCCGCTGCCTCCGTCACGGGGACCGTCCTTCCGTACCGCATGGATCGTTGAAAACGCACTGCTCGAAATGGCACCGCCCGAACGGGCACTGCCAGGCTGACAAACTTCGGCCCCGTCTGCGACACAGACGGGGCCGAACACTCAGGGTTGCGATCAGGCCGGGAGCACGACGACGAAGCGCTGCGGCTCCTCGCCCTCCGACTCGCTCTTCAGGCCGGCAGCCGCCACGGCGTCGTGGACGACCTTCCGCTCGAAGGGCGTCATCGGCGCCAGCTTCAGCGGCTCACCGGACGCCTTCACGTCCGCGGCCGCCTGGGCGCCCAGCGCCGCCAGCTCCTCGCGCTTCTTCGCACGGAACCCGGCGATGTCCAGCATCAGCCGGCTGCGGTCCCCGGTCTCCCGGTGCACAGCGAGGCGGGTGAGCTCCTGCAGAGCCTCCAGGACCTCACCGTCTCGGCCCACGAGCTTCTGCAGATCGCGGCTGGCCGAGTCGCTGACGATCGACACCGCGGCCCGGTCGGCCTCGACGTCCATGTCGATGTCCCCGTCCAGGTCGGCGATGTCCAGCAGACCCTCGAGGTAGTCGGCCGCGATCTCACCCTCCTGCTCGAGGCGGGTCAGGGTGTCGCCACTCTCAGCGGCGGCGGTGGTGGTGCCTTCCGTCACGGGAGGGACTCCTTCTTACTTCTTGGAAGAGGGCTTGGGGGGCGTCTGACGCTGCGACTTCGACTGCCGCTTCGGCTGCTGCCGCTTGGCGGCACCGCCGCTTGCCGCGTCCGAATCGGCCGTGGCCTCGACACTCTTGATCACAGACCCGTCCGCCTGGGCAGCCAGACCCTGCTTCGTGAGAGCCGCGATGAACTTCCGCTCGTTGTCGTTGCGGTCCGGGCCCTTGGCCACGATCGCCGCGACGATCTTCTTCTTGCCCCGGCCCTTGACGTCTCCGTGCGTGGTGACGTGCTTCAGCAGACGGGTCAGGTACTGGTCCTGCGCCTTGCTGCCGGGGGTCGGGTTCTGGTTGATCACGTACATCTGCTGGCCCATGGTCCACACGTTCGTGGTCAGCCAGTAGACGAGAACACCCACGGGGAAGTTGATGCCCATGACCGCGAAGATCAGCGGGAAGATGTACATCAGCATCTTCTGCTGCTGCATGAACGGCGTCTTGACCGAGAGGTCGACGTTCTTCTGCATCAGCTGGCGCTGGGTGTAGAACTGCGACAGCGACATCATGACGATCATGACCGCGGTCACGATGCGGACATCCGTGATCGAGGCGCCCAGGGAGGCGGCCTTCTCGGCGCTGTCCGTGAACTTCGCCGCCAGCGGGGCACCGAAGATGTGCGCCTGACGCGCGCTCTCCAGCAGCGACTGGTTGATGACGCCGATGGTCTCGCCATTGGCGATGGACGACAGCACGTGGTACAGAGCGAAGAAGAACGGAGACTGCGCCAGGATGGGAAGGCACGAGGAGAGCGGGTTGGTACCCGTCTCCTTGTACAGCTTCATCATCTCTTCGGACTGGCGCTGCTTGTCGTTCTTGTAGCGCTCCTGGATCGCCTTCATCTTCGGCTGGAGCGCCTGCATGCCGCGTGTCGCCTTGATCTGCTTCACGAAGAGCGGGATCAGGCAGATACGGATCAAGACCACCAGGGACACGATGGACAAGCCCCAGGCCCAACCGCTGTCCGGGCCGAAGATCGCGCCGTACAGGCTGTGGAACTGGACGATGACCCACGAGACAGGCGTGGTGATAAAGCTGAACAGACTGGCAATCGTGTCCACTAATCAGGCTCCTTGAGCATTGCGAGATCTACGCAACGCACTGCGCAGCTGCTCGTGCCAACGCGGGCGTTTACGGGGTGGGACATGGTCGACACCACCGGCGGACCACGGATTGCACCGCAGGATCCGCCAGCCGGTCAGAACCGTCCCCTTCACCGCACCATGCCGGTCGATGGCCGTGAACCCGTAGTGCGAGCACGAGGGGTAATAACGGCACACCGGCCCGAGCAGCGGACTGATCGTCCACTGGTACAGCTTGATCAATGCGAGCAGCGGGTACTTCATCGAGCCACGCCTCCCAGGAGCCGCGACAGGGCGGCATCCAGGTCCCGGGCCAGTTCGCCGACACCGGCATCACCCGCGCCGGGCAATGCCCGTACCACCACCAGGCTACCGGCGGGCAGCTGGGACAGCCGCTCGCGGACAAGATGGCGCAAACGGCGCTTCACCCGGTTACGGACGACGGCGCCACCCACGGCCTTGCTGACGACGAAACCCGCACGCGTCGAGGGATCGATCTCCCCCGGCTCGTGCGGGTCCGTTGCACCGCTTGTACGTAGGTGGACGACGAGGAGCGGGCGACCAGCCCGACGACCTCGACGTACCGCGCTCGCGAAGTCCTCGCGCCGCCTCAGCCGATTCTCGGGAGACAGCACGACGTCACGACCTGCGCGTTGTTACGCGGAGAGGGCGGCGCGGCCCTTGCTGCGGCGGTTCGCCAGGATCGCGCGACCGGCACGGGTACGCATCCGCAGGCGGAAGCCGTGGGTCTTGGCACGACGGCGGTTGTTCGGCTGGAAGGTGCGCTTGCTCACTCGGGGGCTCCAGAGAATAAATCGTTGTGGCGGGACATCGCCTGGCTGTCACCGTGCGCCCACGAGGAAACTCGCGTGTTCGCCCGAGTGGCACCGCTAAACGATCACAAAAGGTGATCTTCGCCCATCGGTAGGCAGGCGGCAGCAGCCATCGACAACTCGACCTCGTTACGGTACGCGCGGCTACGCCATCCGGTCAAACCGAGCCTACGTGGCCCCACACTGTGCACAGGCTGTGGACAACGACTTGAACCGTACCCGTCGGCCTGACTACCGTTGTCTGATCCCGGATTTTTTGTCCCGACCGTCCCAAAGAACCACACATTCGTGGGACCCCTGTGAGAGAGCGTGCTCTGTGGCTGACGTACCTGCCGATCTTGCCGCAGTGTGGCCAAGGGTGCTCGAAAAGCTCCTCGGGGAGGGACAGCAGGCGATCGAGCCCAAGGACAAGCAGTGGGTCGAACGCTGTCAGCCTCTGGCTCTCGTCGCCGACACCGCACTTCTCGCCGTCCCCAACGAGTACGGCAAGCGCGTCCTGGAGGGCAGGCTCGCCCCGCTGATCAGCGATGCGCTCAGCCGTGAGTGCGGCCGCCCGATCCGCATCGCCATCACCGTGGACGACTCCGCCGGCGAGCCCGCGCCCCTGCCCGCGCCCGCGCAGCAGCGTCCCGAGTCGTACGAGCCGTACGGCGGCCAGCGCCCGGGCGGCCCCGGCGGCCCTGCCGACGACCAGCTCCCGACCGCCCGCCCCGCCTACCCGGACTACCAGCAGTCGCGCCCCGAGCCCGGCTCCTGGCCCCGCGGCGGCCAGCAGGACGACTACGGCTGGCAGCAGCCGCGCCTCGGCGGCTTCCCCGAGCGCGACCCGTACGCCTCCCCGCAGCCGGGCTACCTCCAGCAGTCCGAGCCCGGCGGATACGAGCAGCAGCAGTACGAGCAGCAGCAGTACGAGCCCCGCCCGCAGCAGTCCCATCAGTACGAGCAGCAGTCGTACGAGCAGCCGGCCCCGCGCCCGGCGCCCGGCCGGCCCGCGCCGCCCCCGGCCCCGTCCGGCGGCTCCACGTCGGGCCCGCTCGAGCCGACTGCCCGGCTGAACCCCAAGTACCTGTTCGACACCTTCGTCATCGGTGCCTCCAACCGCTTCGCGCACGCCGCCGCGGTGGCCGTCGCCGAGGCGCCCGCCAAGGCGTACAACCCCCTCTTCATCTACGGGGAATCGGGTCTTGGCAAAACGCATCTGCTGCACGCCATCGGGCACTACGCGCGGAGCCTCTACCCCGGCACCCGGGTGCGGTACGTGAGCTCCGAGGAGTTCACCAACGAGTTCATCAACTCGATCCGCGACGGCAAGGGCGACGCGTTCCGCAAGCGTTACCGCGAGATGGACATCCTGCTCGTCGACGACATCCAGTTCCTCGCGAGCAAGGAGTCGACGCAGGAGGAGTTCTTCCACACCTTCAACACGCTCCACAACGCCAACAAGCAGATCGTGCTGTCCTCCGACCGGCCGCCCAAGCAGCTCGTCACCCTCGAGGACCGGCTCCGCAACCGCTTCGAGTGGGGCCTGATCACCGACGTCCAGCCGCCCGAGCTGGAGACCCGTATCGCGATCCTGCGCAAGAAGGCCGTCCAGGAGCAGCTCAACGCCCCGCCGGAGGTACTGGAGTTCATCGCCTCCCGCATCTCGCGCAACATCCGCGAGCTGGAGGGGGCGCTGATCCGGGTCACGGCGTTCGCGAGCCTGAACCGGCAGCCGGTCGACCTGGGCCTGACCGAGGACGTCCTCAAGAACCTGATTCCGGGCGGCGAGGACTCCGCGCCCGAGATCACCGCGTCGGACATCATGGCGGCCACCGCCGACTACTTCGGCCTCACCGTGGACGACCTGTGCGGCTCCTCGCGCAGCCGCGTCCTGGTCACCGCCCGGCAGATCGCCATGTACCTGTGCCGGGAGCTCACGGACCTGTCCCTGCCGAAGATCGGGGCGCAGTTCGGCGGCCGCGACCACACCACCGTCATGCACGCGGACCGCAAGATCCGCGCGCTGATGGCGGAGCGGCGCTCCATCTACAACCAGGTCACGGAGCTCACCAACCGCATCAAGAACGGCTGAGCCGGCTCTCCCCGCCGCGGGCCCCGTGCACGAGCCGTGCACGGGGCCCGCGGGCGCACTCACAGGGCTGTGCGCGGGCCGTCAGGGCCTCTTCAAACGCATCCAGAGGGCGCTTCCGGGGTACTTCGGGGGCGCCCTTCTTCGTCCGCGCGCCCCTGACCTGTTCGAATACGCCCCCTGTGGAGCAACTCATCCACAGATTCCCGGACTTTCCTCCGTCCACAGGCTGGGGACGGCTTCCGTCGCCCACAATCTGTCCACAGGGGTGCAGCATGAGGCTCCATCAAGCCTGGTCAGCTGCCTGTGGAATTGTGCGCAAGCGTCATCCACAGGCTGTGGACAGAAACTTCATCCACAGGCTCATCCACTCCTCTGTCCACCGCCGACCCACAGGTTGCCGGATCCTGTGCACAGGATCCGACGAGTTACCCACACCGTTGTCCACTGTTCGGCAACATCGCACCCCCCGTCACTGCCCCGAGTGAAAGCCGTCACACAGAAGTCGACGTTTGGGCTGTGGAGTACCGGGGGAAAGCTGGGGACACACCTGTGGAGTAGTCGGGGTCACCTGGGGATGGCCTGTGCAGAACTTTTCGTTCTCCACAGAGACACCGTGTTGTCCACCGGTGTCACCCACAGGGCCGGTGGATAAAAAACGCGGGTTGACCTGCGAGAACGGGCTTATCCACCGTTTCCACAGGCCCTACTACTACCCCCATAGAGAGTTAGGCCGGTTTCGGTTTTCAAGCGGGTCCTGTGCACAACTCGGTGGGGACGCCTCCCCGACACCTCGCTCCCGACTTGACCTCCGGCAGCACCGACTGTCGGCGCCGTACGTCAGACTGGTCCCCGGCAACGAGGCCCCGAGCCAGCCAGGGCATCGAGGCATCGAGCCGACGACGAAGGCCGGCAGACGAGCGAGCAACAGCAGGAGGCGGTTCCGGTGAAGATCCGGGTGGAGCGCGACGTACTCGCGGAGGCGGTGGCCTGGGCTGCCCGTAGCCTCCCGGCCCGGCCGCCGGTGCCCGTTCTCGCGGGCCTGCTGCTGAAGGCCGAGGAGGGCACCCTGTCCCTCTCCGGCTTCGACTACGAGGTCTCGGCCCGCGTCTCCGTCGAGGCGGACGTCGAGGAGGACGGCACCGTCCTCGTCTCCGGCCGGCTGCTCGCCGACATCTGCCGCGCCCTCCCCAACCGCCCGGTGGAGATTTCCACAGACGGTGTACGGGCGACCGTGGTCTGCGGCTCCTCGCGATTCACACTCCACACCCTGCCTGTGGAGGAGTACCCGGCGCTGCCGCAGATGCCGACCGCGACCGGCACCGTGCCCGGTGAGGTCTTCGCCTCCGCCGCCGCCCAGGTCGCCATCGCCGCCGGCCGCGACGACACGCTGCCCGTGCTGACCGGTGTCCGCATCGAGATCGAGGGCGACCGCGTCACCCTGGCCTCCACCGACCGCTACCGCTTCGCGGTCCGCGAGTTCCTGTGGAAGCCGGAGAACCCGGACGCCTCCGCCGTGGCCCTGGTGCCCGCCAAGACGCTCCTGGACACCGCCAAGTCCCTGACCAGCGGTGACACCGTCACCCTGGCGCTCTCGGGCTCCGGCGCGGGCGAGGGCCTCATCGGCTTCGAGGGCGCCGGCCGGCGCACCACCACCCGCCTGCTCGAAGGCGACCTGCCGAAGTACCGCACGCTGTTCCCGACGGAGTTCAACTCCATCGCCGTGATCGAGACCGCCCCGTTCGTCGAGGCCGTCAAGCGCGTGGCCCTGGTCGCCGAGCGCAACACCCCGGTCCGCCTCAGCTTCGAGCAGGGCGTGCTGATCCTGGAGGCCGGCTCCTCCGACGATGCACAGGCTGTGGAACGTGTGGACGCCAAGCTCGAGGGCGACGACATCTCGATCGCCTTCAACCCGACGTTCCTGCTGGACGGCCTGAGCGCGATCGACTCCCCGGCCGCGCAGCTGAGCTTCACCACGTCCACGAAGCCGGCGCTGCTCAGCGGCCGCCCGGCGGTCGACGCCGAGGCCGACGAGGCGTACAAGTACCTGATCATGCCGGTGCGCCTGTCCGGCTGACGCACGCCCACGTCGGGCCCGGTCTCGCAGGCTGCGGGGCCGGGCCCGACGGCGTTCGCCCCGCGCACGCCCCCCAAAACCGTTCAGCGCCCCGTACGGGCTCCCGTACGGCCCGCCCCTGGAGCGCCCGTGGGGCCGGGCGGCACGGCCCGGCGTAGGCTCGGAGCCTGGGTGTCCCCGGGGATTCCGGGGAACCCGGCACAGACGGCCACAACGCTTAAGGAACCACCTGATGGAGCTTGGTCTCGTCGGTCTCGGCAAGATGGGCGGCAACATGCGCGAGCGCATCCGCCGCGCAGGCCACACCGTCATCGGATACGACCGCAACCCGGACCTCGCCGATGTCCACAGCCTGCGGGAACTTGTGGACAGCCTGCAGGCCCCCCGCGTCGTGTGGGTGATGGTCCCGGCGGGCGCGGCGACGCAGTCCACCGTCGACGAGCTCTCGGAGCTGCTCTCGATCGGCGACATCGTGGTCGACGGCGGCAACTCCCGCTGGACCGACGACGAGAAGCACGCCGGGGAGCTGGCGGCCAAGGGCATCGGCTTCGTCGACTGCGGTGTCTCCGGCGGCGTGTGGGGCCTCGAGAACGGCTACGCGCTCATGTACGGCGGCGCGAAGGACCACGTGGCACGGGTCCAGCCGATCTTCGACGCCCTCAAGCCGGAGGGTGAGTTCGGCGCCGTGCACGCGGGCAAGGTCGGCGCGGGCCACTTCGCGAAGATGGTCCACAACGGCATCGAGTACGCCATGATGCAGGCCTACGCCGAGGGCTGGGAGCTGCTCGAGAAGGTGGACTCGGTCACCGACGTCCGCGAGGTCTTCCGGTCCTGGCAGGAAGGAACGGTCATCCGTTCCTGGCTGCTCGACCTGGCCGTGAACGCGCTGGACCAGGACGAGCACCTGGAGCAGCTGCGCGGCTTCGCGCAGGACTCGGGCGAAGGCCGGTGGACGGTGGAGGCGGCGATCGACAACGCCGTGCCGCTGCCCGCGATCACCGCCTCGCTCTTCGCGCGGTTCGCGTCCCGCCAGGACGACTCGCCGCAGATGAAGATGATCGCCGCGCTGCGCAACCAGTTCGGCGGCCACGCGGTCGAGAAGGCGTAGCCGCCCGCCGAAGAGGCACGGCACCACAGCAGCACAGAGCAGAGCAGCAGGAAGCCGGGGGAGGTCGGCGTCGCATGCATGTTTCGCATCTCTCACTGGCCGACTTCCGCTCGTACGCCCGGGCCGAGGTTCCCCTCGACCCGGGCGTCACGGCCTTCGTGGGCCCCAACGGCCAGGGCAAGACGAACCTGGTCGAGGCCATCGGCTACCTGGCGACGCTGGGCAGCCACCGTGTCTCCTCGGACGCCCCGCTGGTACGGATGGGCGCGGACCGGGCGGTCATCCGCGCGGCCGTCACCCACGGCGAGCGCCAGCAGCTGGTGGAGCTGGAGCTGAACCCGGGGCGGGCGAATCGCGCCCGGATCAACCGGTCCTCGCAGGTCAGGCCCCGGGACGTACTGGGCATCGTACGGACGGTGCTGTTCGCGCCGGAGGACCTGGCCCTGGTGAAGGGGGACCCCGGGGAGCGCCGGCGGTTCCTCGACGAGCTCGTCACGGCCCGCTCGCCGCGGATGGCGGCGGTCCGGTCGGACTACGAGCGGGTGCTCAAGCAGCGCAACACCCTGCTGAAGTCGGCGGCGATGGCCCGCCGGCACGGCGGCCGCTCCATGGACCTCTCCACCCTCGACGTATGGGACCAGCACCTCGCGCGCGCGGGCGCGGAGCTGCTGGCGCAGCGCCTCGACCTGATCGCGACGCTGCTGCCGCTTGCGGACAAGGCGTACGAGCAGCTCGCACCCGGCGGCGGCCCGCTGGGGCTCGCGTACAAGTCCTCGGCCGCCGGCGAGGCCGGCGAGACGGTGGACAGCGGTACGGCGCGCACGCGCGAGGCGCTGTACGAGGTGCTGATGGCGGCCCTGGCGGAGGTGCGCAAGCAGGAGATCGAGCGGGGCGTGACCCTGGTGGGCCCGCACCGCGACGACGTGCTGCTGCGCCTCGGCGACCTCCCGGCCAAGGGGTACGCGAGCCACGGTGAGTCCTGGTCGTACGCGCTGGCGCTGCGCCTGGCCTCGTACGAGCTGCTGCGCTCGGAGGGCGCCGAGCCGGTGCTGATCCTGGACGACGTCTTCGCGGAGCTGGACGCACGGCGCCGGGAGCGGCTGGCGGAGCTGGTCGCTCCGGGCGAGCAGGTGCTGGTGACGGCGGCGGTGGACGACGACGTTCCGGGTGTCCTGGCGGGAACCCGGTTCGGGGTGTCCGGCGGTGAGGTGACCCGGCTGTGAGCGACGAGAAGAAGGAACCGCGCAAGGTCCCGGAGCCCTCGGGCGTGGACCTCGCGCGGCAGGCGCTGGCGGCGGCCCGGGAGCAGGCGCGGGCCCGCGGCAATGCGGCCGGGGCGAAGAAGGGGAGCCGGCAGCCGGGACTGCGCTCGGGTGCGCGCGCGGACGGCCGCGACCCGATGCCGTTGATGGCGGCGCTGGACCGGCTGCGCACGGAGCGCGGCTGGGAGATGCCGATGGCGGTCGCGGGCGTGATGGAGCGCTGGCCGGAGATCGTCGGGCCGGAGATCGCGGCCCACTGTGAACCGGACCGGTACGAGGACCGTGAACTGGTCGTGCGGTGTGATTCCTCGGCATGGGCGGCGCAGCTGAAGCTGCTGGCCCCGCAGCTGGTGGCGCGGCTGAACGCGGACCTGGGGCAGGGCACGGTCCGGATGATCAAGGTCCAGGGCCCGGGCGGACGCCCGAAGCGGTACGGACCGCTGCGCTCGCCGGGCAGTACGGGCCCGGGGGACACGTACGGATAGCCGCGCGGCCGCGCCCGCCGCGGTCCGTGGGAGGGCCGGTCCACGGCCCGGCATACCGGTCGGTGCGTCTCTTTCGCGCACCCGGTGCGCCCGTCGTCCCGGGTGGCGTCCCTCACGGTAGCGGGAGGTTGACAGGCCGAAGCGCTGGATGCCCGTGTGAGCCTCTTTGAGCCCCTTCCCGGATATGGGGAGTCGGAGAGAGGAGGTTCAGGGCGGCACATGCGGACTCAGGTACCGGCAAACCCCCATTCATGTCCGTGGTACCGGTAGACTGAAGCGAATCCCGCCCGCTTGCGGGATTCGCTGATACACGCTGACAACGCAGATCGACGCAGCCGCTCCTGCTTGCATGCCTGCTGGCCCGGAGTACGGCCTGTGCTGTGCCAGAAAGGGCGCTTCGTGGCCGATTCCGGCAACCCCAACGACAACCAGTCCACAGCCGGCGAGAACGGCGAGGTAACCGCCTCGTACGACGCCAGCGCGATCCAGGTCCTCGAGGGCCTGGACGCGGTCCGCAAGCGGCCAGGCATGTACATCGGCTCGACCGGTGAGCGCGGGCTGCACCACCTCGTGTACGAGGTGGTGGACAACTCGGTCGACGAGGCCCTGGCCGGGCACGCGGACACCATCGACGTGACGATCCTCGCCGACGGCGGTGTGCGGGTCATCGACAACGGCCGTGGCATCCCGGTCGGCATCGTGCCGTCCGAGGGGAAGCCGGCGGTCGAGGTCGTCCTGACGGTCCTGCACGCGGGCGGCAAGTTCGGCGGCGGCGGCTACGCCGTCTCCGGCGGTCTGCACGGTGTGGGTGTGTCCGTCGTGAACGCCCTGTCGACGAAGGTCGCGGTCGAGGTCAAGACCGACGGCTACCGCTGGACCCAGGACTACAAGCTCGGTGTCCCGACGGCGGCCCTCGCGAAGAACGAGGAGACCGACGAGCACGGCACGTCCGTGACGTTCTGGGCCGACGGCGACATCTTCGAGACGACCGAGTACTCCTTCGAGACGCTGTCGCGGCGCTTCCAGGAGATGGCCTTCCTCAACAAGGGCCTGACCCTGACGCTGACCGACGAGCGCGAGTCGGCGAAGGCCACCGTCGGCGCCGACGACCCCGACGCGGACACGGCCGAGCCCACCGCGCGCACGGTCAAGTACTACTACGAGGGCGGCATCGTCGACTTCGTGAAGTACCTGAACTCGCGCAAGGGCGAGCTCATCCACCCGACCGTCATCGACGTCGAGGCCGAGGACAAGGAGCGCATGCTCTCGGTCGAGATCGCGATGCAGTGGAACTCGCAGTACACGGAGGGCGTGTACTCCTTCGCGAACACGATCCACACCCACGAGGGCGGTACGCACGAAGAGGGCTTCCGCGCGGCGCTGACGGGTCTGGTGAACCGTTACGCGCGCGACAAGAAGCTGCTGCGGGAGAAGGACGACAACCTCGCCGGTGAGGACATCCGCGAGGGTCTGACGGCGATCATCTCGGTCAAGCTGGGCGAGCCGCAGTTCGAGGGCCAGACGAAGACCAAGCTGGGCAACACGGAGGCCAAGACCTTCGTGCAGAAGGTCGTCCACGAGCACCTCAACGACTGGTTCGACCGCAACCCGGTCGAGGCCGCGGACATCATCCGCAAGTCGATCCAGGCGGCCACGGCGCGCGTCGCGGCCCGCAAGGCCCGTGACCTCACCCGCCGCAAGGGTCTGCTGGAGAGCGCCTCGCTGCCGGGCAAGCTGTCCGACTGCCAGTCGAACGACCCGACCAAGTGCGAGATCTTCATCGTCGAGGGTGACTCGGCCGGTGGCTCCGCGAAGTCCGGCCGCAACCCGATGTACCAGGCCATCCTGCCGATCCGCGGCAAGATCCTGAACGTCGAGAAGGCCCGTATCGACAAGATCCTCCAGAACACCGAGGTCCAGGCGCTGATCAGCGCCTTCGGTACCGGTGTGCACGAGGACTTCGACATCGAGAAGCTCCGCTATCACAAGATCATCCTGATGGCGGACGCCGACGTCGACGGCCAGCACATCAACACCCTGCTGCTGACCTTCCTGTTCCGCTTCATGCGGCCGCTGGTCGAGGCCGGTCACGTGTACCTGTCGCGCCCGCCGCTCTACAAGATCAAGTGGGGCCGGGACGACTTCGAGTACGCGTACTCGGACCGCGAGCGCGACGCCCTCGTCGAGCTCGGCAAGCAGAACGGCAAGCGGATCAAGGAAGACTCGATCCAGCGCTTCAAGGGTCTGGGCGAGATGAACGCCGAGGAACTGCGCGTCACCACCATGGACGTCGACCACCGCGTGCTCGGCCAGGTCACCCTGGACGACGCGGCCCAGGCCGACGACCTGTTCTCCGTGCTCATGGGCGAGGACGTCGAGGCGCGGCGCTCCTTCATCCAGCGCAACGCCAAGGACGTTCGGTTCCTCGACATCTGAGTCGGCCTCCGCTGACCGCCTGAAAGGACTTCTGACCAGCAATGGCCGACGAAACCACCCCCACCGCCGAGAATCCCGCGGAGGAGCAGCCCGTGCTGCGCATCGAGCCCGTCGGGCTCGAGACGGAGATGCAGCGCTCCTACCTCGACTACGCGATGTCCGTCATCGTCTCGCGCGCGCTGCCCGACGTACGGGACGGCCTCAAGCCGGTCCACCGTCGTGTGCTGTACGCGATGTACGACGGCGGCTACCGGCCCGAGAAGGGCTTCTACAAGTGCGCCCGCGTCGTCGGTGACGTCATGGGTACGTACCACCCGCACGGTGACAGCTCCATCTACGACGCCCTGGTCCGCCTGGCCCAGCCGTGGTCGATGCGGATGCCGCTGGTGGACAGCAACGGCAACTTCGGCTCCCCGGGCAACGACCCGGCGGCCGCGATGCGCTACACCGAGTGCAAGCTGATGCCGCTGGCCATGGAGATGCTCCGGGACATCGACGAGGAGACCGTCGACTTCACGGACAACTACGACGGCCGCAACCAGGAGCCGACGGTCCTGCCGGCCCGCTTCCCGAACCTGCTGGTCAACGGCAGCGCCGGCATCGCGGTCGGTATGGCCACCAACATCCCGCCGCACAACCTGCGCGAGGTCGCGGCCGGCGCCCAGTGGGCGCTGGAGCACCCGGACGCCTCGCACGAGGAGCTGCTCGACGCGCTCCTGGAGCGGATCAAGGGTCCTGACTTCCCGTCGGGCGCCCTGGTCGTGGGCCGCAAGGGCATCGAGGAGGCGTACCGGACCGGGCGCGGCTCGATCACGATGCGCGCGGTGGTCGAGGTCGAGGAGATCCAGAACCGCCAGTGCCTGGTGGTCACGGAGCTTCCGTACCAGACCAACCCGGACAACCTGGCGCAGAAGATTGCCGACCTGGTCAAGGACGGCAAGATCGGCGGCATCGCCGATGTCCGCGACGAGACCTCGTCGCGGACGGGCCAGCGTCTGGTGATCGTGCTCAAGCGCGACGCCGTCGCGAAGGTCGTGCTGAACAACCTGTACAAGCACACCGACCTCCAGACGAACTTCGGCGCGAACATGCTGGCGCTGGTGGACGGCGTGCCGCGCACGCTGTCGATCGACGCGTTCATCCGCCACTGGGTCACGCACCAGATCGAGGTCATCGTCCGGCGGACGAAGTTCCGCCTGCGCAAGGCGGAGGAGCGGGCGCACATCCTGCGCGGCCTGCTCAAGGCGCTGGACGCGATCGACGAGGTCATCGCGCTGATCCGGCGCAGCAACACCGTCGAGATCGCGCGCGAGGGCCTGATGGGCCTCCTGGAGATCGACGAGATCCAGGCCAACGCGATCCTCGAGATGCAGCTGCGGCGCCTGGCGGCCCTGGAGCGGCAGAAGATCGTCGCCGAGCACGACGAGCTCCAGGCGAAGATCAACGAGTACAACGCGATCCTGGCCTCGCCGGAGAAGCAGCGCTCGATCGTCAGCGAGGAGCTGGCGGCCCTCGTCGAGAAGTTCGGCGACGACCGGCGCTCCAAGCTGGTGCCCTTCGACGGCGACATGTCCATGGAGGACCTGATCGCCGAAGAGGACATCGTCGTCACGATCACGCACGGCGGCTACGTCAAGCGCACCAAGACCGAGGACTACCGCTCGCAGAAGCGCGGCGGCAAGGGCGTGCGCGGCACGAAGCTGAAGCAGGACGACCTGGTCGACCACTTCTTCGTCTCCACCACGCACCACTGGCTGCTGTTCTTCACGAACAAGGGCCGGGTCTACCGCTCCAAGGCGTACGAGCTGCCGGACGCCGGCCGCGACGCCCGCGGGCAGCACGTGGCGAACCTGCTGGCCTTCCAGCCGGACGAGAAGATCGCCCAGATCCTCGCGATCCGCGACTACGAGGCGGCTCCGTACCTGATCCTGGCCACCAAGGGCGGCCTGGTGAAGAAGACGGCGCTCAAGGACTACGACTCGCCCCGTTCGGGTGGTGTGATCGCCATCAACCTCCGCGAGACGGAGGACGGCAGCGACGACGAGCTGATCGGCGCCGAGCTGGTGTCCGCCGAGGACGACCTGCTGCTGATCAGCAAGAAGGCGCAGTCGATCCGCTTCACGGCGACCGACGACGCGCTGCGCCCGATGGGCCGCGCGACCTCGGGCGTGAAGGGCATGAGTTTCCGCGAGGGTGACGAACTGCTCTCCATGAGCGTGGTCCGGCCCGGTACGTTCGTCTTCACCGCGACCGACGGCGGTTACGCCAAGCGGACGCCGGTCGACGAGTACCGCGTCCAGGGTCGTGGTGGTCTGGGAATCAAGGCCGCGAAGATCGTGGAGGACCGCGGGTCGCTCGTCGGTGCGCTCGTGGTGGACGAATCGGACGAGATTCTCGCCATCACGCTCGGCGGTGGTGTGATTCGTACGCGAGTCAATGAAGTCAGGGAGACCGGCCGTGACACCATGGGCGTCCAGCTGATCAACCTGGGCAAGCGCGATGCCGTGGTCGGTATCGCTCGTAACGCCGAGGCCGGTCAGGATGCTGACGAGGTCGAGGAGACCGAGGCAGCCGAAGGACAGGCCGCCGAGGCCGCCGAGGGCACGCAGCCCTCGGCCGGGGAGCACGAGGAGTAAGTCGTGAGTGGAGCCACGGGCGCCGGACCGGCCAAGACTGGGGACGACGGTGCCCGTGGCCCCGCCGCGGACGCCCCTAGTGGGGGCGCGGCCGCCGAGGGCAGTGGGAGAACCGTGACGGACACCCGCAAGCCGAAGCAGGAGAAGGCCGCGGCCGGCCAGCAGCCGGAGCAGCCGTACCACCCGCCGCAGGCGTACGCGGCGCCCTCGGGCCCGGGCGCGCCGCGGGGTGCCGGGGACTCCGGTGCGCAGCGCAAGCCGCGTACGGGGGCCCGTACGACGCCCAGGACGCGCAAGGCGCGGCTGCGGGTGGCCAAGGCCGACCCGTGGTCGGTGATGAAGGTCAGCTTCCTGCTGTCGATCGCGCTGGGCGTCTGCACGATCGTGGCGTCGGTGGTGCTGTGGATGGTCATGGACGCCATGGGCGTCTTCTCGACCGTCGGCGGCACCATCAGCGAGGCGACCGGCTCGAACGAGAGCAACGGCTTCGACCTCCAGTCGTTCCTGTCGCTGCCGCGCGTTCTGATCTTCACCTCGGTCATCGCGGTGATCGACGTGGTGCTGGCGACGGCACTGGCGACGCTGGGCGCGTTCATCTACAACCTGTCGGCGGGCTTCGTCGGCGGTGTGGAGCTCACGCTCGCCGAGGACGAGTGACCGCCGAATGACCTGCGGGGACGCCCGCAAGGAACGGATTTTGGCGTGACCGTGTCTGTGCGCTAATCTTCAGGAGTCAGCGCGCAGCGCGGATGGGGCTATAGCTCAGTTGGTTAGAGCGCATCCCTGATAAGGATGAGGCCACAGGTTCAAATCCTGTTAGCCCCACAGTGTCGAAGACCCCCAGGCCCATGGCCTGGGGGTCTTCCTCGTAGGGTCAGTTGAGGCCTTCCCAGGTCACCGAACGGTATCGGTGCGTGTGTATTGTTGGCCGTCAGAAGTCCCCAACGTCAATGAAAGACGAGGTCGCGCGGTGAAGAAGCTGCTCCTGGTCGCACTGGCCGCCATCGGCGGGCTCCTCGTGTACCGCCAGATCCAGGCGGACCGCGCCGAGCAGGACCTGTGGACGGAGGCAACTGACTCCGTGCCTTCCGGTTCCGGTGTGTGAGACCGAAAGCTGATCTCATGAAGCCCCGGCTGCCGCTGCGGCCGGGGCTTTGTGCTGTTCTGTGACAAAAAGTTACGTTATGCAAAGATTTGGCTTGCGTTAGCAAAATCGGGGTGGGCGTGATGGCTCGGGTGCGGAAGACGGTGCTGGTGGGGGCGGCGGCCCCGGGGCTGGCTCTGGCGCTGGCCGTGGGCCTGCCGGGGGTGGTGCAGGCCGCCACGGCGCCTCCGCAGCCGCTGCCGGCGTACCAAGGCGCCCCGGGCGCCAAGAGGATCGAGGGCAAGGCCAGCAGCGCGGACGCCCCGCTCGTGGCCGCCGGGCAGGTCTACACGGACACCGTGGCCCCGGGTGAGCGCGTCTACCGGCTCAACCTCGACGACGCCTCCAGCGCGTACTTCTCCGCGGTGCTCCAGCCCCCGCGCGGGGCCAAGGTCGGATACGGCGACGGCCTCGAGGTCGCGATCATGACCAAGGAGGGCGCGCGCTGCCCGGACAACCCCGGCCGGGCCGGCTTCGGCCACGACCCCGTCCCGATCGGCGCGGCCGCCGTACGGCGGCTCGAGGAGGACGCCGAATGCCAGGGCGCCGGGGTCTATTTCGCGAAGGTCACCCGCACCGCCGCCAAGGACTCCGACCAGAGCGCGTGGCCGGCGGAACTCCTGCTCCGGCGCGAGCCCGGCCTCGCCACGGGCAGCGCCCCCACCACTGCGCCCAGCGTCTGGCCCTCGGCCTCGCCGACGCTGCCCGCCGCCGAGCCGGTGGCGCGGACCGGCGGCACCGGCTTCAACGACGCCCGCGCCCTGGGCAGCGGGGTCTGGCGCGACGACCTGCGGCCCGGGCAGACCCGCTTCTACCGGGTACCGCTGGACTGGGGGCAGCAGTTGGGGCTCAGCGCCGAGGTGGCCGACGCCAGGATGACCAAGTCGTACGGGTCCGCCTCCAACGGGCTCACCGTCTCGCTCTACAGCCCGTACCGGAGCCTGGTCACGGACAAGGACATCTCCTACAGCGGCAAGCAGGCGGGCCTCACCCTGCCGAAGACGGCCCCGGTGGCGTACGAGAACCGCTTCTCGGACACGGAAGGGGCGCGCGGGGCCGGGGTGGCCGGCTGGTACTACATCGCCGTGACCCTTGGCGGGAAGGTCGCCGAGTTCACCGAGGACGCGAGCCCCGTGCCGCTGACCTTGCGCATGGACGTCACCGGCAGCCCGGCCAAGGCGCCCGCGTACAAGGAGAGCCTGACCGCCGCCGGGTTCGGGGTCGGCGCCGACGACCGGGCCGCGGCCAAGGACGGGCTCACCGCCCCCGAGGCCACGGAGGCGGCCGGCAACCGCTCGGTGATGCGGGTGGTGGCCGGCGCGGGCTTCGGCACCGGGACGGCGCTGCTGCTCGTGCTCGGCGGCTGGATCCTGCTGGCCCGGCGGGGCCGGAGCGCATAGCCCCGCAGCCGGATGCCCGGGGCCGGGTGCCGGGGCCGGCTGCCCGGGGCCGGGTGCCCGGGGTCTCAGACCCCGGTCAGTGCCCAGACGCCCACGGCGAAGCAGAGCAGCGCGGCGACCAGGATCCCGGCGGTGACCTTCGGCGGGGGCGGGGCGATGCCGCCGGTCCGGGCGGGCGGCGGGGCGGGAGCCGCCGGGTGCGGTACGGCCGGCGGCCCCGGCGGCGCCAGGTGGAAGCTGCTGGTGCCGGTCCCGTCGGCCGGGACCGCGTACGGGGAGGCGGCCGCGTACGGGGACGTGGCCGGGGCCGCGTACGGGGAGGCGGGGGAAGCGGCGTACGGGGAGGCCTGGGCCGTCGTGACCGTGCCGCGGGGATCGGCGCGGGCGGGCTCGGACGGCGCCGCCGCGGTCGTAGCCGCCGCGGGCGGGGCGCCGGACGGCTGCACCGGCACCGCGGCCGCGGTGGGCGCCCCGGGGGTCACCGCAGCCGTGCTCTGGGGGCCCTGGGGGCCGAAACCGGCGGGGAGCGGGCCCAGTTGGTCGAACACCTCCACCGGCTCATCGTCCGGCGCGGGCGGCGGGAGCAGCTCCACGGCCTCGGCAAGGGCCTTGCGGGCCCCTGTGGCGGTCCGGAACCGGCTCTGGGGGTCCGGCTGCAGGAGGTTCGCGACGACGTCCCAGAGCGGCGCGGGGACGCCCTCGGGGGCACCGGGGGTGCCGTGGGCGAGGAAGTGCTCCACCAGGGCCCGGGAATCGGGCTTGCGGCCCTGGAGGAGGTACAGGGCGACCAGCCCGACGGCGAAGAGGTCCGCGGGGAAGTCGGGTTCGGAGCCCAGCAGTTGTTCGGGGGCGAAATAACCGGGCGTCCCCACCACGTAGTCGGTCTCGGTGAGCCGGGGCTCGCCCTTGCGCATCGAGATGCCGAAGTCGGACAGCCGCAGGTGCGGCCGTCCGGTTCCCGTGGCCTCCATCAGGATGTTGGCCGGCTTGATGTCGCGGTGGACGACACCTTCCGCGTGCACCGCGGCCAGCCCCGACAGGAGCTGGTCGAGCAGCGTGCACACGAAGCGGGGCGGCAGCGGCCCGTAGTCCGCGATCACGTGGGCGAGGGAACCGCCGGCGACCAGGTCCATCGTGAACAGGACCTTGTCGTCGTCCGCCGCCCAGCTGGCCGGGGCCAGCACGTGCGGGTGGTCGATGCGCAGCGCCTGCTCCCGTACGAAGCGCAGCAGGGTGTGGGCGTCGCTCTGCTGGAGGACCTTGGCGGCGACGTACCGGCGGCGCCGGTGGTCCCAGGCCCGCCACACGGCGCCCACGCCGCCGCGGCCGATCGGATCGATCAGCTCGTACCGGCCGGCGAAGATCTCACCCATCGCTGCGCCCGTCCCCCGTACCCGTCCGCCGTGTCAGTTCTGGTGCGACTCGTAGTGGGCGACCGCGTCCGCGGTACGGCCCGCGCCGTAGACCCGGAGGAACTCTGCCAGTTCCGGATGGCTGGGGGCGAGGGAGTCGGCCGCGTCGATGATGTCGCCAGCCGCGGAGACCGAGCGCAGCAGCGACTGGATCTCCCGGACGACGCGCTTGACGGTGGGCGCGCCGGAACCGGTCGTGGTCTGGCCGCTGTTGCTGAGGACGGAGCCGCCCTGGGTCTTCTTGATCTCGTCCATCCGGTCGGTGGCCTCGGCCGCGCTGACGCTTCCGTCCGCCACCTGGCCGGCGAGGTCCTGGAGCGCCTGGACGCGCTGGACCACGGCCGGGTTCCCGATCTTGGCCCGCTGGCCGCTCATCAGCTGGGAGAGCATGGGCGCGGACAGGCCGAGGACGGCAGCGAGGCGGGCCTGGTTCAAGCCGAGGTCATCTATGAGCCGTCGGAAGAGAGCGCCGAGCGGCTCCCCGTACCAACTGCGCTGAAGTTCCCGGGCTCTGGCCGTGGCCTCTTGCTGTACAGCGTCCACTCTTAGTACTCCCCTACTTCGCTGGTGCGAACCTCGCGAGCATCTTACGGAGAGTGGTCGCAGGGCGGGAGTCCCTATCATTTTGCGAGATGCGGGGGTACACCCGGTACTCTGTTCTGCGGAACGGCAACTTCTTCGCGGGAGAGGGCCGCGTCCACCCTTTCGGGGCTTTAGCTCAGTTGGTAGAGCGCTGCCTTTGCAAGGCAGATGTCAGGAGTTCGAATCTCCTAAGCTCCACAGCATCAGAGGCCCCCTGGCCAGCGGAAACGCCGGCCAGGGGGCCTCTTCGTGCGTGGTGGGGCGGCCGCGCGCGGCCGCTGCTAGAGGTCGATCCAGTAGCGGCGCTTGGGGCCGATGAGCGTCTCGCGGACGTCCTCCAGGACGCCGCCGCCGCGCTCGATCGTGCGCACGGACCCCGTGTTGTCCGGGTCGCACGTCAGCAGGACCCGGTCCATTCCCATGATCCTGGCCTCGTGCAGGACCCCGCGGAGGGCCCAGCCGGCCAGGCCGCGGCGGCGGGCGGAGGGCCGCACGCCGTAGCCGATGTGGCCGCCGGCGTCGAGGAGGAACCCGTTCAGGTAGTGGCGCAGGTCGATGGCGCCCAGATAGGTGTCGTCCTCGGCGATCCACCAGTACGTGGCGTGGACGCGGCCCTGCTCGACCGGGACGGTGCGGTCCCCGTACCGGCGCAGCCGCTCGGTCCAGGCGGCGAAGCCCTCGGCGCTGTCGACGTCGTCGTCGGAGCCGAGGCCGGCTCCGTCCATGTGGGCGTCGGGACCCCATTCCTCGCGGGCGGCGAGCCAGGAGGCGTGCAGCCGGGGGGAGGGGAAGATGAGCTCGGGCATCCGGGGACAGTAACAGCCCGGCGGCAGCCCGGGCGGCCCGCCGGCGGGCGGGCCCGGTGTCCCCCGGTTGGCGCCGTCACAGGGCCGGGCGGCCGCTCCTGTCCGACAGTGGGGGAAGGCACCGAGCCAGGGGGCGACACCACCGCCGGAGGCGTAAAGACATGGGACTCTTCGACTTCCTCAAGTCCGACAAGAAGAAACACGAGGCGGCCGGGAAGGCAGCGGCGGCCTCGTCCGCCGACTACGCGTCGAAGTACAGCGACGCCGTCTCGGCCACCAAGGCCGCCGCCGAGCGGATGGCCGCCGCGGCTCCGCCGAAGGCCGCACCGGTTCCGCCGAAGCCCACTGCGGCACCCCACTCGCCGTACACCCCGACCCCGTCGTCCGCCGCGCACAAGGCGGTTCCCGCGGCCCCGGCGTCGCGGCCCGCGCCGGCCGCCGCGCAGCTCGTGTACACCGTGCGGGCCGGGGACTCCCTCTCCTCGATCGCCCGCCGGGAGCTGGGCAACGAGGCCCGCTGGCGCGAGCTCTACGCCATGAACAGGGGCGTCATCGGCTCCAACCCCGAACTGATCCGCCCGGGGCAGGTGCTCACCCTCCCCCGCTAGCCGGGCGGGAGGGCGGGAACGGCGAGAGGCCCGGATCCACCGGATCCGGGCCTCTCGCCTGCCGTCTGCGTCGGACGCCTGCCGTCTACATCAGGTTCTCGGCTACATCAGGTTCTCGTCCGCCGGGCCGGACCCGGCCTCGCGCTCCTTCGCCGCCAGCTCGTCGTCGAAGCTGGCCTGTTCGCGGTCCCGGGACAGCTCCGTGGCCGCCGGCGGCTCGACGAGCCAGTCCGGGTTCGACTGCTGGTCCCACCACCGCCACGCCATGTACGCTCCGGCGGCCACGACGCCGACCACCGCCACCCACTTGAACGCCCGGCCGGTGCAGGCCCGCCGCTCGTTGCGCCTCACCAGCTTCTGCACTTCCTTGGCCGACACCTGGCCGCGCAGCGCCGCCAGGGCCGCCGTCGACCGTGACGCGGCCTCCTCGGCCACCGGCTGGGCCGCCGCCAGCGCGCTCTCGAGCCTCGGCTGCGTGTAGTCGGCCGCCTGGCGTGCCGCCCGGCGCGTGTGGTGCACCGCCATGGTCGCCGCCCGGTCGACGTTCGGCGGCACGTGTGTGCGCGCCGCCTTCATCCGCGGGTGCAGATGGCAGTCGTACGCCGTACGGGCCTGCCGTGCCGCCTCGGCGGTCGCGTACGACACCTTCGGTGCCAGCCGCTCGTTCGCCTCGGTCGCGTAGTGCACGGCGGCTTCCCTGGCGGTTGCTGCGTACGGCGCCACCACTTCCGCTGCGTGCCTGACCGTGTCCCTGGCGCTTTCGGCGGCCAGGTGCACGCTGTCCTTGCGGGTCACGGGATCCTCCTCCTCGGTGGCGGACACAGTTCACCTTTCCACCCTTTGTCGGATCATGCCTGCCATATCACCGAGCGGCATGCGTGACAGGGCATACGGGTGGAGGATTTCTGTGCCGTGCAGCCCTCCGTGGGAGGATCTGGAACCGACAGTGATGACTATGGAAGGCAGATCCGTGGCCGAGAAGCTCTACGCCACCCTGAAGACCAACCACGGCGACATCGAGATCGAGCTGCTGGCGAACTTCGCCCCGAAGACGGTCAAGAACTTCGTGGAGCTGGCCACGGGCGCCCGCGAATGGACCCGTCCCACCGACGGCCAGAAGACCACCGATCCGCTGTACGACGGAACCGTCTTCCACCGCGTCATCAGCGGTTTCATGATCCAGGGCGGCGACCCGCTCGGCAACGGCACCGGCGGCCCGGGCTACCAGTTCGCCGACGAGTTCCACCCCGACCTGGCCTTCACCAAGCCGTACCTGCTCGCCATGGCCAACGCCGGCCCGGGCACCAACGGGTCCCAGTTCTTCATCACCGTCGCCCCCACCGCCTGGCTGACCCGCAAGCACACCATCTTCGGCGAGGTCACCGACAAGGCCAGCCAGAAGATCGTCGACGACATCGCCGGCCTGCAGACGAACCCGCGCACCGAGCGCCCCCTCGACGACGTGATCATCCAGTCCGTCGTCGTCGAGAAGCGCTGACCGCAGAGCCCGGGCTGCCGGGCCCCGGGAACCTTTCCGCCCCGCCCGTCCGTCCTGGATGTGTACCGGACCGGCGGGGTGCGCCCCTGCCCCGCCGCTGATCGAGGGGACCGATGGACACCGACCGTCTGCCGGGCTGCTACCGCCACCCGGACCGCGACACGGGGATCCGCTGCATGCGCTGCGAGCGGCCCATCTGCCCCGAGTGCATGATCAGCGCCTCGGTCGGCTTCCAGTGCCCCGAATGCGTCCGTGACGGCTCCGGCACCGGCCACGGCCCGGCCGCGAACGCCCCGCGCACCGTGGCGGGCGGGGTGGTGGCCGACGATCCCCACCTCATCACCAAGATCCTCATCGGGATCAACGTCGCGCTGTTCCTGGTGGGGCAGCTCGCGCCGGCGGTCGTCGTCCAGCTGGAGCTGCTCGGGCGGTACGTCGAGTACTTCGGCGGCCCCGTCGAAGGCGTCTCCACCGGCCAGTACCACCGGCTGCTGACCTCGGTGTTCCTGCACGTGGAGTGGTGGCACATCGCGGGCAACATGCTGGCCCTCTGGGTGATCGGCGGCCCGCTGGAAGCGGCTCTGGGCCGGGCCCGCTACCTCGCCGTCTTCCTGCTGTCGGGCCTGGGCGGAAGCGCCCTCGTCTATCTGCTGACCGCCCCGAACACGCCGACCATCGGCGCCTCCGGCGCCATCTTCGGCCTGCTCGGCGCCACCGTCGTCCTGGTGCGCCGGCTGCGCTACGAGATGCGCCCGGTGATCACCATGGTCGTGCTCATGCTGGCGCTGACCTTCGTGCCCTTCGGCGGCAGCCTGTCCGTGTCCTGGCAGGCCCACATCGGCGGCCTGGTGACCGGCCTGCTGGTCGGTCTGGGCATGGTGGGACCGGCCGCCGGCAGGACGCGCACGCTCATCCAGTGGGGGACCTGCGCGGCGGCATTCCTGCTGGCAGCGGCGGTGGTCCTGATCCGTACGGCCGAACTCACCTGATCACACCGGCGTCAACACTCCACAGGGTTATCCACAGATCTTCTGTCTTTTCCTCAGGTGTGGATGACGCTGTGGATAACTCATGGGGAGAGCTTGTCGGACCCGGTGCGCCTGTGCTTGTCGGCGCCGGGAACGGGCCCGGCTACTTCCACTGCGTGGAGACGCCGAACCCCGCCGCGATGAAGCCGAAACCGACCACGATGTTCCAGTTGCCCAGTGCCTCGATCGGCAGCTGGGTCTCGGTCACGTAGAAGACGACGATCCACGCGAGACCGATCAGGAAGAACGCCAGCATGACCGGGGCGACCCAGCTGCGGTTGGTCAGCCTGATGGTCTGCGCCTGCTTCGCCGGCGGCGGCGTGTAGTCGTCCTTCTTGCGGATACGTGACTTCGGCACGAGGGGCTCTCCTGTCGATGCGCTGGGGACCTTGCCTGCCCCGGGCGTCCGTTAGCGTAGTGGACCTGTGGCGTTGAAGGAGAAGGGTACGTTGAGCAATTCCGACGACTCCTCCGCGGGTCCCCGTCGCCGGGCCAGACCGGTCCGGCTGCTGACGGCCGCCGTTTTCGCCCTGGCCGGTCTCATCTTCGTCACCAGCTTCAATACGTCCAAGGGTACGAACATCCGGACGGACGCCTCGCTCCTCAAGCTCTCGGACCTCATCCACGAGCGCAGCCAGAACAATGCGCTGCTCGAGCAGAGCACCGCGGCCGTCCGCAACCGGGTGGACGCCCTCGCAGAGCGTGACGACGGCAGCACCAAGGCGGAGGACGCCAAACTGGCCGCCCTGCGTGTCGCCTCCGGCACCGAGCCGCTGTCCGGCAAGGGCCTCACGGTCACCCTGAACGACGCCCCGCCGAACGCCACCGCCCGCATCCCGAACGTGCCCGAGCCGCAGCCCAACGACCTGGTGATCCACCAGCAGGACCTCCAGGCCGTGGTGAACGCCCTGTGGCAGGGCGGCGCCCAGGGCATCCAGGTCATGGACCAGCGGCTGATCTCCACCAGTGCGGTGCGCTGCGTGGGCAACACGCTGATCCTCCAGGGCCGGGTCTACTCGCCCCCGTACAAGGTGACGGCGGTCGGCGACCCGGCCGCGCTGCGCAAGGCCCTGGCGGCCTCCCCGGCCCTGCAGAACTACCAGATGTACGTGACGGCGTACGGGCTCGGCTGGAAAGTGGACGAGCACAAGGAGCTGACACTTCCCGGGTACTCCGGCACAGTGGACCTCCACTATGCGAAGCCGCTGGATGCCTCTTCCGCGACCAGTACGCCGTGACGTCGTACTGCGCCTGGTGGTGCGGACCTTCAGCGAGGTGTGCCTGACGGCGGGCACGCTGATCGTGCTCTTCGTCGCGTACGTCCTGCTGTGGACCGGGGTCAAGGCCGACCGGGCCATGGACGGGGAGATGGCGCGGATGCGCGACCGCTGGTCCTCGGCCGCCGTGCCCGCACCCGCCCCGGCCGCGAGCCCGCCCGCGAGCCCGGCCGCCACGCAGCCCGCACCCGCGCCGCCGGCGCAGGACCGGCCCGGATACGCACCGGGCCAGGCCTTCGCCGAGATGTACATCCCGCGCTTCGGCCCGGACTGGAACAAGCCGGTCCTCGAGGGCACCGGTACGGAACTGCTGAAGAAGGGCCTCGGCCACTACGCGGGCACCGCCCGCCTCGGCGGCACCGGGAACTTCTCGGTGGCGGGTCACCGGCGGACCTACGGCGACCCCTTCAAGGACTTCCCCGAGCTGCGCCCCGGCGACGCCGTGATCCTCAAGGACGCGACGGCCTGGTACACGTACACGGTCCGCAGCGAGCCGCTGCGCACGCTGCCCACCGACGTCGGGGTGGTCGACCCGGTGCCGCGCAGGTCGCCGTTCACCGGCCCCGGGCGGTACCTGACGCTGACGACCTGCGATCCGGAATGGGGCCACAGCCACAGGCTGGTCGTGTGGGCGGAGCTGACGCAGACCCGGACGGTCGCCCAGGGCCGCCCGGAGGGTTTGCCGAGCTGACCCACCCGGCCGGGCCGCTGCCTTTAGTCTGTTTGCGTACCGCCCCCGCGGTGCGGTGGGTTGTTCGTGGACGGATAAGGAAACAGACGGCATGTACGGCTGGATCTGGCGGCATCTGCCGGGCAACGCGTGGATTCGCGCGATGATCTCCCTCGTACTGGTCCTCGCGGTGGTCTTCGTGCTGTTCCAGTACGTCTTCCCGTGGGCCGAGCCGCTCCTCCCGTTCAACGACGTAACGGTGGACGAGGGATCGGGAGCCACTCCGTGAGCGCGCGCATTCTGGTTGTCGACAACTACGACAGCTTTGTCTTCAACCTGGTCCAGTACCTGTACCAGCTCGGCGCCGAGTGCGAGGTGCTGCGCAACGACGAGGTCGAACTCGCCCACGCGCAGGACGGCTTCGACGGCGTGCTGCTGTCGCCCGGGCCGGGAACGCCGGAGCAGGCGGGCGTCTGCATCGACATGGTCCGCCACTGCGCCGACACCGGGGTCCCGGTCTTCGGCGTGTGCCTGGGCATGCAGTCCATGGCCGTCGCGTACGGCGGCGTCGTGGACCGGGCGCCCGAGCTGCTGCACGGGAAGACCTCGCCGGTGGTGCACGAGGGCCTCGGCGTCTTCGAGGGGCTGCCGTCGCCGTTCACCGCGACCCGCTACCACTCGCTCGCGGCCGAGCCGGGGACCCTGCCGGACGTGCTGGAGGTCACGGCGCGCACCGAGGACGGCATCATCATGGGGCTGCGGCACCGGGAGCACGACGTCGAGGGCGTGCAGTTCCACCCCGAGTCGGTGCTGACCGAGTGGGGCCACCGGATGCTCGCGAACTGGCTGGTGCGCTGCGGGGACGCGGGGGCCGTCGAGCGCTCGGTGGGGCTGGCCCCGGTGGTGGGCAAGGCCGTCGCGTGACCGCGGTCGCGCCGTCCGCGCCCACGGAGGGCCGGGCCGCGCGGCGCAGGGCAGCTCAGGAGGCCGCGAAGCGCTCGCGGAGGCGGGGCGGCGGGCGGCGGCGCAGGCGGCCCGTGTCGGGCGGCCCGGTGGTCGTCGTGAGCCGGCTCGCCGGGGAGCTGTTCATCACGCTGGGCGTGGTGATGCTGCTGTTCGTCGCCTACCAGCTCTGGTACACGAACGTGCTGGCGGAGCGGACGGCGAACGGGGCGGCGGGTTCGCTGCGGCAGACCTGGGAGCGGGACCCGGGCTCGGCCGCCGCGCCGCCCGTCTCGGCGTTCGAGCCGGGGCAGGGCTTCGCGATCCTGTACATCCCGAAGCTGGACGTGAAGGTGCCGGTGGCGGAGGGGATCAGCAAGCCGAAGGTGCTCGACAAGGGGATGGTCGGGCACTACGGGGACGGCGCGCTGAAGACGGCGATGCCGGCCGACCAGCAGGGCAATTTCGCACTGGCGGGCCACCGCAACACCCATGGCGAACCGTTCCGCTACATCAACCGGCTGGTGCCGGGCGACCCGGTCGTCGTCGAGACGCGGGACGCGTACTACACGTACGAGATCACCTCGGCGCTCGCGCAGACACCGCCGACGAACGTGTCGGTGATCAAACCGGTGCCGGAGGGCTCGGGATTCACATCCCCGGGCCGGTACATCACGCTGACGACCTGCACCCCGGAGTTCACGAGCACCTACCGGATGATCGTATGGGGCAGGATGACCGGTGAACGCCCCCGCAGCCAGGGTGCTCCGCCCGCGCTGACCAGCCCGTAAGGACGAACAAGCAGTGTCACGTGCCGCACCGCCGCCCCACCAGAGCCGCAGTGTGCTCGCCGGGTTCCTGAGCCTGCTGGGCGAGTTCCTGATCACCGTGGGCCTGGTGCTGGGCCTGTTCGTCGCGTACTCGCTGTGGTGGACGAACGTGCTCGCGGACCGGCAGGCCTCGGCGCGCGGCGACGACGTCCGCCGGCAGTGGCAGAGCGCCCCGGGGGCGAACGCGCCCGCGGCGCCGGGGGCGCTGGACACCATGGACGGCATCGGCTTCCTGCACGTGCCGGCGATGAAGAACGGCGAGGTCCTGGTCAAGCGGGGCACGGCGCCGGACCTCCTCAACGACGGCGTGGCCGGGTACTACACCGACCCGGTGAAGGCGGCCCTGCCGTGGGAGCCTTCGGGGAACTTCTCGCTGGCGGCGCACCGGGACGGGCACGGGGCGAAGTTCCACAACATCGACAAGGTGAAGAACGGCGACGCGGTCGTCTTCGAGACGCGGGACACCTGGTACGTGTACAAGGTCTTCGCGGAGCTGCGCCAGACCTCGAAGTACAACGTGGACGTGATCTCGGCGGTCCCGAAGGAGTCGGGGCGGACGGCCCCGGGCCGTTTCATCACCCTGACGACCTGCACGCCGGTCTACACGTCGAAGTTCCGGTACGTCGTGTGGGGCGAGCTGGTGCGCACGGAGAAGGTGGACGCGAAGCGCACGCCCCCGGCGGAGCTGCGCTGACGGGGACACCGGTCCGGCGACACCGGCACCTGACACGTGAAAGCCCCTGTGAGCGGCTCTGAGGCCACTCACAGGGGCTTTCGTGCGTCTCCGGGCGGAACGGGCCGCCGGCTAGCGCCGGCCGCCCGTCAGGCCGCCGAAGAACGTCCCGCCGTTGTTGTTGCCGCCGTCCTGCTGGCCGGCCACCGTCTGGACGTTGATGACCCGGCCCGCTTCCACGGGCGTGCCCGCCGGGGGATCGGTCTGCATGACGATCGCCTTGTCGTCCGTCGGACCCGCGATGACCTGGAGGGTCAGGCCCCGGCTCGCGAGGTCCGCCTTGGCCTGGGCGACCGTCTTGGTGATCAGCTGCGGGACCTGGGTCTGCTGGCCCGCCTTGGCGATCTGGACGTTGACCGTCGTGCCCACCGCGAGCTGCTCGCCCGCCTGGTACTGCTGCTGGACGATCGTCTTCGGCGGGGCACCGGGAGAGTCGACCTCCGTCACGCTGCCCAGCTTGAGCTTGGCGTCGTTCAGGGCCTTGACCGCTGCCTCCTTGGTCTTCCCGAGGAGGTCGGGCATGTCGGACTTCGACTGCTCCTTGGCGACGGTCAGGGTGACGGTCGAGCCCTTCGGGGCCTTGCCGCCGCTCTTCGGGGTCTGGTCCAGGACGGTGCCGGCGGTCCGCTCGGACTCCTGGGTCTTCTTCTCGACCGCGAAGCCCTTGTCCTTGAGCGCCTTCTCCGCGTCCTCGAACTTCACGTTGAGGACGTCGGGCACGTCGATGTTCGGTGCGCCCGAGGAGACCTTGACCTTGACCGTGGAGCCCTTGTCGACCTTGGTGTCGGGCGCCGGGTTCTGCGAACAGATGTTGCCCTTGGGCTGGTTGTCGCAGGCCTCGTCGGCTTCCTTCTCGACCTTGAGGCCGACGTTGTCGCCGGTCTTCTGCGCCTGCTCGAGGGTCTCGCCGATGAGTTTCGGCACGCTCGGCCGGTTGTCGGCGCCGCCGCTGAAGAGGGAGCGGCCGATGAGGATGGCGCCGACCAGGACGAGGATGCCGGCCGTGACCAGCAGGATCGTCGAGGCCTTGCTCTTCTTCTGCTGGCGGCGGCCGTGGCCGCCCTGGTCGTAGCCGTTCTGGCCCTGGTCCCCGTAGCCGTAGCCGCCGTCGCCCGGGGGCATCGGCGGGAGCATGGAGGTCTGGCCGGAGTCGGCGGCGCGCAGGGCGGTGGTGGGCTGGTCGTAGCCCTGGTGTCCGTAGCCGTGGCCCTGGTCGGGGTAGCCGTAGCCCGGGGCGCCCATGGCGGCGGCCGCCGCGACGGGCTGGCCCTCGAGGCAGGCCTCGATGTCGGCGCGCATCTCGTCGGCGGACTGGTAGCGGTAGTCGGGGTCCTTGACCAGCGCCTTCAACACGATCGCGTCCATCTCGGGCGTGATCTCGGGGTCGAAGTTCGACGGCGGCTGGGGTTCCTCCCGTACGTGCTGGTACGCGACGGCGACCGGGGAGTCGCCGATGAACGGCGGCCGGACGCTGAGGAGTTCGTACAGCAGGCAGCCCGCGGAGTAGAGGTCGGAGCGTGCGTCGACCTGCTCGCCCTTGGCCTGCTCCGGGGAGAGGTACTGGGCGGTGCCGATGACGGCCGCGGTCTGCGTCATGGTCATGCCGGAGTCGCCCATGGCGCGGGCGATGCCGAAGTCCATGACCTTGACCTGGCCGGTGCGGGTGAGCATGACGTTGGCGGGCTTGATGTCGCGGTGGACGATGCCGGCGCGGTGCGAGTACTCGAGGGCCTGGAGGATGCCGATGGTCATTTCCAGGGTGCGCTCGGGCAGCAGTTTGCGGCCGGAGTGCAGGAGCTCACGCAGGGTGGAACCGTCGACGTACTCCATCACGATGTACGGGATGGAGATGTTGTCGACGTAGTCCTCGCCGGTGTCGTAGACGGCGACGATCGCCGGGTGGTTCAGGGACGCGGCCGACTGGGCCTCGCGCCGGAACCGGGCCTGGAAGGACGGGTCGCGGGCGAGATCGGCACGCAGGGTCTTGACGGCGACGGTACGGCCGAGCCGGGTGTCGTGGGCGAGGTAGACCTCGGCCATGCCACCGCGGCCGAGCACGTGGCTCAGCTCGTACCGGCCGCCGAGGCGACGCGGCTCTTCCATAACGTTGCAGCCCTCTCCGTCAGTCCCGACCGCACCCGTGTGTGGTCCGGCGGTGTGCTGTTCGCGCAAAGGCTACCGGCCGATCGTCGGTGATCGGTTCGTGACCACAGGCTGATACCGGACCGGTACCGTACGCTCGTATCCGGGCGGGAACAGTGATGTGGATCACTCTAGTTCGGCTTTTTTTGCGCCCCTGTCGGCCTTTGCGCTCCCCCGTCAGCCCTGGTTCTTCAGGACGGCTTCCATGACGGCCTTCGCGACCGGGGCCGCGAGGCCGCCACCGCTGATGTCCTCGCGGTCGGCCTCGCTGTCCTCGATGACGACGGCGACGGCGACCGGGGAGCCCTTGTCGGTCTTGGCGTAGGAGATGAACCAGGCGTAGGGCCGCTTGGCGTTCTTCTCGCCGTGCTGGGCGGTGCCGGTCTTGCCGCCGACGGTGACGTCCTTGATCTTGGCCTTGCCGCCGGTGCCGTTCTCGTTCTCGACGACGTTGACCATCATCCGCTGGAGCTTCTGCGCGTTGGCGGGGGAGAGCGGGCGGCTCATCTCCTGCGGCTCGTGCTTCTCGATGACGTCGAGGTTCGGGGCGGTGAGCTGGTCGACCATGTACGGCTTCATCAGCTTGCCGTCATTGGCTACGGCCGCGGCGACCATCGCCATCTGGAGCGGGGTGGCGGCGGTGTTGAACTGGCCGATCGCGGAGAGCGAGTTGCCCGGCCGGTCCATGTTCTTGTCGTAGATGCTGGCGAACGCCCGGACCGGGGTGTCGATCTTGTCGTTGTTGAAGCCGAACTTCTGCGCGGTCTCCAGCATCTTGTCCTTGGTCACCTTGTCGGCGATGTTGGCGAAGACGGAGTTGCAGGACACCTGCAGCGCGAAGTTGAGGGGCGCCTTCTCGCAGCCCTTGGCGTGGTTGACCATCGGGGTCTTGGTCGTCGGCAGGAAGAACGGCTCGGGGGTGTCCGTCGGCGCGTCGATGTCGGTGACGACGCCGTGCTCCAGCGCGGCGGCGGCGGTGACGACCTTGAACGTCGAGCCGGGCGGGTAGGTCTCGCGCAGGGCGCGGTTGACGAGCTTCTTCTCCGGGCTGTCCTTCAGCTCGACCCAGGCCTTCTCGTCGGTCTTGGAGTTCCCGGCGAAGCTGGACGGGTCGTACGAGGGGGTGCTGACCAGGGCCAGGATGGCGCCGGTGCGCGGGTCGATCGCGGCGACGGCGCCCGTCTTGGTGCCGAGCTTGTCGAACGCGGCCTGCTGGGCCTCGGGCATCAGCGTGGTGACGACGTTGCCGCCGGCCTTCTTCTCGCCGGTGAACATGCCGATGGTGCGGTCGAAGAACAGCCGGTCGTCGTTGCCGGTGAGGATCTTGTCCTCGAGGGACTCGAGCTGGGTGGAGCCGAAGGCCTGGGAGGCGTACCCGGTCACGGGCGCCCAGAGCGGGCCGTTGGTGTAGGTCCGCTTGTACTTGTAGTCGCTGCCGTCGGTGGTGTCCGACCCGGTGATGGCCTGGCCGCCCGCGACGATGATGTTGCCGCGCTGGGTGGCGTACTGGGCGATCTGGACCCGGCGGTTCTCCTTGCGGGTGCTGAGTTCCTCGGCCTGGACGTACTGGAGCCAGTTGGTCCGGATCAGCAGGGCGAGGACGAGCAGCCCGCAGAAGATCGAGATGCGGCGCAGGGGCTTGTTCATGACGGGCGGACCACCTGGGTCATCTCGGAGTCGGGGGACGGTGCCGGGGCCGGGGCGGGGCGGCGTGCGGTGTCGCTGATCCGGATGAGGATCCCGATGAGGGCCCAGTTCGCGAGGACGGACGAACCGCCGGACGCGAGGAAGGGCATGGTCATGCCGGTCAGGGGGATGAGGCCCATGACGCCGCCGGCGACCACGAAGATCTGCAGGGCGAAGGCGCCGGAGAGGCCGATGGCGAAGAGCTTGCCGAAGGGGTCGCGGGCGGCGAGGGCGGTGCGCACGCCGCGCTCGATGATCAGGCCGTAGAGCAGGAGGAAGGCCATGACGCCCGCGAGGCCGAGCTCCTCGCCGACCGTGGAGAAGATGAAGTCGGAGTTGGCGGCGAATCCGATGAGGTCGGAGTTGCCCTGCCCCCAGCCGGTGCCGAGCACCCCGCCGGAGCCGAAACTCATGATCGACTGGCCGACCTGCTCGCAGGCGCCCGACTTGGAGTAGCAGGCGAAGGGGTCGAGCCAGGCGGTGACACGGGCCTTGACGTGGCTGGCGGTCGCGCCGACGACGGCGGCGCCGGCCACGCTCATGACCAGGCCGATGACGATCCAGCTGGTGCGCTCGGTGGCCACGTACAGCATGATCACGAACATGCCGAAGAAGAGCAGCGAGGTGCCGAGGTCGTTCTCGAAGACGAGGACGAGCAGGCTCATCGCCCAGATCATCAGGATGGGGCCGAGGTCGCGGCCGCGCGGCAGGTAGAGGCCCATGAAGCGGCGGCTGGCCAGGGCGAGCGCGTCGCGCTTCACCATCAGGTAGCCGGCGAAGAAGATCGCGATGACGATCTTCGCGAACTCACCGGGCTGGATGGAGAAGCCGCCGACGCTGATCCAGATCTTCGCGCCGAAGACGTCGGCGCCGAGGCCCGGCACGACCGGCAGGATCAGCAGGACCAGCGAGGCGGCCATGGAGATGTACGTGAACCGCTGCAGGGTGCGGTGGTCCTTGAGCAGCAGCAGCACGCCGGCGAACAGGGCGATGGCGAGCGCCGTGTACATCATCTGGCGGGGGGCCGACTCGGAGAAGTGGCCGAAGCTGCGCTTGGCCAGGTTCTGCAGCCGCTCGGACTGGTCGAGCCGCCAGATCAGGACGCAGCCGAGCCCGTTGAGCAGTGTCGCGATCGGCAGCAGCAGCGGGTCCGCGTACTTCGCGTAGCGGCGCACCACGAGGTGGGCGATGCCGGCGAGGACGGCGAGGCCGCCTCCGTACGCGACCATGCCGGGAGGCAGCTTGCCGTGGATCGACAGGCCCACGTTGGCGTAGGCGAAGATCGGGATGACCACGGCGAAAACGAGCAGCAGGAGCTCGGTGTTCCGCCGGCTCGGCAGCTCGATGGCGCCGATGGTGGTCGTGTTGGTGACAACGCTCATGGTGTGGCAGGCCCCCTGTGCCCGCGGGTGTCTACTACTGCTTGCCGCAGAGGCCGACCAGCGACTGCTCCGTGGGAGTCAGGCTGGGGCCGGGTGCTGGTGGGTTCTGCGCTTCCGCGGCGCGGCGCTCCTCGTCCTTCTTGCAGGCGGTGACCTGGGCGCCGAGTTCGTCGATCTTCTGACGGGCGCCGTCGAGGCTGGTCTCGGTGATGGTGGCCTCGACCAGCTTGCGCTTGAAGGGCGGCAGGTACTTCAGTTCGATGTCGGTGCGGTCGGTCTCCACCTTGGAGAGCTCCAGCGGGCCGAGGTTCTGGCTGATGCCGCGGAACAGCGCGACGTGCTCGCCCTTGACGCCGATGTAGAACTGGGTCTGGGTCCAGCGGTGGGCGGCGTAGAGGCCGCCTCCGACGACACCGGCGACGATCAGCAGGATCAGGGTGCGGGTGGTCCACTTGCGCCCTTTGCCGCGGCGCCGGCGGGGGTGGTCGTACGTGTCGTCGTAGCGGGAGTCGTCATCGTACGGGTCGGGTTCGCCGAAGCTGCCGTACGCGCCGCCCTGGCCCTGGTCGGGGTATCCGTAGCCGGGCGCCTCACCGCTGCCGGGGGGCCCGAAGGCACCGGCGGGCGGGGGGACCTGGCGGCCCAGGCCGGAGGCGCGGCCCGCCGGGGTCTGCATGGCGTTGCCGTCGAAGAGCTGGTGCTGGTTCTCGGCGACCGCGCCGACGACGACCGGGGTGTCGTTCAGCTGGGCGGCGAGGGTGTCGCCGCTGTCGGTGTCGAGGACGTCCGCGACGATGCAGGTGATGTTGTCCGGTCCGCCGCCGCGCAGGGCGAGCTGGATGAGGGCCTGCACGGTCTCGTGGGGGCCGTGGTAGCCGGCGAGCGTCTCTTCCAGGGTCTGGTGCGAGACGACGCCGGAGAGGCCGTCGGAGCAGATGAGGTAGCGGTCGCCGGTGCGGACCTCGCGGATGGAGAGGTCGGGCTCGACGGTGTCACCGCTGCCGAGCGCCCGCATGAGGAGCGAGCGCTGCGGGTGGGTGGTGGCTTCCTCTTCGGTGATGCGGCCCTCGTCGACGAGGCGCTGCACCCAGGTGTGGTCCTGGGTGATCTGCGTGAGGACGCCGTCGCGGAGCAGGTAGGCGCGGGAGTCGCCGACGTGGACGAGTCCGAGGCGCTGGCCGGTCCACAGGAGCGCGGTCAGGGTGGTGCCCATGCCCTCGAGCTGGGCGTCCTCCTCGACCATGACGCGCAGCTGGTCGTTCGCGCGCTGCACGGCAGTGGCGAGCGAGGTGAGGATGTCGGAGCCCGGGACGTCGTCGTCGAGCTGCACGAGCGAGGAGATCACCTCGGAGCTCGCGACCTCGCCGGCGGCCTGGCCGCCCATGCCGTCGGCGACGGCGAGGAGACGGGGTCCGGCATAGCCGGAGTCCTCGTTGCCCTCGCGGATCATGCCCTTGTGGGATCCGGCGGCGAACCGCAGGGACAGACTCAT
Source organism: Streptomyces sp. NPDC032745 (assembly GCF_055579465.1). Taxonomy (NCBI): domain Bacteria; kingdom Bacillati; phylum Actinomycetota; class Actinomycetes; order Kitasatosporales; family Streptomycetaceae; genus Streptomyces; species Streptomyces sp. NPDC032745. The sequence goes on along the minus strand of NZ_JBVING010000003.1, from coordinate 441,199 downwards.
GCGCACCTGCCCAGTCGACGCTTCCTCCGGGTACAACCGGTCTCGAGCCACACTGCCCACCCTCCGGTCGGGAGCGCGCTCGGGTCCGTGTCCTGGGTGGGCCGGACTGCCGCGGCTCGCTCGCTCCGCTCGCTCATTCTCGTACTACTTCCGCAGCTCGATGACGGTCTTGCCGATGCGGATCGGGGCGCCCGGCGGAATGGGCGTCGGGGTGGTCAGCCGGGTCCGGTCGAGATACGTGCCGTTGGTGGACCCGAGATCCTCGACGATCCACTGGCCGTCACGGTCGGGATAGATCCTGGCATGGCGGCTGGAGGCGTAGTCGTCGTCCAGCACGATCGTGGAGTCATGTGCCCGGCCGAGCGTGATCGTCTGGCCCGCCAGGGCAACGGTGGTGCCCGTGAGGGTGCCCTCCGAGACGACGAGCTTGGTCGGCGCTCCGCGGCGCTGGCGCTGCTGCGGTGGCGCGGCGGTCTGCCGGCCTCCGGCCTGCGCCGGCGCTCCGGACGCGGCGCTGCCGCGGCGCGAGCCGCGCTGCGTGACGCGCGTACCGAAGAGGTCGCTGCGGATGACCTGGACGGCCACGATGACGAACAGCCACAGAACGGCCAGGAAACCCAACCGCATGACCGTCAGGGTCAGCTCTGACATTGCCCCCGCTTCACCCTTCGGCTTGCCGGTAAATGATGGTGGTGCTGCCCACGACGATCCGCGAGCCGTCGCGGAGCGTAGCGCGGGTGGTGTGCTGCCCGTCCACCACGATGCCGTTGGTGGACCCGAGATCCTGGATCGTCGAGGGCGTTCCGGTCCGGATCTCACAGTGCCGGCGCGAGACGCCGGGGTCGTCGATCCGCACGTCGGCTTCGGTGCTTCGGCCGAGTACGAGCGTGGGGCGCGAGATCTGGTGGCGGGTGCCGTTGATCTCGATCCAGTGGCGCCGGGTGCCGCCTGCGGCCGGTACGGGGGCCGGCCCGCCGGCGCCCGGCCGGCGGGCGGCCGCGGCCGCGCCCGGGGGCGGTCCGGCCGGCATCGGCGGTGCGGCGACCGGCGGGTAGCCGTAGCCGCCCTGCTGGTTCTGGGGGGCCTGCGGCTGCGCCTGGGAGGTGCTGGAGGCGAGCGTACGGCTGCGGACCCGGTAGAGCCCGGTGTCGAGGTCGTCGGCCTTCTCCAGGTGGACCTTGATCGGGCCCATGAAGCTGTAGCGCTGCTGCTTGGCGTAGTCGCGGACGAGGCCCGCGAGCTCGTCGCCGAGCTGCCCGGAGTAGGGGCTCAGCCGCTCGTAGTCACCGGCGCTGAGCTCGACGATGAAGTCGTTGGGGACAACGGTCCGCTCGCGGTTCCAGATCGTCGCGTTGTTGTCGCACTCGCGCTGGAGCGCGCCGGCGATCTCGACGGGCTGGACCTCGGACTTGAACACCTTGGCGAAGGTGCCGTTCACCAGACCTTCGAGTCGCTGCTCGAACCGCTTCAGGACTCCCATGGGGCACCTCCTCCGTCGTTGTCGCCCTGTACTGCTTACTGATCGTATCCACGCGTGGCGGATTCGGCTGGTTCCCCCTGGGTCCCATGCGCAGGAGTGTTGGTCCTCACAAGGGATCGTAGGGGCGCTCAGGGGACAGTGTCCCGCACCGGACGTGCGGTGCGGGAGGGGCATTCGGAGTCGGGTCGACGGGTGCGGGGAAAGCGATGTGAATCCACCCCGTCCGACGTGCTAATGTTTCGACGTCGCCAGGGGAACGGACCGAAAGGGAAGATCCACTGGGGAGCTGCTCGGGCGAGTGGCGGAACGGCAGACGCGCTGGCTTCAGGTGCCAGTGTCCTTCGGGACGTGGGGGTTCAAATCCCCCCTCGCCCACATCGACGAAACGGTCGTCATCGCGAAAGCGATGGCGGCCGTTTCGCTTTTCCCGTGTTCTGGTGGGGTGTTGACCGCGAGCGGGTCGTTCCTGCGGATCGCCGGAGGGCCGATCCCGTGCCGTGCGCGGGGAGTTGGCCGTCGAGGCGGTACCGGCCGTGGTGTCGGCCGTACGACTTTCGTCACGCAGGGCGCGACGAAAGAGGACGGTCCGGCGGGGGCGCGGGTGTCTAGGGTCGGTCGCGTGGATGTGACGGCGAGGATGCGGGCGGGCTGGGACTGGCTGACGGGCCCCGAGCCGTGGACCCGGCGGATGCTGGCGGGGGACCTGGTGATCGCCGGGCTGCTCGCGCTGCTCGGTCTGGGGGTCGAGGAGCTCGACAACGGCAGCGTGCAGCGGATGATCGGCAGCGCCGCCGCTGTGGTGCTGCTCACGCTGCTGAGGCGGCGCCTGCCGGCGGCGACCCTGGTCGTGGCGTCGGCGGTGTCCCCGTTCCTGCCCGGCTCCTTCCTGGTCATGATCCTGCTGGGCTGGTCGGCGGGGCGCCGGATCGTCGGGGTGGGCCGGGCGCTGACCGCGTTCACGCTGGCCTTCCTCGCCTCGGTCGGCTTCGGTGTGCTGCAGGCGTGGTCCGACAAACGGCCCGTACTGGTGATCGTCTTCTCCACGCTGATGTTCCTCGCGATGACGGTCATGCCGGGTCTGGCCAGCCGCTACTGGTCGCAGCGCCGGACCCTGCTGCAGGCGCTCCAGGAGCGCAACGGGCAGCTGATGCGGGAGCGCGCGATGGTCGCCGGGCAGGCCCGGCTGCGCGAGCGCCAGCGGATCGCCCAGGACATGCACGACAGCCTGGGCCACCAGCTGGCGCTGATCTCCGTGCACACCGGAGCCCTGGAGGTGGACCCGAAGCTCACCGACCGCCAGCGCGAGACCGTGGGGGTGCTGCGACAGGCCTCGGTCGCGGCGATGCACGAGCTGCGCGAGGTCGTCGGGATCATGCGGGACGGCGTCGAGGCGCCGGTGCCGGTCGAGGAGGCCCAGCCCGCGGCGCGCGGCGTGGCCGGGATCGCCGGGATCGTGGAGGCGGCGCGGAGCGCGGGGACCGACGTACGGATGACCTCGGCGGGGCGGCCGAGGCCGCTGGTCGCGGCGTGCGACCACGCGGCGTACCGGATCGTGCAGGAGGCGCTCACCAACGCGTACAAGCACGCCCCGGGGGCGCCGATCTCGGTGGAACTGCGGTACGAGGACGACTCGCTGGTGGTGGAGATCGCCAACGGGCCCGCGACCGGGCCGGGCACGGGCGAGGTGGTGTCGGGCGGGCAGGGGCTGACGGGGCTGCGCGAACGGGCCCGGCTGGTCGGCGGGATGGTGCACGCGGGCACGACCGACGGCGGCGGGTTCCGGGTGGCCGGGGTGCTGCCGTACGGGACGGAGCCGGCGGGCGTGGAGGACATCGCCGACGACTTCGGGCAGCAGGCGCAGGCTCTGGGGCTCGCGACGGCGCCGCCGATGGACTGGGCGGCGGTGGACCGGGAACTTGCCGTACGCAGCCGCAGCCGGACCGGGGGCGTCGCGATGGGATGCGGGATCGCCTTCGCGGCGGTGGTGCTGCTGGTGATCGTCATCGGGGCCGGGGTGGTGCTGCTGCTGGGCACCGCGGGCAACGCGATGATCAGCCAGGGCGACTACGACGAGGTGCGGGTGGGCGAGTCGGAGGAGGAGGTCCGCGGCCGGCTGCCCGACGGCGAGAGTTTCCTCACCGAGGGCCTGGACCGGAAGGGACCGGAGCGGCCGGAGGGCTCGCGGTGTCTGGCGCTGCTGTCGTCGGGCGACTCGGGGCTGTCCACCGATACCGTTTTCCGGTTCTGCTTCAAGGACGGCAAGCTCATCGACAAGCAGGCGTACGAGGTCAAGCAGTAGGAGCGCGGGTGACAGCCAAGGTGATCCGAGTGGTGATCGCTGACGACGAGCCGCTGATCCGGGCCGGGATCAGGATGATCCTGACCTCGGCTCCGGACATCGAGGTCGTCGCGGAGGCGGCGAACGGCCGCGAGGCGGTGGACCTGGCCCGCGCGCACACGCCGGACGTGATGCTGCTGGACATCCAGATGCCGGTGATGGACGGCCTGACCGCGCTCGGTGAGCTGGGGCGGGCGGCACCGGAGGTACGGGCGCTGATCCTGACCACCTTCGGGGAGAAGGAGAACGTGCTGCGGGCGCTCGGCTCGGGCGGCGCGGGGTTCCTGCTGAAGGATTCGGCGCCGGGCGAGCTGATCGGCGCGGTGCGGGCCGCCGCGGCCGGGGACGCGTACCTCTCGCCGGGGGCGACCCGGCACGTGGTCGACCAGCTGGCCTCGGGACAGGCCGCGGGGCGCGGCGAGGAGGCCCGGCGGCGGGTGGCGGAGCTGAGCGAGCGCGAGCGGGGGGTGCTGGCGCTGCTGGGCGAGGGGCTGTCCAACGCGGACGCGGGCCGGCGGCTGCACATGAGCGAGGCGACGGTGAAGACGTACGTGAGCCGGATCCTGGCGAAGCTGGGCTGCGAGAACCGGGTTCAGGCCGCCCTGCTGGCCAGGGACGCCGGGCTGTAGATACGGTCGGGCCGAATTGATGTTGTCGGACGGGACGGTCCGACGAGTACGGGTACGGGCGGGGGCGGCACGGATGGTGGCGGTACCGGAGCAGCGGGTTGCGGAGCCGGACGGGACGACGGGCCGTGCGCCCGGCGCGGCGGACGGCGGGCGGATACCCGCGGTCGGGGGGTTCGCCCCGCGGGCGGTGGCGGGCTCGCCCAAGGAGGCGGGCAGGGCGCTGCGTACGCGGGTGCCGCGCTCGGCGCACGCGCACTTCGAGGCGCCGGCCGGGCGGCCGGACGCGGTGCAGGCGGTCGAGGAGTCCAACGTCGGGCGGGTCGCCGAGCTGGCGCCGATCCGGGTGGGCCGGATGGCCGCGAACCCGTTCGCGTTCCTGCGCGGATCGGCCGGGCTGATGGCGCACGACCTGTCCGGCGGTCCGGTGACCGGGGTCGGCGCGCAGATCTGCGGCGATGCCCATGCGGCGAATTTCGGCCTGTACGGGGATGCCCGCGGCCGGCTCGTCATCGACCTGAACGACTTCGACGAGACCGTGTTCGGCCCGTGGGAGTGGGACCTGAAGCGGCTGGCGACCTCGCTCGTCCTGGCCGGGCGGGTGGCCGGCGCGGACGAGGAAACCTGCCGGGCCGCGGCGCACGACACCGTGGGCGCGTACCGCCGGACCATGCGGCTGCTGGCCAAGCTGCCGGCGCTGGACGCCTGGAACGCCATCGCGGACGAGGAGCTCGTCTCCCACACCGACGCCCGCGACCTGCTGGGCACGCTGGAGCGGGTCTCGGAGAAGGCCCGCAACAACACCTCGGCGCGGTTCGCCGCCAAGTCCACCGAGGCCGGCCCCGACGGGGGACGACGCTTCGTCGACGCCCTGCCGGTGCTGCGCCGGGTCGGCGACGCCGAGGCGGCGGCCGTGGCGGCCTCGCTGGGCCCGTACCTGAAGACCCTCCAGGGGGACCGGCTGCCGCTGCTGGCCCGCTACGCCATCCACGACGTGGCCTTCCGGGTGGTCGGCACCGGGAGCGTCGGCACCCGCTCGTACGTGGTGCTGCTGCTGGACCACCGGGGCGAGCCGCTGGTGCTCCAGGTCAAGGAGGCGCGGCCGTCGGTGCTGCTGCCGTACCTGCCCGCGCTGGGCTTCGAGTCCGCGGTCGAGGAGCACGAGGGCCGCCGGGTGGTGGCCGGGCAGAAGCGGATGCAGGTGGTCTCCGACATCCTGCTGGGCTGGACCACGGTGGAGGGGCGGCCGTACCAGGTGCGGCAGTTCCGCAACCGCAAGGGCAGCGTGGACCCGGCGGCGCTGGCGGCCGACCAGATCGACGACTACGGGCGCATGACCGGCGCCCTGCTGGCCCGCGCGCACGCGCACAGCGCCGATCCGCGGCTGCTGGCCGGGTACTGCGGCAAGAACGACGAGCTGGACGAGGCGATGGCCACGTTCGCGGTGGCGTACGCCGACCGGAGCGAGGCCGACCACGCGCACCTGCTGGCGGCGGTGCGGTCCGGGCGGATCGCGGCGGAGGCCGGGGTCTGAGCGGGTGGTGGCCCGATCACGGTCCGGTTTGCGATCCGCGTCACGGTCCCGGGTCGATGTTCCACGTGAAACATCGACCCGGCCCGACCGGCCTTAGGGTGGCCGGGTGAGCGAGCAGCAGACTGAAGACACCGGCGACGAGCGCCCCGAGGCGCGCCTTGAACGGGCCGTGCGGGCCGCCGAGCAGGCGCTGATCGAGTTCGAGATCGCCGTGGAGACCTTCCGGGTGGAGGTGGAGAACTTCTCCCGCCTGCACCACCAGAAGCTCGGCCCGATGTACTCGAGGCTCGACGAGCTGGATGCGCTGATCGCCGAGGCGAAGGCGGCGCGCAGCGGCGATGCCGAGGATCTGCGACGGGCCCGGGACGCCCGCTCGCTGGTGATGCCGATGCCGGGCGTGGACGAGCTGTTCCACGACTGGATGGGTTCGGAGGGCATCTCCGACGACGCGTCCGCGATGCTCACCGACCGCGCGGTGCGGCCCCCGGAGCGGGTGCGGCCGACGGAGGAGGTACGCCGGCTGTACCGCGAGCTCGTCCGCCAGGCGCACCCGGATCTCGCCCGGGACGAGGCCGAGCGGGAGCGGCGCGATGCGTTCATCGTGCGGGTGAACGCGGCGTACGCGCGGGGCGAGGAGCAGGTGCTGCGCGAGCTGGCCGAGGAGTGGGCGGCGGGTCCCGTGCCGGAGGCCGTGCGGCAGCTGAACGAGAGCGAAGAGCTGTACGCCCGGCTGGAGTGGCTGGCGCGGCGCAAGGAGCTGCTGTCGGTGCTGGCGCGGGAGCTGGAGGACAGCGCGATCGGGTCGATGCTGCGGATGGCGCCGGAGGATCCGGACCGGCTGCTGGAGGAGATCGCGGAGCAGCTGCTGGCGCAGGTCTCCGAGCGCGAGTCGGAGCTGGCCGGGCTGGGTGGGGCCTGAGCCTGCCGGGTGCCGTGCGGCGCCGTTGCGCTGGGCGGTGCCCACGCCTCGAGCGCCGGCGGGGCTGGATTTGGCGGGGCCGGGTTCGGCCCGGGCTCGGATAGGTCTCGGATAGGTTGGGAGTCAGATCTGCGATGAGAGAAGGCGACGTATGAACTTCGGACCGCTTCCCTCGGTGGACGCCGCCGCGGTGCCCTCCGAAGGCTTTGTCCTCGACGTCCGTGAGGACGACGAATGGGCTGCCGGACACGTGGAGGGCGCCCTGCACATCCCGATGAGCGACTTCGTGGCCCGCTTCGGTGAGCTGACGGAGGCCGCCGAGGACGGCCGCCGCGTGCACGTGATGTGCCGCGTCGGCGGGCGCTCCGCTCAGGTCACCCAGTACCTGGTGCGCCAGGGCATCGACGCCGTGAACATCGACGGCGGCATGCAGGCCTGGGACGGCGCCGGGCGCCCGATGGTGACCGACAACGGGAACCCGGCCTTCGTGCTCTAGCGCGCCACGCGTCGGCCGCCAGGGGTCGGCCGTCAGGCGAGGGCGTGGGCGGCCAGCAGGTCGCCCAGCGCCTCCTCGTGCGCGGCGGCCGGGCCCAGCTGGAGCTCCAGCTGTTTGGCCCACGCGTGGTAGCGGTGCAGCGGGTAGTCGGTGTCGGCGCCGAAGCCGCCGTGCAGGTGCTGCGCCGTCTGCACGACCCGGCGTACGCCCTCCGAGGCCCAGATCTTGGCGACGGCGACGTCCCCGGCGCTCGGCAGCGGGCCGCCGGCTCCGCCGGTCGCCGCGTCGAGCCGCCATGCGGCCTGCCAGAGGGTGACCTCCATGGCGCGCAGGTCGATGTAGCGGTCGGCGGCCTGGACGGCGACGGCCTGGAAGGTGGCCACCGGGAAGCCGAACTGCTCGCGCTTGCCGGTGTATTGGCTGGTCATCGAGAGGACTCCCTCGCCGAGTCCGAGTGCCAGGGCGCAGGTTCCGGTGGCGAGGAGCTGGCGGAGCCGCTCCCAGGCCCCCGGGGTGTCGATCAGATGCGTCGTGGGCACCCGTACGCCGTCCAGGGCGAGTTCGGCGAGCCGTTCCCCACTGGTGGAGACCTGCTCGGCCAGGGTGAGGCCCTCGGCGGCGCGCGGGACGAACGCGAGGACGGCCTCGCCCTCGCCGGTGTGGGCCGGTACGGCGATCCAGTCGGCGCCGTGCGCCCACGGGACGGCCGTCTGGACCCCGTCGAGGGTCCACCGGGCGCCCTCGCGGCGGGCGGTGACGGCGAGTTCCGCGGGATCGTGGCCGCTGCGCCCGTGGGCGGCGGCGGTGAGGACGAGCGTGCCCCGCCCGGCGTCGGACAGCAGGGCGGCGGCCAGTTCGGGGCTGCCGTGGGCCTGGACGGCCATGGCCGTGGCGCAGTGCTCCAGCAGCGGAACCCGGGCCAGCACCTTCGCCGCCTCGCGCAGCACCAGGCACAAGGCGATCGCGTCGAGGCCCGCCCCGCCGTGCTCCTCGGCGAGGACCAGGCTCAGCAGGTCGGACGCGGCGAGCTTGGCCCACAGCGGCCGGTCGAAGTCCTCCGCGACGGCCCCCGGGGTCAGCGCGGGGCTGGGCACGCCGTCCGGGGCGACGTCCGCGAAGACGGCCTTCGCCGCCTCGACGGCGGCCTGCTGCTCCTCGGTGAAGGTGAAGTCCACTGCCTGTCCTCCCGCGCGCACCGGATCCCGGTCAGGCCCGGTCCGGACCTGACGGTGCGTCAAGATAGAGCAGGATGAAGGAAATGGACAGCCTCAGCGGTCGAAGTCGATCTCCACTTCCTCGGTCACCGCGTGCGACTGGCAGGCCAGCACGAACCCGGCCTCCGTCTCCTCCGCCTCCAGCGCGAAGTTCCGGTCCATCCGGACCTCGCCCGTGACCAGGAACGCCCGGCAGGTGCCGCAGACCCCGCCCTTGCAGGCGTACGGGGCGTCCGCGCGGTTGCGCAGCACGGCGTCCAGCAGGGACTCCCCGTCGCGGACCGGCCAGGTGCCGGAGCGGCCGTCGAGCCGGGCCGTGACCCGTACGTGGGAGGGAGCCGCGGCCGGGGCCGGCGGTGCCGTGTCCTCGACGTGGAAGATCTCCTCGTGGATCCGGGTCCGGACGACGCCGAGCGTGCCCAGCGCCCGCTCCGCGCCCACGACCAGCCCGTACGGGCCGCACAGGAACCAGCCCGTGACGTCGGCGACCGGCAGCAGCGCGGGCAGCAGGGCCTTCAGCCGCTCCTCGTCGAGGCGGCCGGACGGCAGCCCGGCCTCCTGCTCCTCCCGGGACAGGACCGTCACCAGCTGGAACCGCTCCGGGAAGCGGTCCTTGAGGTCGGCGACCTCGTCCAGGAACATCGTCGACGCCGCCGTGCGGTCGCTGCGGACCAGGCAGAACCGGGCGTCGGGCCGCGCCGCCAGCAGCGAGGCGGCGATCGACAGCACCGGGGTGATCCCGCTGCCGCCGACGATCGCCGCGTAGTGCCCGGCGGCCGGCGCGGCGGCCGGCTCCAGGACGAACCGCCCGGCCGGGACCATCACGTCCAGCACGTCCCCGGCGGCGATCTCCTTGTGCGCGAACGTGGAGAACTCGCCGCCCTCCACCAGCCGCACGCCCACCCGCAGCGCCGCCGGGCCGGGGCCCGCGGGGTCCGGGGCAGGGGAGCAGATCGAGTACGTACGGCGGATCTCCACGCCCTCGGGGGTGCTGCGGCGCAGCGTGAGGTGCTGGCCGGGGGCGTGCAGGTACTCGCCGCGCAGCTCCTCGGGGACGCGCAGGGTCAGCGCCACGGAGTCGTCGGTGAGCCGGTCGACCGTCGCCACCGTCAGGGGGTGGAAGGCGCCGTGGCGCGCGGGGCGCCCGGAGCCCGACGTGGGCGACGGCGTGGACGCGGCCATCTACAGCTCCTTGAAGTGGTCGAACGGTTCACGGCAGGCGGTGCAGCGGCGCAGCGCCTTGCATGCGGTGGAGGAGAACCGGCTGAGCAGTTCGGTGTCGGTCGATCCGCAGTTAGGGCAGCGGACCGAGAGGGTGACCGGGACCGGCCCGCCGGCCGCGTGCGGCCGCGGCGGGGCGATGCCGAACTCGGCGAGCTTGCGCCGGCCCTCGGCGCTGATGTCGTCGGTCGACCAGGCCGGGGCCAGGACGGTGCGCACCTGCACGTCGGGGATGCCGTGGCCGGTCAGGACCCGCTCGATGTCGGCGGACATGGCCTCGATGGCGGGGCAGCCGGTGTAGGTCGGGGTGAGGGTGACCTCGACGTGCCCGTCCTCGTGCATCCGCACGCCGCGCATCACGCCCAGCTCGGCGAGGGTGAGCACGGGCAGCTCGGGGTCGGGCACGGAGCCGGCGAGCTCGGCCAGCTCCGCCTCCAGGCGGGTCATGGCCTCGGGAGCCTCGGGCCCGCCCGTCGGGGCCGGGGCGCGGGGCGTGTCCGTCACCATGACGCCCCCGGATGACTGCGGTGCAGGTGCTGCATCTCGGCGAGCAGCCTGCCGAACGACTCGGTGTGCAGGCCCTGCCGGCCGGCGCCGGCCGCCCAGGCGCCGGTGCGCGGGCCTTCGGGGAGCGCGAGCCCGGCCCGCTCCAGTACGCCGCCCACGGCGGCCAGCCAGCGGCCTTCCAGGGCGGCCCAGTCCACGCCGTCGATGCCGTCCACCGGCTGGAACATCTCGCCCGTGAACTTCCACAGCGCGTCCAGGGCGGCCTGCATGCGGGCGTTGCTCTCCTGCGTGCCGTCGCCGAGCCGCAGGGTCCATTGCTCGGCGTGGTCGCGGTGGTACGCGGTCTCCTTGACGGCCTTGGCCGCCAGCGGGGCGAACAGGCCGTCGCCGACGGCCAGTTCCGCGTACAGCTCGTGCTGGTGGAAGGAGAAGTAGAGCTGGCGCGCGATGGTGTGGGCGAAGTCCCCGTTGGGCTGCTCGACCAGCTGGAGGTTGCGGAAGGACCGCTCCTCACGCAGGAAGGCCAGCTCGTCCTCGTCCCCGGCCAGGGACAGCAGGATGCGGGCCTGGCCGAGCAGGTCGAGCGCGATGTTCGCGAGGGCGACCTCCTCCTCGAGGACGGGGGCGTGACCCGCCCACTCGCCGAGGCGGTGGGAGAGGATCAGGGCGTCGTCCCCCAGTGCGAGGGCTGCCGACTGGACGACATCGGGCTGAACGGCATCGGTGCTGGTCACAGGTGGTGCACCCCCTCGGGGATCTCGTAGAAGGTCGGGTGCCGGTACGGCTTGTCGGCCGACGGGGCGAAGAACGGGTCCCGCTCGTCCGGCGAGGACGCGGTGATCTCGGTGGAGGGCACCACCCAGATCGAGATGCCCTCGCCGCGCCGCGTGTAGAGGTCGCGGGCATTGCGCAGGGCCATCTCCGCGTCGGGTGCGTGCAGGCTGCCCGCGTGCGTGTGCGAGAGGCCGCGGCGCGAGCGCACGAACACCTCCCACAGTGGCCAGTTCTGCGTCATACCCCTGCCTCCTCGTTCGTTGCCGTGCTCTGTATGGCGGTGTGTGCGGTCCGGGCGGAGTGCTTCTCCGCGTACGCCGCGGCCGCCTCGCGGACCCAGGCGCCTTCCTCGTGGGCCCGGCGCCGCTGGCCGATCCGCTCTTCGTTGCACGGGCCGTTGCCCTTGAGCACGTCCCAGAACTCGGCCCAGTCGATCGCACCGAAGTCGTGGTGCCCGCGCTCCTCGTTCCACTTCAGGTCCGGGTCGGGCAGGGTCAGGCCCAGCGCCTCGGCCTGCGGAACGGCGATGTCCACGAAGCGCTGGCGCAGCTCGTCGTTGGAGTGCCGCTTGATCCGCCATGCCATGGACTGCGCGGAGTGCGCCGACTCGTCGTCCGGCGGGCCGAACATCATCAGCGAGGGCCACCACCACCGGTTCACGGCGTCCTGCGCCATCGCGTGCTGCGTCTCCGTGCCCTTGGAGAGGGCCATGAGGAGCTCGAAGCCCTGGCGCTGGTGGAAGGACTCCTCCTTGCAGATCCGGACCATCGCACGGGCGTACGGCCCGTACGAGCAGCGGCAGATCGGCACCTGGTTGGTGATCGCCGCGCCGTCCACGAGCCAGCCGATCGCGCCGACATCGGCCCAGGTCAGGGTGGGGTAGTTGAAGATCGAGGAGTACTTCTGCTTGCCGGAGTGCAGCTTGTCGAGCAGCTCGTCGCGGCTGGTGCCGAGGGTTTCGGCGGCGCTGTACAGGTAGAGGCCGTGGCCGGCCTCGTCCTGGACCTTGGCCATCAGGATCGCCTTGCGGCGCAGCGAGGGCGCACGGGTGATCCAGTTGGCCTCGGGCTGCATGCCGATGATCTCGGAGTGGGCGTGCTGGGCCATCTGGCGGACGAGCGAGGCGCGGTACGCCTCGGGCATCCAGTCGCGCGGCTCGACGCGCTCGTCGGCCGCCACAGCGGCGTCGAAGGCCGCCGCGAGCTGTGCCCCGAGGTCAGCCCCGAGGCCTGAGTCCTGCCCCGTTTCCGGGGTCACTGCCACCATCCCGGCCCCCTGCCAGAGATTGTTGACCGCCCGACCGACCGATCGTTCGGTTCGTACTCTTCAATGGTGGGTCGGCGGCCCGTAGGGTGTCAACCTCTGAGGTCAACCCTGTGGACGCCGGACGATCGGGGCGGGATGGATTCGAACGAGCGCGAGCCCGCGGAAGAGGCTGTTCCGCCGGTCGATCCGCCGGTCGATCGCCTTGCTGTTCCGTCGGCGCGCCCGCCGGTCGATCCGCCGGCCGGTCCGGCGGACGAGGCGCCTGCCGATCCGGCGGACGAGCGGCCGGCCGGACCGCCGGCCGGTCCGGTGCCGCCCCGGGCGCCCGGGATCGCCGGCCTGTCCGCCCCGTACCGGGTCGTCACGGCCCTGGCCCTGGCGGCCGTGGGCCTCGCCGCCTGCGGGCACCTGGCGCTGGTCTTCCTGCACGTCGCCCCGTCCAACACGGTGAGCAAGCAGCACGCGAAGACGGTCGACGACTGGATCTACCCCGAGTTCGAGCAGAACTGGAAGCTCTTCGCCCCCAACCCGCTCCAGCAGAACATCGCGGTGGAGGTACGGGCGGAGGTGCGCACGGCAGCCGGCGGCGAGCCGGTCGCGAGCGGCTGGCGCGACCTGTCCGCGCAGGACGGCGAGGCCATCCGGCACAGCCTGCTGCCGAGCCACGTGCGGCAGAACGAGCTGCGCCGGGCCTGGGACTTCTTCACCGGCTCGCACGACGAGGACGACAAGCCGATCGGCGAGCGAGGGGAGCTGTCGGAGCAGTACCTGCGGCGGATCGCGCTGGACCGGCTCGCGGACGACGGGGTCGCCGCGGGCGGGATCGTACGGATCCAGCTTCGCTCGGCGACGCGGGCGGTGGCGGCGCCGCCCTGGAGCGACGAGAAGACCGACACCCAGACCTACTACCGGGAGCTGCCGTGGTGGACGGTGTGAGGCGGGCGCGCGCCGCCGCCGGCCGGGCGGTCGCACAGGTCACCGGACGGGCGCTGGGCCCGTACCAGAGCGCCGTCGTCCGCATCGGCTTCTCCGCCACCTGGCTGTTCTTCTTGCTGAGGGAGTTCCCGAACCGGCACGAGCTGTACGGGCCGGACGGGCCCTGGAGCTTCGGGCTGGCGGAGCGGCTGATCGACTCGAACCACGCCTTCACGGTGCTGATGTGGTCGGACTCCACGCTGTGGTTCGAGATCGTCTACGCCGTGTCGGTGCTGTCGAGCGTGCTGCTGATGCTGGGCTGGCGGACGCGCGCGATGTCCGTGGTGTTCATGGTCGGGGTGCTGTCGCTGCAGAACCGCAGCGTGTTCATGGGCGACGGCGGGGACAACGTCATCCACCTGATGGCGATGTACCTGGTGCTGACGCGGTGCGCACAGGTGTGGTCGCTGGACGCGCGGCGCGCACGGCTGCGGGGGTCGGCCTCGGCCGGGGCGGCCGGGCCGGTGCTGTGGGGCGTGCTGGGCGCGGTGTTCGCGTACGGGGCGGTGGCGGCGGGGTTCGGCTACGGCTGGCTGGCGGCCTTCGCGGCGCTGTGGGTGGTCTGCGCGGTGTGGTGGATGGTGGACCGGTACGAGCCGGAGGGCGAGGGGCGGGCGGTCCTCGACGTCCTGGCGAACCTGGTGCACAACGCGGGGCTGCTGGTGATCATGGCTGAGGTCTGTCTGATCTACGCGACGGCCGGCTGGTACAAGATCCAGGGGTCGCGGTGGCAGGACGGGACCGCGCTGTACTACCCGCTCGGGCTGGACTACTTCACGCCGTGGCCGGGGCTGTCGTCGGTGGTGGCGGGGAACGGGACGCTCGTGATGCTGCTGTCGTACGGGACGGTGGCGGTGCAGGTGGCGTTCCCGTTCACCGTGTTCAACCGGCGGATCAAGAACGTGCTGCTGGGGGTGATGATGCTGGAGCATGCCGGGATCGCGGTGCTGCTGGGGCTGCCGTTCTTCTCGTTGGCGATGATCGCCGCCGATGCGGTGTTCCTGCCGACGGGGTTCTTGGTGTGGCTGGGCGCCAGGGCCTCCGGCCCGGTGGGGTCGGTGGGGTCTGCGCCCGTTCCGGCGGAGGCCGGGCGGGCCCTTGCGCCGGCGGAACCGAGCCCTGGCGTGCGCTGACCGGCCGGGGTGTGCGGGCTCCGTCGCCGGGTGCCGGCCACGGACCCTCCCCCGGCCACCGCTGGGGGGACCCCAGCGCCTCGAACGCCGGCGGGGCTGGAATCGGCCGGGCTGGAATTAGGGTCGGCTGTATGAGTGAGCAGAGTGGGCGTGAGTGGCGGGTTGCGGCCGAGCAAGGGGATCTCGTGCTGCTCGACGGCTTCCATGCGCTGAAGCACGCCCTGCGGTTCGGGGCCGATGTGCGGGCCGTCGTCGCCGACGATCCGGATGCCGTACGGGCGCTCGCCGGCGAGCTGGCTCCGGATGTGGCGGGCGAGGTCGGGCGGCTGGTGCGGAAGGCCGAGCTGCGGACGCTGCTGCCCCGGGTCCACCCCACCGGGGTCGCGGCGCTGGCGGTACGGCCCGACCGGGCCGAAGGGCGGGCCCGGCTGGACCGGCAGCCCCGGACCGCGCCCGTCGTCGTGCTCGACAACCCCCGCAACCTCGGCAACGTCGGCGCCGTGGTCCGGCTCGCCGCAGGCTTCGGTGCCACCGGAGTGGTGACCCGCGGCGACCTCGACCCCTGGCACCCGAACGTGGTCCGGGCCGGGGCCGGGCTGCACTACGCCACCACGGTCGACCGGGTCGAGATCGACACCCTGCCCTCCGGGCCGGTGTACGCGCTCGACCCGGAGGGCGAGGACATCCGCACCCTCACCCTCCCGGACGACGCCCTGCTCGCCTTCGGCTCGGAGCGGCACGGCATCTCACCCGAGCTGCGTGACCGGGCCGACCACCTGGTCTCCCTGCCGATGAGGCCGCAGGTCTCCAGCTACAACCTGGCCACGAGTGTGGCCATGACGCTCTTCCACTGGGGCGGACCCCACGCCGGTTAGGCCTGGCGGCGGACCTCCACCACGCGGAAACGGTTCGAGACGAAGGCTCCGTCGCACAGGGCCGCGTTCGCCGCCGGGTTGCCGCCCGAGCCGTGGAAGTCCGAGAAGGCCGCGGTCTGGTTGACGTAGACCCCGCCCGTCAGGTTCAGCGACAGCTGCGCCGACTCCTCGAGGCAGACCTCCTCGATGGCCCGCTCGGTGTCCGCGGAGGTGGTGTAGGCGCCCACCGTCATCGCGCCCTTCTCCCGCACCGTGCGGCGCAGGAGGTCCAGGGCGTGCGCCGTGGAGTCCACGGCGACCGCGAAGGAGACCGGGCCGAAGCACTCCGAGAGGTACGGGGCCGAGTCGTCCGGCTTGGCCGCGTCCAGCTTCACCATCACCGGCGTGCGGACCACCGCGTCCGGGAACTCCGGGTTCACCACCTCGCGGGAGGCCAGCGCCACCTCGCCGAGGCCGGCCGCCGCCTCCAGGCGGGTCTTGACGTCCGGGTTGACCAGGGCGCCGAGCAGCGCGTTGGCCCGGGCGTCGTCGCCGAGCAGGCCGCCGACCGAGGCCGCGAGGTCGGCGACGACCTCGTCGTACGACTTGTGGCCGGCGTCCGTCTCGATGCCGTCCCGCGGGATCAGCAGGTTCTGCGGGGTGGTGCACATCTGGCCGCTGTACAGGGAGAGGGAGAACGCCAGGTTGGACAGCATTCCCTTGTAGTCGGAGGTCGAGTCGACGACGACCGTGTTGACGCCGGCCTTCTCCGTGTAGACCTGCGCCTGGCGGGCGTTGGTCTCCAGCCAGTCGCCGAACTCGGTCGAGCCGGTGTAGTCGATCAGCTTGATCTCGGGGCGGACGGCCAGGGTCTTGGCGATGCCTTCGCCCGGGCGCTCCACGGCCAGCGCCACCAGGTTCGGGTCGAAGCCCGCCTCGGCGAGGACCTCGCGGGCCACCTTCACCGTCAGCGCCAGCGGGAGCACGGCGCGCGGGTGCGGCTTGACCAGGACCGCATTGCCCGTGGCCAGGGAGGCGAACAGGCCCGGGTAGCCGTTCCACGTCGGGAACGTGTTGCAGCCGATCATCAGGGAGACGCCGCGCGGGACGGCGGTGAAGGTCTTTCCGAGCTCCAGCGGGTCCCTCTTGCCCTGCGGCTTCGACCAGTCGGCCTGGCCCGGGACGCGGGTCTGCTCCTCGTACGCGTACGCCACCGCCTCCAGGCCGCGGTCCTGTGCGTGCGGGCCGCCCGCCTGGAACGCCATCATGAAGGCCTGGCCGCTGGTGTGCATGACCGCGTGCGCGAACTCGTGCGTCCGCGCGCCGATCCGGGCCAGGATCTCGATGCAGACCAGGGCGCGCACCTCGGGACCGGCGTCCCGCCAGGCGCCCATGCCGGCCTTCATCGCGGGCAGCAGCACGTCGGGGTCGACGTGCGGGTACTCGACGCCCAGCTCGGGGCCGAACGGGGACACCTCGGCGCCCGTCCAGCCGTCCGTGCCGGGCTGGCCCAGGTCGAAGCGGGTGCCGCGGACGGCCTCGAAGGCGGCCAGCCCGTCGGCCGGCGCGGTCTCCCCGTAGGCCTTGGGGTGCTCCGGATGCGGGGACCAGTAGGCGCGGCTGCGGATGGCCGCCAGGGCCTGGTCCAGGGTGGACCGGTGCTTGTCGGACAGCTGGGGGACGGTGAGCTCGGCGGCCATCAGGGACCAACTCCTCGTTGAGCCGGGCAAGATCAGGCTGGATCGCAGACTGAGATCAGGCAGGGGCGGGTGAAGAAGAGCAGACTGGAGTTAGAGTAACCGAACGATCGGTCGGGACAAGAGGGCCCGGCAGACCTGTGGATAACCCGGTGCGGGAGGATCAGGACATGACAGCAATCGAGCGGTCCCGCACTGTGGCGGTCGTCGGCGCCGGCACCATGGGGCAGGGCATCGCCCAGGTCGCCCTCCTCGCAGGTCACCGGGTGCTGATCTACGACATCAACGCCGAGCTCGCCGCCGGCGGCGTGGGCATCGTCCAGGACCGCGTCGACCGCATGGCCGCGAAGGGCCGTCTCGACCCCGCCGAGGCCGAGGACGCGATCGGCCGGATCGCTGCGGCCTCCGCCCTCGCCGACCTCGCCGGCGCCGCACTCGTCATCGAGGCCGTCGTCGAGGACGCCGCCGTCAAGCGCGCGCTCTTCGAAGCACTCGAAGGGGTGGTCGCGCCGGACGCCCTGCTGGCCACGAACACCTCCTCCCTCTCCGTCACCGAGCTCGCCGCCGGCCTCGCGCACCCCGGCCGCTTCCTCGGCCTGCACTTCTTCAACCCGGCCCCGCTGCTCCCGCTCGTCGAGGTGGTCAGCGGTTTCGCGACCGATCCGGCCGCCGCCGAGCGCGCGTACCGCACCGTGCTGGGCTGGGGGAAGACGCCGGTCCGCTGCGCCGACACCCCCGGCTTCATCGTCAACCGGATCGCCCGCCCCTTCTATGCCGAGGCCTTCGCGGTGTACGAGGAGCAGGGCGCCGACCCGGCCACCATCGACGCCGTGCTCCGCGAGTGCGGCGGCTTCAAGATGGGCCCGTTCCAGCTGACCGACCTGATCGGCCAGGACGTCAACGAGGCCGTCACGCGCTCCGTGTGGGAGTCCTTCTTCCGGAGCCCCAAGTTCACCCCCTCCCTGGCGCAGCGCCGGCTGGTCCAGTCGGGCCGCCTGGGCCGCAAGTCGGGCCACGGCTGGTTCCCGTACGGCCCCGACGTCCAGGCCCAGGCCCCGCACACCGCCGGTCCCGAGGCCGCCCCGGAGAAGGTCGGCGTGGTCGGCGACCTCGGTCCCGCCGCCGGGCTCGTCGAACTGCTGGAGGAGGCCGGGATCGCGGTCACGTCCACCGAGCACGGGGGCCCGTACATCCAGCTGCCCGGTGAGGGCCAGCTGGTGCTCGCGGACGGCAAGACCGCGATCGAGTTCGCCGACGTCGTCTACTTCGACCTCGCACTCGACTACCGCGGCGCCACCCGGATCGCGCTGTCCGCCGGCGAGGACACCAGCGAGCGGACCCTCGCCGAGGCGGTCGGGCTGTTCCAGAAGCTCGGCAAGCAGGTCTCCGTCATCGGCGACGTGCCCGGCATGATCGTGGCGCGCACGGTCGCGATGCTGATCGACCTGACCGCCGACGCCGTCGCGCGCGGTGCGGCCACCGCCGAGGACATCGACACGGCGATGCGGCTCGGCGTCAACTACCCGCTGGGCCCCTCCGAATGGCACGGCCGGCTGGGCCGCGACTGGGCGTACGACCTGCTGCACCACCTCGACGAGCGCTGTCCCGGCGGCCGCTACGCGCCCTCGCTGGCGCTGTTCAAGCTGGGCTACGCGGAGGATGCCGAATGACCACCGCCAGGCGGGACACGTACACCCCCGAGACGCTCCTGTCGGTCGCCGTCCAGGTCTTCAACGAGCGGGGCTACGACGGCACCTCCATGGAGCACCTCTCCAAGGCGGCGGGCATCTCGAAGTCCTCGATCTACCACCACGTGGCGGGCAAGGAGGAGCTCCTGCGCCGGGCCGTCAGCCGCGCGCTCGACGGGCTCTTCGCCGTCCTGGAGGAGCCCGGTGCCGTACGCGGCCGGGCGGTCGAGCGGGTCGAGTACGTCACGCGGCGCACGGTCGAGGTCCTGGTCGCCGAGCTCCCGTACGTGACGCTGCTGCTGCGGGTCCGGGGCAACACCCGGACCGAGCGCTGGGCCCTGGAGCGCCGGCGCGAGTTCGACCACCAGGTCGCGGAGCTCCTCAAGGCCGCCGCGGCCGACGGGGACCTGCGCGCTGACGTGGACATCCGGCTGGCCACCCGCCTGCTGTTCGGCATGGTGAACTCCCTGGTGGAGTGGTACCGCCCGCACCCCGGCACCACGGCGGACCAACTGGCCGACGCGGTCGTCCACATGGCGCTGGACGGCCTGCGGACCGTACGCGGTCGGTGACCGGCCAAGATCCCTGCGATCTGGCCGCATATTTTCTGATCGATCGCCGCGCGGGGTCTGTACGATGAGCATGCTTTCGAACATGTTCAAGCAGTCATAGAAAATGGGGGGGCCGGTGCGCAGTCGCCGTCTCGTAGTTTCCGCTGCCGTCGTCGTCGCGGCCAGCGTTGGTTTCATCCCGGGCGCAGCCCAGGCGGCCGGTCCGGCCGCGGGTCCGTCCGCACCGGTGGCCAAGGGGGTGTCCGCTCCCGGAGCGGACCTGGCCAAGCTCGGTGCATCCGAAGTCAAGAAGTTCCACAGCCCCGCGGAGCACTCGGTCCGCAAGTCCCTGCCCGCGGCCAAGGGCAAGGCCGGCGCGAGCGCCACCGCCCAGGGCGCGGAGACCGCCGCCGCCGGCAACCCGGACCTGGGCGTCGTCCTCAACGCGCAGAGCACGTCCGCGCACGGCATCGAGCTGCGGGCCCAGGTCCTCAGCTCCCCGGGCGCCACGCTCCGCGTCACCTACAACTGGGGTGACGGCGCGACGGACGGCGTCGACGCCGTCCCCGGCCAGGAGGTGTCGCTCAAGCACAGCTACGCCGAGCTCGGCGAGTACAACGTCAAGGTCACCGTCACGGACACCGTGAACCAGGCCGAGGTCGTCAACGAGCTCCCGCTGTCGACGGTCGGCTCGGACTTCACCCCGTACGCCCCGACCCGTCTCCTGGACACCCGCACCGGCACCGGTGCCCCCATGGGCATGGTCCAGGCGTACTCCTCGGCCAAGGTGAAGATCGCCGGCAACGGCAAGATCCCGGCGGGCGTCACGGCCGTGGCCCTGAACGTCACCGTCACCAACGCCGCCAACCCCGGGCACGTCACGGCCTTCCCCGGCGGCGGCACGCGTCCGACCACCTCGAACCTCAACTTCGAGGCCGGCCAGACCGTCCCGAACCTGGTGGTCGTGCCGGTCGGCAAGGACGGCACCGTCGAGCTCTACAACGGCAGCTGGACGGCGGTCGACCTGATCGCCGACATCACCGGCTACTTCACCCGCACCGCGGCCAGCGGCTACACGCCGATGGCCCCGGTCCGCGCCGTGGACACCCGCTCCGGCCAGGGCGCGCCCAAGGGCCAGGTCGCGGGCCGCGGCACGATCGGCGTGCAGCTCGGCGGCTGGTACGTGCCCGCCAACGCCACCGCCGTGGCGCTGAACGTGACCGCCACCAACCCGCGCGAGGACGGCCACCTGACGGCCTACCCGAGCGGCCAGCAGGCCCCGAACACCTCGAACGTGAACTTCAAGGCCGGGCAGACCGTTGCCAACTCGGTGGTCGTCCCGGTCGGTGCCGACGGGAAGGTCAACGTCTTCAACGGCGCCTGGGCGGGGGCCGACGTGATCGTCGACGTCGTCGGCTACTACAGCCCCGACAGCTCGGGCTCCTTCATGCCGGTCACCCCGGGCCGGATGCTCGACACCCGTGCCTGGGCTTACGGGCCGATGTACGCCCGTGGCTACATCTGGATGCCCATCTCCCACGGCGAGGAGGGCATCGCGGGCTACGTCCTGAACACCACGGTGACGAACACCAAGGACGCGGGCTTCCTCTCGGTCGCCCCGGACACGAACACGCCGGACCAGTACGAGAAGGGCACCGAGGAGCAGCTGACGCGTCCCACGGCGTCCACCCTGAACTGGACGGCCGGCAAGACCGTTCCGAACCTGGTCCAGGCGAGCTCCGGCGGGGTCAACGGAGTCGTCGACTTCTGGAACCAGAGCTGGGACACCGCGGACCTGATCGTCGACATCTTCGGCTACTACGAGACCAAGTGATCCGCCGGTAGGCGCCTCGCACAGCGCCCCGGGAACGGCCCTTCAGGCCGCTCCCGGGGCGCTGCCGTTTCTCCCGTCGGCTACTCCTCGGAGATCGCCGGGCCGCCGCTCGGGCCGGTGTCCAGGAGGTCGGTCTCCTCGAAGACCAGCAGCGTGCGCGTCGAGAGGACCTCCGGGATGGACTGGAGGCGGGTCAGCACCAGCTCGCGCAGGGTGCGGTTGTCCGGCGTGTGGACCAGGAGCAGGACGTCGAAATCGCCGCTGACCAGGGCGATGTGCGCCGCGCCCGGGAGCTCGCGGAGCTTCTCGCGGACCGTGCGCCAGGAGTTCTGGACGATCTTCAGGGTGATGTACGCGGAGGCGCCCTGGCCTGCCCTTTCGTGGTTGACGCGGGCCGTGAACCCGCGGATCACGCCGTCGTCGATCAGCCGGTTGATCCGGGCGTAGGCGTTCGCCCGCGACACGTGGACCTGCTCGGCCACCGACCGTATCGACGCGCGGCCGTCCGCCTGGAGCAGCCGCATGATCGAACGGTCGATGGGATCCAGGGCGCGGGGCGGTGCCTGTGGGGCGGAAGGCGCACCGCCCGGTGGGACCGGTGCGGAACCCGCTGCGGCCATTTGTTCATCCGGCATTGCCCACGGCCTCCCTCTCCTGGACGTCCTGCACCCATCCCAGGGCCCCGGCGCCACTTTGTCCACAGCCTGGAGCCGCCTGTAGCCAAATTGCGCCATCGACCGAACAATCGGTTGGTGAGGCCCCTCACACGCCCCCGGCCACCGCGGGGGGTACCCCCGGGGCGCCCAGACGACTTCCCACGAGGAGGTGTACGCCGCCATGACGGTCCAAGAGCTGCCCGGTGCCGGTGCGTCCCACCGATCCACCCCGCCGCCCGCCTGGAGGCCCCGTACGGATGCCGCCCCGCTGCTCCCGGACCCCGAGCCGTACCGGGTGCTGGGCACGCCGGCCGCCGAGAAGCTCGATCCCGAGCTGATGCGCCGCTGCTACGCCGAACTGGTGCGCGGCCGCCGCTACAACGCCCAGGCCACCGCCCTCACCAAGCAGGGCCGGCTCGCCGTCTACCCCTCCACCGTCGGCCAGGAGGCCTGCGAGATCGCGGCCGCGCTGGTCCTGGAGGAGCAGGACTGGCTGTTCCCGAGCTACCGCGACACCCTCGCGGCCGTGGCGCGCGGACTCGACCCCGTCCAGGCGCTGACCCTGCTGCGCGGCGACTGGCACACCGGCTACGACCCGCGCGAGCACCGGATCGCCCCGCTGAGCACCCCGCTCGCCACCCAGCTGCCGCACGCGGTCGGCCTGGCGCACGCGGCCCGGCTGCGCGGCGACGACGTGGTCGCCCTCGCCCTGGTGGGCGACGGCGGCACCAGCGAGGGCGATTTCCACGAGGCCCTGAACTTCGCGGCCGTCTGGCAGGCCCCGGTGGTCTTCCTCGTCCAGAACAACGGCTTCGCCATTTCCGTCCCGCTCGCCAAGCAGACCGCCGCCCCCACCCTGGCCCACAAGGCCGTCGGGTACGGGATGCCCGGCCGCCTCGTCGACGGCAACGACATCGCCGCCGTGCACGAGGTGCTGTCCGAGGCGGTGCGGCGGGCCCGGGCCGGAGGCGGACCGACGCTGATCGAGGCGGTCACGTACCGCATCGAGGCCCACACGAACGCCGACGACGCGACCCGCTACCGCGGCGACGCCGAGGTCGAGGCGTGGAAGGCGCACGACCCGGTGCAGCTGCTGGAGCGCGAGCTGACCGCACGCGGGATGCTGGACGAGGCGGGCATCCAGGAGGCCAAGGACGCCGCCGAGGCGATGGCCGCGACGCTGCGCGAGCGGATGAACGCCGAGCCCGTGCTCGACCCGATGGACCTGTTCGAAAACGTCTACGCGGAGCAGACCGGCCGGCTCCGCGAGCAGGCGGAGATGCTGCGCGCCGAGCTCGACGCGGAGGAGCAGTCGTGACCACGGTGGCCGTGAAGCCGGCGACGATGGCGCAGGCCCTGGGACGGGCCATGCGCGACGCGATGGCGGAGGACCCGACGGTCCACGTCATGGGCGAGGACGTCGGGACGCTGGGCGGGGTCTTCCGGATCACGGACGGCCTCGCGAAGGAGTTCGGCGAGGACCGCTGTACGGACACCCCGCTCGCGGAGGCCGGGATCCTGGGCGCCGCGGTGGGCATGGCCATGTACGGGCTGCGGCCGGTCGTGGAGATGCAGTTCGACGCGTTCGCGTACCCGGCGTTCGAGCAGCTGATCTCGCACGTGGCGAAGATGCGCAACCGCACGCGCGGCGCGATGCCGCTCCCGATCACCATCCGGGTGCCGTACGGCGGCGGCATCGGCGGGGTGGAGCACCACAGCGACTCCTCCGAGGCGTACTACGTCGCCACTCCCGGCCTGCACGTGGTGACCCCGGCGACCGTCGAGGACGCGTACGGGCTGCTGCGCGCGTCGATCGCGAGCGACGACCCGGTGGTCTTCCTGGAGCCCAAGCGGCTGTACTGGTCGAAGGCGCAGTGGAACCCCGAGACGCCGACGGCCGTACCGGGGATCGGGAAGGCACTCGTCCGGCGTACCGGCACGAGCGCCACGCTGATCACGTACGGGCCCTCGCTGCCGGTGTGCCTGGAGGCGGCCGAGGCGGCGCGCGAGGAGGGCTGGGACCTGGAGGTCGTGGACCTGCGCTCGCTCGTCCCGTTCGACGAGGACACGGTCGTGGCGTCCGTACGCCGCACCGGGCGCGCAGTGGTGGTCCACGAGGCCAACGGCTTCGGCGGACCGGGCGCGGAGCTCGTCGCCCGCATCCAGGAGAAGTGCTTCCACCACCTGGAGGCGCCGGTGCTGCGGGTGACGGGCTTCGACATCCCGTACCCGCCGCCGATGCTCGAGAAGCACCATCTGCCCGGTGTGGACCGGATCCTGGACACCGTGGCCCGCCTGCAGTGGGAGAACTGATGCCGCAGGTAATGGAGTTCAAGCTCCCCGATCTCGGGGAGGGACTGACCGAGGCCGAGATCGTCCGCTGGCTTGTGGCGGTGGGCGACGTCGTCGCCATCGACCAGCCGGTGGTCGAGGTCGAGACGGCCAAGGCGATGGTGGAGGTGCCGTGCCCGTACGGCGGTGTGGTCACCGCCAGGTTCGGGGAGGAGGGCACGGAACTCCCCGTCGGAGCACCGCTGATCACGGTGGCGGTGGGTGCGGGCGAGGACGAGGTGGTGGAGCCCGAGGACTCCGGCTCGGGCAACGTCCTGGTCGGCTACGGGACGGACCACTCGCGCACGGCGCGTCGGAGGCGGGTGCGACCTGGCTCCGCAGCGCCTGCTGTTGCCGCTGCTCCCGCACCCGCTCCCGCTCCCATCGCACCTGCTCCCGTCACGCCCGTACCCGACGCGTCCGGTCCCGTCCCGGTGATCTCGCCGCTGGTGCGGAAGCTGGCGCGGGACCACGGGATCGACCTGCGCGCGCTGCGCGGCTCCGGGCCCGAGGGCCTGATCCTGCGCTCGGACGTCGAGGCGGCGCTCCGCGCGCCGGAGCCGGTGGCCGTTCCTGCGTCCGCCCCCGTGGCGGCCGCGGTGAGCGGTGAGCGGATTCCGCTGAAGGGCCTGCGGGGCGTCGTGGCCGAGAAGCTGTCGCGCAGCCGCCGGGAGATCCCGGACGCCACGTGCTGGGTCGACGCCGATGCGACCGAGCTGATGGCGGCGCGGGCCGCGATGAACGCCGTGGGCGGGCCGAAGATCTCGGTGCTCGCGCTGCTGGCCCGGATCTGCACGGCCGCGCTGGCGAAGTACCCGGAGCTCAACTCGACCGTGGACCTGGCGGCGAACGAGATCGTGCGGCTGCCGTCCGTGCACCTGGGCTTCGCGGCGCAGACGGAGCGCGGCCTGGTGGTCCCGGTGGTCCGGGATGCGCAGGCGCGCGGCGCCGAGTCCCTGTCGGCGGAGTTCGCCCGCCTCACCGAGGTCGCCCGGGCCGGGAAGCTGGCTCCGGCGGACCTGACGGGCGGGACGTTCACCCTGAACAACTACGGGGTGTTCGGCGTGGACGGTTCCACGCCGATCATCAACCACCCGGAGGCGGCGATGCTCGGCGTCGGCCGGATCGTGGCGAAGCCGTGGGTGCACGAGGGCGAGCTGGCGGTCCGGAAGGTCGTCCAGCTGTCGCTGACCTTCGACCACCGCGTCTGCGACGGCGGCACGGCCGGTGGGTTCCTGCGGTACGTGGCCGACTGCGTGGAGTCCCCGGCGGTGCTTCTGCGTTCGCTGTAACGGGGGCCCTGCGGGGCTTGTCCCCTACCCGCCCTTCCCCTGTTCCCTGGGGCTCCGCCCCGGACCCCGCGCCGTTTGAGGACCGGGTCCGGGCTGAGCCCGGTGAACGGGAGGAGGGCGGGGCGGGGAGAGAGCTCCGCGCAGCGGGACCCGTCAGGTGGTCAGGAGCAGCTTGCCCACGTGCGTGCTCGATTCCATCGTGCGGTGGGCCTCGGCGGCATCCCGCATGGGGAAGGTGGCATGGACCACCGGGCGGACACGGTCCGCAGCAACCAGCGGCCACACGTGCTCCCGCACGGCCGCGACGATGGCCGCCTTTTCCGCCGCAGGCCGCGCCCGCAGGGAAGTGGCCGTGATCGCCGCCCGCTTCGCCAGCAGTGCGCCCAGATTGAGCTCTGCCTTCACCCCGCCCTGGAGCCCGATCACCGCGAGCCGGCCGTTCACGGCCAGGGCGTCCAGGTTCCGCGCCAGATACTTCGCGCCCATGATGTCCAGGATCACGTCCGCGCCGGCGCCGCCCGTCGCGGCCCGCAGCTCCGCCACGAAGTCCTGCTCGCGGTAGTCGATCAGGATGTCCGCGCCCAGCTCCTTGCAGCGGGCCAGCTTCTCCGGACCGCCGGCCGTCACCGCCACCGTCGCGCCGATCGCCTTCGCCAGCTGGATGGCCATCGTGCCGATGCCGCTGGAGCCGCCGTGCACCAGTACCGTCTCGGCAGGGCGCAGGTGGGCCACCATGAACACGTTCGACCACACGGTGCAGACCACCTCGGGCAGCGCCGCCGCCGTCACCAGGTCCACGCCGGCCGGGACCGGCAGCAGCTGGCCCGCCGGGACGGCGACCCGCTCCGCGTACCCGCCGCCGCCGAGCAGCGCACACACCTCGTCGCCCACCGCCCAGCCGGACACCCCCGGCCCGACGGCGGCGATCCGCCCCGAGCACTCCAGTCCGGGGTAACGGGAGGCGCCGGGCGGGGGATCGTAGAACCCCTGGCGCTGGAGGACGTCGGCGCGGTTCACGGCGCTCGCCGCGACGTCGACGAGGACCTCGCCCTCGCCGGCCACCGGATCGGGTACTTCGGCCCAGACGAGGGCCTCGGGGCCGCCGGGCTGTTCGATGGTGATCGCATGCATGGCCCGGAGGGTACGCCACCCCGGCGCCCCTAAGGGCTGTCGGCGGGTCCCGTCGTCATCGGCGGCGAGCCGAGCGGCGCCGCGCGCACGATGGTGATGAGACGGTCCGTCAGCTGGAGCGGGCTCGCGTGCGGGTCGTCGTACGCGAGCAGCCGGTGCCCGCGCAGCACGCTCACCACCAGGTCCTCCGTCTCCCGTACGCCCCTGCCGACCTCGGCCTTCCGCACGGGCCGTTCGATCAGGTCCAGCCCGCTGCCCTGCTGGATCAGGTCCTCCATCACCGTGCCCGCGCTCGGGCTCAGCACCGAGAGCCCCAGCAGCCGGCCGGCCGCGCTCGCGCTCGTGATGACCGCGTCCGCACCCGACTGGCGCAGCAGCGGTGCGTTCTCCTCCTCGCGGACCGCCGCGACGATCTTCGCGCCGCGGTTCATCTGCCGAGCCGTCAGCGTGACCAGCACGGCGGTGTCGTCGCGCTGCGTGGCGATGACGATCTGACGGGCCTTCTGCAGCTCGGCGCGGAGCAGCACATCGGAGCGGGTGGCGTCGCCGACGACTCCGGTGAAGCCCTCCGCGTTGGCCGTGTCGATCACCTTGGCGCTCGGGTCCACGATGACGACCTGCTCCTTCCGGAGACCGGTGGCCAGCAGCGTCTGCAGGGCCGAGCGGCCCTTGGTGCCGAAGCCGACGACGACCGTGTGCTCACGCAAGTTCTTCCTCCAGCGGCTCAGCCGCCACTCTTCGCGGGTCTTCTCGGTCAGGACCTCCAGTGTGGTTCCGACCAGGATGATCAGGAAGAGCACGCGCAGGGGTGTGATCAGCAGGATGTTGGTCAGTCGCGCACTGTCGCTGTACGGGACGATGTCGCCGTAGCCGGTCGTCGACAGGGTCACCGTGGCGTAGTAGACGCAGTCGAGGAAGTCGACCTGCTCGTTGGCGTTGTCGTGGTACCCGTCGCGGTCCAGCCACACGATCAGGACCGTCAGGAACAGCACGAACAGGGCCATCAACAGGCGTTTGCCGACCTGCCGGAGAGGCTTCTCCACGACGCGCTTGGGCAGTTTGATGCGCCGTGAGACGAGTTTCTCGTCGGCGCCACGGGCCATCGCGTCCTGGCCGTGGAGTTTCACGTGAAACATCCTCCCGAGACCCACGGCAGATCCAGGATCTCGAGGTCCTGCCCGTCGTGCGCTCCGTGCGGCGGTACGACGGCCAGCCCGTCGGCGGCGGCCACGCCGCGCAGCATCGCGGGGCCGTTGTAGCGCAGCGGCACGGCGTGCTCGTCGGTCAGCAGGACGGGCACGAGCCGGGTGTCGTACGGGTGGCCGGGTACGTCGCCCTGCACCGGGACCGTGTACCGGGGCCGCTGGCGGCGGCCGGCGAGGGCGCGCAGCAGCGGTTCGGCGAGGGTCAGCAGCCCCGATACGGCGGCGAGCGGGTTGCCGGGCAGGCCGACCAGGTGGCGGACCGGGTCCTGGCCGTGGGCCCCGTCGCCGAGCCGGGCCAGCAGCATGGGGTGCCCGGGGCGTACGGCGACCCCGTCGACCAGCAGTTCGGCGCCGGCCTCGTGCAGGACGGGGTGGACGTGGTCGACGGGGCCGGAGGCGGTCCCGCCGGTGGTGAGGACCAGGTCGGCGTCGGAGCACGTGATGGCGTCCAGCAGGGCCTTGGCTCCGGCCGGGTCGTCGCCGAGCCGGCGGGTGGCGGTGACCTCGGCGCCCAGCCGGGTGAGCCACGGGCCGAGCATGGGGCTGAGGGCGTCCCGGATCAGGCCGTCGTGCGGGCGGCCCTCGGTGAGCAGTTCGTCGCCGAGCACCAGGATCTCGACGCGGGGCCGGGGCCGGGTGGTGAGTTCGTCGTACCCGGCGGCCGCGGCGAGGCCCAGGACGGCCGGGGTGACGAGGGAGCCGGCGGGCAGCAGCAGATCGCCGGAGCGGCACTCCTGGCCGCGCGGGCGGATGTCCTGGCCGGTGAGGACGGCCCGGTCGGCGTGCAGCTGGGTGCCGGACTCGCGGGAGTGCTCGCTGCGGATCACGGCGGTGGTGTCGGCGGGGATCCGGGCGCCGGTGGCGATCCGTACCGCCTCGCCGTCGGCCAGCGGCTCGGGGCGGTCGGAGCCGGCCAGCACACCGCCGCCGGGGCGGACGGTCCAGGGGCCCGGGCCGGCGACGGCCCAGCCGTCCATGGCGGAGGTGTCGAAGGACGGCAGATCGGTGAGGGCGTCCAGGGACTGGGCCAGCACCTCGCCGAGCGCGTCGGCCAGGGGGACCCGGTGGGTGCGGGGCCGGATGCCGGAGCCGGCGCGGACGGCGGCCTCCCGGGCCTGCGGCCAGCCTGCGGCGCGGTGGGCGCCGGCCGCGCCGGACCGGGGATCGCGGCTGACCAGGGCCAGGGCCTCGTCGAGGGCCTGGAGGGTGTGGTCGGCGTCGGTGGGGGTCATCCTGAGCCGTTCTGTTCGGCCTCGGCCTCGGCTTCGGCGGCCCAGCGCAGGGCCAGGTCGGCTGCCTTGCGGGAGGCCTCGGCGACGGCGGTGGCGGGGTCGGTGCCGGTGGCTTCGGCCCGGGCGGCCGCGTAGCCGACCAGGAAGGTGGTCAGGGGGGCGGCGGGCCGGGCGACACCGTGTGCGGCGTCGCGGGCGAGGTCGAGCAGGGTCTTGGTGTCGACGGGGAGGTCGATTCCCAGCTCGGTCTTGACGGCGGTGATCCATTGGTCCAGCACGCTTCCATGCTCCCTGATCCTGGCGCGGGCGGCTGCGAGATCGTCCCAGGTGTCGCAGTCGAAGGAGGCGAGTGGCGCAGTGTCCGTCACCTTGGCCAGATCCAGCTCGGCGGTGAGGGCGCGCAGGGGGAGGCCGGAGAGGCCGCCGTGCTCGGCCGCCAGGAGGGCGATCTCGCGGCGCAGGGGTTCGGCGCGGTAGGCCGCGACGAGCGGCTGGTCGCGGCCGGTGGGGTCGCGCAGCAGGGCGCCGTCGCCTTCGGGGGCGGGGGCGTGGAGGAGGGCGTGCACCGTGGCCCGGTCGAGGAACGGGAGGTCGGCGGAGAGTACGAGGACCAGCTCGGCGGTGGTCTGGCGCAGACCGGCGGCGAGGGCGGCGACGGGGCCGGCGCCGGGCGGGTCCTCCCGGGTCCAGCGGACCGGGCGGGAGGTGGGGCGGCGGCCGCCGACGACGACGGTGGTGGTGGCGTCCGTGCAGGCGTCCAGGACGCGGTCGAGGAGGGCGCGGCCGCCCACGTGGAGGGCGGGTTTGTCCGCGCCGCCGAGTCGTCTTGCGGCGCCGCCGGCCAGGACGATCGCGTCGTAGGTCATACCCATGAGTATGCGCGGGCCATGTTCCCTGTGGGGAGCCGTACTTACCCGGGGGCTCCGCCCCCCGGAACGCCGGCGGCGCCGGATGCCCCGGTGGGGCCGGAAACGACGGTGGCGGGGCTCGGAAGCCCCGCCACCGCGGTCCCTTACAGGTACGGGCCCGAGCGGATGGCGCCGTGGGCGTCTTCCTCGTCCGTCGGGGCGCCCGGGGGCAGGGCGCGGCGCATCTGTTCCAGCTGGGCCCGCGCCGCCATCTGCTGCGCGAACAGGGCCGTCTGGATGCCGTGGAAAAGACCTTCCAGCCAGCCCACCAACTGGGCCTGCGCAATGCGCAGTTCCGCCTCGGAGGGGATCGCTTCCTCCGTGAACGGGAGCGACAGGCGCTCCAGTTCCTCGACCAGTTCGGGAGCCAGACCGTCCTCCAGCTCCTTCACGGACGCTGCATGGATGTCCTTGAGACGGACCCGGCTGGCCTCGTCCAGAGGTGCGGCGCGGACCTCTTCCAGAAGTTGCTTGATCATGCTGCCGATCCGCATGACCTTGGCGGGCTGTTCGACCATCTCCGTCACCGGGACCTCGCGCGACTCGTCATCGGCGCCGCCGACCGGCATCCCGTCCTGCCCCACGATCAGGCCGTGCGGGGGGCTGTCCTGCGACCGTTCACTCCTCGGCATCTCCATGCCGTCATTCTCTCGCACACCGTCTTACTCACACGGTGTGCCCCCGTACGGGCGTGATCCACCCTGTACGGGGGCGTGAACGCACAGTGACGGTCAGCCCGCCGCGCGCCGGGCCATGGCGCCGCTGGACTTGGTGACCAGGGCCGCCAGCAGGGCCGCACCCAGCGGGACCACGACGAGCAGCCCGCCGAGGGTCTCCCACGGCACCGCGATCGGCACGTACAGCACGTCGTTCGCGTCGCCGGCCATCTCCATGAGGTGTTCCGTCTCCCGCCGTTGGACGAGCCGCAGGCCCACCGCCGGCAGGATGCCCGCCGCCGAGCCCAGGACCACGCCCATCAGGGCCACGACCCCGCACTGGAAGCCGCTGAGCGTCCGTCGCACCCGCGGCGGTGCGCCGACCGCCGCCAGGGTCTTCAGATCGGCCTCGGCGTCGGCCTGAGCCAGTCCGGTGGCGATGCCGGCCGCGCCGATGGTGACCAGGCCCGCGAAGACGGTCAGGGCCAGCCCCGTGATGTCGGCCCCGGCCTGGTAGCCGGCCTCGATGGTGACGGGGGCCTCGACGCCGATCTGGTCGATCCGCGCGGCCACCCGCTGCTTCTGCCGACTGGTGGGCGTGCCGTCCAGCGTGAAGTACGAGGCGAACGGCACGGTGGTCAGCCCGGCGCTCTTGGCGGCGGCGGGCGGCAGGATGAGCTGCAGGCCGTACCCCTCGGCGGTGTCGGGCGCCTGGTGGACGGCGAAGACCTTGTCCTCCCCCTTCGGATCGACCCCCGGCTCGAAGACGTCGTTCTTGTTGTCGATCAGCCGCACGGTGACCTTGCCGTCCTTGACGTTGCGCCGGTCGAACGAGACGCCCTTGCCCTCCTTCAGGGCGGACACCGCACCCGGATCGGTGACGGCGAGCGCCGTCAGCAGCTTCTCGTCGGCGATCACCGCGTAGAACCGCGTCTGGTGGCGGTCGTACTGGCACCGCGGGTCCTTGCGCAGCGCCTTCTTCTCCGCCGGGCCGAACGAGTCGGCTCCGTCCTTGGCCTCGTAGAGCGGGCAGCGCTGCTCCTTGGGCCGCATGATCTCGACCCGGCCGCAGCCTTCGGGGCCCGTGAACCTCTCACAGCCCGGCTTGCCGTACGAGATGTAGGCCACGTCCGCCCGTACGGCCAGCGGGAGTTCCTGCGTCACCGCCTCGCGGACGGCGCCTATGTCCTTGCTGCGGCCGAGCTCGTTGACGGCCACCATTCCCACGCCGTCCGGGAGGTCGGCGACGTACTCGTGGCGGGCCTGCAGCTCCATGCTGTGCTGGTACGTGGCCACCGCGACGGTGCCGGCGACCGCGGCCAGGACGGCGGCCACGGCGGGGGCGGTACGGCCCCGGTTGCGTACGGCGTCGCGCAGGGCGAGTCGCGGCGACAGCGGCAGCCAGCGCCCGAGCCGCCCGAACAGGCCGACCAGCACCGGGGTGAGGGCGACGATGCCGAGCTCGGCGATGGCGCTGCCGCCCGCGACGACGGTGGAGCCCATCTCGGAGGCCGTGCCGTAGAGGGCGATCGCGGCGCCGGTGGCCAGGGCGATCAGGCCGAGGACGGGCAGCACCCGGTTGGCCCGGCGGACCCCGCGGCGGCCGGTCAGCGAGGCCAGCACGGTCTGCCGGGAGGCGGTGACGGCCGGGGCGATCGCCGCCAGCAGGCCCGTCACGACGGCCAGCAGGGCGATGCCGAGGATTTCCAGCGGGCGGAACGTGAATCCGCCGAAGCGCGCGCCGAGGTTCTCCTCCAGCACCGGCCGCAGCCCCAGGGTGAGGGCGGCACCGAGGACCGTGCCGCTGACGGCGGCCGCGGCGCCGATGACGAGGCCGCCGGAGAGCACGATGGCCCGGATGTGGCGCCGGTCGCCGCCGTTGGCGCCGACCAGGCCGAGCTGGCGGCGCGAGCGCCGGGCGCCGACCGCGAAGGCGGGTCCGGCCAGCAGGCAGATCTCCAGCATCGCGAGGCCGACGACCGTGGCCAGGACGGCCAGTTCGGTGGTCGGAAGCCCCTTGTCCGGGTAGTAGTAGCCCAGCTCCTTCTGCTGGGCGATGTACGGAACCTCGGACTCGGCCGGTGGGTCGAGGTGCACCGCGCGGGAGACCACCTGCACGCTCTTCGTGTTGAGCGCCTTGACCATGTTCCACGTGAAACCATCGCCGCCGACCTTGACCAGGTAGGTGTCGGTGGCGACCACCCCGGGGACCCCGGCGGCCTGGAAGGCCTTGTCGAGCGGGGCCAGCAGGGTGCCGTACGGGGCGAGGATCTCGGTCTTCTTGAGCTCGGAGGGCAGCTCGTACGCGCCCACGATCCGGTACCACGTCTCCGAGCCGCGTGCGCGGAACTCGGAGCCCACGAAGAACCCGGACTCCTCCAGGAAGGCGGTCGTGGCGACGACCTCGCCCGCCTCCGCGGCCAGCCGCCCGCGCTTCATCTCGATCATGCCCTTGACCAGGGGGCTGGCCGCGTCGATTTCCCGCAGATCGGTTTCCAGAAGGCCGTACCGGGTGCGGATCTTGGTGTGCGCCGTGCTGTCCTTGAGGGTCTGGGAGCCCGCCGGGATCACCGAGGGCAGCAGGTTCGGATCCGGCTCCGCGGTGGGGTTGTACTTGTCGAAGCCGCCGACGGGCATGGAGTTCCTGCCCTCGACGTCCTGGTAGACGGGCCCGGTGAGTTCCGATTCGCTCAGCCGGGCGTCCGCCGTACCGATCTGACGGGACACCTTCTGCTCGGGCGAGAGCTCGGCGCTGCGCATGGTGAGATCGGCGGCGCTCACGCCGACGATCGGCAGGGCGATCATCGCGAGGACGAGGGCGCTGCGGCCCTTCGCGCGCCAGGCGTCGCGGCGGGCGATCCGGATGGCCGCGATCCAGGCGTGGTACGAGGACTTCACCGGCCGGCCGCCTGGCCCGAGAGCAGCGAGTCGGCCTGGCTGCGCAGGGTCTCGTCGACGACGCTGCCGTCGCGCAGGAAGACCACGCGGTCCGCCCAGGCGGCGAACCGCGGTTCGTGGGTGACGAGGATTCCGGCGGCGCCCGCGTCGCAGCGCGAACGCAGCAGGGCGAGGACGGATTCGCCGGTTTCGGAGTCGAGGGCGCCGGTGGGCTCGTCCGCGAGGACCAGTCGGCGGTCGCCGACGAGGGCGCGGGCGATGGCCACGCGCTGCTGCTGGCCGCCGGACATCTCGTCGGGGAAGCGGTCGGCGAGCTGCCCGAGGCCCATCTCCTCCAGCGCCGCCAGGGCCGAGACGCGGGCCTTGCGGGCCGAGGTCCCGTCGAGTTCACGCGGCAGGGCCACGTTCTCGGCGGCGGTGAGGGCCGGGATCAGGTTGTAGTCCTGGAAGACGTACCCGATGCTGCGGCGGCGCAGCGCGGCCAGCTGCTTGCGGCTCGCGGTGGTGATGTCGGTGCCCTCGACGATGACATGGCCGCTGGTGGGCGTGTCGAGGCCGCCGGCCAGGGTGAGCAGCGTGGACTTGCCGGAGCCGGAGGGGCCCATGACGGCGACGAGTTCGCCGGGGTACACGGACAGGTCGATCCCGCGCAGGGCGTGCACCTCGGTGGCGCCGCTGCCGTGCGTGCGGGTGAGCTTGTCGAGCCGGAGCACGGGCTGCCCGGACGGTGCGGGCGGTACGGGCTGTATGCGGGGTGCGGACTGCTGGTCAGGCATGGAGGTCCCCCCTGGGACGGTGGTGGCTTCAGCCCCGCGGCGTGCGGAAGGAGCGGGACTTCGGTGCGGCGGCGACGGCGCCGGTGTCTGCGGCCCGGGCGGCGGCGCCGGTCTCTGCGGCCCGGGCGGCGCCTGTGTCTGCGGCCTGGGTGGGGTCGGGCTCGGCTCTCCGGTCGGCCGGCAGGGAGAGCCGTACGAGCCGTGATTCCGAGTGGTCGAGCCAGCGGGCTTCGGCCTCGGTCTGGAAGATCAGCTGTTCCAGGACCAGCAGCCAGGCCACGTCGTCGCGTTCGCGGGACTTCCCGCTGTCGATCGCGGCGAGCGCCTGCGCCTTGAGCCGGGTGTAGTCCTGCATCGCCTTGATCGTGGCGTGCCGCTGGGCCTGGATGACGGCGCGGATGTCCACGCCGGGGGCGCCCACGGCCATGGCGAGCTTGATGGACAGCTCGTCGCGGGGCGGGTTGGTGCGGTCGACGGGGCGCTCGTACCACTGGTGCAGTTCGGCGCGTCCGGAGTCGGTGATGGCGTAGAGGGTGTGCCCGGCGGAGTCCTCGCCGCCGGGTGCGACGAGGCCGTCGCGTTCCAGCCGGGCGAGGGTGGTGTACACCTGCCCGACGTTGAGCGGCCAGGTGGAGCCGGTGCGGGATTCGAACTCGGTACGCAGCTGAGAGCCGTACCGAGGACCCCTTTCCAGCAGGGCGAGAAGGCCGTGGCGGATCGACATACTCAGTATGTATACCGAGTATGCCGACCGCCGCAACCGTCCTGAGGAGTAGGCCGGAAGGGGGAGGGCGGGCCTCGCGTCCCACCCGGGGCGGGGTCAGATGCTCTTGCGCAGCCGCATCCCGAGGTAGCCCAGACCCAGCCCCATCAGGGCGAATCCGGTACCGAGCGGCAGTATGTGCGCGGCCAGATCGGCGGCGCGCTCGTTCGGTCCGGTGCCGAGCGCGGTGACCGCGGGCGGCGGGCTCGGCGGGACCGGCGATGCCGGCGGTACCGCCTTCGGGGTGGCCGGCCGGTGGTGCGGGCGCACCGGGAGGGGGCGGGCGGCCAGCACGGTGTCCGGGTTCGCGGGCTCGGCCGCCGGCCGCCCGGGCCGCTCCCGGCCGACCCCGGCGGCGCTGCCCGCGAGCTCCTCGTACGCCTCGTGGGGTACGTCGGCCACGGGGTCGGTGCCGGCGGGTTCGGGGGGCTCGGCGGTTTCGGGGGTGTCGTCCGGATCGGCCTTCGGGGCCTTGCCGGGAGCCCGGGCGGAGGAGTCCGCAGCGGCCGGGGCGAGCGGGCGTGCGGCCGCGGCGAGACCGGCGGGGGACGAGGCGGCGGCGGACGAGGCGGATGCGGTGGGGGCGGCGGGGGACAGCGCGGCGGCGGCCACTGCGGCCCCGGCCAGCCAGCGCTGTGCGCGGAGGCGTTGAGTCACGGGGGCCCCTCCCGTCCCGAGCGCCGAGATGTTGTGCTCAGGTTGCCACGGTGGGACAAAACGGGCATCCCGGGCGCCCCGTAGGGTCGCCCGGGATGCCGTCCCGGTTACTCCTTATTGCCCCGACTACTCCGGATTGCCGGTCGACACGGTCAGCGTGTACTCCGTGCCTTCCTTGTCGATCTTGTCGCCGGGCCGCGGGTTCTGGTCGAGCACGGTGTCCTTGCCGTACACGGCCTCGTCCTTCTCGACGATCTTGTACTTGCCGCCGGAGGCCTGGATGCACTCCTTGACCGAGAGCAGGTTCTTGTAGCGCAGGTCGGGCGCCGTGTACTTGGTGGCGTCGCTGTAGTGCTTGCTCGGCTCCTTGCACTTGGACGACTCGATCGTGCGCGAGACGTCCGGACCCTTGAAGCCGGCCTTGGCCGAGGCGGACGTGGAGGCCCCGGGCGACGCGGTCGCGCCGTCCGCCTTGTCCTTGTCGCCGTCGCCGTTCATCGAGATCGCCGCGATCAGACCGCCGACGGCCAGCAGCGCCACCGCGATGGCGCCCACGATCACCGGCATGTTCCGCTTGTCGCCGCTCCCGGAGCCTGCGCCGGCCGGGGCCGCGGTGGCCGCCGGCGAGATGGTGAACGGCGGCGGGGTCTGCGGCGCGTACTGCTGCTGGTGCGGAACCGGCTGCTGCTGGGGCGGGTACGCGTACCCGCCCTGCCCGTGCGGCTGCGCCACCGGCGGCGGGGTCTGCGGTGCGTACGGGGACGGCGGCGGGGTCTGCGGTGCGTACGGCTGCTGCACCGACTGGGCCGGCGCCTGGAACCCGGAGTCCACCGGCGGGAACACGGCCGAGCTCACGCCCGCTCCGCTGGCGCCCGTGTGCGAGCCCGGGACGATGACCGGGGCACCGGCCTGGCCGGCCGACATCACCCGCGCGACCTCGTCGCGCATGGCGGCGGCCGTGGGGAAGCGCTCGTTCGGGTTCTTCTTCAGGGCGCGCGCCACCAGTGCGTCCATCGCCGGGGTGACGGAGCGGTTGATGGAGGACGGGGCGACCGGCTCCTCCTGTACGTGCGCGTACGCGATGGCCAGCGGCGAGTCCGCGTCGAACGGGATCCGGCCGGTCAGCAGCTGGAAGAGCATGATGCCGACCGAGTACAGGTCGGAGCGGGCGTCCACGCCGCGCCCCAGCGCCTGCTCGGGCGACAGGTACTGCGGGGTGCCGACGACCATGCCGGTCTGCGTCATCGAGGTGACCCCCGACTGCATGGCCCGGGCGATGCCGAAGTCCATCACCTTGACGATGCCGCGCTTGGTCATCATCACGTTGCCGGGCTTGATGTCGCGGTGGACCAGGCCCATCTCGTGGCTGACCTCCAGCGCGGCCAGCACGTCGGCCGTCACCTTCAGCGCCTTGTCCGCGGGCATCGCCCCGTACTGGCGGATGTCCGTCTCGAGCACGGAGCCCAGCGGCTGGCCCTCCACGTACTCCATCACGATGTACGGCATCACCGCGGCGTCGCCCGCCCCGGGACCGCTGAACGTCACTTCGCCTTCACCGGTATCGAATACCGAGACGATGTTCGTGTGCGACAGTTTCGCAACAGCCTGCGCCTCACGGCGGAAGCGCTCGCGGAAGGACTGCTCCCGGCCGAGATCGCTGTGCAGCGTCTTGATGGCGACCTGCCGGTCGAGCGCCGAGTCGTACGCCAAGTACACGGACGCCATGCCGCCCGCGCCCAGCAAGTCCCTTAGCTGGTAACGGCCACCGGCCAGAGAGCCGCCCGCGTACTGGCCCTGAGTGCCGTCCTGGCTCATGACTGTTGCTTCCCCTCGGGATGTGTCCCTACGCCTCTGGCTGAGCGCATGTCGGGCCCAGTCTGCCGGAGGGCAAGCACACGTCAAGCCAGGTGCCCGTTCCGTGACCGCGGGGCCACGGCGCGCCATTGTCCGAACGGCGACCTGTTCCGAGGCTGTAGCGTTCATCGGAGCACCCGAAAAGGACCTACCGCTGAGCGGCGGCCGAGAGAGACGACGGCGAGGACTGATGGCACCCGAACCCGAGGGAAACGGCGCCGGGATGGCCGAGGGTCCTGAGCATTGGGGCGCCGGCGGCCTGGTCGGCGACGGCAGGTACCGGCTCACCCACCGCCTGGGCCGTGGCGGTATGGCGGAGGTGTTCGCCGCCGAGGACGTCCGGCTGGGCCGGACCGTCGCCGTGAAGCTGCTGCGCCCCGACCTCGCCGAGGACCCGGTCTCCAAGGCCCGCTTCACGCGTGAGGCGCAGTCGGTCGCCGGGCTCAACCACCACGCCGTCGTCGCCGTGTACGACTCCGGCGAGGACAAGGTCGGCCCGAACACCGTCCCGTACATCGTCATGGAGCTGGTCGAGGGCCGCACCATCCGCGACCTGCTGATCAGCGCCGAGGCCCCGGGCCCCGAGCAGGCGCTGATCATCGTCTCGGGCGTGCTCGAGGCGCTCGCGTACTCGCACCAGCACGGCATCGTGCACCGCGACATCAAGCCCGCCAACGTCATCATCACGGACGCAGGCGCCGTGAAGGTGATGGACTTCGGCATCGCCCGCGCCCTGCACGGCGCCCAGTCGACGATGACGCAGACCGGCATGGTCATGGGCACCCCTCAGTACCTGTCGCCCGAGCAGGCGCTCGGCAAGGCGGTGGACCACCGCTCCGACCTGTACGCGACCGGCTGTCTGCTGTACGAACTGCTCGCGCTGCGGCCCCCGTTCACCGGCGAGACCCCGCTGTCGGTGGTCTACCAGCACGTGCAGGACGCGCCGGTCCCGCCCTCGCAGCTGCCGGAGGGCCACCACATCCCGCAGGAGCTCGACGGCCTCGTCATGCGCTCCCTCGCGAAGGACCCGGACGACCGGTTCCAGAGCGCCGAGGAGATGCGCGGGCTGGTCCAGTACGCGCTGCAGATGCTGCACGACCAGGGGTCGAACACGGGCACCTGGAACACCGGCCCGGTCACCATGTCCCTGCCGCACGGGCGCGGCGGCGCGGCGCAGACCACGGCGATGCCGATGGGCCAGCCCGGCGGTCAGCAGAATTACCCGGCGCACGCCACGACCTCGCAGTTCCAGCAGCCGATGGTGCCGCCGCTGAACCCGGACGACGGCTCGGCCTTCCCCGGCGGGGGCGGGTACGACAACCACGGCCACGGCGGTGGGCCGGGCGGCCGCGACGGCTACGACGGCTACGACGACCGCGGCAGCAGCCGGTGGAAGCTGTGGCTGTTCGCGGTGCTGGCGATCGTCGCGATCGCGGGCGGCGTGGCGTACGCCGTCAACTCCGGTGCGGGCAAGAACAAGGACGACAACACTCCGCCCGCCGTCCAGAGTTCCTCGAGCGGTCAGCAGACGCCCCCGTCCGCGCAGCAGAGCACGCCGTCGCACGAGACGCAGCCCTCGCGCTCGTCGGAGGAGTCCGCGCCGCAGCCGAGCCGCAGCAGCAAGTTCACGCCGAGCTCCAGCCCGTCGACGTCACCGTCGTTCAGCTCGTCGCCCTCTGCGTCGACCAGTCCGTCGAAGACGCCGTCGAAGTCGTCGTCGCCGTCGAAGAGCGTGAGCCCGCCGGTGGACCCGCCGAATCCGGTTGACGAACCTTAGGCACGACGAGTGAACGGGCCCGGCGGAATTCGATTCCGCCGGGCCCGTTCGCGTTGATCGGTGAATGTGCAGCTCAGAGGGCGTGCTGGTACTCCCGGTCCGGGTTGCCGGCCAGCGAGTGAACGGTGACGAACTGGGGCTCGATACGCATGTAGACGGGGTCGAAGTCCGCGCCGTCCACGAAATGCGGGACCGGTCCGAACAACTCGAGTTCCGGGGTGGCCGGCTCGACGATCCGCGCCGTTCCGGTGAACTGCACGGACCACAGACGGGGGTCCCGGGAATTGAAGTTGTCGGCGCCATAGGCCACCACGCTGCCGTTGCAGGCCTGGTGGTGGCCGAATCCGGCGTGCATTCTCAGAACGACCTCGCCGTCCACCACGACGTGGCGGGCGAGGGCGAGGAAGGGGAGCGCGCGCATGCTGGTGGCCACCCTGCCGTACGGCACCCGGCGCAGCAGTTCGATGGCGTGGAGTTCCTCCGGTGACATGCGTCCACTGTCCGGTACGGATGCTCCGCCGGAAAAGAGGAAGCCGCCCCGACGATCGGGGACGTTGGTCCCGAGTGAACGGCCCCGGGGTCAGGCCCGCTTCTCGGCCTGCAGCCGGGCCACGTACGCGGCGGCCTGGGAGCGGCGCTCCATGCCCAGCTTGGACAGCAGGCTGGAGACGTAGTTCTTGATGGTCTTCTCGGCCAGGTGCAGGCGCTCGCCGATGACGCGGTTGGTCAGGCCCTCGCCGATCAGGTCGAGGATCTTCCGCTCCTGCTCGGTGAGGTTGGCCAGGCGGTCGTCACCCTTGCCGTTCTTGCCGTCGCGCAGCCGCTCCAGCACGCGCGCGGTGGCGACCGGGTCCAGCAGCGACTTGCCGGCCGCGACGTCCCGTACGGCGCTCAGCAGCTCGTTGCCGCGGATCGCCTTGAGCACGTAGCCCGAGGCCCCGGCCATGATCGCGTCGAACAGGGCCTCGTCGTCGGCGAACGAGGTCAGCATCAGGCACTTGATGTCCTCGTCCTGGGAGCGGACCTCGCGGCAGACCTCCACCCCGCTGCCGTCCGGCAGGCGTACGTCGAGGACGGCCACGTCGGGCCGGGTGGCGGGAATGCGGACCAGGGCATCCGCGGCGGTGCCTGCCTCGCCGACGATCTCGATGTCCTCTTCGACCGAAAGGAGCTCATGGACCCCGCGACGTACCACTTCGTGGTCGTCCAGGAGGAATACCTTGATTTTTCCGTCTTCGCGCACGAACTCAGTTTCACACACTCACCCCTTCCCTGACGTCGTTACCCGGGATAACGTGCCGTTGTTCCGGCCCCCTGCAAGGCTGTGACCAGTGATTGTTCCCCGCGCCGCGGATTTACTTGGAAATCCAAGCAAAAACGCAGGTCAAGTGGGGTTTCGCAGTTATGCGGCGCACTGGGTAACGTGCATTGCGCAGGGCACTTGCCGGGGCACCTGTCACGCTCGAATCCGCACACGACGCGCACCCACCCCGTGCGCTGGTACGGATCCGGGTGAGCCGCACTGGACCCCGGAGAACCCGGGAGCCGGACCGACGGAGGAGCAACACGTGACCGTGGAGAGCACTGCCGCGCGCAAGCCGCGACGCAGCAGCGGCACCAAGCGGGCGGCAGGCGCGACGAGCGCCGCCAAGGCCCCCGCTGCCAAGGCTGCCGCCACCGCGCAGAACGCCGAGCCCCAGCTCGTACAGCTGCTGACGCCCGAAGGGGAACGG
Organism: Streptomyces sp. NPDC032745; assembly: GCF_055579465.1. Classification (NCBI taxonomy): domain Bacteria; kingdom Bacillati; phylum Actinomycetota; class Actinomycetes; order Kitasatosporales; family Streptomycetaceae; genus Streptomyces; species Streptomyces sp. NPDC032745. Next base: position 400,223 of record NZ_JBVING010000003.1, on the reverse strand, counting down.
GTCAGCGCCGCAGACAATCCCGATGCTGCGGAGTTCCTGTCCTTCGTCGAGGACATCACCACCGAGGACCTGCGCGGGCTCTACCGCGACATGGTCCTGACCCGCCGTTTCGACGGCGAGGCGACGGCCCTGCAGCGTCAGGGCGAGCTGGGTCTGTGGGCCTCGCTGCTCGGCCAGGAGGCCGCCCAGATCGGCTCCGGCCGCGCGCTGCGCGACGACGACTACGTGTTCCCGACGTACCGCGAGCACGGTGTGGCCTGGTGCCGCGGTGTCGACCCGACGAACCTGCTCGGCATGTTCCGCGGTGTGAACCACGGTGGCTGGGACCCCACGATCAACAACTTCCACCTGTACACGATCGTCATCGGCTCGCAGACGCTGCACGCGACCGGTTACGCGATGGGTGTGGCCAAGGACGGCGCGGACTCCGCGGTCATCGCCTACTTCGGCGACGGCGCGTCCAGCCAGGGCGACGTCGCCGAGGCGTTCACCTTCTCGGCCGTCTACAACTCCCCCGTGGTGTTCTTCTGCCAGAACAACCAGTGGGCGATCTCCGAGCCGACCGAGCGCCAGATGCGCGTACCGCTGTACCAGCGCGCCCAGGGCTTCGGCTTCCCGGGCGTCCGCGTCGACGGCAACGACGTCCTGGCCTGCCTGGCGGTCACCCGCTGGGCGCTGGAGCGGGCGCGCCGCGGCGAGGGCCCGACCCTGGTCGAGGCGTTCACGTACCGCATGGGTGCGCACACCACCTCCGACGACCCGACGAAGTACCGGCGGGACGAGGAGACGCAGGCCTGGGAGGCGAAGGACCCGATCCTGCGCCTGAAGACCTACCTGCTGGCGAGCGGCGGGGCGGACGAGGCCTTCTTCGAGGCCCTGGAGGCCGAGAGCGAGACGCTGGGCAAGCGGGTGCGCGAGGTCGTGCGCGCCATGCCCGACCCGGACACCATGGCGATCTTCGAGAACGTCTACGCGGACGGGCACGCGCTCGTCGACGAGGAGCGCGCCCAGTTCGCCGCCTACCTCGCTTCCTTCGAGTCGGCCGAGGAGGGTCACTGATGGCTGTCGAGAAGATGTCGATCGCGAAGGCGCTCAACGAGTCCCTGCGCAAGGCCCTGGAGCAGGACCCGAAGGTCCTGATCATGGGCGAGGACGTCGGCAAGCTGGGCGGTGTCTTCCGGATCACCGACGGCCTGCAGAAGGACTTCGGCGAGGAGCGGGTCATCGACACCCCGCTCGCCGAGTCCGGCATCGTCGGCACGGCGATCGGCCTGGCGCTGCGCGGCTACCGGCCCGTGGTGGAGATCCAGTTCGACGGGTTCGTCTTCCCCGCGTACGACCAGATCGTCACGCAGCTCGCGAAGATGCACGCGCGTGCGCTGGGCAAGGTCAAGATGCCCGTCGTCGTCCGCATCCCGTACGCGGGCGGCATCGGCGCGGTGGAGCACCACTCCGAGTCCCCCGAGGCGCTGTTCGCGCACGTCCCGGGCCTGAAGGTGGTCTCCCCGTCGAACGCGAGCGACGCGTACTGGATGCTCCAGCAGGCGATCCTCAGCGACGACCCGGTGATCTTCTTCGAGCCGAAGCGGCGCTACTGGGACAAGGGCGAGGTCGACACCGACGCCATCCCCGGCGAGCTGCACAAGGCGCGCGTGGCGCGCGAGGGCTCCGACATCACCCTGGCGGCCTACGGCCCGATGGTGAAGGTGTGCCTGGAGGCGGCGGCCGCGGCGGCCGAGGAGGGCAAGTCGGTGGAGGTCGTGGACCTGCGCTCGATGTCCCCGATCGACTTCGACGGGCTGCAGGTCTCCGTGGAGAAGACCCGCCGGCTCGTGGTCGTCCACGAGGCCCCGGTGTTCCTGGGCACGGGCGCGGAGATCGCCGCCCGCATCACGGAGCGGTGCTTCTACCACCTGGAGGCTCCGGTGCTGCGCGTGGGCGGTTTCCACGCTCCGTACCCGCCGGCCCGCCTGGAGGACGAGTACCTGCCGGGCCTGGACAGGGTGCTCGACGCCGTCGACCGCTCGCTGGCGTACTGAGGAGAGCCGTGACCATCCGCGAATTCAAGATGCCCGATGTGGGCGAGGGCCTCACCGAGGCCGAGATCCTCAAGTGGTACGTCCAGCCGGGTGACACGGTCACCGACGGCCAGGTCGTCTGCGAGGTCGAGACGGCGAAGGCGGCCGTGGAGCTGCCGATCCCGTTCGACGGGGTCGTGCACGCGCTGCTCTTCGAGGAGGGCACCACGGTCGACGTCGGCCAGGTGATCATCTCGGTGCAGACCGGTCCGGCCGAGGCGGAGGCCCCGGCCGCTGCGGTGGCCGCCCCGGCTGCGGCCGAGGCTCCCGCCGAGGCGCCGGCCGCCGCGGCCCGCCAGCCCGTCCTGGTGGGCTACGGCGTCTCCGAGGCCTCCACGAAGCGCCGTCCGCGCAAGGCGGCGCCCGGCGCGTCCGTCGCGGCCGCGGCGCCCGTCGCGCCCGTCGCCGCGCAGAACGGCACCGCCGCTGCGGCCGCCGGGCTGAACGGCAACGGCCACGCCGGCGGGGAGCGCCCGCTGGCGAAGCCGCCGGTGCGCAAGCTCGCCAAGGACCTCGGGATCGACCTGGCCTCCGTGGTGCCCACCGGGGAGGGCGGGGTCGTGACCCGCGAGGACGTGCACGCCGCCGCCGCGGCTGCGATCGCCCCGCAGGCCGCGGTCGCGCAGGCTCCGGCCGCTGCCGCCGTGCCCGCCCAGGCCCAGGTCCAGGCCGTGGCTCCCGCCTCGGTTCCCGGTGAGGCCTCCGCCCGCGAGACCCGGATCCCGGTCAAGGGCGTCCGCAAGGTCACCGCGCAGGCCATGGTCGGCTCCGCGTTCACCGCGCCGCACGTCACCGAGTTCATCACCTTCGACGTGACCCGCACGATGAAGCTGGTCCAGGAGCTCAAGGACGACCCGGACCTCGCCGGTCTGCGGATCAACCCGCTGCTCCTGATCGCCAAGGCCGTCCTCGTGGCCGTCCGCCGCAACCCGGACGTCAACGCGTCCTGGGACGAGGCGGCCCAGGAGATCGTGCTCAAGCACTACGTCAACCTGGGCATCGCGGCGGCCACCCCCCGCGGCCTGATCGTCCCGAACATCAAGGACGCGCACGCCAAGACGCTGCCCGAGCTGTCGACGGCCCTGTCCGAGCTGGTCACCACGGCCCGCGACGGCAAGACCTCCCCGGCCGACATGCAGAACGGCACCATCACCATCACCAACGTCGGCGTCTTCGGCGTCGACACCGGTACGCCCATCCTGAACCCCGGCGAGTCCGCGATCCTCGCGGTCGGCGCGATCAAGCTCCAGCCGTGGGTCCACAAGGGCAAGGTGAAGCCGCGCCACGTCACCACCCTGGCGCTGTCGTTCGACCACCGGCTCATCGACGGTGAGCTCGGCTCCCGCTTCCTGGCGGACATCGCGGCCGTCCTGGAGCACCCGCGACGGCTCATCACCTGGTCGTAGCGGCACCTGCTCGCAGGCGCGCATCCGAAGGCCCCCTCGCCACCGCACCGCGAGGGGGCCTTCGGCGTGCCGGAAAAGTCTTGGCCAGGGGCTCCGCCCGGTGTGATCATCGGGCCGTGACCGTGACCTACCGCGCTGCCATCGCAGACCCCACCGACATCGACCGCGCCGTCGCTTACCAGTCCGACGGGCCGGTCGAAGCCCTCTCCGCCGACAAGATCCGCGAGGAGCTCGCCGAGAACCGGTTCCGTCCCGAGTGGATCTGGTACGCCGAGGACGAGAACGGCGAGGTCCTGGCCCGCGCGCTGTGGTGGGGCCGCGCCGACAGCGAGCGCCCCATCGCGCTCGACTGCCTCCAGGTACGGGAATCCGTCGCCGACCCGGCGGGCGTCGCCGCGGCCCTGCTGGCCGCCGGGCACGAGGCCTTCGGGAACCTGCCGCTCTACAACGTCTCGCTGCCCGGCGACTGGCGGACCCGCCCCGACCTGGTCGAGGCCGTCGCCTGGCGCCAGGAGGCCGCGTACCGGGCGGGTCTGACCCGGGAGATCGAGCGGCTGCGCTACGAGTGGACCCCGGCCGCCGGGACCGCGGAGCCCACCGGGCGCCTGGTGTTCCGCGAGGGCACCGACGAGGAGTTCCACGAAGCCTTCGTCCGGGTGTCCGCCGGCAGCCTCGACCTCGCCACGCAGAACGAGCTCCGCTCGATGGACGCGGAGCAACTGGCCCGCGAGGACATGGAGTTCTACCTCGACTGCCCCGGCGAGCGCTCCTGGTGGCGCCTCGCCGAGCTGCCGGACGGCACCCTCGCCGGCCTGGCCGTCCCGTCCGCGACCCCGTACCACCGCAACGTCGGCTACCTGGGCGTCGTACCGGAGCAGCGCGGCCGGGGCCTGATCGACGAGGTCCTCGCGGAGATCACCCGCTTCCACGCGGCCGCGGGAGCCGGGCGGATCACCGCGACCACGGACACGGTCAACGTGCCCATGGCCGCGGCGTTCGACCGCGCCGGCTACGAGGTCACGGAGATCCGCCTGGTCCTGGAGGCTCAGGAGGTGTAGTACCCCTGCACGTCGACGACCAGGTCGGTGCGGCCGTGCGGGTTGTACAGCTCGATGTAGCCGTCCGCGCTGACCGGGACGATCGTCATGGACGCGATGTCCGTGCCGGTCCGGTAGTTCAGGTTGGACGTGTTCGGCACGGGGGTGCCGGCGGCGTGGGCCGTGATGTGGCCGTCCTCGGTGGCGTTCGTCGAGGTCAGGTTGATGACCACGGCCGCGACGTTCGCGGGTACGCCGTTCAGCCCGGTCACCTTGACGCGGGTGCCGGAGCCGGGGCCGGCCTTGCCGGCCGGGGCGCCCTGGCCGATGCGGGTGTCCAGGACGCGGGTCGGGTTGGCGGGGACGAACAGGCCGCTGGTGCCGACCTCGCCGTCGTACAGGTGGCGCTTGAACCGGCCGACGTAGTCGACGATCAGGTCGACCTCGCCCGCGTTGTTGTACAGGCCGAGGCCGTCGCGGCCCACGTCCATGTACGAGATGTTGGTGACGGTCTGGCCGCGCCCGAAGTTGAGGTCGGAGGTGTTCCAGACCCGCTGCCCGGCCGGGTAGACGGTGACGTGGCTGGCCTCGGTCGGCGCGGTGGCCGTGACCTGGAGGGCGAGCTCGGTGTCGGACTGGGACGGGTCCATGACCGACGAGACGTCCGCGGCGAGCGCCTTCTGCTCGCCGGCGCCCACGCGGCCCTGGCGGTCGCCGATGGCGGTGCGGGTGTCGAGCAGTCGCTTGGGCGTGCCGATCGTGAACGTGGCCCCCGGGTAGCCGCCGTTGGCGCCCTTGGCGGTGTAGAAGCCCTGGAGGTCGACGACCAGGTGGGCGCTGCCGACATGGTTGTAGAGGTCGACCACCCCGTTGGCGCCGACCTGCACGGTCACGCGGTTGGTGGTGACGGTCCGGCCCGCGGTGACGTTGAGGCTGGAGACGACCGGCATGGCCTGGCCGTCCGGGTAGGCGGTGATGAAGCTGTCGACGGTCGGATCGACGACGGTCACGTTCATGACGACGGCGGTCGGGACGGCGCCGCTGCCCAGCCGGAGCGCCTGGGATATGTTGATCTTGGTGACGCTGTCCGGGCCCACCTTGCCGGACGGGGCTCCGTTGCCGACGCGGGTGTCTACGAGGCGGTAGTTGGACACGGAGAAGTAGGTGCTCTCGACCCCCACCTGCGGACCGCTCGCCGCAGCGGCGGTACCGATGGGCAGCAGGGCGCTGCCGGCCAGAACGATGGCGGCCAGGGCCGCGGCGCGGGATGCGCGCATGAGTTTTCCCCCCAGGAAAATGGTGATCACGTGATCACGTGATCGCGCCAGCCATCTCACCACATGGCCGGTCTCCACGGGGTGATTTGACCTGGGAGCCGTCCCCGGGGCGGTGGGCGGCGGGCGGGGCCGGTGGGGGGTAGCCTCCCGCCCGGGGAAGGGGGGCCGGGGTGGCCATCGCCGAGTTGCAGGTGTACTCCGTCGAGGAGGCCGACGTCACGGGCGGCGTGTGCGTGGTCCGCTGCCTCGGCGGGGTCGCGCGCGCCGGACAGGTCTACGCCGTCGGGGAACTGCGGCTCGGCCTGCGGCGGATCGAGCGGTACGGGCGCTCCGTGGCCTTCTTCGATGCGGGGCACGTGGCCAAGGTCCACTTCACGGGCGCCCTGGTCGCGCTGCTCATCCGGGGGCAGGTGCTGACCGCGGTCCCGCCCGGCGGGCATGCGCTCGAGGACATCGAGGCCTGGCTGGCCACCGACCCGCCGCTGCAGGACGAGCCGCATCCGCTGACGCTGCGGACCCTGGCCGTGGGCCGGATGCAGGGGGACTGGCTGCCCGAGGAGACCCGGCTGCGCTGGGGCCGGGTGGCGCTGGCCGCGACCCACCGCAAGGCGGCGTGGGCGGGGTCGCACGAGCTGGACCGCGCGGTCGACGTGGCCGCCGTACGGGGCTACCTGATCCGGCAGTTCGGCCCGGGCCGTGGCGGCGACCCGGCGGCCCTGTGCCGGGACGCGCTGGCCGTGATCGACCTGACCCCGGCGGAGGCGGCCGCGGAGGCCCGCGACTGGCGCGACCTGCCGCGACCCCGCATCCAGCACCTGCGCCGCATCAAGCTGCTGCTGCCCTGGATGGCCCTCGCCCGCCCCCACCTCGCGGACGGCGACCCCCTCGCGGAGGCGGTGGACGCCTGGTCGGAGGTCCGGGCGCTGCTGCCCTAGCCGGGCCCTAGCCGGCCTTCGCGGCGTTGCCGAGCACCTTGGTCGGGGTGATGCGCACGACGACGCGGACGTTCTCGGACGGGGCCTCGGCGTACTCCTTGCCGGCGCCCGGCCCCAGGTACTGCTCCGAGATGCGGATGGCGACCTCGCGGCCCGCGTCCTCGGCGAGGGTGGCCGTGCCGCGGATCTCCACGTAGAGGAAGGGGTTGGCGGTGTCGAAGACGGTCAGCCCGACGCGCCCGTCACGCGCGATGTTCCGCTCCTTGCGGCGGCCCTGCTCGGTGGAGACCAGCAGATCGCCACCGTCCCGGGTCACCCAGACCACCGAACTCTGGGGACTGCCATCGGGGTTGAGGGTGGAGAGCACCGCGGGGTGCGGGGAGTCCAGCAGGCCACGTACGGTCTCGTTCAACTCAATCGTCATGCAGGCGAGGCTAGTTGGGGGCGGCGGAGTCAGTACAGGAATGCGTTCCGACTGGGCGAAGTCGGGGCCGGCGGGACCCTGTCACTTGATGGGTTGGCCGTTGTGCGTGCCGTCGATGCAGGTCCACTGGCCGGTTGCGGACTCGTACTCCGATGTTCCTCCACCTTTCGTGCAGGTTTCCACGTCGACATCGGATACAGCAGCCTGTGCGGCAGGGCTCATGGCGCCGAGAACGGCCAGTACGACGGCGGCGATGAACCCGAGAACTCGTCTACGCATGGGGGCCTCCTGTGAGGACGGGCCATGGGATATTCATGACGTTACTCCGATCGCGTGCGGGCGCACTCCAGGAGCGTTCACCGGCATACGGCGGCAGACTGGTGTCATGGCGAACACACCCGTGGTAGCCGTAAGTCGACCGGATGACCTTGGTTGGCGGCATGTCACCATCAATGACCGTCCTGCGGGCAAGGTCCGCTCCATGGGGGAGCTGCGAAGGCTCATACGCGGCGCTGGTCTGGTATCCGGGTACGACATCCATTGGATCGGCGAGGACTGCACCGGCTGGCCGGATCGCCCGTCGTTCCGACGCATCGTCGGCACTCTCATGGCGGTCGGCCTCCTGGCAACTGCATGCATGCTCTTCGTGATTGGCATGAAGGACACCTTTGGTGCTCTTACCTACTCCGGACGTGTCACGGGAATTATCTTCCTCCTCGCGGCAGTGCTGGAAATCGGTGCAGCGCTGGCAGCTTTCGACTATTGGCACAAGCGAAAAGTGGCCTACTCCGGGATGGTCGCCCTGCTCGGCGCCTCGGTATCCATTGCCGTCGGATTGCTCATGCTCCTCATGCAGCTGATCGACGGCAGGGCGTACACGAATTACGTGCTGGTTTGGGTAATTTTCACAATACTGTCCGTGGGGGCTTTGTGCATACTCGTCCGCGAGCAGGTGTGGAAGCTGGTTCCCAATCCCAGGAGAATCGTGGCCGGAGCGGTCATCTCCAGTCTTCTCGCCATCCCTAACGTCACGTATACGCAGATATATGTTCCCTATGCGACCTCTCCGATCGTGAACAGTGTGGCTTCCTTCGGGAAGTCGAGCCTGAACGAGGATCAGTCGAAAATGTACCTGCCGGTTCATCTGTCCGTGAAGAACTCAGGCCAGATTCCCGTCTACGTCCTCGGCAGCATCTACTGGGTCCACGGCTGGGACTCCGCCCCGAAGAAACCGGCTAAGCCGGGCTTCAGATTGATCCAGGACGGCGAGTTCGTCAGGCCGCCAGGGTGGCAGTTGAACCCGGGGGAAGAATTTTCGGAGGATGAGGTAATCGAGATAATGCAGCCGGGTGCGTTCAAATATGAGAAGGTCAAGGTCCAGGCCGAGCTGTACGCGGTAAGGAAGGACAGGATGACCATAGTCGGCAACTATGAGGGCTCCTTGAAGACCCTGGCCGACCTCAAAAAGGAAGGCAAGGATCAGGATCCGCGGGGGCCGGAGGGCCGGAATCAAACGTACCTGCGATATCAGGCCGAAATCTCGAACAGCAATGAGATCCTCAATGCGACTCGAGGTCGCCAGCGGATAACTCTGTGGTACGTGAAAAAGAAGGAGCGGCCATACATTTATGCGGTTGTGGGGCCGCCGGATGAGAGAGTGAATTTTGACAGCAGCGATCCCAATCGAAACAAGAAAGCCATTGACCGGTACGGTCTGGAACACCTGCGCAGCTCAATGCAGCAGAAACCCTTCGCAGAACTCATGGACATGGCAGAGGGCGAGCCCTCCACCAGTCCGTCGCCCGCCCCGGCGAATTGATGAAGCCCCCTACTTCCAGGGGATGTTGAGCCAGGGGCTCGACGGCTCCGTGGTCAGGGTCAGGTGCGTGGCGAGGGAGCCGGCGTACCACTCGCCGAACTCCTCCTCGTCGAAGTGCAGGCACCGGCCCAGCAAGTAGCCGGCGGAGAACTCCTCCCAGGAGCGGTACGTGTCGCCGGCCGCCTCGCCCGCGCGGAGCACGGCGCGCTCCGCCTCCTCCAGCGTCCCGTAGCGGGTGCCGAGGCCCCAGCGGGCCATCTGGGAGGCCCGGCCGATGTCCCAGCCCTCGACGGAGCGTACGTAACCCCCCTCGGGGAGCAGTCCGTCGGCCCGGAAGCGCTGTTCGTACCGGGCGATGCGCCCGATCAGGCGCTGCACGCCGGCGATCTCGCCCTCGACCTCCGCGGTGGGGCGCGGCTGTGCGACCGTGACGCCGTCGGGGGTGAGCTGCGGTTCGGCGGCCCGTTCGGCGTTGCGGCGCAGGCTGGCCTCGGCGGCGTGCCGCCAGTGCTCGACGTCGACCGGCCCGGCGAAGTCGGAGGCGAGGATCCGGCGGATGCGCAGGACGAACTCCCAGACGGGGCTGACGATCTCGGCGTTCAGCATGCGGTGCAGGACGTCGAGCCAGTCCTCGCGGGTGGTGATGCCCCAGGACTTGCGGAGGCGTTCGCGCTCGCGGGTGTAGCCGCTCCCGTGGTAGGCGAGCGCGTTCCAGAACTCCCCGTTGCTCACGGCCAGATGGGCGCCCACGGCCAGTCCGCGGGCGACGGGCCCGTGCAGGGGTCCGCCGGTGTGCAGGGCGTGCACGGCGCCGGGGGCCAGGCCCCAGGTGGTCGAGGCGTCCCAGTGGGCGCGCCAGCGGGCGAGGTCGGCCGGGCCGGTGGTGAGGTAGGCCTCGGCGGGGCTGCCGGGGTTCACGGCGAGGTACGGCGGGTCGCGGTGGTCCCAGGCGTTGGCGAACCAGGCCAGGCTCTGGCGTACGAAGACGGTCTCGGCGGTGGGGACGGGCAGCATCCCGCGGGTGTAGACGGGGAGGGCGTGGCCGACCGGATAGAAGCGGGCCTGGGTGGGATCGGCGTCGATCTGGGTACGGGGCTGGGCGAGGAACAGCTCGGCGCGGGCGAGTGCGTCGAGGTACCGGCCCCACTCGCCGGCGCTCTTGGCCTCGTACAGCTCTCTCTCGATGGCGCTCGGCGCGATCCAGGTCCCCATACGGGCCAACCCTAACGGCGCCCGCCGACGCAGAGCTCGGCCCATACCGTCTTGCCGACGATCCTCTCGTCGTCCCCCCACCGCTCAGCGACGGCGCCCACGATCTGCAGGCCCCGGCCGTACTGCTCGTCGTCGGCAGCCGCTCGCGGTGCGGGCCGCCGCTCGCCTTTCGGATCGGTGACCGCGATGCGGAGCACTGCTCCTGAGAGCTGTACCTCCACCCGTAGGTACCGGTCCCGCAGCGAGCCGTGCAGCAGCGCGTTGGTGGTGAGCTCGCTGGTCAGCAGCGCCGCGTCCGAAGCCAGCTGGGGCAGCCCCCACGCCACCGCGAGCCAAGCGGCTCGCCGCCGGGCCGCGGGCACCGAGTCCTGCCGGGGCGGGTAGTTCCGCACGTCGCATCGCGTCGGCTCGTCCATGTGTACGTGCACCTCCGATGGGCGGTGGCTCCGCCGTGCGGGCAGCACGGTGCACTTCCGCCAACTGGGCTTGGGCAGTGAGCAGTTCGTCACCGACGGTAGGGGTGGCCGAACTTTATGCGCAAGCTCTTCCGGAGATATCTATCCCCAGGGAGTAGTTGTGCCGAGCGAGTGGCGCGGGAAGACTGCTTCCGGTACATGGAGGTGGTTCAAGTGGCGACAAGTCAGACTGCGTTGGGCAACCGGGTCTCTACGGTGCTGGCACGACGGCTGGGTGGTGAGCTGCTTCGCCTCCGGGACGCGGCGGGCCTGACCCAGCCGCAGGCGGCGCAGGTGCTCAGCGCGACGGCGGCGAAGGTCGCCAAGATGGAACGCGGCTGGGTCCCGTTCAGGGACCCGGATGTCGTGGCTCTGTGCAAGCTCTATGGGGAGACGGACGAGGCAGTCGTCGGCGGTCTGCTCGCTTTGGCCAAGCTGGATCGCGAGCGTCGCAAGGCCAAGGGCTGGTGGCAGCACTCACCTGATGCCGGTTCGATGGCGGAGTACATCGCGATGGAGGACGTCGCGACCAAAGTGCGCACCTGGCAGCTGTCCCTGATCCCCGGCCTGCTCCAGACCGCCGACTACGCCCGTGCCCTCGCCGTGAGCGACGAGTTCTGGCAGGACCCGGACGACATCGAGCGCGTCGTCGCCATCCGTGTGAAGCGCCAGAACCGGCTGTGGAGCGACGTGCCGCTCCAGGTCCACGCGGTGATCTGGGAGGGGGCGCTGCGACAGGAGGTCGGCGGCGTCGCAGTGATGAGTGCGCAGCTCGCCCACTTGCTGCAACTGGCGGACATGCCGAACGTTCACGTGCAGGTGCTGCCGTTCCGTGCAGGTGGGCATCCGTGCATCGTCGGGCCGTTCAACGTCATCTCGTTCGCGGAGGCGGACGCAATGGACGTCGTCCACGTCGATGTCATCGGATCTACGGTCTGGGTCGAGAGCCGTGAGCAGAGTGCCGAGTACAGCCGGTACTTCGACCGCACGGCCAGGATGAGCCTGGCTCCTCGTGACTCCATCGATCTGATCGACAACATTCGTAAAGGGTTTCAGGCATGACGCAGTTCGAGTTCGTGAAGTCCAGCTACAGCGCTTCCAGCGGGGAATGCGTCGAGGTGGCCACGAACGTGGCCGGGACCGTCGCCGTCCGGGACAGCAAGCGGGCCGACGGGGCGGTCGTCGAGATCACCGACCTGGCCTGGGCATCCTTCGCGCGCACGCTGTGATCTGAGCTGCCCCATGGTGGGCCGGCCACCATGCCCGGGCCGTGGCGAGGTGGGGCGGGCACCCCTGGGGGCGTATGCCCCGGGCGTGGGGCGGGTGGGGTGCGTGGTCCACCTCGGCTCCAGCGGGGCTCGACCCGGCTGCGAATCGTTGCTGCCCTGGCCAAAGGGTTGTGGTGCGCTGCATCGAATGATGATTCGGGTTCGCCTGGTTCTTTCGGGCTGATGGCCCGCCGTGCATGCCGGGCCGAATGTGTGTGACGGGTCCACCTGGTTCTCCCGCCTCCCCCGACCGCAGGGTTGAGGGGCTGGAGAGAACGTCGGGGGAAGGGATGTATCCGTCATGAGCGCACCGAGTCTCGAACGCCTGGAGACCCTGAGCAGCCGGTTCGTACCGGACCTGGTCGTGGCCGAACTCTGCGCCGAGCTGTTCGCCTCGCTGCCGCGCAGCGACCAGCGGCGCAAGGGGGAGGTGTACCTGCGCGGTCTCCTGAAGGCCGAGGGGCGCAAGTCGATACGCAATATCGCGGCGCACGTCGGCGACCGGGCGGCCGAGCAGAGCCTGCACCACTTCGTGGTCTCGTCCACCTGGGACTGGGGTCCGGTACGGGCCGCCCTCGCCCGGTATCTGGAGCGGGCGCTGCGACCCCGTGCCTGGGTCGTGCAGCCGGTGGTCATCTCCAAGGCCGGCACGGAGTCGGTCGGAGTGGCCCGCCGCTTCGTGCCCGAGCGGGGCCAGATGGTCAACAGCCAGGTGGCGTTCGGGGTCTGGTCCGTCGGCGAGGAGCACGGCTGCCCGGTGAACTGGCGGCTCGCGCTCACCCAGAAGTGGCGCGACAGCGTCGGCCCCCTCTCCCCCAACGTCCACGAGTCGGAACTGGCGACCAGCCCGCTCGAATGCGCCGCCGGAGCCGTCGAGGAGCTGCGCGACTGGGTCGGGCAGATCCGCCGTCCGGTGGTGTTCGACCTGCCCGACGTCGATCCGGCCGCGGTGGCCCGCCGGTTCGGCCCGGCCGGGACGCACTTCGTGGCCTCGGCCCGCGGCTCGATGCGGGTCCGCTGCGTGGACCCGGTGCTGCCGAGCAGCGGAAACCGGGAACTCGCGGCGCACCAGCTGCTGTTGATGGCGGGTACGTTGCGCCGCCCGGTGACCTGGGTGGACCCGCTGACCCTCCAGCAGCGCACCACGCTGGTGGTCGGTGTACGGGTGGAGCTGCCGCAGGCGCCCCGGCCGCTGCTGCTGTTCGGCGAGTGGAGCGATCCGCGCGGCTGGCCCGAGCAGTGCTGGGTCACCGACATGACACAGGCGCCTCCCGGCGGGCTGCTGCGGCTCGCGAAGCGGGCGCAGAACGTCGAGGCGGACTTCAGGCACGTCTCGCGGAAGGTGGGGCTCACCGACTTCGGCGGCCGCTCCTTCGGCGGCTGGCACCGGCACACCACCCTGGCCTCCGCCGCGCACGCGGTGCGGGTGCTCACCCAGGGGGCCGGCGACCGCTGAGGGCTGTCCTGCCGCGGTCGTCAGCCGATGGTCTGCCGGGGCTGGTCACCGCGGGGGCCCTTGTTCAGCGCCTGCCGGGTCCGCTGGAGCTGGAGGGCCAGCTGCACCTGGAGGGCCTGGGTCGGCTTCTGCCAGTCCTCGCCCAGGATCTCGGTGATCCGCTCCAGCCTGCGCGAGACCGTGTTCGGGTGGACGTGCAGGGACTCGGCCGCCCTGGAGGGGCTGTTGGCCGAGGCGAAGTACGCCTCCATGGTGCGGATCAGCTCGGTGTACTGCTGGTCGTCGTAGTCGAGGACGGGGCCGATGGTGTCGTTGATGAATCCGGCGATGTTCGGCTTCTCGGAGAGCAGGACGCCGAGGAAGCCCAGCTCCTCGGGGGACGCCGTGCTGCCGGGGCCGGTGAGCGCCGCGACCGCGTCCAGGACCCGGCGGGCCTCCTGGTACATGTGGACGATCCCGCCCGGATCGTCGACGGGACCGGCGGAGCCTGCCGTGACGGGCTTGCCGAGCACCTCGGAGAGCTCCTTGGAGGCCGTACGGGCGATGGCCCCGGCCCGGGTGCCGGGCAGCAGCAGCACCACGATGTCGCCGTCCACGCTCTTGAGGCCGTGGTGGCGGTTGGCGTACGAGGCGGCCCAGGCGAGCACGCGGCCCTGGACTCCGCCCTCGGGCCGGGCGATCACGATGACGTGGGGTTCGTCGAGGTCGAGCGCGAGGCGGCGGCTCTGCTCCGCGATCTGCACCGGGGACAGCGAGGTGCCCCGCAGCAGGTCGTGGAAGAACTCGTCCCGCATGTGGCCCTCGGCGGCGGCCATGCCCTGCTCCATCAGCAGCACCACGGCGGTGACCTGGGCGGTGAGCGCGAGGAGCTGGATCTGGCGGTCGCTGGCCGGCTCGTCGCAGACCAGGATGAGCGTGCCCAGCATCTCGTCGCCCGCGGCGACCGAGGCGACCCACACCCCGTTGCCCGTGCTGCGCGGCTGCCGGTCGGTGTGCGCGTCCAGCAGGACGGTGCGGATCTCGGCCTCGTCCAGCTCGGGGGGCTCGCCGCCAGGGCAGGCCAGGTTGCGGCCGGCCGCGTCCCGTACGAGCAGCGTGCCCTCTAAGTCCTTGACCGCCTCGGCGGCCAGGTTGCCGAGGCCGCCGCCCTGGAGCACCAGGTCGAGCAGGCGGCCGTGCGTCTCGCGGAGCTGGCGGGCGGTGGTGGAGGAGTCCATGGCGCGGGAGGTGTCCTGCTCCAGCTCCACGACCTCGTACCGGGTCTGCTCCAGCAGCCGGGCCTTTTCGATCGCAACGGTGGCGAGGTCGGCGAGCGAACTCATCAGCGACACCTCGTCCGGGGTGAAGTGCCGGATGTGCCGGTCCGCGACGTACAGGGCGCCCAGGGTGGTGCCGGCGTGCCGCAGCGGGACGGCCATGACGGCGTGCAGCCCCTCGGCCTGCACCACCTCGTCGATGACGGGACTGTGCTGGAAGGTTTTGTCACTCATGTAGTCGGCCGACCAGAACGGGGCCGATCCGTCCGCCGCGCGCTTGCCGACGCCCCCGCCGGTCAGCGGGATGGCGAACCCGATGGTGAGCGCGGAGGCGTGGCCGTCGGCCGAACGCACCCTGGAGCACTGCGCGTCGAGGTCGTCGAAGCTGACCCAGGCCATGTCGAGCCCGAGCAGCAGCCGGGCCCGGCGGGTGATCACCTTCAGCAGCTCGTCGAGGTCGTACGGCAGGGTCAGGTCGCGCGCGGTGTCCACGAGGGCGGCCAGGCCGGCCTCGCGCTGCTGGCGGCGTACGAACAGCGCCCGGATGCCGAGACTCTGGTCCCTGGCCCTGGTCAGCTGGGCGAGGGCGTCCCCGGACAGGCCGGACTCACGGGCTTTGCGGACCACGTCATCGAAGGCAGCCGCAGGCGCCTCTCTGTTCAGCAGTTCCAGCATTTCGTAAGCGTGGTCAACCACGACTTCTCCCCCGACCCCCATAAAAGCCGTTCACGATTGCACCAACCGAGTGCAAGCAATCCCTGGCCTGCCTGAAAGTATCTCTTGGGGCAAGAACCGGTCAAGAAACACTCGAGAAGCGATCCAGGTCAGCGACGCGGAGGGTGATCGGATCACCACGGTCCATGAGTGATGCTGTCACGTGAACACCTTCTGGTCGAGGCTCACTCAAGGGCAGGCTGCTCACCGAGCGTTCCGGTGCCGGCACCACCATCGGCACCACCAACGGCCTGATGTTTCCTTGGGGGAGTTCGCATGTCTCAGGTGTCACAGCTGTCTCAGCTCCAGAGCTACGAGCGGTCGCTGCTCCGCAGCCGGCTGTCGCTGACCCGGCAGGACCGGCCGCGGGTGTTCACGCTCGGCGACCGCGAGTGGGACCTGTTCGACGAGGTCTTCGCCCCCGTCTACTCCCCTTCGACGGGTGTGGCCCTCGAGCTGCTCGGCCTCAACAAGCTTGCGTCGAGCCCGCGTTCCGGTTCGTTCCTGGAGATAGGGTGCGGCACCGGCGTGATCGCCGTGACCGCCGCGCTGGCCGGATATGACCGGGTCGTGGCGGCCGACATCAGCCCCTCCGCCGTCGAGAACGCCTCCGTCAACGCGGAGCGGCACGGGGTGGCGGACCGTCTGCAGGCGCTGCACAGCGACCTGTTCTCCGGGCTGCGCGAGAGCGAGCGGTTCGACGTCGTCTTCTGGAGCTCCAACTACGTGATGGGGCCCGAGAGTTACGAGTACAAGTCGGTGCACGAGCGGGCATACGTGGACACCGGGTACCAGGCTCACCGCCGTTACCTGGAGCAGGCCGTCCACTGGACCACCCCGGGCGGCCGCGTCCTGCTGCACTTCAGCGACCGCGGCGACCTGGCGGCACTGCACGAGATGGCGGACGGAAGCGGGCGCGAGTTGTCGACCGTGGCGAGCTACCGGGTCCGCGAGGGGGAGTACGGAGAGGACATGGTCGAGCACATGCTGCTCGAAATCAAGCCAATCTCGGCGTGATTCAGACGGGGGGGATATTTCATCATGCGCACGTTGCTCGTCGACAACTACGACTCGTTTACCCATAACCTCTTCCACTATCTGACCGAGGTCAATGGCCGGGAGCCGGAAGTCGTCCGAAATGACGACCCGCACTGGAAGATCACGGAACTCGGCGCGTTCGACAACGTCGTGGTCTCGCCCGGCCCCGGCACCCCGGGCAGGGCGGCCGACTTCGGCATCTGCGCCGAGATCGTCGAGCGCTCGCCGCTGCCGCTGCTGGGCGTCTGCCTCGGCCACCAGGGGATCGGGCACGTGCACGGCGCCACGGTCGCCCGTGCGCCGGAGCCCTGGCACGGCCGCACCTCGCCGGTCGTGCACGACGGCACCGGCCTGTTCGCCGGGCTGCCCTCCCCGATGGAGGTGGTCCGGTACCACTCCCTCGCCGTGACGGATCTGCCGGCCGAGCTCGAGGCCACCGCGTGGACGCCGGACGGCATCCTGATGGGGCTGCGGCACCGGACGCGGCCGATGTGGGGGGTGCAGTTCCACCCCGAATCGATTTGCAGTCAGTACGGGATCGAGCTGCTTGCAAACTTCGCCGATCTGACCCGCGCGCACCAGGCGAACCAGGCACATCACACGAACCACGAGCACCACGAGCACCACGAGCGCCACGCGACGGGGGCCCGCCGCCCAGCCGCCGCACCCGTCGCCGCACCCGCCACCGGCACCGCTCCCGCTCCCGCCGCCGAGGTCCCGGTCCGCCGGCTCCGGCTGGTCACGCGCGAGCTGCCCACCCGCTGGTCCCCCGAGACCGTCTACGACCAGCTCTTCCGCGGGAACGACCACGCCTACTGGCTGGACAGCAGCCTGCCCGGCGGCGACCGCGGCCGGTTCTCGGTCATGGGCGACGCCACCGGGCCGCTCGCCCGGGTCGCCACCGCCGACGTGTGGAGCGGGTGCGTCACCGTCGAGTCGGCGGGCGGTGCGAGCGAGCTGGTCGCCGCCCCGTTCCTGGAGTGGGTCGACCGCGACCTGCGCTCCCTGCACACCGAACTCCCCGAGCTCCCGTTCGACTTCGCGCTCGGCTGGGTCGGCTACCTCGGATACGAGCTCAAGGCCGAATGCGGCGGCGATCTCGTGCACCGCTCGCCGGTGGCCGACGCCACCATGGTCTTCGCCGACCGCGCCCTGGTCTTCGACCACGTCGCGAACACCACCCACCTGCTGGCGCTGGCGGAGGGAACCGGCGAGGAGTCCGCGGCCGCGGCCGACGCCTGGCTGATCGGCACGGCTGAACGGCTGGCCCAGCTCGCGGGCCTGAGCCTGCCGGCCCCCCGGCCGACCGCCCCGAGCGGGGAGATCCGGCTGCGGCACGACCGCGGGGCCTATCTGGACCTCATCGACTCCTGCCTGGAGGAGATCGCCGCCGGCGAGACGTACGAGGTCTGCCTCACCAACATGGCCGAGGCCGAAGCCCGCCTCGACCCGTGGGCCGCGTACCGCACCCTTCGCCGCACCAGCCCGGCGCCGTTCGCCGCGCTGCTCCAGTTCGGCGAGCTGTCCGTGCTCAGCACCTCGCCCGAGCGGTTCCTGCGGGTCTCCCGCGACGGGCTCGTGGAGTCCTCGCCCATCAAGGGCACCCGGCCGCGCGGCAGCACCCCGCAGGAGGAGGCGGAGCTGATCGCCGACCTGCTGACCGACGAGAAGGACCGCTCCGAGAACCTCATGATCGTCGACCTGGTCCGCAACGACCTCGGCCGCTGCGCCGTACCGGGTTCGGTCGAGGCCGAGGAGCTGTTCCGGGTCGAGACGTACGCCACCGTCCACCAGCTGGTGAGCACCGTACGGGCGCGCCTGCGGCCGGAGCTGTCGGCCGTGGACTGCGTACGGGCCGCCTTCCCGGGCGGGTCGATGACCGGGGCCCCCAAGATCCGCACGATGCAGATCATCGACCGGCTGGAGGCGGGTCCGCGCGGGGTGTACTCGGGGGCCATCGGCTACTTCTCGCTCTCGGGCGCCGCGGACCTGAGCATCGTGATCCGTACCGCCACGGTCACCGCCGACCGCGTCCGGTACGGGGTCGGCGGGGCCGTGGTGGCCCTGTCCGATCCGGCTGCCGAGTACGAGGAGACGGCCGTCAAGTCGGCTCCGCTGCTGGCGCTGACGAATACCCGGTTCCCGGAGAGGCGGCGAGACCGGATCCCGTCCTGACCCCCCAGCCGTGCTGGAGGCGGGTGAGCTCCTCCGTCTCCAGCACGGCGGCGACCTGACGGGCGGGCACGCCGACCCGTTCCAGGGCCCGGAGGGCGCATGCCGCCTCCCCGTCGGCGTTGAGGAGGGTGTCACCGGTCAGCTCCGGCTTCCGGGCGGCGGCCTCCAGGGTGTCCACGGACAGGGCGAGCCCGGTGTTCCAGCCCACCAGGGCGCCCACGCCGCCGTCGGCGCCGGTACCCCACAGCAGCCGCGGCTGCGGGGCCCCGTTGGCCCGGAGCACCCGCCACCAGTCCCCGGACAGCCGTTCCTCGCGCAGCCGGTACATCGTGCGGGCCACGGCCAGTCCCGCGGCGCCGCGCACCTCGTGCCGGGGGCCGACGCGGAGCTCGTCCAGCCGGGCGTCGACCGCCACGTCGAGCAGGCCCACCGGAAAGGAGGCCACCATCGGGGCGGCGCCCAGCGGCCGGCCGCAGGAGAGGGAGCGCTCCAGCCCGTCGAGGTAGCCGTCGAGCACCTCGGAGTACCGCTCGTCCGAGAAGACCATCGAGGCGTGCACCCCGATCCCCTCGGCGAGGCAGTCGGACAGCACCCGGGGACCCGCCGGGGTCATGGGGATGCGGACGAGCGCGTTGGGGCGGTCCACCGCCCGGTGCACCGCGCGGGCCGCCGCGCCCATCGCCTTCACGTCATGGGCGCGGCGCGGGGGGACGGGCACGGAGACCTGGCCCACGGTGCCCTTGCTGATCTCGTACACGGGCAGCAGCAGATCGCAGGCGCGGCGGAGCTGGGCCACACTGCTGCCCGCGGGCGCGAGGGCATTGTGGAAGTGGGCGCCCAGGGTCGGGTACCGGGCTCCGGCGTCGAAGTCCCCGGGGTCCTGCGTGCTCAGCCACGGCGAAACCCCCTCGGACACCAGTTGCTTCAGCAGCGCTCCAGCTCCTTGACTAACCACGAACACGACCTTAGAACGTCATGACATCTGTATGAACTGAACCGTTGATGGTGTGTCAAGTACCGGACCCGCTAGGTCCCGTGTCCTCTCACGTGTGCGGACCTTAAAGGGTTCGGCACCGACCCCGGTCCAACGCCCGGGTACTGCGTCAGGTTTATTTCGGGCCCTTGCTTTCAACCTGACCGAATGCGGCCCCACCTGACGTAGTGGCGAATCTCTTGTGGTTCCCCCGAATGCCTGTTTCACAGACTTCTGGCTGCATCTGATGTCACGGCAGGTTCAGCACTGGGAGGTGCCGCATGCACGGTGTTGCACGCTGGAAATCATTGCCCGCGGGCCAACAGCCCGTTTGGCCGGATGAAGACGCCCTGGAGAATGCCAGGGCCGAACTCGCCGAAGCACCCGCCCTCGTCCGTCCGCAGGACGTCGAAGCCCTTCGCGTCCTGCTCGCCGCGGCCGCGCGGGGCGAGGTGCAGGTCATCCAGGGCGGGGACTGCGCGGAGGACCCCGCGGAGTGCACTCCCGGCTATGTGGCGCGCAAGGCGGCGCTCCTCGACGTGCTGGCCGGTGT
This sequence comes from Streptomyces sp. NPDC032745, assembly GCF_055579465.1. Classification (NCBI taxonomy): domain Bacteria; kingdom Bacillati; phylum Actinomycetota; class Actinomycetes; order Kitasatosporales; family Streptomycetaceae; genus Streptomyces; species Streptomyces sp. NPDC032745. The sequence continues at coordinate 380,147 of NZ_JBVING010000003.1, read as the reverse complement.
CATGAAGACGCGCTCGCTCAAGCCCGTCATACGGGTGGGCCGGCTGGCCGGCCAGTTCGGCAAGCCGCGTTCCCAGCCGACCGAGACCGTCGGCGGCATCGAGCTGCCCGTCTACCGCGGCCACATGGTCAACAGCCCGGAGCCCGACCCCGAGCTGCGCCGTCCCGACCCCCGGCGCCTGGTCGCCGGCTACCGGGCGGCCGCCGGGGCCATGGGCTGGCTCGGCTGGCACGGCGAGGGGCGCCCCTCCGCGGCCGAGGCCCCGGTGTGGACCAGCCACGAGGCGCTGCTGCTGGACTACGAGGGCCCGATGCTGCGCACCCAGCCGGACGGCTCGGTGCTGTTGACCTCGACGCACTGGCCGTGGGTCGGCGAGCGCACCCGCGAGCTGGACGGCGCCCACATCGAGCTCTTCGCGACCATCGCCAACCCGGTCGCCACCAAGGTCGGTCCGAAGATGACCCCGGCCGAGCTGGTGGAGCTGTGCGGGAGGCTCGATCCCGAGCGGGAGCCGGGCCGGCTCACGCTGATCTCCCGGATGGGCCAGGGAACGGCCGCCGAGAAGCTGCCGGAGCTGGTCCGCGCCGTGCACGACGCCGGGCACCCGGTGCTGTGGCTGTGCGACCCGATGCACGGGAATACCGTCAGCCTGCCCGGTGGCGTCAAGACCCGTTATGTGGAAACGGTCGTACGCGAGGTCGAGGAATTCCAGAAGGCCGTCGTCGACAACGGCGGAGTGGCTGCCGGGCTCCACCTGGAAACGACCCCGGACCTGGTCCACGAATGCGTTTCCGACAAATACCACGTCGACGAACTGGGCGAGAAGTACACCTCGTTCTGCGACCCGCGCCTCAATGTCGACCAGGCCATCGAGGTCGCCTCGGCCTGGCGCGGCTGAGGCCGAAGAAAAAGAGGGGGTTTCTCCATCATGGAAGGAAAGATCGCTCTGGTCACCGGAGCGGCCGGCGGCATCGGCGAGGCGATTGTCCGCGCCCTGGCCTCCCGGGGCGTCCGGGTGGCCGCGGTCGACCGGGACGCCCACCGCCTGCGCGACGTCGCCAAGTCCGTCGCGGAGGAGGGCGGCCGGGTCGATCCGTTCCCGGCAGACGTCACCTCCAGCGCCGACGTCGAATCGCTGGTCGACGACGTCGAGGCGCTCGTCGGTCCGCTCGACTTCCTCGTCAACGCCGCCGGCGTGCTGCGGCTGGCCGAGGCACGCACCCTGACCGACCAGGAGTGGAGCACGACGTTCGCGGTCAACACCACGGGCGTCTTCTTCGTCTCCCGGGCCGTCGTCAACCGCATGGTGCCGCGCCGCAGGGGCGCGATCGTCACCATCGCCTCCAACGCCGCGGGCACCGCCCGTACCGAGATGTCCGCGTACGCCGCCTCCAAGGCCGCAGCGACGATGTTCACCAAGTGCCTGGGGCTGGAGGTCGCCAAGTACGGCATCCGCGCGAACCTCGTGGCGCCGGGCTCGACGGACACCCCGATGCTCAACTCCATGTGGCAGGACGAGAGCAGTGCGCGGGCCTCCATCGACGGGGTCCCGGACGCGTACCGCGTCGGGATCCCGCTGGGCAAGCTGGCGCGTCCCGAGGACGTCGCCGAGGCGGTGGTCTTCCTGCTCTCCGACAAGGCCGCCCACATCACGATGCACGACCTCACCGTCGACGGCGGTGCGGCGCTCGGTGCCTGAGACCGGTGCAACCAGTCAGCGAACCGTGAACGAGAGCGTGAACGAGAGGGAGAAACGCATGGCAGGCATACCTGCGATCAACCCCTATCCGATGCCGTCGGCGGCCGACCTGCCCGCCTCCGGCGTCGACTGGGAGATCGATCCGGACCGCGCCGTCCTGCTGGTGCACGATCTGCAGAAGTACTTCCTGGCCCCCTTCCCCGCGGGCGAGCAGCCCGTCGTGGACCTGTCCCGCAACGCCGGCGCACTGCGCGTGCGCGCAGCCGAGCTCGGCATCCCGGTCGCGTACACCGCGCAGCCGGGCGGTATGACCCCCGAGGAGCGCGGACTGCTCGGGGACTTCTGGGGCCCGGGCATGCAGCCCAGCCCGGAACACCGCCAGGTCGTGGACCCGGTGGCGCCCGCCGCCGGCGACTGGATGCTCACCAAGTGGCGCTACAGCGCCTTCTTCAAGACCGATCTGCTGGAGCGGATGCGCGCACAGGGCCGCGACCAGCTGATCCTCTGCGGTGTGTACGCGCACGTGGGCGTCCTGGTGACCGCGGTCGACGCTTTCACCAACGACATCCAGCCCTTCCTGGTCGCCGACGCCGTCGCCGACTTCAGCTGGGAGGAGCACCGGATGGCGCTCGAGTACGCCGCCGGCCGCTGCGCCCGCCTGACCACCACCAAAGAGCTCCTGACGGCCCTCCCGGACCGGGTGGCCGCCTATGCGGGAGCGGGAGGGGAATCCGCATGACCGGAGACCTGCTGGGCCGGATCCTGACCGGCCGACCGCCGGCCTTCGCGCTGATCCACCGTCCGGAGACCACCGTCAACGGGCACCTCGACCTCTTCCTCGGCGAGTTCGCCGAGGCGGCCACGCTCGCCGACATCCCGCTCCGGGACGTCGAGGCGGGGGCCGGCGCCCGCCAGGACGTGCTCACCCTGGTCCCGTACCGGCAGCTCGCCGAGCGCGGTTTCGAGGCGCCCGACGACGGCACCCCGCTGCTCGCCATGGTGATCGAGGAACAGGCGCAGGTGCCGCTCGCCGCCGTCCTGGCGGGGATCCCCGACGCCCCCGTCCACCTCGCGACAGGCGGCGACTTCGACATCGACGACGACACGTACGCCGAAACGGTTCGCCGCGTCATCGCGGACGAGATCGGCACCGGCGCCGGCGCCAACTTCGTGATGAAGCGGTCCTTCGTGGCCGACATCAGCGAGTACTCCGTCGGTGCGGCGCTGCGCTTCTTCCGCCGGCTGCTGGAGCGGGAGACCGGCGCGTACTGGACCTTCATCGTGCACACGGGCGGGCGCACCCTCATCGGTGCCTCGCCCGAGCGGCACGTGAGCCTCTCCGGCGGCCGGGCCGTGATGAACCCGATCAGCGGCACGTACCGGTTCCCCGCGTCGGGGCCCGAACTGCCCGGCGTCATGGACTTCCTCGCCGACCGCAAGGAGGCCGACGAGCTGTACATGGTCGTCGACGAGGAACTCAAGATGATGGCCCGGATCTGCGCATCGGGCGGCCGGGTCGTCGGGCCGTACCTCAAGGAGATGGCCCGTCTCGCCCACACCGAGTACTTCATCGAGGGCCGCACCTCCCGCGATCCCCGCGAGATCCTGCACGAGACCCTGTTCGCGCCGACCGTCACCGGGTCCCCGCTGGAGAGCGCGGGCCGGGTCATCAAGAAGTACGAGCCCCAGGGCCGCGGCTACTACAGCGGTGTGCTGGCCCTGATGGGCCAGGACGAGAACAGCGAGCGGACGCTGGACTCGGCGATCCTGATCCGCACCGCCGACATCGACGGCGCCGGCCGGATGCGCATCGGCGTCGGCGCGACCCTCGTGCGCCACTCGGATCCGCTGTCCGAGGTCGCCGAGACCCGCGCGAAGGCGGCCGGCCTGCTCGCGATGTTCGAGCCGTCGGGGCCGCGCCGCTTCGGCGACCACCCGGACGTACGGGCGGCCCTGAGCCGGCGCAACGCGACGATCGCCGGGTTCTGGCTGGACGACGACGCCTCCCGGGCCCGGCCGGTCCCGCTGCTCATGGGCCGCAAGGTGCTGGTGGTCGACGCGGAGGACACCTTCACCGCGATGATCGAGCACCAGCTGCGGGCCATGGAGGCCGACGTCACGGTCCGCCGGTTCGACGAGCCGTACAGCTTCGCCCCGTACGACCTGGTCGTGATGGGGCCGGGGCCGGGCGACCCGCGGGAGGTGGACGACCCGAAGATCGCGCACCTGCGGTCCGCGGTGGACACCCTCCTCGGTGAGGGGCGGCCGTTCCTCGCGGTCTGTCTGAGCCACCAGGTGCTCAGCACGAAGCTGGGCTTCGCGCTTAAGCGCCGGGACCAGCCCAACCAGGGCGTGCAGCGGGAGATCGAGCTGTTCGGGCGGCGCGAGCGGGTCGGCTTCTACAACACCTTCGCCGCGCAGAGCGCCTCGGACACCGTCGAGGTGCCCGGGATCGGCACGGTCGAGGTGTGCCGGGAGCCGGGGACCAGGGAGGTGCACGCGCTGCGGGGGCCCGGTTTCCGCTCGATGCAGTTCCACGCGGAGTCGGTGCTCACGGAGGACGGCATCCGCATCGTCAGCGAAGCCCTGTCCGGACTGCTCCAGGAGCAGTCCGTATGAGCATGAAGGCGACGGTGGCCTGGTGGGACCTGAAGGACTCGGGGCACAGCATCGACTCGCTGCGGGCGTACCTGCGCGATGAGGCGGTCGACCGGTTCGCCGCGGTCGAGGGGCTGCGGCTGAAGTTCTGGATCGCGGACCCGGCGACGGAGCGCTGGGGCGCGGTGCTGCTGTGGGAGTCCGCGGAGGCGGCGGCGCGGCCGCTGGCCCCGCGCGCGGCCGAGCTGATCGGGCGGGCGCCGGTGCAGTACACGGTGTTCGACGTGGAGGCGACGGTCGAGGGCGTCCACACGCTGCCCGGGAAGGTGTGAGGCACGAGAGCGCGTACGGCCCCTCACGGCCCCCGGGGGCGTGAGGGGCCGTACGCGTGGGTGTCACGCCCTCTGGTCCGCCCCTGTGGTCATCACCTGGCGCAGGACCTCCGTCATGGCGTCCAGCGTGCCGTGGAAATCGCAGTCCAGATCCCGCAGATAGGTGTTCTGCGCGAGGATCGCGGCCGCCGGGCGGTCGGTCAGGGTGATGCTCAGCGTGAGCGTGAGCCGGCCGTCCGCGTCCTCTCCGATCTCATTGCGTATCTCTGCGATGTCGGTGTCGTCCAGATGCCGGTAGGTAATGCGTCCGGCGCTCTCCTGCGGGGTGACGCGTTGTACGAAGGTCAGGTCACCGCGCCGGATTTCCCGGAGAAATCCATCGGCGTACCGTTCGTTGATCCGGCAATCCGTAATGGCCGGAACATAGCCGGTGGGGAACTCCGCCTTGTGCAGCAGAGCCTGCCACAGGCTCTCCCGCGTAGGAGCCGGACACCCCTCCTGAACTGCGCCGACGACTGGACGGGTCCACGAAAGCGTCAGCATTGATCTCCCCTTTCCGCAGCTAAGCCGGCGTGCAGCATCGGTCGGGCGAACAGCGGTGTCAAAGCCGGGCGGAGCATTGCGTCACCTGCCCCCGGAACCTGACGGAATGAGCAAAGGCCACTGCCTCAACGGCTGTTGTTTCTTGCAGGGTGACGGTTGGTCGGTGGCGTTCCGCGGAGCGCCTTCCCGTTAAATCCGAAGCGGAGAATCAGGAGAACGCTGATGTCTGAACGGTTCGACGGCCAGGTCGTCCTCGTCACCGGAGGAGGCGAAGGCATCGGCCGGGCAGCGGCGGTTGCCTTCGCCCGGCTCGGCGCACTGGTGGTGGTCTCGGGCCGCCACCCGGAGACGCTCGAAGGAACGGTCAAGCTGATCCGCGACGCGGGCGGGCAGGCCGACAGCGTGGTCGCCGACGTGTCGGAGACGACGGCCGGCGCGGACGCCGGCGCCGCGTACGTCGTCGCCGAGACGGTGCGCCGGCACGGCGCCCTGGACGTGGCCTTCAACAACACCACCGAACTGGGCCCGCACCAGTCCGTCGCGGACATCGACGAGACGGTCTGGGCCCACACCCTGACGGCCAACCTCACCGGCGTCTGGCTGTCCATGAAGCACGAGATCGCCCACATGGAGACCGCCGGAGGCGGGGTCATCGTCAACACCGCCAGCAACATCGGCGCCCAGGGCATGCTCCCCGGCCTCGGCGCGTACGCCGCGTCCACGGCCGCCGTCAGCGCCCTGACCCGGACCGCGGCCCGCGAGTACGTCGCCCAGTCGATCCGCATCAACGCCATCAGCCCCTGTCCGCTGGGCCGGGGAGCCAGCGTCGAGGAGATCGCCGACACCGTGGTCTGGCTCTGCTCCGACGCGGCCGCGTACATCGTCGGGCACGACCTCGTACTCGACCGCAAGACCAGCGAGTAGAGCGGTGGCCCGTCGCATGCAGAGATTCCCCCGTCCCTCCGAACGTGCCCCGGCCGCCGGGGCCGTCGGCGATCCGGGCGAGCCCGGCTGGTCCAAGCGGGACAGCGTCGTGGCCGAGGCCGAGGCCGAGGGCGAGGCCTTCGCCGAGGCCGGGACCGGGCTCGAGCTCGAGGCCGACGCCGAGGGCGTCGTGCCCGACGTGGTGCTGATCGCCACCGGCAGCGAGATGCGCATCGCCCTCGACGCCCGCGCCATCCTGCACCGCGAGGGCATCGCCGCCCGGGTGGTGCCGATGCCCTGCCCCCAGCCGCCGCCCGGCGCCAGGGCCCGGGTGTCCGTGGCGGCCGGCTCCGCGCTCGGCTGCTACGAACTGCTCGGCGAGGCCGGCATCCCGGTCCGGCTCGACCAGTGCGGCGAGCGCGGCCCGTACACCGCGCTGCACGGGCAGCACGGCTTCAGCGCAGCCCGGGTGGCCGCCACCGCCCGGGCCGGGCTGGCCCGCGCAGAACACCGGGAGAGCGCGTGAGCACGGCCGTACTGACCGCCCGGATCCCGGGCTCGAAGAGCATCACCAACCGGGCGCTGCTGCTGGCCGCCGCGGCCGACGGGGTCTCGCTGCTGCGGGCCCCGCTGGTCAGCGCGGACACGGTCGCCTTCCGGCAGGCCCTGGCCGGCCTCGGCGTCCCCGTCGTGGAGGGCGAAGACGGCTGGAAGGTCACCGGCAGCGGGCGCGCCCCGGCCGGCGGGGGAGCGGTGTGGTGCGAGGACGCGGGCACCGCGGCCCGGTTCCTGCCGCCGTTCGCGGCGACCGGCTCCGGCGCGTTCGCCTTCGACGGCACCGACCAGCTGCGCGCCCGGCCGCTGCGGCCCCTCGCCGAGGCGCTGGGCCGGCTCGGCGCGGACGCCCGCGTCACCGAACCCGTCGGCGGGCTGCCGCTGACCGTCGCCGCCCGGGGCCTGACCGGCGGCGAGCTGACCGTGGACGCCTCGCTCAGCAGCCAGTACCTCACCGGACTGCTGATGGCGGGACCGCTGATGCGCCAGCCGCTGACCGTACGGGGCGAGGGGCTGGTCAGCCGCCCGTACATCACCATGACCCAGGAGCTGATGCGGCACTTCGGCGCTTACGTCGACGAGTTCGAGGGCGGCGCGATCCAGGTGCTGCCCGGCGGCTACCGGGCCGCCGAGCTCGACGTCGAACCCGACGCCTCCACCGCCTCCTACTTCTTCGCGGCGGCCGCCGTCACCGGCACCGCCGTCACCGTGCCCGGCCTCGGCCTGGGCAGCGTCCAGGGCGACCTCGGATTCGTGGAGGTGCTGCGCCGGGCGGGCGCCCGGGTGGAGATCGGCGACGGGGCGACCACCGTCACCGGCACCGGGGCGCTGCGCGGCGGCTTCGCCGTCGACATGGGCGACATCTCCGACACCTTCATGACACTGGCGGCGGTGGCCCCGCTCGCCGACGCGCCGATCACCGTCCACGGCATCGGCCACGCACGGCTCAAGGAGTCCGACCGGATCGCCGCGGTCGAGGAGAACCTGCGGGCCCTCGGGATCCGCACCGAGTCAGGACCGGACCGGCTCACCGTCCATCCGGGTCGCCCCAGGGCCGCCCGGATCGCCTGCCGCCGGGACCACCGGATCGCCATGGCGTTCTCGGTACTGGGCCTGCGCGTCCCCGGCATCACGCTCGACGACCCGTCCTGTGTCGGCAAGACCTTCCCCGGCTTCCACGCCGAACTGGGACGGCTCTTCCCGGCCCACCGCTCGGGCACCCACAGTCACTGACAACGAAAGGGATGTGAGAACCCCCATGGCCGACATACTCATCGCCGGCGGTGGCATCGGTGGCCTCGCCGCGGCGCTCGGACTCGCGAAGCGTGGACACCAGGTCACCGTCCTGGAGCGCAGGGACGTCTTCACCGAGGTCGGCGCAGGCATCCAGCTCGGTCCGAACGCCTTCCACGCGCTCGACCTGCTGGGCGTGGGCCAGGAGGTCCGCGACCGCGCCGTCTTCATCGACGAGCTGCGCTTCATGGACGGCACGACCGGCGAGAAGGTCGCCGCGATGCCGGTGAAGGAGAAGTACCGGGGCCGGTTCGGCAACCCGTACGCCGTCGTCCACCGCGTCGACCTGTACCTGCCGCTGCTGGAGGCCGCCCGCCGCCACCCCGGCATCGAGCTGCTGGGCCGCCACCACGTCGTGGCCTACGAGCAGAAGGCGGGCGCGGTCTCCGCCGTCCTCGCCGACGGCCGGCGCCTCACCGGCGACGCGCTGATCGGCGCGGACGGACTGCACTCCGCGATCCGGCAGCAGATGATCGGCGACGGGGCCCCGCGGGTCTCCGGGCACACCATCTACCGGTCGGTGATCCCGATGGAGGAGGTGCCGGAGGAGCTGCGGTGGAACACCGTCACCCTGTGGGCCGGCCCCAAGTGGCACTTCGTCCACTACCCGATCGCGGGCGGCGAGCACTTCAACCTGGCCGCGACCCGGGACGACGGCGCCACGGAGGCCGTGGCGGGCCTGCCGGCGGAGCACGGCCACGTGGTGAACTCCTTCCCCGAACTGTCCGGTGCCGCACGGCGGTTGCTGGAGCTCGGCCGGGACTGGAAGTCCTGGGTGCTGTGCGACCGCGATCCGGTCGACCGCTGGACCGAGGGCCGGGTGGCGCTGCTGGGCGACGCCGCGCACCCGATGCTCCAGTACGCCGCGCAGGGCGCCTGCCAGGCCATCGAGGACGCGGTGCTGCTGAGCGGGCTGCTGGACGGCTGCCCGGCCGATTTCGAGCAGCGGCTGGAGAAGTACAACGCGGCGCGGCGCGAGCGGACGGCGCAGGTGCAGCTGGTGGCCCGGGAGATGGGGCGCCAGCTGTACCACGCGGCGGGCGGGGCGCGGGTCGAGCGCAACGCGATGCTGGCCTCGCTGTCGGACGACGACATGTACGACAAGGTGGCCTGGCTGCACGGCGCGTACGACTTCGACCGGCTCACGGCAGGCTCTTGACGTAGGCCTCGAGGGCTGCGGTGACGCGGTCGCGGTCGGCGGTGGAGATGTTCGTCCCGGCCGCCTGCTGGAGGAAGTAGTAGACGAGGGAGGCCGTGCAGATGTCTGCCTGCTCCTTGGGGAGCAGGCAGATGAGACGGCTCGTGACAGGGCGTTCGCCACGGAAGTTCAGGAGGCGGAGGTGGCCCTTGACGTCGGGCCCCACGGACTCTCGGATGGTTCCGACGTAGAGACCCGGGACGCCGGTGGGGAGGTTCACCGTCTTTCCCGTGTCCTGTGCCCTGCACGTGCTCTCCGTGGCGTCCGGGTCCCCGTCCAGGTACTTCAGCAACTCGGGCGCGGTCTTGCCGAAGTCGGAGCAGTCCAGGGCCACCCCGGTCACCACGTCTTCCATCAGACCCACCCCGAAACTCTCGAAGTCGAGCGGGGTGTCACCCACGTGTACCTGCCGGTACACCGCGGAGTCGTAGGAGACGAGAGTGCACGTCTTGCCCGCCGGCGCCATCAGGTAGGTCTTCGGATCCGCCGCGTACACCTGGGCGCCTGCCGGCACGGTGAGCCGGCTCGGCAGGCGGACCGAAGGCGGCGGGGGCGCGGGTGTTCCTTCCAGGGGCGTACCGGTCCGAGAGCAGGCGGTGACGGAGACCTCCTGGGAGGGCAGTTCGACCGGCTTGGCCTCGGGCAGCGTGGGGATCACCAGCTTCTCGAGCACGGCGTTCAGCTCGGCGGCGTCCTGCGTGAACTGCGGTGCGGCGGCCTTGACCGCCGAGGCGAGCCGGGTCAGGACCTCCTGCTCCGCCGCGGGCACGCGGTAGCCAACGAACCGGAACTCCAGTTGCAGGCCGAGGGCGTCCATCCGGTCGCGGACCGTTTTGTTCATCGCGGCCGGGTCGCCGCCGCAGCCGTCGGTGCCCTGCGTGGTGACGACGACGATGCGGTTGCGCTTGCTGCCGCGCAGCGGAAAGCGCCCCGAGAAGTCGTCGATCGCGGCCAGGAGCCCGCTGTTCAGGGTCGCCCGGCCGCCCGGGGTCAGCTCGTGCGCCGCAGCGCCGATCCGCTGCGCGTTGCCGGTCCCGCTGCCCACCAGTTCGCGGGTGTTGCCCGGTTCGCCGCAGGCGCCGCCGAACCGCCGCAGGGACAGCGCATCGCGGTCCCCGCTGTTGCGGGCTGCGGCGCCGACCGCATCGGCGAGCGCGCCGAAGTCCCGCTGTGCCCCCGCGGGTCCGGGGTCGGAGGTGTCGACGAGGAACGCGGTGCGGTACTGCGGGGTGGACCGCACGACGTACACGACGGTCGCCCCGACGGCCACCACGGCGACCACGAGAACCACCAGGGCGACCCGTAACCAGCGCCTGCGCGGCCGCGCCGCCACGGGGGTCGTCATCGGGCCGCCGGGGCCTTGGCGCGCAGGGCGGCGAGTGCCTTGTTCATCGCGTCCACCTGGGTGTTGTAGTCGGTGGCGGCCTTCTCGAAGGCCTCGTGGCGGGCGTTCAGCGGGGCCTTGTCGCGTGCCGCCTCCAGCATTCGGTCGGCGGCGTCGAGCACGGTCTTCTGCTGCTCGCGCAGCTGCGAGGCCCGGTCGTTGATGTCGCGCCCTTCGGGGGTCTTCGCCCGGCCGTCGAGGTCCTCGAACTCGGCGGCGACGTGCGGTTCCCGGGCTCGGTCCAGGTTCTGGCCGGCCTCCCCCAGGCGGCCTTCGTCGATCTCCCGTACGGCGGTGTTGATACGGGTCACGGCCGGGTTGAGGACGTCCACGATCTTCGTGGCGTTGCGCAGGACCGGTTCGGTGTTGGTCGACCATTCCAGGGCCGCGTCGAGGTCCGCCCGGGTGTTCGCGAAGACCGGCTCGGCCGGGTTGGAGCCGGCGGTGGCGATCGACTTCAGGCTCTCGCTCTGGTTCTCGGGGACCTGGTAGCCGATCAGCCGGAACTCGATCTTCAGGCCGGCCGCCCGGATCCGGTCCGCGATCTCCCGCCGTACGAAGTCGGTGTCGTCGTCGCACGCGTCCTTGCCGTGCCGGGTGACGACGACGATGCGGCTCACCTGCTTGGCGCGCTGATCCGCGCCGAACGCGAACGTGCCGGAGAAGTCGTCGACGGCCTGGACGATGCCCCGCAGCAGGGTGGCCCGGCCGCCCACCGTGGCCTGCTGGGCGGCCCGGACGATGTCCTGCCGGTTGTCGGTGCCGAAGTCCACCAGCTGCGCGGTGTTGCCGTCCGTACCGCACTCGCCGCCGAACCGGCGCAGGGCCAGGGCGTCGGAGTCGCCCGCGTTGCCCACCACGGTCCTGAGGGAGGCGGCGACGGCGTCCGCGTCCCCGGAATCCGCGACGGCGGTCGCGTCCATGAGGAACTGCGTCTTGTAGGTCGGTGCGTAGGCCGGCAGCACCCAGCGCACCACCGCCCAGGCCCCGCCGCCGATCAGTGCCAGGACCACGAGAACGAGGAACGTGTTCCGGATGCCGCGCGGGACGCGGATGTCGAGGATGCGCAGGTCTCGGCCGGCCTGGTAGACCCGGGCGTCGCCCGACGCGGTGGCCTCCTGCCGCACACCTGCCCGTTGCGCCTTGGCGTCGTCGTCCGCGCCGGCGGAGTCCGCTGAGGGAGATCCCGTCATGCCGACCATCGTCAGTTACAACACATGATCACTTTAAGTGGCCGGACGGTTTGTTTTGGTCGCCGTCACCGCCGCCGCGCGCCGCACCGACCGCGAGGGCGGCCGGTGCAGCGGCGGCGCCGTCCGGGCCGGGTCAGACCGTGAGGACGATCTTGCCCGTGGTGTGGCGGGACTCGCCGAGCTCGTGGGCCTTGCGCACGTCCTGGAGGGGGAAGGTCTCCGCGATCAGGGGGCGCAGCCGGCCCGTGTCGACGAGGGTGGCCAGTTCCTGCAGGACCATGTGGTCGGGGGCCACGTTGACCGTGATGGCGCGGACGCCCGCCGCGGTCGCCTTCGCGGTGATCTCCTCGATCCCGAGGGGGTTCGTCACGCCGATGTAGAGCCCGCCGGGACGCAGGGTGCGCAGGGAGCGGTCCTCGTACTCGCCGCCGACCAGGTCGAGTACGACGTCCACGTCCTGGACGGCTTCGGTGAAGTCCTGCGCCGTGTAGTCGATCAGCTCGTCGGCACCCAGCTCGCGCAGCAGCTCGTGCTTGGCCGCGCTGGCCGTGCCGATGACGTACGCGCCGCGGGACTTGGCGATCTGGACGGCCAGGTGGCCGACGCCGCCGGCCGCCGCGTGGATCAGCACCCGCTGGCCCGCCTGCAGGTCCGCGCCGTCGACCAGGGCCTGCCAGGCGGTCGAGCCGGCGAGCGGCAGGGCGGCCGAGGAGACGTGGTCGAGGCTGCCCGGCTTGCGCGCGAAGTGGCGCGCGGGCGCGGCGACGTACTCCGAGTACCCGGCGGCCTCGTCGGGGAAGGAGGGGAGGCCGAAGACCTCGTCGCCGACCTTGAACCGGTTCTCGCCCGCCGCGACCGCCACGACGGTGCCGGAGACGTCCCAGCCGACGCCGAACGGCGGGGTCATCCACAATCCGAATGCACGGATCTTCCAGTCGATGGGATTGACGCCGGCGGCGTGGGTCTTTACCAGAATTCCCGCGGGACCGGGAATGGGGAGCGGGGAATCCGTCAGGTTCAGTACTTCGGTGCCGCCCAGGACGTCCTGGCGGACCGTGCGCATCGTTTCTGTCATGCATTCAATGATCGCAACTGGCAAAGCCGAATCCCCGTCGATATTTGGCCATTCACGACCTGACAGACCGGCCCGTAATGGTTTTTGCGCCGAAGGCGCCTGCTCAATGCTGGGGTATATGACTCAGCTGCGATCACTTGGTTCGGCCGGCCCTGAGGTTTCCGCTCTCGGCCTCGGCCTGATGTCCATGTCCGACTTCTACGGCCCTGCCGACCGGGCCGAGGGAGTCGCCACCGCGCACGCCGCCATCGACGCCGGGATCACCCTCCTCGACACCGGCGACTTCTACGGCAGCGGCCACAACGAGCTCCTCCTGCGCGAGGTGCTGCAGAGCCACGACCGCGAGCAGCTCACCCTCAGCGTCAAGTTCGGCGTCCTGCGCGACCCGTCCGGCGGCATCCTCGGCGTCGACTGCCGTCCCGAGGCCGTCAAGAACTCCCTCGCCCAGACCCTCCAGCGGCTCGGCACGGACTACGTGGACGTCTACCGCCCGGCGCGCCTCGACCCGGCGGTGCCGATCGAGGAGACCATCGGCGCCATCAAGGAGATGGTGGAGGCCGGCCACGTCCGGCACATCGGCCTGTCCGAGATCGGCGCGGAGACCCTGCGCCGGGCCTCCGCCGTGCACCCGATCTCCGACCTCCAGATCGAGTACTCGCTGCTCTCCCGCTCCATCGAGGACGAGATCCTGCCGACCGCGCGCGAGCTCGGCACCGCCATCACCGCGTACGGGGTGCTCGCCCGCGGCCTGCTGTCCGGCCGCTGGAACCACCAGCGCGCCACCGCCTCCGACGACGGCCGCAGCAACTTCCCGCGCTTCAGCGGCGCGAACCTCGACCGGAACCTGCAGCTGGTCGCGGCCCTGGGCAAGGTGGCCGAGGCCAAGGGCGTCACCACCTCGCAGCTGGCGATCGGCTGGGCCATGGCCCAGGGCGTGGACGTCGTCCCCGTCGTCGGCTCCCGCCGCCGCGACCAGCTCACCGAGGCGCTCGGCGCCCTCTCCCTCGAGCTGACCGCCGAGGACGTCGCCGAGATCGAGCGGGCCGTCCCCGCCGAGGAGGTCGCCGGGACGCGCTTCGACGCCGAGGGCATGGCCATGCTCGACAGCGAGAAGAAGGGCTGAGCATGAGGCCCTTCTGCAGCGCCGCCCAGTGGCAGGCCGAACTCCTCGACGTCGAGGCGTACCTCGACCGCCTGGGCATCACCGGGCCGCTGGAGCCGGATGCGCAGACCCTGCGCCGGCTGCACCGGGCGCACGCCCTGACCATCCCGTTCGAGAACCTCGACATCCTGCTGGGGCGGGGCATCGACCTCGACGTGGACGTCATGCAGTCCAAGCTCCTGCGCAGCCGGCGCGGCGGGTACTGCTACGAGCACAACATGCTCTTCGCAGTGCTGCTGGAGCGGCTCGGGTACGAGGTCACGCGGCTGTACGCGCGCCCGCTCCTGGACGCGCCCAAGCCGCTGCCCCGGACCCACCTGATGCTGAGCGTGGCCGTGGGCGAGGAGACGTACCTCGCCGACGTGGGCTTCGGCGACGAGGGCCCGCTGGAGCCGATCCTGGTCTCCGACGGGACCGTCTCGGACCAGGGCGGCTGGGTGTACCGGCTGGCCCGCGAGGAGGGCAGCGACAAGGAGTGGGTGCTCTCGCTGAAGCGGGACGAGGGCTGGTTCCCGCTGTACTGGTACGCCACCGAGGCGCACCACCACATCGACTGCGTGGTGGCGAACTACTTCATCTCCACGCACTCGAGCTCGCCGTTCACCGGCCGCGTCTTCCTGGAGCGGATCGCGGAGGACTGGCGGCTGAACCTCAACCACCGCAAGCTCACGCTGACCCGGGCCGACGGCACCGTCGAGGTCCGGCACGTGGCGGACGGGGAGGTGCGCGAGCTGCTGGCCAAGCAGTTCGGGATCGAGCTGACCGAGGAGGAGGCCGCGGTGGTCGTCGCAGCGCTGCCGGCCCCCGAGCCCTCCTGAGCCCGTACGGCCCCTGCGGGGCCCGTGGTGCGCACCCGGCCGGTGCGCACCGCGGGCCCCGCTGCGTTGGCGGTGCGGGCGGCTTACGCGACAAAGCCGTACGGGCCCGGCTGGGGGGAGCCGGGCCCGTACGGCGGGCGCCTGAGGGGGCGCCGAGGGGGGTGAGCGCGGTGCAGGGGTGTGCGGGGGATGTGCGGGGTCAGCGGGGCTGGACGGCGATGCGGGTGGCCTTGCCGGTGGAGGCACCGCTGGTGACGAAGGAGCCGTCCAGGTTGTTGATGGTGAAGGCGAAGTCGAAGTTCGCGGTGTTCTTGCCGGTCACCGAGATGTTGGCCTTGAAGGTGATGGTGGAGGCGGCCTTGCCGTCCGCGCCGATCAGGAAGGCGACGTCGGTGTCGGAGTAGGTGCCGCAGCCGGTCTGGCGCCACTCGCCGTGCGAGGCGGTCGTGGTGTTGTTCGGCGAGGTGAAGTTGACGACGCCGGCGGTGGCGGTGGCGCTGCCGTAGTAGCTGCCGAGGAAGGTCTCGTGGGTGTTGTCGTCGACGACCTTCCAGCTGCCCGGCAGGGTGTAGCAGCTGCTGCCGCCCTCGACCGCGGCGTTCGCGGAGCCCGTGACGGCCGTCGCGGTGGCGAGCGCGGCGACGCCCGCGAAAACGGCGACCTTGATACGGGTGCTCTTGCGCATGTGGTTGTCTCCCATGGAATTGATGAGTATTCCTGCAATTCCTATGATGGCGCGGTGAATTCACGAGAGGTATGGACCAGGTGTCGATCCGTCAGGTCGGCTCGATACGGTCGTCATGGCAGAAAGAACCCCTGTGCCGCACGCGCAATGCATACGGCACAGGGGTGTGGATATCAGGGAAAGGATATTCAGTCGATCTGCATGACGATGCGAATGGCCGGGTCGACGTCCGGCTGCTTCGGCATGGCGGCCGGGTCGATGACCAGGCCGAAGTCCTCCTCGTACGCGGCGCGCAGGGCGGCGTCGTCCGCAAGCTCCACCCTCACGGTCCCGTTCTCGTCCGTACGCGTCAGCTCCCGGCCGTTGACGGTGACCCGGCCGCCCTCGTTCTGGATCGAGCAGATGAGGTTGTGCAGGAACACCGAATCGGGCGCCGTGCGGTACCACCACAGCGTCG
The DNA here is from genome assembly GCF_055579465.1 of Streptomyces sp. NPDC032745. Lineage (NCBI taxonomy): Bacteria > Bacillati > Actinomycetota > Actinomycetes > Kitasatosporales > Streptomycetaceae > Streptomyces > Streptomyces sp. NPDC032745. The sequence continues at coordinate 364,231 of NZ_JBVING010000003.1, read as the reverse complement.
GGTAGAAGTCCTCGATCCGCACCGGCCGCTCGTCGAGCCGGTACTGGATCTCCCCGTTCAAGTGGACCTGGAGGAAGCCCTCCTCGGGCCGGGTCACCCGGTAATCGCCGTGCGGGTCCTTCTGGACCTCCGCCGACCCGGTCTCCAGCGGGAACCGGCTGTTCTTGCCGAAGCCCACGTCGATCAGCCGGTCCCCGTCCTCCAGCCGCACGCGCAGCGCCAGGTGGCACAGCGGCGCGCCGAACTCGCCGCCGAGGAAGACCTGGCCGGAGAGGATCTCCACGGAGAAGCCGAGCGCCTCCAGGAGGTGCCCGAAGGCGGGGTTCAGCTCGTAGCAGCCGCCGCCGCGCCGGCGGGTGACGATCTTCTCGTACAGGAAGTCCCGCTCGAGGCCGAGCTCGGCGCCTTCGACGTGGTAGTCGATGTTCTCGAAGGGCACCGACAGCACGTGGCGCTCCTGGAGGTGCCGCAGGGCGTGGATGTCGGCCTTCTCCGGCCGGCGCGCGCCGATGCGCTCCAGGTACGCGTCCACCATCGCATCGCTGAGCATGGTCTTCGTCCTCTCCTCTGTCATCGGGACCACCCGGTCGGCGGGATGTTGTGGTTCACCCGGAACACGTTCTGCGGGTCGTACGCGTCCTTGACCGAGACGAGCCGGGCGTACGTCGCCTCGTCGTACGCCGAGCGCAGGTGCTCGGGCGTGCTCTCCAGGGCGCTGATGAAGCTCAGGAACGGGCCGCCGATGCGCCAGGGCTCCATCGTCTCGATCAGTCGCTCCTGGAACTCCCGTACGTCCTGGATGTGTTCGGGCCAGACGGGGGCGCCCGCGAACAGCGTGTACGCGGTCTCGCGGTGCGGCAGCGCGTTGGGGTGCTCGGGCTGCCGGCCCAGGGCGCCGCCCAGGTGGCGCAGCTCGATGCCGGGGCGGACCGCGTCCACCCCCTCCTTGATCAGCGGCAGCAGGGTGTCGATCGCCGCGTCGTCGAGCTCCCGGATCCGGGTGGAGCGCTCGTAGTAGACGAACGGGACGGTCGGGTCCATGTTGATCTCGGCGACCCGGGTGTACGGCATGTCCGCGACGGTGTCGAGGACGGCCGGCGCGATCTCCCGCAGCGGGCGCACCAGTTCCTCGCCCTCCGCGACGGGCCCGTTGTAGGCGATCCGGATGTGCGCGAGGAAGCGGCCGCGGACCGGCTCCGGCAGCACGTCGATGTCGGGGAAGCGCATCACGGCGATCGAGGACTGCATCGCGTCGGGGACCGCCCGCGTCCAGTCGCGCCAGGTGCGCAGGATCTCGTCGATGTGCTCGCCGGGGAGGAACAGGCCGCCGCCGTAGAGCCGGGCGACGGGGAAGAGGCCGATCTCGATGGAGGTGACGACGCCGAAGTTGCCCTTGCCGCCGCGCAGCGCCCAGAACAGGTCCGGGTGCTCCTCGGGGGACACGAACCGCAGCTCGCCGTCCGCGGTGACCAGGTCGATGCTCTTCACGTGGTCGGCGGAGTAGCCGTAGGAGCGGCCGAGCGGGCCGAGGCCGCCGCCCAGGGTGTACGAGACGACGCCGACGCCGGGGGAGGCGCCGTTGAGCGGGGCCAGCCCGAAGGCGGCGGCCTCCTCGATGACCCGGCTCCACTGGACGCCGGGCTCGATGCGGGCGGTACGGGTGCGCGGGTCGATCCGTACGCCGTCGAGGTTGCGGGTGCTGATCAGCAGGGCGCCGTCGGCGGGCAGCGCGACGCCGTGTCCGGTGGCCTGGACCGCGACCGCGATGCCGTGGCGCGCGGCGAAGCGCACCGAGGCGAGGATGTCGGCGGTGCCGTCGGCGAGGACCACGGCGGCGGGCCGGGCGTCCGGCAGGATCCGGTTGAAGCCGAGCGCCTCGTCCTCGTACGCGTCGGTGCCGGGCAGCAGGAGCGGCCCGCGCAGCTCGGACGCGAGCGCGTCGAGGTCGTCGGTGGTCACGGCGGTGGTGGTCACTGAGGAGGTTCCTTTCGCTGGCGGGGTGCTCACTCGGCGGCCTTGCCGGCGGAGCGCAGGCTCGGGAGGGTGAGCGCGGTGAGCAGCACCACGACGCCGCCCAGCCAGGCCACGGTGATCAGCTCTACCTGGTCGACGATCAGACCGCCGACGAGCGCGCCGAGCGCGATGGCCAGGTTGAAGACAGACACCCACAGGGCCGAGGCGGCCTCCATGGCGTCGGGCGCGGACTTGAGCATCCAGGTCTGCAGGCTGACGGAGACCCCGCCGAAGGCCAGGCCCCACAGGACCAGCAGGGCGATGCCGCCGGCCTGGCTCTTGCCGAGCAGCGGGAAGAGCAGCATCGCGGCGGCCAGCGCGACGATGATGACGGCCATCGTGCGGCCCAGGTTCTTCGCGACGGCCGCGCCGGCGACGAAGTTGCCGATGATGCCGGCGACGCCGAAGCCCAGCAGCAGGACGCTGATCAGGTCCTCGTCGATGCCGGAGACCTGCTGGAGCATCGGGCTGACGTACGTGTACGCGGCGAGGTGCCCGGTGACGATGAGGGCGGTGGCGATGATGCCCGAGCGGACGCCGCGGTTGGCGAACTGGCCCATCAGCTCACCCACGCTGACGGGCTTGGTGGCGGGCAGCGAGGGCAGCAGGACCAGCAGCGCGACGAGGACCGCGAAGGCGAGGACGCCGAGCGTGGCGAACGCGGTGCGCCAGCCGGCCAGACCGCCGATCAGGGTGCCGGTCGGCACGCCGAGGACGTTGGCGGCGGCGACGCCGCCGAAGATGAGCGCGGTGGCCCGGGGGATCGCGGCGGGCTGCACCAGCCGGAACGCGAGACCGCCGGCGACGGCCCAGAAGCCGCCGATCGTGATGCCGACGAGGACGCGCGAGGCGAGCAGGATCCCGAAGTTGGGCGCGAGGACGGTGACCAGGTTGGCGACCGCCATCACGGTCATCAGGCCGACGAGCAGGAAGCGGCGGTCCATGCGGCCGACGACCACCGGGATCAGCGGCGCGGACAGCGCGGCGACGAGGCCGGGCACGGTCACCATGAGGCCGGCCGTGCCCTCGGAGACGTGCAGGGCGCCGCCGACCGAGGTGAGCAGGCCGATGGGCAGCTGCTCGGCCGTGACGAGGGTGAAGATGCCGACGGCGACGGAGACGACGGCCAGCCAGCTCTTCAGGGAGGTGCGTTCCGGCGCCTGCGCCGGTGCGGCGGTCTCGGCGGGTGTTTCGAGTGTTGCCATGACAAGAACCTCATTCGTGTCTCTGGGGGCGGTGGGCCGCGCCGCCGGGAGCCGGCAGGTCGGCCGCGGGGCAGGTCAGGTGCGCGGGACCCAGCCGGACTCGTCCCAGAACCGCAGCTGCCGCAGCTTCGACGTGGTGGCGATCTCCGCGACCTGCTCACCGCCGAGGACCAGCGTGCTGGGGTGCTCGGGATCGAAGACCGGCCATACGGGGCTGCTCGGGCCGGCGGGCACGCCGTCGCGGGCGAAGGCGGCCACCAGGTCCATGAAGGTCTCGGAGACGGCGCGCTCGTGCGGTCCGTCGTGGAACAGGGGCATGCTCTCCGGAACCGGGTAGGTGGCGGAGACGGCCGAGGGATCGCCGTACGTGCCGAACAGGAACGGCGAGGTCGCCTCGTGCGGGGTGCCGTGGTGCGGCGGCCGTACGGGGTACGCGAACTCCATGACGTACTGCGGCGATCGGCCGTGCCGGGCGTGCCGCTCGGACAGCCGCATGATCTGGTAGCGGAACAGCGCGTCGCCCCAGATCTCCGTCCACAGCGACAGCGGGTCCAGCGGGAGCCCGTCGGCCTCGGCGGCCTCGCGGTAGGCGGCTATGCAGGCGTCGGCCAGCTCGTACGGGGCCTTGTCCATCCCCTTCTCCAGCACGCCGCGCACGGCTTCGCGGAGCTCTGCCGCGTCGGTGGGCGGCGGGGTGGGGGTCGGCTGCGGGGGGCAGGGGCCGGTGTAGAACGAGCCCTCGGTCCGGGCGTGGACCGCCAGGATCGGCACCTCGGGGGTGGGCAGTTCGTAGTCGAAGGCGCTCATCCAGCGGCCGTCGACGACCGGGCCGCGGAACTCGCGGCCGCTGCCGACCTCGCGCTCGCCCGGCAGCCCGCCGAACACCTCCTCCCAGGCGCCCATCAGGGCGGCCGCGGGGACCTCCCGCAGGCCCGGCACCGTCGTGCCGAGCCGGCGCGCGACCGACTCGTACGCCCGGCGGGAGTCGGCGGGGGACAGCGAGGTGGACGGCTCCCACACGTGGCAGGCGCTGATCGGGACGATGCGGCGGACGATGCCGCGCATCTCGGGCAGGAGCGCGAGCTGCCAGGTGCTCGCCCCGCCGGCGGAGGTGCCCGCGACGGTGATGTTGCCGGGGTCGCCGCCGAAGGCCGCCGCGTTCTCGTGGACCCAGCGCAGCAGCGCCACCTGGTCCTGCAGGCCCCAGTCGGCGAAGTCGCCGGTGTCGGGGTCGGTGAACTCCTCGTGCAGGCCGAAGCCGAGCGCGCCGAGGCGGTAGTTGAACGTGACGACGACGAGGTCGCCGCGGTCGGCGAGGCGGGCGCCGTCGTAGACGGGCAGACTGCCGCCGCCGACCATCCAGCCGCCGCCGTGGATGTAGACCAGCACCGGCCTGGCGTCCTCGGCGTCGGCGTCGGCGTCCTCGTCGGCGACGGCGCCGCTGCCCGGGGCCTGCGCGGGGGGCGTGGCCGGCGTCCAGACGTTGGCGTACAGGGAGTCCTCGGCGCTGCCGGGGATGATCGGCTGGAGCGACTCGGGGGCGAACGCCGTGGCGTCGCGCACCCCGCTCCACGGGACGGCCGGCCGCGGAGAGGCGAAGCGCAGGGCACCGACCGGCGGCGCGGCGTACGGGATGCCGCGGAAGACGGACAGCCGTCCGCAGCGTTCCCCGGCGATCACGCCGGCGCTGGTGTGCGCGAGCACGGATCCGGCTTCGGCATCGTTTTCTGGCGAAGGGCGGTGGGCGGCTGAGGTGGCCATTGCCGTGGGTTCTCCATCGTCATCGGCGGGCGGTCAGTCACGCCGACTCCACGGTGACCATTCGAACCGAATGTGCCGCGTCGGATGACTCCGGACCATCCGATGCTGGTAACCGCGCGAGAACCCCGCAACAAGCGGAAGGGCACTGTGTCAGGTACCGGGTTGTCCGTCAGATCGATTCGGCAACGACGGGTGGCCGTGTATTTTCATTCGGCGTACGCTGCCTGGTTCGAATCGTCAAGGAGAATGCGATGCTGGACGACGCAGGAGTGGCCGAATACCTCGAGCGGATCGGCGCGAAAAGGCCGGAGAAAGCCGATCTCGAAGGTCTGCGCCACCTTCAGGAGCGGCATGTCCTCACGGTGCCCTTCGAAAACATCGACTACCACCTCGACCGCGAGATCCACCTCGGCGAGCAGGTCGTCGACAAGATCGTGCGGCAGCGGCGCGGCGGCGGCTGCTACGAGGTGAACACGGCCTTCGCGGTCCTGCTGGACGCCCTCGGGTACCGGGTCGAGATCCTGCCGGGCCGGGTCTACCGGCCGGACGGGCTGGGGCCGGCGATGTGCCATCTCGCGCTGCGGGTGACCCTGGACGAGCCCTGGCTGGTCGATGCCGGATTCGGCCGCAACAGCCGCCATCCGCTCCGCTTCGCCACCACTGACGTGCAGCAGGACCCGAACGGGGAGTACCGGGTCGCGGCGGCCGAGGCCGGCGGCTTCGACGTGTCCCTGGAGCGGAACCCGCTCTACCGGATCGACGACCGCCCCTGCCGGCTCGAGGACTTCGGGCCCACCCTGTGGTGGTGGCGCAGCAGCCCCGACTCGCCGTTCCTCCAGGAGCTGTTCTGCTCGCTGCCGCTCGCGGACGGCCGGGTCACGCTCAAGGGGAAACGCCTGATCAGGGTCGAGGGCGGGGTGCGCACGACCGAGCAGCTGGAGGGCGACGAGCAGATCCTGGCCGCCTACCGAACCCACTTCGGAATGCTGCTCGACGAACTCCCGCAGACGGTGGCGCAAACCAGACCGTCGGGATCCAGCTGACCTGACACAGACAGTTGACGGACTCATCCGAATGCCGTGGACCGGCTGCTGCGGCCAGGCGCACGATGCGAAGAGTACGGCGTTACTCCGTATCCGGAAGGAGCATTGTGTCCATCGTTGATCCCTTGCTGGAATTTCCACTCGACACCCAGCCGGACCCCGACGAATTCCTGCGCGCCGCCCTGCGGTGGCATTTCTCCCCGGAAACGGGTTCGCCGTTCTGGCTGGAACGCGCAGGAACTCTCGGATTCGATCCGTTGACCGACATCGGCGGATTCGCCGACCTGGGCAGGTTCCCCAACCTCGCCAACGAACTGCGCCACGTACGGGCCGAGGACCTCATACCCCGCGGTTACGGCGAGAAGCCCGAGGTCGTGGGCGTCTACGAGAGCGGCGGCACCACCGGCGCCCCCAAGCGCATCGTCCTGCTCCGGGAGTGGCTGGACCGGCTGCTCGCCTGGAGCAGCGCCCAGCTGGACCGCCACGGCGTTCCGCAGAACGTGAACTGGCTGGTCGTCGCCCCGACCGGGCCCCACATGGTCGGTGACGTGATCAAGCGGCAGACCGCCTTCCGCGGCGGCCTCGCCTTCACCGTCGACCTCGACCCGCGCTGGGTCAAGAAGCTGATATCCGACGGCAAGGGCGCCGAGGCCGGCGCGTACGCCGAGCACATCGTCGACCAGGTCGCCTTCCTGCTGCAGACCCAGGACATCGGCGTCCTGATGTGCACGCCGCCGGTCCTGGAGCGCCTCGCCCGCCGCGAGGACCTCGCCAAGCTGATCGACGAGAAGGTCAAGGCGATCAACTGGGTCGGCACCCAGATGGACGCCGACACCCGCTACCTGTACCGCACCGAGGTCTTCCCCAAGGCCCACCTCTACAGCGGCTACGGCTCGACGATGATCCTCGGCAACGCCAGCGAGCGTCCGGGCCTGTCCGACGACGACCCGTGCATCTACGACCCGTTCTCCCCCCACATGATCTTCGACGTGGTCGACCCCGAGACCCGCGGGACCGTCCCGTACGGCGAGCGCGGCCAGGTCGTCATGCACCACATCAGCAAGAGCCTGTTCATGCCGAACAACCTCGAGCGCGACTACGCGACCCGCGTGCCCGGCCCCGAGGGCATCTGGCAGCTCGGGGACTCCGTGGCGGACATCGCGCCGGTCCAGGAGTTCGACAACGAGACCGTCATCGAAGGGGTCTATTAATGGGCGCCGGGAGCGCCGGGAGCGCCGGGAGCGCCGGCAGCACCGGGAGCGCCGGCCTGATCACGCTGGACGCACTCGGGCCCGCCGGATCCTTCCGCGCCCGCAAGCGCATGACGGTCACCGATGTGACGGGCGCCCCGGTCGCGGAACTCAGCCTGGTCCCGAAGCTGTTCGTGACCCGCGCGATGGACGCCCTGCGCAAGGCCGGCTCGCTGCCGGCCGACGAGCGGACGGCGGCGCTGGCCCGGGCCGGGAAGATCTTCGCCGAGGAGACGATCGACGGGCTGTCGTTCGCCGAGTACGAGCACACGGTCGCCCGGGTCTCCGGCGTGCCCATCGGCGTCGTGCGGGCCGCGACCGCCGCCATCATCGAGGCGACGGAGCAGTCCCGGTTCGCCGCGTACCAGGCCCGGCCGACCGGTGCGGTGGACGACTGGCGTGCCGGGGAGACCCGTACGGGCAGCGCCGTGTGGACCCGGCGCGGCGACGTGTTCGCCGTGCACGCCGCCGGCAACCACCCCGGCCCGCACTCGCTGTGGGTCGAGGCCCTCGCCCTCGGCTACCGCGTCGCGGTGCGGCCCTCGCGCCGCGAGCCGTTCACCCCGCACCGGCTGATCTCGGCGCTGCGGGCCGCGGGCTTCGGCAACGACCAGGTCGTGCTGCTGCCCACGGACTACGAGGCGGCGGACGAGATCCTGCGCAGCGCCGACTACGGCCTGGTGTACGGCGGCGACGACGTCGTGCGCAAGTACGCGGGCACCAACGTGCTGCCGCAGGGCCCGGGCCGCTCCAAGATGCTGGTCCCGGCCGGTGTCGACTGGCGCGACCACCTCGACACCATCGTGGACTCCATCAGCCACCAGGGCGGTGTGGCCTGCATCAACGCCACCACCGTGCTCGTCGACGGCGACCCGGCGCCGCTCGCGCAGGCCATCGCGGAGCGGCTGGCCACGATCCCCAGCCTGCCCCCGGAGGACGCGAAGGCCGTCCTCGCGGTGCAGCCGGTGGAGGGCGCACGTGCGATCGAGAAGTTCCTGCTCGCCAAGGCGGCCGGGACCACCGCGCACCTCGGCGGCGACGGCATCGTGGAGGAGCTCGGGGACGGCAGTGCCGTACTGCGCCCGGCCGTGCACCAGCTGGAGCGGCCGGACGCCGAGCAGGCCGGCATCGAACTGCCCTTCCCCTGCGTGTGGGTGGCCCCGTGGTCGCCGGCCGACGGGATCGGGCCGCTGCGCAACTCGCTCGTGCTGACCGCGTTCACGCAGGACGAGGCGCTGATCGACGCGCTGCTCCAGGAGCCCACCATCAGCAACGTCTACCTGGGCGACCACCCGACGTACTGGATCAGGCCGGGTGTTCCGCACGACGGCTACCTCGGCGAGTTCCTGATGCGGACCAAGACCGTCATCCGCGACTGACGCACCGAACGGGTCCGGGCCTCGGCCCGGACCCGTTCACGCACGGCACACCGCCGCGTGCGCACAGGTCTCCCGCCTTCCCTTTCTTCCCGTCACCCAGTCATCCCGTCACCCACAAAGGAGCGTATTTGTCATGTCCATGAATGGAACGGTCGGTTCCAGACCTGCGAGACCGCCACGGCTCCCCTCGCTGACCGGACTCCGCTTCCCCGCGGCCCTCCTGGTCTTCTTCTTCCACGCCTCCCTCGGGGTGCCGTGGATCCGGCTCTTCGAGGACGACGCGGCGAACGACGCGTTCGCCAAGTACGCCTCGCAGGCCGGCGCGCTCGGCGTCACCTTCTTCTTCGTGCTCAGCGGCTTCGTCCTGACCTGGTCGGCCCGCGACCAGGACACGATGCGGGCCTTCTGGCGCCGCCGCTTCGTCAAGATCTACCCGAACTACGTGATCACCTGGGCGCTCGCGCTGCTCACGTTCGCGGCGGTCATGACGAAGCCCTGGCAGGCCGTGGTCAACCTGCTCATGGTGCAGGTGTGGGTACCGGACTTCGCCACCAACTTCAGCGTGGACCCGCCCAGCTGGTCGCTCGGCGCCGAGGCGATCTTCTACCTCGCCTTCCCGCTGCTGTTCCTGCTGATCAAGAAGATCGACCCCGCGCGGCTGAAGTGGTGGATAGGCGGCGTCGTCGCCGCCATCTGCCTCACCCCGACGCTGACCTACGCGGTCATCCCGGGCGGCGGCATGCAGATGCCCGGCGCCGACGGCACCTCGACCGTGCAGTACTGGTTCGCGTACGTCCTGCCGCCCGTCCGGCTGCTCGACTTCGCCCTCGGCATCCTGGTCGCCCGCGCCGTCATGGCGGGCCGCTGGCGCAACATCGGCACGACCTGGTCGGCGCTGCTGCTGGCCGTGAGCTACGCGGTGGCCATGAACGTGGAGCACCTGTACGCGCAGCGCTCGGTCACCCTCGTCCCGATCGTGCTGCTGATCGCGGCCGTCGCCACGCGCGACGCGGAGAACAAGCCGACGCCGTTCAACAACCGGTTCATGATCTGGCTCGGCGAGATCTCCTTCGCCTTCTACCTGCTGCACTACATCGTCCTGTCCTACTCCCGGGAACTGCTCGGCGATCAGCTCTACTCGACCCCGGTCGGCATCGCCCTGATCGCCGCCCAGACCGTCGTCGCCGTGCTGCTGTCCTGGGCGCTGTACGCCTGGGTGGAGGCGCCGATCACGCGCCGCTTCTCCAGCTCCCGGAAGGCCAGGGCGGCGAAGGCAGCGGCGGCCGAGGCCGCCGTCCGGGACGCCGGCCCGTCCGGCTCCGAGGGCCGCACCCTCGAGACCGTCTGACGCCCCTGCGCTCCACCGCACGGCCGCGCCGTCCCCACCGGCGCCCCACCGGCCCTGCCCTGCGCCGCCCTTCGGGTTCCCGGGACCCGAAGGGCGGCGTCCTGCTTCCTGCCTCGCTCAGGCCGCGCCGGCCAGCAGCCGGTGGCCCGCCGCGGGCAGGCCCAGGCCGACGTACGGGCGCAGCTCGCCGTACGCGCGGGCGTCACCGACGAGGATGCCGCCGAGCAGGGTCCGGCAGTCCGCGTCCAGCACGAGCTTCGCGTACGTACCCGCAGCCTCGTCCAGCCGGCTCAGCTCCACCGCGCCCGCGGCGGCCGCATGCGCGTCCCCGAAGCTCGCCACCTCCACGCCGAGCAGCTTGAGCCGGGTCGACAGGTCCGCCTCCCCGAACGGCTCCCCGCCCAGGCCCAGCAGCTGCCGGGCGACGGAGGCCGCCATCCGGTAGCCCGGTGCGGCCAGCCCGTGGCAGCGGCCCGACACGGCCGCGCATTCGCCGATCGCCCAGATCCGCTCGTCCCGCGTCCGGCACAGCTCGTCGACCAGGAACCCGCCGCGCTCCCCCGTGGCCAGGCCCGCCGCGCCCGCGAGCTCGTCCCGCGGCCGCACCCCCGCCGAGAACACCACGACGTCCGCCTCGAGGGAAGTGCCGTCGGCCAGCACCACCGAGGCCACCCGGCCGTCCGGGCCCGCTTCGAGCGCCGCCGTCGCCACACCGCAGTGGATCCGCAGCCCGCGCTGCGCCACGCGCCGCCCGAGGACGTGGCCGCCGGCCGCGTCCACCTGCAACGGCATCAGCCGCGGGGCGAGTTCCACCACGTGCGGCTCCATGCCGAGCAGCCGCAGCGCGTTCGCGGCCTCCAGACCGAGCAGCCCGCCGCCGATCACCACGCCGGGGCGGCCCGGCACGGCGGCGGCGCGGATCGCGTCGAGGTCGCCGAGCGAGCGGTAGCCGAAGCAGCCGGGCAGGTCGCGGCCCGCCACGGGCGGCACGAACGGCCGCGAGCCGGTGGCCAGGACGAGCGCGTCGTACGCGACCACGTCGCCGGCGGTGGTGGTCACGGTGCGCGCCGCCCGGTCCACGGCGGCCGCGCCGGTGCTCAGCCGCAGCTCCAGCAGCGGGTCGTCCGGGGACCCGGGCCCGGCCAGGGCGAGGTCCGCCGCGCTCCGGCCGTCGAGGTACGAGGACAGCGCGACCCGGTCGTACGCGGGATGCGGCTCCTCCCCGAGCACCACGATCCGCCAGGCCCCGGCGGCATCGAGGCCCCGCAGCTCGGCGACGAGCCGGTGCCCGGCCATACCGTGCCCGGCGACGACGAGGGTACGAGCGGTACGGGTCATGACGTGCTGCCCCCTTCGGGCCGTACGGCCGCACACAGCGCGCGGACGACGTCCGTGCAGCCGCCGCAGCCGGTGGTGGCGCGGGTGGCCGCGGCGATCTGCGCCAGATCGGCGGCGCCGCCCCGGCAGGCCTCGGTGAGGGTGTGTTTCGTGACGTTGTTGCAGCGGCAGACCACCGCGTCGCCGGGGAGTTCACCGGCCCCCGGCGCGGCCGGTGGGATGCCGAGCAGCAGCTCCAGCCGCCCGGCCGGCACGGGCAGGCCGAGCTCGTACAGCCGGCTCACGGCGGCGATGGCCCGCGGCAGCCCCAGCAGGACCGCCCCGGTGATCCGCTGTCCGTGCAGGGTGAGGCGGGCGTACCGGCCGCGCGCCGGATCGGTGAACGCGACCACCTCCGCGCCCTCGGGCGCCGGCCCGCCCCGGCCCAGGCGGACCAGGTCGACGCCCGGCACCCGCAGCCGGGTGATCTGCCGGGTGCCCCCGTACGCCGCAGCGCTGCCGGTGAGCTGCCGGGCCAGCGACTCCGCCTGCGCCCACGCGGGTTCGAGGTGCCCGGCGGTGTCCCCCGGGTGCTCGGCGCAGTCGCCGATGGCGTGGATGCGCGGGTCGTCGGTGCGCAGCAGTGCGTCGACGACCACGCCGGTGCGGACGGTGAGCCCCGCCCGGCGGGCGAGCCCGGTCTCGGGGACCGTGCCGGTGCACAGCAGCAGGGTGTCGGCCGCGAGCACCAGACCGTCGTCGAGGGTGAGCTTGCCGGGGCAGTACGCGGCCGCCGTCCGGCCCGGGTGGACGTCCACCCCGAGGTCCTCCAGGCGCCGGGTGAGCAGCGCACCCGCGGCGGCGTCCAGGTGCCGGTCCAGCGGATGCGGCCCGCGGTGGACGAGGGCCACCTCGTGCCCGGCCCGGCCCAGCGCGGCGGCGGCCTCGACCCCGAGCAGCCCGCCGCCCAGGACGACGGCGGCCCCCGGGGGCGCCGCGGCGCACCGCTCGGCATCGGCGAGGGTCCGCAGCGCCGTCGCACCCTCGGTCGCCGGCCCCGGGATCCGGGGGACGGCCGGGCGGGACCCGGTGGCCAGGACCAGCGTGTCGTAGCGGTGCACGGAGCCGGCCGTGCCGTCGGTGGAGTGCACGAGCCGGCGCGCGCGGTCGATCCGGGTCACGGTGACCCCGGTGTGCAGGCGGATGCCCGCGGGCAGCGCGGGCAGGGCCAGGGCGGGGGCCGGCAGCGTCCCGTCCAGGACGGAGCCGAGCAACGCCCGGTGGTACGGGGCCTGCGGCTCGGCACCGAGCACGGTCACACCGCCCCGGTGCCCGTGGTGGTGCAGCCGCTCCGCGAACCGCTGCGCGGCCGGGCCGCCGCCGATCACCAGCACCTCGCCCGCGCTCACGGCCCCGCCTCGGCAGGCTCGATCCGTACCGCGCACACCTTGAACTCCGGCATCTTGCTGCGCGGGTCGAGCGCCGCGCTCGTGATCAGGTTGGCCCGGCCCGCCCCGGCGAAGTGGAACGGCAGGAACACCGTGTCCGTCCGCAGCGAGGGGACCAGCCGGACCCGGGCCAGCGTGCTGCCGCGCGCCGAACTCACCCGGGCCCACCCGCCGCCGGTCAGCCCGCAGCGCCCGGCCGTGTCGGGGTGCACCTCCACGAACGCCTCCGGCGCGGCCGCGGCCAGCTCCGGGACCCGGCGGGTCTGCGCACCCGACTGGTACTGGGCGAGCACCCGCCCGGTCGTGGCGTACAGCGGGAACGCGGCGTCGGGCGTCTCGGCGCCGTCGCGGTGCTCGACCTCGGCGAACCGGGCCAGCCCGTCCGGGTGGGCGAAGGCGTCGAGGAACAGGCGCGGGGTGCCGGGGTGTGACGCCGCGCCCTCGGCGGTCTGCGGGCACGGCCAGTGCAGCGCCTCACCCGCGTCGAGCCGCTCGTAGCTGATGCCCGAGTAGTCGGCGCGCCCGCCCTGCGAGGCCCGCCGCAGCTCCTCGAACACCTCGCGCGGCGCGGTCGCGAAGCGGCCTGCGGGCTGGCCGAGCCGGACCGCGAGGCCGTGCAGGACGTCCAGGTCGCTGCGTGCCTCGCCGGGCGGGTGCAGCAGCCGCCGGCGGCGCAGCACCCGGCCCTCGAGGCTGGTCATCGTGCCCTCCTCCTCGGCCCACTGGGTCACGGGGAGGACGACGTCCGCCAGCTGCGCGGTCTCGGACGGCACGAAGTCGGCGACGACCAGCAGGTCCAGGGAGTTCAGCCGTTCCCCGATCCGGGCCGCGTGCGGCGCCGAGACCACCGGGTTCGAGCCGAAGACGAGCAGGGCGCGCGGCCCGCCCTCCGTGCCGAGCGCGTCGAGGAGTTCGTACGCACTGCGCCCGGGGCCCGGCAGCGCGTCGGGTTCCACCCCCCACACCGCGGCGACGTGGGCGCGGGCGGCGGGGTCGGTCAGCATGCGGTAGCCGGGCAGCTGGTCGGCCTTCTGGCCGTGCTCGCGCCCGCCCTGGCCGTTGCCCTGGCCGGTCAGGCAGCCGTAGCCGCTGCCCTCGCGGCCGGGCAGGCCGAGGGTGAGGGCGAGGTTGATGAACGCGGCGACCGTGTCGGTGCCCTTGCTGTGCTGTTCGGCGCCGCGCCCGGTCAGTACGTACGCCCGCTCCGCGCCGGCCAGCAGCCGGACCGCCTCGCGCATGTCGGCGACCGGGACCCCGGTGACCCGCTCCACCCGCTCGGGCCACCAGGCGGCGGCCCGGGCCCAGGCGGCGTCGAAGCCGGTGGTCCGCTTGTTCAGGTAGCCCTGGTCGGCGTGCCCCTCGACGACGGCGAGGTGGAACAGGCCCAGGGCGAGCGCGAGATCGGTGCCGGGCGTCGGCTGGAGGTGCAGGGCGGCGCCCTCGGCGGTGGGGGTGCGGCGCGGGTCGATGACGATCAGGGCCGCCCGGTTCAGGTGGCGCATCAGCGGCGGCATGGTCTCCGCCGGGTTGGCCCCGGCGAGCAGGATCACGTCCGCGCCGCCGAGGTCGGTGACGGGGAACGGCAGGCCCCGGTCGAGCCCGAAGGCCGCCACGCCTGCGGCCGCCGCCGAGGACATGCAGAACCGGCCGTTGTAGTCGATCTGGCTGGTGCCCAGCGCGATCCGGGCGAACTTGCCCAGCTGGTAGGCCTTTTCGTTGGTGAGCCCGCCCCCGCCGAACACGCCGACCGCGTCGGGGCCGTGCAGGGCGCGGATCTCCCGCAGCCGGGCGGCGATCGTGTCGAGCGCGGCCTCCCAGGTGGCGGGGGCGAGCACGCCGTCCGCGCCGCGCACCAGGGGCCGGGTGAGCCGCCCCGGGGTGTCCAGCAGCGCGGGCGCCGTCCAGCCCTTCTGGCACAGCCCGCCCCGGTTCACCGGGAACTGCGTCGGCTCGACGGTCGTACGGCCTGCCGCGCGCGTGAGCCGCGTACCGCACTGCAGTGCGCAGTACGGGCAGTGCGTGACGGTCTCGGTGGAGGCGACGGCCCCGGACGGTGCGGTGGTCTCAGACACGGGAGGCCCCGGTCCGCACGCGCTCCGGCGCGCTCTCGCCGGCCGGCCGCCTGCGCAGGTAGACCGCCCAGGTGACCAGGACGCACACCAGGTAGAAGCCGAGGAAGGCGACGAAGGCGGGTTCGCCGGACCCGGCGGGGCCGCTGTACGCGCTGCGGAAGACCAGGTTGACCCCGACCCCGCCGAGCGCACCCACCGCGCCCGCGATGCCGATGACCGCACCCGACAGCCTGCGGGCCCGGGCGAAGGCGGCCGCCGCGTCGTGGCCGGAGGTGACCTCCTCCTCCGCCTGCCGGGCGAAGACGGCCGGGATCATCTTGTACGTCGAGCCGTTGCCGATGCCGGTCAGCACGAACAGGGCGGTGAAGCCGGCGACGAAGAGCCCGTACGAGCCGTGCGCCGAGGCCAGGAGCAGCACCGTGGTGCCCGCCGCCATCGCGCAGAACGTCAGCAGCGTGACCCGGGCCCCGCCCCACCGGTCCGACAGCAGCCCGCCCACCGGCCGGAACAGCGAGCCGAGCAGCGGTCCCAGGAAGGTGTACGAGGCGGACTCGAGCGGGGTGGCGCCGAACTGGCTCTGCAGCACCAGCCCGAAGGCGAAGCCGTAGCCGATGAACGAGCCGAAGGTGCCGACGTAGAGGAGCGAGATCCACCAGGTGTGCGGGTTGCGGGCGGCCTCGCGCTGGGCGCCGGGGGCGCTGCGTACGGCCGCGAAGTTGTCCATCTTCAGGGCGGCGAGCAGCGAGGCCGCCACGATGAGGGGGAGGTAGACGGCGATGACGTACGCGGGGTGGGTGCTGCCCGCGGTGGCGATGACGAGCAGGCCGATCAGCTGGATCGCGGCGACCCCGAGGTTCCCGCCGCCCGCGTTGATGCCGAGGGCCCAGCCCTGCAGGCGCTGCGGGAAGAGGGCGGTGATGTTGGTCATCGAGGAGGCGAAGTTGCCGCCGCCGACTCCGCCGGCGGCGCCGATCAGCAGGAACACCCACAGCGGGGTCCCGGGGCGCTGCACGAAGTACAGGGCGGCGAGGGTGGGGACGAGCAGGACGGCCGAGGCGAACGCGGTCCAGTTGCGGCCGCCGAAGCGGGTCACGGCGTAGCTGTAGGGGAGCCGGAGGGCGGCGCCGACGAGGGTGGGGACGACGACGAGCAGGAACTTCTGGGCGGGGGTGAAGCCCAGGCCGATCGCGGGTGACATGAAGAGCACCAGGACCGACCACATGCTCCACACCGAGAAGCCGATGTGCTCGGAGAGGACGGAGAGGATCAGGTTGCGGCGGGCGGTCTGCTTGCCGGAGCGCTGCCAGAACTCCTCGTTCTCGGGGTCCCAGTCCTCGATCCAGCGTCGGGCTGCCGGCCTTGCGGGCCGTGCGGGCGGCGTCATGGCTCCTCGGCTTTCTGTTCGGCGACTGACCCTCTGAACTATACAGTTCAGTTCAGTTAATCTCCATGGGTCATCCGGAGTTCAGTGCGGCCGGGTCAGCGCGCGGTCCACCAGCAGGCCCGCGCCCCCGGTGTACGTCCCGGGATCGCACAGCCGCGCCAGCTCGTCCGTGCTCCGGCTCCCCTTGAACACCGGCTCCTCGGCGAGCAGTTCGTACAGGGGCCGGCCGCTCTCCTCGGCCGCGGCCGAGACCCGGGTCAGCAGCTGCTTCGCCGCCGCCTTGCCCAACTCCGGTGCGAGCACGGCCGCGATCCGCTCGGAGACCACCTGACTGCCGGTCAGCAGCAGATTGGCCCGCATCCGCTCCGGCCGGGCGGTCAGCCCCTCGGCCAGCTCGACCGCGGTGTGGGCGGCGCCGCCGACCAGCCGCAGGGACTCGCGCAGCAGCTGCCATTCGGCGTGCCAGGCCCCGGCCGAGCGCTCGTCCTCCGAGACCAGGCACTGCACGAGTCCGGTGGCGAGGACCGGGACCTGGAGGGCGGCGCTGCGCAGCAGCGTGCTCAGGACCGGGTTGCGCTTGTGGGGCATGGCCGATGAGCTGCCGCGGCCGGCCACGGCGGGCTCGGCGACCTCGGCGACCTCGGTCCGGGCGAGGTTCTGCACGTCGATCGCGATCTTCCCGAGGGCGCCGGCGGTGAAGGCGAGCGCGGCGGCGAGATCGGCCATCGGGGTGCGCAGTACGTGCCAGGGCAGGGCGGGGCGGGCGAGTCCGGTCTCGGCGGCGAAGGCCCCGACCAGGTCGTCCAGGTACGCGCCGGGCTCGAGCGGGCGGTCCGCGCCGTCGATCCGGGCGTATTCGAGGTAGCCGGCCAGCGTGCCGGCCGCGCCGCCGAGCGACACCGGCAGCCCGTCGTCCTGCACCCGGGCCAGGCGCCGGTCGGCGTCCAGGACCAGCTGCCGCCAGCCGGCCGCCTTCAGCCCGAAGGTGGTGGGCACGGCCTGCAGGGCCAGCGTCCGGCCCGCCATCGCCGTGTCCCGGTGCTCACCGGCCAGCCGGCCCAGGGCCTCGGCGGTGCGGGCCAGGTCGGCCCGGATCAGCTTCAGGGTGCGGGCGGCCACCAGCATGGCGCCGGTGTCGAAGATGTCCTGGCTGGTGGAGCCGCGGTGCACGTACTCGGCGGCTCCGGTGCCCTGCGTGTCCTGCTCCGCGACCACCCGGGTCAGCGCCTGCACCAGGCCGACCACCGGGTTCGCGGTCTCCCGGGCGGCCAGGGCCAGCGCCCGCAGGTCGAGGTCCTCGGCCCGGGCCGCCCGCGTGATGGCCTCGGCGGCGGCCCCCGGGAGGGTGCCGAGTCCGGCCTGGGCCCGGGCCAGGGCGGCCTCGGCGTCGAGCATCGCCTGGAGCCAGGCCAGGTCGGAGACGGCCTCCTCGGCAGGGGTGCCGGCCCGTACCGGCGACAGCAGCCCCGCGTCGGTGAGCGCGTCCTGCGCTGCCCGGCTCATACGAGGACGCCGGTCAGGTCGGTCTCGGTCGGCAGCGGTGCGACACCGCTGGGGACCAGGCTCGCCGCCGGGAGGGCCAGGACGGAGCGGGCTATGGCGTCGGAGTCGCCGAGGGTGACCGAGTCGACGCCCGGGCGGATGCCGGCCGCGGTGACCCAGTGCACGGACTCGGTGGGCACCCCGTACGCGAACCGGCGCGGGTGGGCCCGGCCGCGGGCGTCGAGCAGCCGGTACGGGCGCTCGGTGACGGCGAGGCCGCCGGACTCGTAGCTGCTGCCGTCGGCGCCGGCGATCCGGTACGTGGTGCACTGCTCGGTGTCGAGCAGGTGGCGCAGCAGCGGGTCGTCGGTGCGCCGCAGGTCGGGCTCGGGCAGCCGGGCCTCGATCAGGACGGTGGCGCGGACCGCGGGACCGGGCACGGTACGGGACTGCGCGATGAAGGTCGCATCGGCGCCGGCGGCGGTGTCGACGCGGATCTCGGTCCCCGGACCGGTCAGGACGAGCACCCCGGCGTCGATGAGGGCGATCATCTCCTCGATGCGGGAGGCCGGCGGGCCGATGGAGAGGAAGGCGTTGAGCGGCGTGTACCAGCCCTCCAGGTCGTCGCGGTGCGAGTCGCCGTCCAGACCGCCGTGGTCGACGGCGAGGCGGATCTCGTTGCGCAGGTCGCGCATCACGTCCAGGGCCGCCTTGAGCGGGCCGCTGAGGTTGCCGGCCCTGGCCTCCGCGACATCCTTGGCCAGGTACGCCACCAGCCAGTCCCGGAACTCCTCGCGGCTGGTGAACTCGCGGTCGCCGTACGGGCGGGAGAGCTTCTCCCAGTCCCAGCGCTGCTCGTCCTCGATGCCGTAGACGTCCAGCAGCGAGCCCCGGTCCCCGGCCGACTCCAGCGAAAGGTAGCGCTTGGTGAAGCCCTCGCGCTCGGCGCCGCGGCCGCGGGTCTCCAGGAGGGTGCCGTAGTACACGCTCTCCGTCTCGCGGGAGATGAGCGGCCACAGGTCCGCGGAGAAGCTGATGCCCTCGCCGTCCTCGGAGCGGCGGCGCATCTCGGCGATCTTCTGCGGGGTCAGCAGGCGGGGCAGGTAGCGGCCGTAGGCGCCCTTCTCGTTCTCGCCGCGGGCGTGGTACGGGATGCCGCGCCGCGAACTGGCGTACAGGACGGGCTCGTTGCCGGAGGGGCGGTAGACCAGGCGGCCGTCCCCGGCGCGGACGAAGGTGCCGCCGCGGCCGGCGGTGAAGAGCGCCATGTGGTCGAAGAAGTTCAGGCCGAGGCCGCGCAGCAGGACGTTCTCACCGGGCCCCACGACGTTCAGGTTCAGGTCCGCCGGGTTGGCGGGCGTGACGTACGTCAGGTGGTGGATCCGGGCGAGGCTCGCGGTCTTCGCCTCGCGGGGGGTCAGCCGGGCCGGTACGTGGCCCTGCGCCATCACGATCGCGTCGAGGTCGTTGAGCCGGGTGCCGTTCTCGAGGCGGACGCCCTGCTGCCCGCCGGTGGTGCCGTGCGTATCGGCCATGGCCACGGCCCGGGAGCGGTGCACCTCGACGGTGACGTGGGCGGGGGCGCTGCGCACGACGCGCTCGAAGGTGGCGCGCAGGTAGCTGCCGTAGAAGGCGCGGGTGGGGTAGGTGTTCGGGCCCAGCCGGCGGGCCTCGGCGAGGGTCGCCTCGTCGGCGCTGCCGTCTGCGGTCGCGGATCCGGCGACGCCCTGGGCCCACTCGTACAGGCTCGGGCCCGGCTCGATCGGTCCCTCGGTGCGGACGCTGTCGTCGGTGTAGATGGTGATCTGGGAGGCCACCGTGTTCATCAGCAGGTGCTGGGACTGGTCGGAGCGCCAGACCTGGCCGGCGCCCGGCGCCGACGGGTCGACCACGTGGACGGTGACCGCGGAGTGCCGGGGGTTCCTGCGCTCGTTGGCGCACAGGCGCTCCAGGACGGAGAGGCCGCGCGGGCCGGCGCCGATGATGGCCACCTGGTGCTGTCCCTGCTTCTGTGCCTGGGGCTGGTTCATCGCTGCTCTCCGTTCGGGGCGGTGTTCTCGTCGGTGGTGCGGGCGCCGTGCATCCAGGCCACGTAGTCGTGGAGCTCCTCGGGGGTGTACGAGGACAGCTGGTCGTTGCGGGCCGAGGCTGCGGCCCCGGAGGTGTGCCAGAGCTTGATGCTCTCCCGGGCGAGGAGCTGGATCCGGGCGGTGCGCTCGCGCCGCTCGGCGTTGAACTTCTGGAAGCGCTCCGGGAGTTCGTCGGCGCCGCAGTCGAGGAGGTCGCCCAGGATCACGGCGTCCTCGAGGCCCTGGCAGGCGCCCTGCGCCACGTAGTGGAGCATCGGGTGGGCGGCGTCGCCGAGGAGGGCGACCCGGCCGTCGGTCCAGGTGTCGACCGGGTCCCGGTCGACCAGCACCCAGGACTTCCAGCCCTCGCCCAGGGCGAGCAGGCGCTGTGCGTCCTCGCCGAGGGCGGCGAACTCGCGGCGGATGTCGCCCGGGGAGGCGGGGACACCGGCGAGCGTCTCGGTCGCGTTGTTGTCGCTGCTGGCCGCGAGGTTGAGGTACTTGCCGCCGGCGATCGGGTAGTGCACGAAGTGGCAGTGGGGCCCGGTCCACCAGGTCACCGAGGTGAGGTGGCGCAGCTCCTCGGGGACCTGCTCCATCGGGATGACGGCGCGGTAGACGGTGATCCCGGAGTTGCGGGGCGCGCCGTCGCCGACGAGCTGGGCGCGGATCGCGGAGTGGATGCCGTCGGCGCCGATCAGGGCGTCGCCGGTGATCCGCTCGCCGTCCTCCAGGAGGACCGAGGCGCCGGTCTCGTCCTGCTCGTACCCGATGGCGGTGGCGGCGCTGCGCAGTTCGATGGAGTCGTCGGCGTGGCAGGCCTCGAGCAGCTTGGTGTGCAGTTCGGCGCGGTGGACGACGGCGTACGGGTTGCCGAACCGTGCGCGGTAGCGTGCGGTCAGGTCCATGCTGACCACGTGCCGGCCGGTGACCCCGTCCATGAACCGGAGCTCGTCCATCTGTACGGCGGTGGCGCGGACGGCGTCTCCGAGGCCGAGGCGGTCGAGGGCGTGCAGGCCGTTGGGCGCGAGCTGGATGCCGGCGCCGATCTCGGCGAACTCGGGGGCGCGTTCGAGGACGAGGACGCGGTGTCCCTGGCGGGCGGTGGCGAGGGCGGTGGCCAGCCCGCCGATCCCGCCGCCGACGATGATCAGCTTCGACATCAGACGTTCTCCTCGGTGCGGTCGGCGGTGGCGCCGGCGGTGGCTCCTGCGGTCACTGCGGCAGGGGCGCCGGCGGTGAGCAGCCGGGCGAGCTCCAGCCGCTTGATCTTGGTGGTGGCGGTCTGCGGCAGTTCGGACTGGCGCCACTGGACCGGCTCGGCCATCGGCGGCAGTCCGGCGACGGCGGCCTTCCAGGCCCGGGGGTCGAGGGGCTTGTCGTCCTTGGTGCAGACGACGGGGACGGCGCGGCCGCTCTCGTCGGGGATGATGATGACCTCGGCGAGCTCGTCCAGCCGGGTGAACAGGGTGTCCTCGGCGGCGAGGGTGGAGCCGAAGCCCTCGATCAGGTCGACCTCGCGGTCGAGCAGGTGCACGCAGCCCCACTTGGTGCGGTAGCCGACGTCGCCCATCCGCCACCAGCCGTCGTTGACCTGCTTGTCGTAACGTTCCTGCTCGCCGAGGTAGGTGACGATCCGGCCGTCGCTCTTGACCTCGATGAAGCCCGGGTTGGTCTCGGAGGGCGGCAGTCCGTTGCGGCTGACGACGCGGACGTCGGTCATGCCGGGGAAGGGCATGCCCACGCAGCGGCCGTCGGCGTCGAGCCCGCGGCGCTTGGAGAAGGAGCGGGCGACGGCCGGACCGATCTCGCTCTGCCCGTACAGCTGGCCGAAGACCGGGGCCTTGCGCTTCGTCGCCTTGAGCAGCCGCTGCACGGTCCGCGGGTGGATGGCGTCGAAGGTGCTGCTGAAGAGCTTGACGTTGGCCAGCGGCCGGCGGGGGTCGTCGGCCAGCTCCTCCCACTCCATGAAGGAGTTGGGGTGTGCCTCGAGGATGCCGGGGCGCAGCTGGGCGAAGAGGTCGGCGGCCCGCTTGGGGTCGGAATCGGCGAGGACGACGATCGGGAAGCCGCGGAAGAGGGAGATGGCGAGGGCGGTGATGAGCCGCGAGTGGACGAAGGAGACGTGCATGGCGATGGTCTCGCGGCCCGGTATGAGCGGCTTGGTGATCGCCGCCTGCGGGCGGTAGCGCGCCTCGAGGGTGGCGCCGGTGTGGACGGCGAGCTTGGGGGTGCCGGTGGTGCCGGAGGTGTGCGTGATCAGGGTGGGGTGCTCGGGCGGCATCGTCACGGCGGGGACCCGGGGGACCCCGGCGAGCGAGGCGAGCTCGGTGGCGTCCTGGTAGCTGCCGGAGGTGAGCAGGACCTGCCCGGCCTCCCGGAAGACCGAGGCGGGCAGTTCGGTCTCCAGCTTGTTCTGGTCGGTGAGCAGGTAGGGCTGATCGGTGCGGCGTACGAGTTCGGCGACGGTCTCGCCGTCGAGCTTCGGCGACAGCAGCACCGGGACGGCGCCGATGCGGGCCACCGCGCAGGCCAGCAGGGTGATGTCGAAGCCGTCGGACTTGTAGACGACGACCCGGCGGCCGGGCCGTACCTCGGCGGCCCAGAGCCTCGAGGCCATGTCGTCGATCAGGTCGGCGACCTCGGCCACGGTCGCCCGGCGCCCCAGGCCCGGAGCTATGTCCAGGTCGTGATCGAGGATCACGACGTTCGACGGGTGCTTTCTCGCGGCCCGCTCGAAGAGCGTTCCGAGCCGGATTCCCTTGTTCCCGATGCGCTGCAGGATCATCGCCTTGACCTTTCCCAAGTAAGTTGCAATGACGATCAGTTACGGAAGAGGAGAGGAAGAGGAAGCTCAGGAGCCGGTCGCGCGCAGTTCCGTCTCGATGACGACCTTGATGCGCTCGAGGGTCGCGGCGAGGTCGCCGGCCACCTTCTCGCCCCACTCGGTGAAGAACTGCTGCTTCTGCTCCTCGTCCATCTCGGCGGTGATGCCGCGGATCCCCTCGGTGGCGGAGCCCATCCGGAAGTGGTGGACCAGGAGGCTCTCCTTGCCGTCCGGCTCGATGGAGAAGCCCCAGACGCTGTCCTGCTTCTCGCCGGAGCTGTTGTGCATGGCCCACTGGAAGGTCCGGCCGGGCTCGGCGGCGACGACCTCGGCGTACGTCGTCCACTTGCCGCGCACCACCGGCGCCCAGGAGACGACGTCCTCGCTCCGCTCGTTCTCGCCGCGGAACACCGAGCCGACCGCGCCGGGGGCGCCGGTGGTCCACTCCCCGCCGAGGCACTCGGGGCTCCACTCGCCGCTCCGGGCCAGGTCGCTGACGACGGCGTACACCTCGGCCGGCGTGGCGGAGACGTGGACCTGGGCCCGGGACCGGAAGAGGGGAGTCTGGGTGCCGCTCATGGGGTGACCTCCTGTTGCTGGACTGTCTCGAGTGCTTGCTCGCCCGAGTGCTCGTTTGCCTGTGATGGCTTCAACTGCGCTGCCCGGCGCCGTGTTTGGCGCTCTCAGCTAGATGAACCATACAGTTCAGTTCAACTGAACGCAACGGTACAGTTCAGTTGGGTCCTAGACTGGGCTCGCACCTTCGAGGAGTAGGGACCGACATGACCGCAAGGATCAGCGCCACCGAAGCCCAGCAGCAGCCCGTTCCCACCGGCGCGCGCGCAGCGCGCAAGCGCGAGGCCATCCTCGAGGCGGCCCGCACGGTGTTCCTGCGTGAGGGCTTCGGGGCCGGAGTGGACCAGCTCGCCGCCGAGGCCGGCGTCTCGAAGGTCACCGTCTACAACCACTTCGGCAGCAAGGAGAACCTGTTCAACGCCGTGATCGGGCAGACGCTCGACGAGGCGCTGGAGGTGGCCCAGACGGTGATCCAGGCCCGGCTCGCCGAGTCGGACGACGTCCGCACCGACCTGCTGGAGGCCTGCCGCACCTGGGTCGCGGGCCTCACCACCCCGGAGGTGCTGGCGCTGCGCAACGTGATCGCGGGCGAACGCCACCGCTTCCCGCAGCTCGGCGCCACCTGGCAGGAGGAAGGTCCCGGCCGCCAGCACGCAGCCCTGGCCACGGCCCTGGGCCGCCTCGACGACCGCGGCCTGCTGCGCATTCCGGACATGGAACTGGCCGTCCTCCAGCTCTCCGGCCTGGTCCTCTCCCCCCACCTGGTCTACGGCGCCTACGGCACGGCCCTGGACGGGGACCTGGCGGAACGCCTCATCCAGGGCGGAGTGGACATGTTCCTCCACCACTACGCAGTGGACCCGGAGACGGCCTAACCGGGCCGGGGCGGTACCCGCGCGGACCCCGGCGGGACGTCAACCGAAGTCCCCGTCAGCCCACTTGGCGCGACGAGATCTTGCCCCGTCCCCCGCCGCCGTGGTTAATGGATGGTCGCCGGTCCATGACACGGCACCACCTTGCAGACCAGGGGGACACACCACATGGAGAACTCGCAGCCGGCGGGCGGAGCGCCGCAGGCGCCGCCGACCGCCGGACCCCGGAACGCGTCGCAGCCCGGGCAGACGAACGGTTCCTTACCCGTGGGGCCGAGCGCCCCGCCTCCGCCGCCCTCGGCGCCGCCCGCATCGCCGCCCTCGGCGCCGCCTTCGATGCCGCCTTCGATGCCGCCGCAGGCCCACGGCATCGAACTCCGCATCAGCAGAAGGATCCTGTGGGTGGGCGGCGCCGCCTACCCGCTGGAGAACATCGCCCGGGTGTACACCCTCACCCTGCACCCCAGGCGCAAGGACGCCACGATCCGCTTCCTGCGGAACCTCGCCGTCGTCCTGGCCGGCGCCTTCGCCCTGACCATTCTGGCCGGGCTGACATCGCTCGCGAACCGCGAGGCGGCGGAGAGCATCCTCAGCTTCGTCTGGCTCGGTGCGGCAGCCGCCCTGGTCTGGTCCCTCGTGGAGTGGCTGTCGGTCCTGACGGCTTCGTCGCACTACGTGCTGGCGGTCGAGACCTCGGGCCCGTCGATAGCGGTGGTCACCAGCAAGGACCCCGGCACACTGCACCAGCTCGTCGGCCAGATCACCCACGCCATCGACAACCCGGACACCGAGCTCCGCGGGGTGCGGGTGGACACCATCGTGATCAACCCGAGGAACTACCACTTCGGCGACAACGTCAACATGTACGGCGGTTCCAACAACGTGGGGATGGGGACCCGGTGAGCGGCGACAACTACTACTTCGGCGACAACGTCAACATGACCGGCGGCACCGGCAACACCGGCATGGTGAAGAACGTGGGCGCCCCGGCCGCCGCCCCCGGAGCGGATCCGGAACTGGCAGCGGCCGTCGAGGAGCTCCGCCGCCTGATCGGGGAGCTGCGCGCGCAGCTCCCGCCGGCGAGCGCCCAGGTGCTGGACTCCGCCCTGCCCGCCGCCACCGGCGAGACGCCGGTCCCCGCGGAGTCGCGGCAGAGTGCGCTGATGTCGATCGCCGGCATCGCCGCCGTGGTCGGCCCGCTGGGCCAGCCGATCGTCGAAGCCGTGGCCAGGATCCTGGACCTGCTGGCCGCCTGACCCCTGCGGTCGCGCCGGGGCCCAGCCCGCCCTGCCCCGGCACGGCCGGAGGGCCTACCCGTGGTGGTCCGAGACGCCCGAGCTGTTCGTCCTCACCATCAGGGGCGGCTGCTCGGCGTGCTACGGATCGCCGGTCAGTGCAGGGACAGCCAGGTGATGCCGGCGGTGGCGGTCGCGGCGGCTGCGGCCAGGGCGGCAGGCTTCCAGCGGCGGAGTGTGTAGGCGAGGAGCAGGGCGGTGAGGACGACGGCCAGTGTGCCGATCGTGGCTCGCAACGGCCCCTGACTGTAGGCGTATTCCTCGAAATGCCGTATGAGCCACACTAACCAGGCCAGCCTCATGGCGCCCCCTTTTGTCCCTTTGTGATCTCGGGGAAGGGTAACCCGGCAGAAGGGTGACCGGGGGCGCCAGGGTTCGGCGGCGCCCCCGTCGTGGTCAGTCCTCGTAGCGGCCCAGGCGGTCCGCCGCGTAGTCGTCGAAGGCCTGGTCGATCTCCTCGGGGGTGTTCATCACGAACGGGCCGCTGCGGAAGACCGGTTCGCGGATCGGCTCGCCCGTCAGGAAGAGCAGGTCGGCGCCGACCGGGCCGCCCTCGACGCGCACCGTGTCGCCGTCGTTCCCGAGGACCGCCAGTTCGCCGTCGGCCAGCTCGCTCGAGGCGACCCTGCCGCTGCCGGACAGGACGTACACCGCCGCATTGCGGCCGGCCGGCGCCGGGAGTTGCGCGCTCGCGCCCGGGGCGATCGACGCGTGCACGACCGTCACCGGGACCTGGGTGTCGAAGGGGCCGGTCACGCCGAGCGCCGAGCCTGCGATGACCTTGAACCAGGAGCCGTCCAGGTTCCGGACCACCGGGATCTCCGCAGCGCCGTGGTTCTGGGTGCGGGGCCGCAGCCCCTTGCGGGCGGCGGGCAGGTTCACCCAGATCTGCAGGTTGTGCTGGAGGCCCCCGGCCGCGCGGAAGGCTTCGGTCGGCTGGGCCGAGTGCACCACACCCGCGCCCGCCGTCAGCCACTGCACGGCGCCGGGCGGTACGACCCCGCGGTTGCCGGTGGAGTCCGCGTACTCGATATCGCCCTCCATCACGTACGCGATGGTCTCGAAGCCGCGGTGCGGGTGGTCGGGGGCGCCCTTCGGCTCGCCCGGGCCGAGGTCCACCGGGCCGACCTGGTCGACCATCAGGAAGGGGTCCAGCTGCGGGATCTGCGGCGTGGGGAAGGGCCGGCGGACCGGGAAACCCTCGCCCTCCAGGGTGTGGACCGGCTGCAGTACGTCGATCACCGAACGGATCGCGGTGGTCTCGACAGCGGAAACCTGCGTGGTCATGATGCCTTCTCTCTTTCGTTCGGGGTCGTCGCTCTGCGGGTAAATGAACCATACAGTTCAGTTCAGTTCGATGTCAGTTATACGGGAGGGCCCGTCCTCGATCAAGTCCTGCGGACCAACCCGCCCGCGGATAACTGACAGATACCGCCCACCGCCGTTGTCGGCGCATCCTGCGCGCGGCCAGACTCCTGCTCATTCACCGACGTTCACCTCGCAGGAGCATGCCGGATCCGGCATTCGCTGCACATGTCACCTTTGCGGAAGGACAGTTCATGCCCGAGCTCAAGATCCTGGCCATCTCCGGCAGCCTGCGCGGCGCCTCGTACAACAGCGCCCTCGTGCGCGCCGCCCAGAAGTTCGCCCCCGGTGACCTGGCCATCGAGATCTACGAGGGCCTGCGCGACATCCCGCCCTACGACACCGACCACGACGTCGAGCCCGCCCCGGTCGCCGTGGCCGACCTGCGGCGCCGCATCGCCGAGGCGGACGGCATCTTCATCGCCACCCCCGAGTACAACTACGGGATCCCCGGTGTCCTGAAGAACGCCCTGGACTGGGCGAGCCGCCCGGCCCTCAACTCCTCGCTGACCGGCAAGCCGATCGCGATCGCCGGCGCCGCGCAGACCAACTTCGGCACCGTGCGCGCCCAGCTCGCGCTGCGCCAGATGTTCCTGTGGACGGACTCCAAGGTCGTCGGCAAGCCCGAGCTCATGATCTTCCGCGCCCAGGAGCGCTTCGACGACGCCGGCAACCTGACCGACGAGACCACCGTCGAGATCCTGCAGGGGCTGCTCTCCGCGCTCGGCACGAAGATCCGCGAGACCCGCGCCAACGCTGCCGCCGGCCTCTGATCCACCGGCTGATCCGACGGCTTGTCCGCCGGCTGATCCGCCCCACCGGCCGGAGTCGCCAGCTCCTGCACGTTCCCCCCTCTCCGAAGGGCCGCTCACACCCCCCGTAGCGGCCCTTCGGCCTTTCCGGGATGCGGGAGGGGATCCGTACGGGACCCCCTCCCGCATCCCGCCCCCGGGAGTTGACGAAGCCTTCGCGGTGCTGTGCGCGAACCCCGGGGGGCCTTGCGAGGATCGCCTCATGCGTGCAGCCTTCATCGAAGAACTGGGCCCCGCCGAGAACATCCGCTACGGCGAGATGGCCCCTCCGGCCCCCGGCCCGACGGACGTCCTGGTCGAGGTCGAGGCGGTGTCCGTCAACCCGGTGGACACCTTCGTGCGGTCCGGGCTGTTCCGCACCCCCCTCGAGTTCCCCTTCGTGATCGGCCGCGACCTGGTCGGTACGGTCGTGTCGGCCGGCCCCGGAGCGGCGGGCTTCGCCCCCGGCGACCGCGTCTGGTGCAACAGCCTCGGCCACGGCGGCCGCCAGGGCGCCGCCGCCGAACAGGCAGTGGTCCCGGTCGACCGCCTCTACCGGCTGCCCGCCGCCACGGACGCCGCCGAGGCCGTAGCGGTCGTGCATCCCGCGGGCACCGCGTACCTCGCCCTGTTCACCCACGGCCGGGTCCGCCCCGGCGAGAGCGTGCTCGTCGCCGGCGCCGCCGGGAACGTGGGGAGCGCCCTGATCGTCATGGCCGTCGAAGCCGGCGCCCGGGTCGTCGCCACCGCCGCTGCGCGCGACGCCGAGCACTGCCGGGCGCTGGGCGCCGAGACCGTCCTCGACTACAAGGACCCCGAACTGGCCGCCCGCATCCGCGAGTTCAGCCCGCAGGGCATCGACGTCCACATCGACACCTCGGGTACGAACGACCTGGCCGCCGCCGTCGAACTCCTCGCCCCCCGCGGGCGGATCGTGCTCCTCGCCGGCGCCCGCTCCCAGCCCGTCCTGCCCGCCGGGCCGCTCTACATGAAGGACGGCTCCGTCGTCGGCTTCGTGATCTCGCACGCCACCGCCGCCGAACTCGCCGAGGCCGCCACGTCGATCAACCGCCTGCTGGCGAACGGCAAGCTGCGCGCCCGCTCCGTCGAGCGGGTCCCCCTGTCGGAGGCGGCCCGTACGCACCGGCGCATCGAGGACGGCGAACTGCACGGCAGCCGCGTGGTGTTGCTGCCCAAGGAGTCCTGACGGCAGACCTGACGGCAGACCCGACGGCAGACCTGACGGACTGGCCTTACGGCGCCGCCCGCTGCTGACGGCGACTGCCAGACTCGCGGCATGGACGACTCCCCAGAGGCCCAGGCCCAGGCCCAGGTGAAGGCCCATGCCCATGCCCACGCCGAGCCCCTGGCCGACCCGCCTCCGCGGAAGAGCGGGGCGCGGTTCGCGCTTCTCGGCGCCGTGCAGCTCATGCTCAACGCCTCGGTGTCGGTGACGTTCGCCGCCGGTCCGGCCATGCAGCGGGAACTCGGCCTGAGCCGGATCGACCTCATCATCGACAGCGCCGCGTACGGCCTGGCCTTCAGCGGCCTGCTGCTGCTCGGCGGGCGGCTCACCGACCGGATCGGGCAGCGCCGGCTGTTCACCCTCGGCACGGCCCTGTTCGCCGTCGCCTCGCTCGCCGCGGCGCTGGCCCCCAGCTCGCACACCGTCCTCGCCGCCCGCTTCCTCCAGGGCTGCGGGGCCGCCCTCGCCGCCCCCGCGGCCATGGCCCTGCTGCGGGTCGTCTTCCCCGAGGGCAGGGCCAGGGCCACCGCGCTGGCCCGCTGGGGTCTGCTGGCCAGCCTCGGCGCCGCCGTCGGCATCGTGCTCAGCGGGGCGCTCGTCGCCTGGCTGAACTGGCGGTGGAGCTTCGGGCTGCTCGCCGCCGCGGCCGCGGCCGTACTGGCCCTCACCTCCCGGTCTCTGCCGGCCGGGCCCGCCCCGGTACCGGTCCCCGTGGACCTCCTCGGCGCCGTACTCGGCACCCTCGCGCTCTCCACCCTCGGCTACGGCTTCGTGATGGTCGGCCCGCACGGCTGGGCCGCGCCGCAGGTCCTCGCCCCGCTCGCGCTCGGCGCGGTCCTGCTCGCCGTGTTCGTCGCCGCCCAGCAGCGCGTCCGCGCCCCCCTGCTGCCGCCCGGCTTCCTCGCCTCGCGCTACCGCGCGACCGCGCTGGTCTGCGCGCTGCTCGGCCCGGCGATCGGCGCGAGCACCGCCTTCCTGCTGGCCCTCTACTTCCAGCAGGTACGCGGCTATTCGGCGCTGCAGAACGCGCTGGCCTTCATCCCGTACAGCGCGATGCTGCTCGGTGTCGGCTTCGTCGCGGGCCGGATCGTCGCCCGCCTCGGCATCCGCGCGGTGGCGGTGGGGGGACTGGCGGTCATCGCCGCCGGCCTCTTCCTGATCGGCGGCGTGGGGCTGCGTACGGGCTCGACGCCGTACGTCCTCGCGGGCCTGGTCATCCTGTCGGCCGGCATCGGCACGCTGATGTCCGCCGCGGTGCCGGGGGCCGTCAGCGGGGTCCCGGAGGAGCAGTCCGCACTCGCCGGGGCGGTGGTCAACACGGCCATCCTGGCCGGGCCGACCATCAGCCTGGCCCTGATCACCTCGGCCGCCGACGCCCGGACGGCCTCCCTGCTGGCCGCCGGGGACCCGGCGGCCGCGACGGGCGGGTACGCGTTCGCCTTCGAGGCGGCCTGCGCGGTGTTCCTGCTGGCCATCGGCCTGGCGCTGTACGGGCTGGCACCCGCCCGCCGCGGCCGCGGGGGCGACCGGACCGGTCAGGCCGGGGTGGAGGTCCCGACAGCCGCCGCGATCACTCAGGGTGAGGGTGTCACGAGGGTGCAGCACAGCTGAAGAGTGAAGCGATCCGTGCAGGTCAGTGGAGTTGGTGCGCCGAGTTCACGGCGTTTCACCGGGGTTCGTACGTCGGCCTCCGGTTGCCGGATGTGACGGAGTGGCCGTGAGTGGACAGGGGGCGAGTCCCCTGCCCCCGACATGTCCCGTGTCCCACGTCCATGTCACCACTCTGCCTCTGAACAGGAGAGAGATCTTGCACCGCATCACCCGCTACACCCTCCCCGCCGCCCTCTGCGTGACGCTGCTGTCCGCGTCCCCCGGTCTGGCCGGAGCGGCCAACGCCCCTGCCAGGCCGTCGGCGCCCGTGGCGAAGAAGTCCATCCCGGGTACCGAGGCGCTGACCGCGCAGGTGCAGGCCCTGGGCTCCGCAGGCGTGCTGATCACGCCCGTCACCAACTTCCTCGGGGAGGTCCTCAAGTCGCCGGACGGGAAGCTCCCGGAGGCGGACCTGGCCGCGCACAAGCAGAAGATCGACGCGGCGCTCGCGGGCCTGAAGCAGACGTTCGCGGCGGTTGCCCCGGCCGCCCCGGCCGCGCCCACCGCACCCGAGGCCCCGGCCAAGCCCCCGGCCGACGCCCCGGCGGCCCCGGTGGTCCTGCCCAAGCCGCCCGCGGAGGCGCCGAAGCCCCCGGCTGACGCGGTCAAGCCCCCGGCGGACGCGGTGAAGCCCCCGGCGGAGGCGGTGAAGCCCCCGGCGGAGGCCGCCAAGCCGCCCGCCGACGCAGCGAAGCCGGTGGAGGCGGCCAAGCCCCCCGCCGAAGTGGCGAAGCCCCCGGCCGACGTGGCGAAGCCCCCGGCCGAAGTGGCGAAGCCCCCCGCCGACGTGGCGAAGCCCCCCGCCGACGTGGCGAAGCCCCCGGCCGACGTGGCCAAGCCCCCGGCCGAAGTGGCCAAGCCCCCGGCTGACGCAGCGAAGCCGGTGGAGGCGGCCAAGCCCCCGGCCGAAGTGGCCAAGCCCCCGGTCGACGTGGCGAAGCCCCCCGCCGACGTGGCCAAGCCCGTCACCCTCCCGGCCGCGGCCCCGGCGCCCCTGCCCGCCGTCGCCCCCGTCTCCGCGCGGGCTGCCAGGGCCGGTGCCCCCCTCGACCTCGTCGCCGCCGCGGTCGACCACCTCAAGGCGTCCGTCGACGAAGTCGCCAAGGCGGCCGGCCCCTGCGGCTGCACGACCGACGCCAAGGACAAGGCCACGGACGTCGTGAACGACCTCGGCAACACCGTGGTCGCCCTGTTCACCGGTCTCGGCCTGCCCGGCATGCCGGCGGCCGCCCCGGCCCCCGCCCCGGACCCGGCCGAGTAGCTCCGCGCCGAGCCCCCGTCCGCCCCCGGTGTCCCTCCGACGCCGGGGGCGGACGCGCGCACCCCGTACGACCCCCCGTGCGACCGCGCGACCTTGCGGACACCCTTGACGCGCCCCGCCCCCGGATGGACGCTCCCGGATCTCGCATCCGAACGGTTGCAGCTGGGGGGCTGGTATGCCGGAGCAGTCTGTCGAGCCCGAGTCCGATTCCGTCCAGACGGTGGGGGAGCTGCGCGCGCAGCTCGTGGAGCGCGGAGCGCGCTGGTCCGTCATCGAGCACCTCGCCGACGAGGAGGCCGTGCCCCGGCCCTCCCTCGGCCTGGAACCCGGGGCGAACCTCACGCCCGCCGAGGAGGTGGGCCCCGTCGACCTGCGCGGGATCATCGGGCACGAGAGCGGCAATCCGCATCTCACCCGGCGCCGCGCCGCCCACGGGCTGCTGCCCGGAGCACCCGGCGGGCCGGTCGTCGGGGCCCGCCCCGCTGCCGTCGACTGGCGGGGCCGCTGGGGCTGGCCCTGGATCACCAAGGTCAAGGACCAGAACCCGTGCGGCTCCTGCTGGGCCTTCGGGGCCGCGGGCCTCGTCGAGTCCATGGCCCGCATCGAGCACGACGTCTGGGCGGAGCGGTCCGAGGGGGACGTCCACGACGGTCTGAAGTTCACCTGCGGCCAGGGCTCCAACCCCGAGACCGCCCTCGACTGGGTCAAGACCAACGGCGGCCTCGCCGATCCGGACTGCTGGCCCTACTCCCCGCCCCCCTCCACCGTCCCCGCCGACCGCCGCGACGCCTGGCGCGCCGAGTACACGCCCAGCTGGGACCGGTCCGGCCGGACCGTCCGTATCACCGACTACGTGCGCCTCGGCGACGTCGAGCAGCAGAAGGTCTGGCTCGACACCGTCGGCCCGCTGACCGCCTGCTTCGACGTGTACGACGACTTCTTCGGCCTCGGCTCCGGCGTCTACCACCGCACCAGCGACCGCCTCGCGGGCGGCCACTGCGTGCTGATCGTCGGCTACGACGACGCCGCCGGCTGCTGGCTGTTCAAGAACTCCTGGGGGCCGGGCTACCACGTCGGCGGGTACGGGCGGATCGCCTACGGCGAGGTCAAGATCGACTACTGGGCCAAGTGCGGCCTGCGCGGCACCAACATCGACCCGTGGAGCAAGCGCCGCCTGCACACCGGCAACGTCTACGAGAGCGGCAACGGCCGCGCCCACCGCAACTTCGAGCTGCTCGCCACTGCCGGCGGCGGCCGTCTCCAGCACTGGTGGCGCGAGGGCGACGCCCCCTTCCCGTGGGCCCGCGCCCAGAGCTACGCGAACGACGCCTCCGGCCAGCCCGCCTTCACCGGCACCACGTACAACCGGAACATGGAGTCCGTGCACGTGACCACCGGCGGCCGGCTGCGCCACTGGTTCTACGAGCAGTCCGCCGGCGTCTGGCGCGACGGCGGCGCCTTCGGGCCGGGCGACGCGGCGATCGGCTCGACCCCGGCGTTCATCCAGAGCGACTACGGCAAGCCGGGCAACTTCGAGGTGGTCGTCCGCACCGCCGACGGCCGCCTCAACCACTGGTGGCGGATCAACGGCGCCCCCTGGACCTGGAACGACGGCGGCCGCTTCGCCTCCGGCATCGCCCATTTCGGGCCCGCCCTCGTGCAGACCCGCAGCCGCCACCTCGACCTCGTCGCCACCCGTACGGACGGCCGCATGCAGCTGTGGTGGCGCGACGACCCGAACGGGTTCGCCTGGCGCCCCGGGGAGGTCTTCGGCAGCGGGATCACCTCCGCGCCCTGCCTGATCGAGGCGCAGTACGGGGCGGCCGACGAGGACACCGCCGGGAACTACGAGCTGTGCGCGGTCGTAGCGGGCGGTCGCATCGAGCACTGGTGGCGCGGCAACGCCTCCGGCTCCGCCTGGAGCCGCAGCGCCGCCTTCGGCCACGACGCGCTCGCCGTCACCGGGATGCTCCAGGGCAGCTTCGGGTTCAACCTGGAGGTCATCGTCCTGCGCACGGACCGGCAGCTGCAGCACTACTGGCGGGACGGGGCAGGCTGGCACGAGGGGCCGGTGATCGGCCCCGCCTGAGCCGGGAGGTCGTCGCGGGTGGAAGTGCGCAAGGTCGCCCTCGGCGCCGGTGAGTCGTACGAGCTGCGGCTCACCGGGCGCGGGGCGCGCGGGTACGTGTGGACCTGGCAGGTCACGGGGGACGCGGACGCCGTCTCCGTGAGCGACGTGAGCGAAGGCCCGCCGCCGCCCGCGGAGGTCCTCCCCGGCGCCCCGCTGGAGCGCACGTACGTCGTCCGGGGCCGCTGCCCCGGCGGGCGGGCCCGGATCCGCTTCGCGCAGATCCGCCCGCCCTACCCGCAGGAGGCCCCGTACGACGAGTTCGTGCTGGAAGTGGAGGTCACCGCCGCGGACCACGGACGCTGAGCGCCCATTGCTGTACGGCCTCCAGCGGGCCCCGTTCGAAGCGGCGCAGCCAGAGCCGGGACCCGGCGACCAGGACGAGGCTCACCGCCGCCCACAGGCCCATCACCCACCAGGGCCCGCTCCCGCCCAGCCGGTCGGCGAGGCCCAGCCCGATGCCGTAGCAGAGCAGCATGCAGAGCAGGTTCTGGCCGACGTAGCAGGACAGGGCGGTCCGCCCGACGGAGCCGAGGGCGCCGGCCCCGGGGACCCGGAACCGGTCGAGGGCGCACCCGATCAGGCCGATGTATCCGACGGCGACCAGCGGGGCGATGCCGTACCGGCCCAGGGCGAAGAAGTCGTGGCCCCCGAGCGCGGCGGCGGCGCCCAGCGGCAGCCCGAGGCCGAGGCCCCAGGCTGCCATCCGGACCCGGATCCGGCGCCCGTCGGCGCTCGCTGCGAAGGCGCCCGCACGGTGCAGCCGGACTCCGAGGAGGAAGAGGAAGACCAGGAGCCCGAAGGAGAAGACGGGCTCGATGCGCAGCGCGAGGGCGTGGTCGAGCCGGAACGCGATCTGCTCGAGGTAGCCGCCGTGGGCGTACAGCCGGACCGCGGCCGGATCCGGTGACTTCGGCGGCCCGGATTCCGGCTCGGCCAGGTTCCCGAGCGTCACGAGGCCGATCAGGGTCAGGTGCAGGCCGCCCGCGGTCCACATCGCCACCCGCCGCACCCTCTCGGAGCGGGCCAGCAGCCAGGCCACCAGCAGGGCGGTGACGGCGTACCCCATCAGCACGTCCCAGGCGAAGACCAGCACGAAGTGGACGGTCCCCTCCAGGAAGAGGAACGCGGCCCGCCGAGGGTAGCGCCCGGGCCACGGCTCGCCGCGCCGCGCGGCGGAGTCGTACTGGATGGCCAGTCCCACGCCGAACAGGATCGTCAGCAGGGACAGGAACTTCCCGTCGGCGAGGAAGCGGAACACGGTCTCGGCGATGTTGGCGGCGGACGGGTCGGCGACCGGGTCGGGCAGGTCCAGGCCGCCCTGGAGCACGCCCCACTCGGAACCGGGGGAGGCGAAGATCCAGACGTTGGTCATCAGTGTGCCGAGGATGGCGGCGCCGCGCAGGACGTCGAGGAGCGGGAGCCGGGTCGAGGTCACCGCGGGGGCGACGAGGGTCGTGTGGGCCATGACTTCAGCGTCCCGGCGCGCGGGACCCCGTACGTCCTGCGGGTGGACGAAGCCCGGGTACATCCTTCGATGCAGTGCCGCGGGGCGGCGGTCCACATCCCGGACGGGGTGACCGGTGCACCCCACATGTATCTATCCTGTGCGCATGCCGCCAGCCGCGCCCCCCGCCCCGACCGCCGCCACCGCTGCCGAACGCGTCTACCGACACGTCAAGCAGGCCGTGCTGATGGACCGCCGCTACGAGGGCGGCACCCTCCTCACCGAGGGCGAACTCGCAGACGCCGTCGGGGTGTCCCGTACGCCGGTCCGCGAGGCGCTGCTGCGGCTGGAGACCGAGGGGCTGCTGAAGCTGTACCCGAAGAAGGGCGCGCTGGTGCTGCCGGTCTCCGCGCAGGAGATCACCGACGTCATCGAAACCCGGCTGCTGGTCGAGGAGTTCACCGTACGCAGGGCGGTGCCGGCGCCGCCCGCCCTGCTGGAGCGGCTCGCCGGACTGCTGGAGGAGCAGCGCCGGCACGCCGCCGACGGCGACCTCGCGGCGATGATCGCCGCCGACCGGGGCTTCCACGCCGAGATCGTGCAGAGCGCCGGGAACGCGATCCTCTCCCGCCTCTACGACCAGCTCCGCGACCGCCAGCTGCGGATGGGCGTGGCCCTGCTGCACGCGCATCCCGAGCGCGTGGAGCGGACGCTCGCCGAGCACGCGGAGATCCTGGAGGCGCTGCGGGCCGGGGACGCGGAGACCGCGGCCGCCGCCGTACGGGGCCACGTGGGCCGGGTCGAGGCGCTGGTGCGGGGGCCGGGCCGGTGACCGGGCCCGTGGTGTTCAAGGATCCTCCGGGGGGCCGGAAGGCGGTGACGGTCTGGTCCATCGGGGTCGCCGTCTACTTCGTCGCGGTGATCTTCCGTACCAGCCTGGGCGTGGCCGGCCTGGAGGCGGCGGACCGCTTCCACGTCAACGCCTCCGCCCTCTCGGCCTTCTCCCTCCTCCAACTCCTGGTCTACGCGGGCATGCAGATACCCGTCGGCCTGCTGGTGGACCGGCTCGGCACCAAGAAGGTGCTCACCCTGGGCGCGGTCCTCTTCACGGCCGGCCAGATCGGCTTCGCGCTCTCGCCCTCGTACGGGATGGCCCTGGCGGCGCGGGCCCTGCTGGGCTGCGGCGACGCGATGACCTTCATCTCCGTGCTGCGGCTGGGCACCCGGTGGTTCCCGGCCCGGCGCGGCCCGCTGATGGCGCAGCTGGCGGGCCTGGTCGGCATGGCCGGCAACCTGGTCTCCACGCTGGTGCTGGCCCCCGTCCTGCACGGGGTCGGCTGGGTCCCGGCGTTCGCGGGCAGCGCGGTGGCGGGTGTGGCCGTCCTGATCCCCCTCACGCTCTTCCTGCGGGACCACCCGGAAGGCCACGAACCGCCGCCGGCAGGCGCCACGGGCGGCCAGGGTTTCGTACGCCGCCAGATCCGGGACTCCTGGACGGAACCCGGGACCCGGCTGGGCCTGTGGGTGCACTTCACGACCCAGTTCCCGGCCATGGTGTTCCTGCTGCTGTGGGGGATGCCGTTCCTGGTCGAGGACCAGGGGCTGGCGCGGACCACCGCGGCGGGGCTGCTGACGCTGGTGGTGGCCTCGAACATGTGCTTCGGCCTCGTCTACGGCCAGCTGATCGGCCGCCGTCAGTCGGCCAGGATCCCCCTGGCGCTCGGCACGGTCGCCCTCACGGCGGTGTTGTGGGCCTCGGTCCTGGTCTACCCCGCCCCCCACGCCCCGATGTGGCTCCTGACCACGCTGTGCGTGGTGCTCGGTACCTGCGGCCCGGCGTCGATGATCGGCTTCGACTTCGCCCGCCCGGCGAACCCGGCGGAGCGCCAGGGCACCGCGTCGGGCATCACCAACATGGGCGGCTTCCTGGCCTCGATGACGACCCTGCTGGCGGTCGGCCTCCTGCTGGACGCCACCGGCGACGACTACCGGATCGCCTTCTCGTCGGTCTTCGCGGTGCAGCTCCTGGGCCTGACCCAAATCCTCCGCCTGCGCCCGGCGGCCCTGACCGCGGAGCGCACCGGCCTGCAGAACGCCTTGCCTCCGACCGAGTTCACCGCCGGGGCCGGCACATCCAACGGGGCCGGCACATCCAGCCCCGCCGGCGTTTGAGGCGCGGGGTGCGGGGCGGAGCCCCGAAGCCCGGCGGGGCAACACCAGCCCCGCCGGCGTTTGAGGCGCGGGGGTGCGGGGGCAGAGCCCCCGAAGGCCCGGGCGCAGCCCGGGGGCGCTTGCGCGGCGGCGCGGCACCCGAAACCGGTCCAGCCCCCGGCAGGGCCTGGCAGGGCCTGGCGGGACAGACCCCCGTCCGGTCCCGCCCGGCCCGGGCCATGCCGACCCTACGGCCGCGCAACGCCCCTGGATGTGCCTGGTGCGCACAGCCCGTTGATGTTGCGCGCAAGGGCCTCCCGGACCGCCCGGTGCCGGAACTCGGTGGGGCTCGTCCCGTACGCCTCCCGGAACATCCTGCTGAACACGGAGGCGTTGGTGAACCCCCACCGCCGCGCAACGGTGTGGACGGGGCTGGTGAGCAGCCCGGGGTTCCCGAGATCGGCCCGGCACCGCTCCAGCCGGCGCCGCCGGATCCCGGCCGCCACCGTTTCGCCCCGGTCCCGGAAGAGCTGCTGGAGACGGCGCAGCGAGATGCCGTGCCGGGCGGCGACGGCGGACGGTGTCAGCTCCGGATCGCCGAGGTTGTGCTCGACGAAGACCTCGATCCGCTCCAGCAGGGCACGGGTGCGGGCTTCGGGCGAGAGCTTGTCCTGCGCGCCGAGCTGCCCGGCCAGGCAGGCGCCGACCAGGTCGTGGGCGACCGTTCCCAGCCGGCTCAGCTCCGCCGGCCCGCAGTCGGCCGCGTGCGCCGCCAGCGACTGCATGTACTGGGCGAGGATCGCCCCCATGCCGTGGCCGCCCGGGATCCGGTGGGCCAGCAGCTGTTCGACCCGCGCGCCGCGCAGCGGCATCGCATCGCGCGGGAAGGACAGGACGATCGCCCGGACCCGGCCCCCGTCCACTTCCGGGACGGCGTCCGACTCCATCGGCAGCGAGGTGTCCCAGAGCACCATGTCCCCGGTGAACAGACCCGATTCGCCCCGGTTCTGGGCGAGCGCCATGGCCCCGGTGGTCACGAGCCCCAGCTGGTACTGCTCGGGATCGCTGCGCCGTACGTGGGCGGCGGTGCGCTGCGAGCGCAGCGAGCTGAACTCGAACGACGACACCTGCACGCCGCCGAGGTCCAGGACGGAGGCCTCGGCCCAGAAGTCCCGGACGCGTTCACTGCGGATCGCCGTGGGCACGAGCTCCTGCGCGATCACATCGGTGAACCAGTCGAGCCGCTCCGGCGCCGGCACCGCGGCAGCCGACATCCTTGACCACACCCCCGAAAACCCCCTTCTCCCGCCATGCGCTGTCCCGTCCATGACAGGGACGTGCCATCGGCAGAAGCGGTTCTCGGCCGCGGTGAAGGGCGAGCGGGGGCCGCAGTGAGGGCGAGCGGGGGCCCGCAGTGAGGGCGAGCGGGGGCCCGCAGTGAGGGCGAGCGGAGGGCGCCGTGCGCAGCCCGCGCCGCCCCGCGGCTACGGGGTGACGGCGAAGTTCGCCAATATGGCCGCGGCCAGCTCCGGGTCGCCTTCCGCCTTCACCCGGTCGGCCACGGCGTGGGGCCGGACCCGCCCCGCCGCGAGGCGGACGTACGTCTCCCAGTCCATCGTCAGCGTCACGGCCGGCCCCAGCGACGGCGTCCCGTCCACCGTCCCGCGCCCCGCCGCGTCCACCCGTACCGTCCGCATGAACTCCACCGGACCGTGCACGTCGATCACCACCGCCGAGCCCGCCGGCGCCCCCGCCAGCTTCGCGACCACCTTCGGCAGCCCGGAGAGCAGGATGTCCCGCGCCACGAACGCCCCCGGCGAGTCCCAGTTCCCCGGCACGCCCAGCGTCGCCCGCAGGTCCTGCTCGTGGATCCACACGTCGAACGCACGCAGCCGCAGCGCGAGCTCCAGCGTCACCTGGTCGCCCAGCGGCCCCCGCACCATGGTGTCCGGATCCCGCTTCTCGTTCCGCAGCTGACGCGACCGCCGGATGATCGTGTACTCGAGCTCCGAGGTCATCTCCGGCGCGGTGTGGTGGCGCCGGACGTCAACCTGCACCTCCATGTACCGGCTGAACTCGTCGACCACGTGCCGCAGGTCCCTTGCGACGGTGTGGATCGGCCGCGGATCCCCCAGCTGCTCGCACTCGATGCCGATGATGTGTGACACCACATCACGGACGGACCAGCCGGGGCACGGCGTCGCCCGGTTCCACTCGCCCTCCGTCAGAGGGAGGACCAGCTCGGATATCGCCTCGATGGAGTGCGTCCACGCGTCGGCATAGGGCTGGAGGCTGGGATGCGGCTGGACGGTCAACGGGACCCCTCGCGTGCTGTTCAGTGGCGCATTTTCTGGAAGCGTGTGGACTGCTTCCAAAACTACGCTGCCGGTGAGCACCCCGGCAGTGCTTTCGTGTGACGATCGTAGGCCCGAGTTGACGGCTTGAATGCCAGGACGGTGGTACTGTGCGCGCCTCGCTGATCCAAATCGCGGTGACCGACGGGGAGTCGGTCGCTTCCCGACGTGCCCGGGTGGCCGATCTCGTACGGGATCAGGCCGGCTCGGATCTGGTCGTCCTGCCCGAATTGTGGACGGTGGGTGCCTTCGCCTACGAGCAGTTCGAGACCGAGGCCGAACCGCTGGACGGCCCGACGTACGAGGCGATGTCGAAGGCGGCGAGCGACGCCGGGGTCTGGCTGCACGCCGGCTCGGTCGTGGAGCGCGCGGGCGACGGCTCGCTCTACAACACCGCCCTCGTCCTCTCCCCGTCCGGCGAGCTGGCCGCCACGTACCGCAAGATCCACCGCTTCGGCTTCGACCAGGGCGAGGCCGTGCTGATGACGGCCGGCGACTCCCTGACCACCGTGACCCTGCCGGAGCAGGTCCTCGGCATCGCCACCTGCTACGACCTGCGCTTCCCCGAACTGTTCCGCGGCCTGGTCGACGCCGGGGCCACGACGATGGTCGTGGCCGCGGGCTGGCCGGCCCGCCGCCGCGCCCACTGGACCCTGCTGAACCGGGCGCGGGCGGTCGAGGACCAGTCGTACGTCCTGGCCTGCGGGCTGGCCGGTACGCACGCGGGCGTCGAGCAGGCCGGACACAGCCTGGTGGTGGACCCCTGGGGCGAGGTCCTGGCCGAGGCGGGCCCCGCCGAGGACGTCCTCACCGTGGACCTGGACCCGGCGAAGGTCACCGAGACCCGCGACCAGTTCCCGGCCCTGAAGGACCGCCGCCTGGGCCGCGGGTAGCCGGTGTCACTCCTCCTCGATCCGGCAGCCGTCCCCCAGGGCCGGCATTTTGCCCCTGACCAGGTCTTTCATGCCCGCATCGATGCCCGCGATAGGTTGCCGTCATGCCCCTCCTCTACGTGACCGACCTGGCGTACCCGGCGCGCGGCCGCCGGTACTGCGACGAGGACATCCTCCTCACCTCCCGCCTGCGCGAGCACTTCCCGCTGGCCCTGTGCCACCCGCTGGACGCGGCGGGCATGACGGCGGGCTTCGACGCGGTGATCGTCCGCAACAGCGGCCCGGTCCTGCACTACCAGGAGGCGTACGACGCCTTCCGCGCGGCCGCCCTCGCCGCCGGCACCCGCGTCTACAACCCGCTCACGGGCCGCGGCGACATGGCGGGCAAGCAGTACCTCCTCGACCTCACCGCCGCCGGCTACCCGGTGATCCCCACGATCGACGACCCCGCGGACCTCGCCCTGCTCCCCTCGGTCCCCTCGTACGCGGTGAAGCCCAAGCAGGGCGCGGACTCCATAGGCCTGACCTTCACCCCGCACCCGGCCGGCCCGGCGGGCGAGAACCTCATCCAGCCGCGCATCGACTTCGCGTACGAGGTCTCCTTCTACTTCGTCGACGACGCCTTCCAGTACGCCCTCTACGCCCCGGACCCGGCCCGGCGCTGGGAGCTGAAGCCGTACGAGGCCACACCGGCGGACCTCGACTTCGCCCGCAGCTTCATCGAGTGGAACACCCTCTCGCACGGCATTCAGCGGGTGGACGCCTGCCGCGCCCCCTCGGGTGAGCTCCTGCTGGTCGAGCTCGAGGACCTGAACCCGTACCTCTCGCTGGACCTCCTGCCCCCGGCGACCCAGGAGGCCTTCATCACCGCTCTCACCGAATCCCTCCACTCCTTCCTCACCGTCTGATGTCAGAGGGGGATGCCAGGCTTCCCCCCATGGACAAGCAGACGTTCTGGAAGCTGATCGAGACGGCCCGGTCCGAGGCCGAACCGGACCAGGTGGCGGTGCGGGCCTCGGAGTTGCTGGCGAGCCGCCCGGAGGCCGAGATAGCCGCCGCCCAGCAGGTCCTGTGGGACCTGCTGGCGGAGTCCTACCGCAGCCCCCTCTGGGCCGCGGCCTACATGATCAACGGCGGCTGCTCGGACGACGGGTTCGACTACTTCCGCGGCTGGCTCCTGACCCAGGGCGAGGAGGCGTTCACCCGCGCCCTGGCCGACCCCGACTCCCTCGCGGACCACCCCGCGGTCCGGGACGCGGCGACGGAGGGCCTGGAGCTGTGGGACGAGGCGGCCCTCTCGATCGCCTGGACGGCGTACGAGGCGGCCACGGGCCGCGAACTCCCGTCGGACTCCTTCACGATCAGCTACCCGCCGCTGGACCCGTCCTGGGACTTCGACTTCGACGACACGGCGGAAACCGCCACCCGCCTCCCCCGCCTGAGCGCCCTCTTCGACTGAGCGGCCCCGGGGAAGTGGGGCACGCCTCCACGGCGCCCGGCACGGCAGCACGCCGAGGCACCGCACCGGACGACGCGGAAACGCACCCCACTTCCCCGAGGCCGCTCAGAGCCCGCTGGTGTCGAGATCGATCCCGAACGGCTCCGGCAGCCGGACCGTCTCCCCGAACGGGTGCGGCCCGTCGACCTCGGTGTAACCGAGCCGCCCCGGCCCCGAGAACAGGGTGACGGTCTTGTCGAGCCGGTCGACCAGCAGGTACAGCGGCGCACCGTACTCGGCGTACCGCTTGCGCTTGACGACCCGGTCGGTCCCGGCGGTGGCACGTGAGGTCACCTCCCCGACCAGCAGCGTCTGATCGGGCGCCAACGCACCGGATCCGCGGGCGAGTTCCCCGGGGACCACGGCGATGTCGGGGACGTACCAGTTCAATGACCCCGGCAGGTCGAGGTCTCCAGACCCGTCGATGCACTCCAGCGCGTCGACCGCCTCGGAAAGCTGCGAGCGCATGACGTCCCGCACGTATTCGTGGTCCCACCCGGACGGCAGGTCGTGGATGACCCCTTCGACCAGCTCGGCGCGGCCACCGCTGACACGCTGCACGGCGTACTTCAGCGCTCGCTCGGGATCGATGCCCTCGCCGTAGGTGTGCCCGGTGGTCATCTCGGGACGCCCTCCTTCGCCGCCTGCGAGCAGCGTCCCATGAGGGCCCGCCCGCCGTCGTCACCCCTGGGGGTGTCGTCGTACGGCCGTGACCGGGCGTTCATGGGCGGATGGCAAGCTTGAAGCATGAACGATGCCGTCCCGGCGCCTACCCCCGCGCCCGTGCCCCGCCGTGCCCGTCTCCGTGCCCCCGAGCTGATCGGCAAGGGTGGCTGGCTGAACACAGGTGGGAAGGATCTGACCCTCGCCGACCTGCGGGGACGGATTGCGATCCTCGATTTTTGGACCTTCTGCTGCATCAACTGCCTGCACGTCCTCGACGAGCTGCGCGAGCTGGAGGAGAAGCACCGCGACACCGTCGTGATCATCGGCGTGCACTCGCCGAAGTTCGTGCACGAGGCCGAGCACGCGGCCGTCGTCGACGCCGTCGAGCGGTACGAGGTGCACCACCCCGTGCTGGACGATCCCGAGCTGGCCACCTGGAAGCAGTACGCCGTACGGGCCTGGCCGACGCTCGTCGTGATCGACCCCGAGGGGTACATCGTCGCGCAGCACGCCGGTGAAGGGCATGCGCATGCCATTGCGCGGCTCGTGGAGGAGCTCGAGGCCGAGCACGAGGCCAAGGGGACGCTGCGGCGCGGCGACGGGCCGTACGTGGCGCCCGAGCCGGTGGCGACCGACCTGCGGTTCCCCGGGAAGGCTCTCGTGCTGCCGTCCGGGAACCTGCTCGTGTCGGACTCGACGCGGCACCAGCTCGTGGAGCTCGCCGCCGACGGCGAGAGCGTCGTACGGCGCATCGGCAGCGGGGAGCGCGGGTTCGGACCGGACGCCTTCAGCGAGCCCCAGGGGCTGGCGCTGCTGCCCGACGGGTCCGTCGTCGTCGCCGACACCGTCAACCACGCGCTGCGCCGCTTCGATCCCGCGACGGGCGCCGTCGAGACCGTCGCCGGTACCGGGCGGCAGTGGTGGCAGGGCTCGCCGGCCTCCGGGCCGGCCCTGGACGTGGACCTGTCCTCGCCGTGGGACGTGGCCTGGTGGCAGGGCAAGGTGTGGATCGCCATGGCGGGCGTGCACCAGCTGTGGACCTGGGACCCGCAGACCGGGACCGTGGCCGTCGCCGCGGGCACGACCAGCGAGGGCCTGCACGACGGGCCCGCGCTCGAGGCCTGGCTCGCGCAGCCGTCCGGGCTCGCGGCCGCCGGGGACCGGCTGTGGATCGCCGACTCCGAGAACAGCGCCCTGCGGTACGTGGAGCCCGACGGCGAGGGCTACGCCGTACGGACCGCCGTCGGCACCGGCCTGTTCGACTTCGGCCACCGGGACGGCGACGCCGGCCAGGCACTGCTCCAGCACCCGCTCGGGGTGACCGCGCTGCCCGACGGCTCGGTCGCGGTGTGCGACACGTACAACCACGCCCTGCGCCGCTTCGATCCGGCGACCGGCCAGGTCTCCACGCTGGCCACCGACCTGCGGGAGCCCAGCGACGCCGTGCTGGTCGGCGAGGACATCGTGGTCGTGGAGTCGGCCCGGCACCGGCTGACCCGGCTGCGGCTGCCGGAGGAGGCGGTACGGGTCGATGC
The DNA here is from genome assembly GCF_055579465.1 of Streptomyces sp. NPDC032745. Taxonomy (NCBI): domain Bacteria; kingdom Bacillati; phylum Actinomycetota; class Actinomycetes; order Kitasatosporales; family Streptomycetaceae; genus Streptomyces; species Streptomyces sp. NPDC032745. Next base: position 319,905 of record NZ_JBVING010000003.1, on the reverse strand, counting down.
CGTCGCCCACCGCACCCAGCGGGCCGCCACCGAGGTCGCCCCGGGCACGCTCCGGCTCGACGTGGTGTTCCAGGCGCCGACCGGGCAGAAGCTCGACACCCGCTACGGGCCTTCGACGCGGCTGCTGGTCTCCTCGACCCCGCCGGAGCTCCTGGTGGCGGGCGAGGGGGCCGGGACGGACCTGTTCCGGGAGCTGGCCCTGAACCCGGACGTCACCGAGGGGGTCCTGCACGTCTCCGCCATGGCGGCGTCGTGCGACGACGACCCGGCGAACGAATACCCGGCCTGCCACGTGCACCAGCAGGACTGGGGCGTGCCGGTGACCGTCACGGCGCAGGGCGCGAGCCGCCTGCCGCTCGTCCTCGCCGGCATGGACGCCTAGGGCGAAGAGGTCCGGCCGGGGCCCCGCTGCGGGGCCCCGGCCGGAGGGGCTCAGTCCTCTTGCTTCCCGGGCTTCCCGTGCTTCCCGGGCTCCGCCTTCTCGTTCCTCTCGACGTCGGCGACCAGCAGGTTCGGGTCGATGCCGGTGAGGAAGGCGCCGCTGGGGACGTAGACCTTGTGGTGGCGGACCGCCACCGAAGTGGGGCCGGACAGGCCGTCCTTCCCGGTCAGCACGACGGTGTGGGTGCCGTCCGGCCGGACCAGGGCGAGCTCGCTGCCGGTGTTGTTCAGCGCGGCGAGCAGCGTCGTGCCGTGTCCGGCGAACGCGAAGTCGTCGATCCCCGTCAGCCCGGTGGCGTGGGTCCTGATCGTCCCCGCGGACCCGTCCTCCTCGACCGGGATCCGCAGCAGCGTGCCCCGGTCGTAGTTCGACACCCAGACCGCGTGGTCGCGCACCTTGATGCCGTTGGCGCCGATGAACGTGGCCGGCTCGAGCGCGGCGCCCGTGGCCCACGTCGTCACCGCCGGGTGTTCGTCGTCCAGCGAGACGCGCCACACCGTGCCGAGGACGGAGTCGGCGCCGTAGAGAAGGCCGCGGTGCTCGTCGAGGGCGAGGCCGTTGGCGAAGCCGTCCGGCGGCAGGTCGGCGAGCTTCCCGACCTCGCCGTCCGGGGTGATCCGGTAGATGCCGGTCAAGGCCGTCCCGGTGTTGAAGGCGACGTAGAGCGTCCCGTCGTGGGTGCGGACGATCCCGCTCACGACGGCGGCGCCGACGAGGGGCGTCTTCGGGTCCGTGACGTCGGGCAGCGTCGCGAGGAGCCGTCTGTCGCCGTGCCGGTCCACCCGGACGACCTGGCGGGCGAAGGCGAGGGTCAGATCGGCGGAGCCGTCGGGCTCCAGGGCGATGTTCTCCGGTGTCTCGCCCGCCTTGAAGTCGAAGCGTGCGACGATCCGCGGGTCCGTCAGGGAGAGTGCGGGCGCCGGCGGGCCGGCTGCGGCCGCGCCTGCGGCGGGGGCGGACGCGAGCAGGGCGAGGACGAGGCCCACGGCGCCCGCGGCGCCGGCGATGCGCGGCATACGGAGTCTGCGGGCCGTTCGGGGCATGCGGGGCATGCGGAGCAGGCGGAGCACGGGACTCTCCTTGTCGGCCTGACGGGACGGGAGTCCAGCACAGCATGACGGAGTGTCATCATCGGCTCATCGCACCGCGGCGCCCCTCAGATCGACCCACCCGGCCGAAGCCCGCGCCGCCTCCCGGGCATCCCGGCAGGCGGCGCAGCGCGCGCTCCGTACGGCGGCGCGGCGGCGTCAGCCCTCCAGGAAGGCCACCAGTGCGTTCGCGAGCAGGTACGGGTCGTCCGCACCGCACAGTTCGCGGGCGCTGTGCATCGAGAGGATCGCGACGCCGATGTCCACCGTCTGGATCCCGTGGCGGGCGGCCGTGATCGGGCCGATCGTCGTGCCGCAGGGCATCGAGTTGTTCGAGACGAAGGTCTGCCACGGCACGCCGGCCCGCTCGCACGCCGCCGCGAACACCGCGCGTCCGCTGCCGTCCGTCGCGTACCGCTGGTTGACGTTGACCTTCAGGATCGGGCCGCCGTTGGCGCGCGGGTGGTGCGAGGGGTCGTGCCGCTCCGCGTAGTTGGGGTGCACGGCGTGACCGGTGTCCGAGGACAGGCAGATGGTGCCCGCGAAGGCGCGCGCACGGTCCTCGTAGGTGCCGCCGCGCGAGAAGACGGAACGTTCCAGCACGTTCCCCAGCAGCGGGCCGTCCGCGCCCGTGTCCGACTGCGAGCCGTTCTCCTCGTGGTCGAACGCGGCCAGCACCGGGATGTGGTCCAGCTTCCCGGCGGTCGAGACGGCGGCCAGCGCCGCGACGCCCGCGTGCACCGAGATCAGGTTGTCCATCCGCGGGCCGGCCACGAGCTCGCGGTCGCGCCCCAGGTACGACGGCGGCTCGATCGAGTGGACCATCAGGTCCCAGCCGGCCACCGAGCCCTGTGCCAGGCCCTCTTCCTCCTCCAGGAAGGCGATGAGGTCGCCCTCCTGGACCTCGCCGAGGCCCCAGATCGGCTGCATGTGGCGCTGCTTGTCGAGCTTGAGGCCGTCGCTGTTGACCGACCGGTCCAGGTGGACCGCCAGTTGCGGGACGCGCAGCAGCGCGCGGTCCACGTTCACCAGACGCTCGCTGCCGTCGCGCAGGCTCAGCCGGCCCGCCAGGCCCAGGTCCCGGTCCAGCCAGGTGTTGAGCAGGGTGCCGCCGTAGATCTCGACGGCGATCTGCCGCCAGCCCTGTGATCCCGTGTCAGGCAGCGGCTTGACGCGGAGGTTGGGGGAGTCGGTGTGCGCGCCGACGATCCGGAACGGGGTGTTCGCGGTCGCGCCCTCCGGGACGAACCAGGCGATGAGCGCTCCGCCGCGGAGGACGAACCGGCCTCCGCTGCCCGAGTCCCAGGCGTCCGTTTCCGACAACTGCCTGAAGCCTGCCTTTTCCAGCCGCTCGGCCGCATTGGCCACGGCGTGGTACGGCGACGGACTGGCCGTCAGAAAGGTCATCAGATCGTCGGTGTGTCCGCGGTCGAAGCGGGCGGGAGAGCTCATGTGGTTCACCTTAACGACGGTCGTGTTCGCCATGGTCGGACTGCGGCGGATAGCCGTAGCGCCGGGGCCGCGGGCTGTGTGGTCCACTTCCCGGCGGCTTTTCAGCCCGGCGGGCGCTCGAATCGGCGCTGCAGCTGCCTGCGCTCGCCCCGGCGGATGCGCGGGAGCATCTCCGGGGCCGTCGCGGAGCGCTGCGCGCGTCTCTTGCGTCCGGCGCAGAAGATACAGGCCTCACCGGGCGGCGCGTCCGGATCGATGGGTGCGCCGGGGTGCTCGGAGCAGCCGGAGGCGTTGCGCGGCCGGGACAGTTCGCGGGCCACGATGAACGCCCGGTGGAGATCGTCCGCGATCCGTACGAACTCCTCGGCGGGGGAGGAGAAGCCCAGGTGGAAGCGGCGGTCCTCGACGGTGCGGAGGTGGTCGCGCAGGGCCTGCAGGGTGTACGGGGGGTCGGGTACGGGATAGCCCAGCCGGCGCTGTTCCCCGGCGGGCGGGGCGGCGGCGGCCGCGCGGGCGCCGCGGGCGCCGCGGGCGCCCTGGGCGCGCAGCCCGAGGCGGCGCCGGTCGTTGCAGATCAGGCAGCGGCCCCAGCCGTCGGGCGCCTCGGGGTCGAGGGCCCCGTTGGGGTGCTCGGAGCAGCCGGTGTAGCTCTTGGCGGGGGCGAGCCCGGCGGCGGTCTGGAAGGCGGTGTAGAGGGCGTCGGCGACGGCCTCGTACTCCGCGGGGTGGGCGCCGTCGTACAGCTCCCGCAGATGGTCGCCGAGGCTGCCCAGGGCGGCCTGCAGCTCCTTGAGGGCGTACGGCCGCCCGGTCGGGACGGAGTACCCCCTGCTGTTGCCGTGCTGCTCTGCTGGGCTCATACCTACGAGCGTCCCATGAACCACCGACAACCTGTGAATGCCGCCGGTAGGCCGCCGGTACGCCGTCCGTACGCCGCCGGTACGCCGACGGCCGGACCCCTGCAGAGGGTCCGGCCGCCGGTGCGCGACTGCAGATGCGGCGCAGCCGGGTGGCTAGAACGCGGCCTCGTCGAGCTCCATCAGGGTGTTGTCGACGGCCTCGGCCAGCGCGCGGGCGACCGAGACGTTCGGCAGGACCTGCGAGGCGAAGAACTTCGCGGCCGCGATCTTGCCCGTGTAGAACGGGACGTCCTTCGCGGAGGCGGTTGCGAGCTTCTCGGCGGCCACGGCCGCGCCCTTGAGCAGCAGGTATCCGACGACCACGTCACCGGACGCCATCAGCAGGCGGGTGGTGTTCTGGCCGACCTTGTAGATGTTCTTGACGTCCTCGCCGGTGGCGGTGAGGTCGACGATCATCTGGCCGACGATGGCCTCGAGGTCGACCGCGGCCTTGGCGAGCGCGTCGCGGGAACCGGCCAGCTCCTCGCCGCCGGCGGCCTCGGCCAGGAACTTCTTGATCGTCTCGGAGAGGACGTTCAGCGAGGCACCCTGGTCGCGGACGATCTTCCGGAAGAAGAAGTCCTGGCCCTGGATCGCCGTGGTGCCCTCGTAGAGGGTGTCGATCTTGGCGTCCCGGATGTACTGCTCGATCGGGTATTCCTGGAGGTAACCGGAACCGCCGAAGGTCTGCAGCGACTGGGCGAGCTGCTCGTACGAGCGCTCCGAGCCGTAGCCCTTCACGATCGGCAGGAGCAGGTCGTTCAGGCCGATCTCGGCGGAGGCGTCCTCGCCCGCGGCCTGCTTGACCTGGATCGCGTCCTGGACGGAGGCGGTGTACAGGACCAGGGCGCGCATGCCCTCGGCGTACGCCTTCTGCGTCATGAGCGAGCGGCGCACGTCGGGGTGGTGCGTGATGGTGACCTTGGGCGCGGTCTTGTCCATGAAGTTCGCCAGGTCCGGGCCCTGCACGCGCTCCTTGGCGTACTCCAGCGCGTTCAGGTAGCCGGTGGAGAGGGTGGCGATGGCCTTCGTGCCGACCATCATGCGGGCGAACTCGATGATCATGAACATCTGGCGGATGCCGTCGTGCTTGTCACCGATCAGCCAGCCCTTGGCGGGGTGCTGGTCGCCGAAGGTCATCTCGCACGTGTTGGACGCCTTGAGGCCCATCTTGTGCTCGACGTTCGTCGCGTAGACGCCGTTGCGCTCGCCCAGCTCGCCGGTCTCCCAGTCGAAGTGGAACTTCGGGACGAGGAAGAGGGACAGGCCCTTGGTGCCCGGGCCGTGGCCCTCGGGGCGGGCGAGGACGTAGTGGAGGATGTTCTCCTCCATGTCGTGCTCACCGGACGTGATGAAGCGCTTGACGCCCTCGATGTGCCAGGAGCCGTCCTCCTGCTGGATGGCCTTGGTGCGGCCGGCGCCGACGTCCGAACCGGCGTCCGGCTCGGTGAGGACCATGGTGGAGCCCCAGCGCTTCTCGACCGCTATCTGCGCGACCTTCTTCTGCGCCTCGTTGCCCTCTTCGAAGAGGATGCCGGCGAACGCCGGGCCGGAGGAGTACATCCAGATGGCCGGGTTCGAGCCGAGCAGCAGCTCTGCGTAGGCCCAGATCAGGGAGCGGGGCGAGGTGGTGCCGCCGATCTCCTCGGGCAGGCCGAGACGCCAGTACTCGGAGTCCATGAAGGCTTCGTAGCTCTTCTTGAAGGACGCCGGGACGGGCGCGGTGTTGGTGGCCGGGTCGAAGACCGGCGGGTTGCGGTCGGCGTCCGCGAAGGATTCGGCCAGCTCGTTCTCGGCGAGGCGGGCGATCTCGGACAGGACGCTCTTGGCGGTGTCGGTGTCCATCTCACCGAACGGGCCGGTGCCGTACAGCTTGTCGCGGCCGAGCACCTCGAAGAGGTTGAACTCGATGTCGCGGAGATTCGACTTGTAGTGCCCCATGGCGACGGCTCCGTTAAGGCTCGGGAAGACAGGTTCCTCGTACATACCAATCGGTAATGTCATGATGCTACCCGCGGGTAATAAGACGCAACCCCCCACCGGCCGACTGTGACCAGGGTCAAGCCCGCAACCCTGGCGGGAATGCGCGTCCACGGGGCGCGGGGCGCTCGGTAGGCTTCGCCCTATGTACGGCTACGACCAGAACGTGAGCGCAGGGCAGCAGTACGCCGCCCCGCAGCAGATGGCCGGCGGGTACGGCGAGCAGCCGCTGTACCCCGAGCCCTCGCCGCCGTCGCTCGCCGACGCGGTGCGGGCCTTCACGACCGGGTCGCTGTCCGCCGAGGACTTCCAGCAGATCTTCGCCACGTCGAAGGTCTACTGCCCGCGCGGCGAGACCCCGGGCTTCCTGGCGCTGCACAACACGCAGCAGCCGGTGATCCCGATGTTCACCACGCTCAAGGAGCTCCGCCGCTACGCAGGCAAGGAGTCCAAGTACTTCGTGATCACCGGCGCCGAGGTGATCGACCTGCTGCCGACCGGGTACGGCTTCGTCCTCGACATGGAGGGCGACCACCGGATGGTCTTCGATGCGAAGGCCGTGGAGCAGATGGTCGACTTCGCGATGCGCCGCATGTACGGCTAGACGCCGTAGGTGCAGGTGAGCGGCTTCGGGCCCCGGGGAAATAACCCCGGGGCCCCTTCTGTTCTGTGGGGTGTGGCAGAAAGTTCGAGTTTCAACTAAACTCGACGCAGAAGGAGGTTCCGACCATGCCTGCAGTGACTGTGGAGAACCCGTTGACGCTCCCCCGCGTCGCCGAGCCCGCCCCGGAGACCGCCGCCCGCAAGGTGCTGGCCGTCACGACCGCTCCCGGTGGGTTCGAGGGCGAGGGGTTCCCGGTGCGCCGCGCGTTCGCCGGGATCAACTACCAGTACCTCGACCCGTTCATCATGATGGACCAGATGGGAGAGGTGGAGTACGCACCGGGCGAGCCCAAGGGCACCCCGTGGCACCCCCACCGCGGCTTCGAGACCGTCACGTACCTGATCGACGGAACCTTCGTCCACCAGGACAGCAACGGCGGCGGCGGAGTCATCAACGGCGGCGACACCCAGTGGATGACCGCCGGCTCCGGCCTCCTGCACATCGAGGCCCCGCCGGAGTCCCTCGTCGTGTCGGGCGGCCTCTTCCACGGCCTCCAGCTGTGGGTGAACCTCCCGGCCTCCGACAAGATGATGCCCCCGCGCTACCAGGACATCGGCGGCGGCCAGGTGCAGCTGCTGTCCACCCCGGACGGCGGCGCCCTGCTCCGTGTGATCGCAGGTGACCTGGACGGCCACGCCGGCCCCGGCATCACCCACACCCCGATCACGATGATCCACGCGACCGTCACCCCGGGCGCGCAGGTCACCCTCCCGTGGCGCGAGGACTTCAACGCCCTCGCGTACGTCATGGCCGGGCGCGGCAGCGTCGGCACCGACCGGCGGCCCGTCCACACCGGGCAGACGGCGGTCTTCGGCGACGGCGGCTCGATCACGGTACGGGCGGACGAGTCCCAGGACTCGAACACCCCGGACCTGGAGGTCATCCTCCTCGGCGGGCGCCCCATCCGGGAGCCGATGGCGCACTACGGGCCGTTCGTCATGAACAGCCGGCAGGAGCTCCAGCAGGCCTTCGACGACTTCCAGGCGGGCCGGCTGGGGACCATCCCCACCACCGCCCGGGAGCGCACGAAGTCGGCGGAGCAGCACTCCTGACCGCGGCGGCGCGGCCGGGCGCACGCTAGGTCGTGTCGTCAAAGTCCCGTCGGGCCCGACGCTACTTTGACGACAGCCCTTAGCGGCGCAGGGCCTCCGCCGGCTGCGTGCGGGAGGCCCGCCAGGCCGGATACAGGCCGGCCAGCACCCCGGTGACCAGTCCGATCAGCGGCGCCACGGCGACGGTGACCGGCGACATCACCGGGGTCCAGTCGCGCAGCGCCGACACCCCGACCACGGTCAGCGTGCCGAGCGTGGTGCCCACCAGGCCGCCCATCGCACCCTGCGCGGCGGACTCGGCGAGGAACTGGGCGGTGATGTGCCGCCCGCGCGCCCCGAGCGCCCGGCGCAGCCCGATCTCCCCGGTCCGCTCCAGCACCGCGACCAGCGTGGTGTTGGCGATCCCGACCGCCCCGATGACCAGGCAGATCGCCGCCAGCAGCAGGAACAGCTGGTCGAGGTCGGAAGTCACCCCCGCCCGCAGCGTCTTCGGGTCCGGCGGCGGCACGGGCGTCAGCCAGTCGGGACGGTCCGGGCGCAGCGCGAGCGGGAGTTCCGCGGCCACCTGCCGGGCCGCGCCGAGCTCGGTCACCACCAGCATCCGGGCCCGCTGGGCGTTGTCCGGCGGCCCCCACAGCTTCTCGGCGGTGCCCCGGGGCACGATCACCGACAGCAGCAGGTCCGGCTTGCGGTCCGCCCCGCTCGCGATGCCGATCACGGTGAACGGGTGCTCGCCGATGAACACCGCCGGGCGGCTCTCCAGCGTGGTGATGCCGAGACGTGCCGCCATCGCCGAGCCCACCACCGCGACCTGTTCGGTGCGCCCGTCGTGGAAGGCGTCGTACGCACGGCCCGAGCCCAGCGTGAGCCCGGCCGCGCGCAGCATCCCGGGGGAGGCCGCGACCACCGGGATCCGCTCGCCGGTCGCCCCCGCGACCGGGGCGGACCGTACGGTGGTCTCGCCCAGCGGCACCGGCCAGAACACCCCTGCGGCGCGCACCCCGTTGAGCGTGCCCGCTCGGGCGTCCGCGTCGCGCGGGAAGGCGAGGGGCACCTGCCGGGCGGGCTGGGGATCGCCGCCGCCCGCGGTGTCCTGGACGCCGACCTCGGTGGCCGTCAGCGCGTTGAAGCGGCTGTCGATCTGCGAGGAGGCGGTGGCCGTGAGGCCCAGGATCGCCACGAAGGTACCCACGCCCAGCACGGTGCCGAGGCCGGTCAGCGCGGAGCGGGCGGGCCGCTGGAGCATCCCGGCCAGGGCCTCGGAGAGCAGGTCGCGCAGGGACAGCCGGGAGGGCGTGATCCCGGTGTCCGGCCGCCGCCTCCGCCAGATGCTCCCGATGCTCCTCACACGGGCACTGATGCTCCTCATGCAGGGACGACCTCGCTCAGCACTCCGTCGCGGATGGACACCGTCCGACGGCCGCGGGCGGCCACGTGGGGGTCGTGCGTGATGACCAGCAGGGTCAGCCCGTCGGCGTGCAGCGCGTCCAGCAGGGCCAGTACGGCGCCCGCCGTGGCGGTGTCCAGGTTTCCGGTGGGCTCGTCGCACAGCAGCAGCGAGGGTTCGGCGACCAGGGCGCGGGCGATGGCCACGCGCTGGCGCTCGCCGCCGGACATCCGGGTCGGGAGATGGCCGGTGCGGTGGCCGAGGCCGACCCGCTCCAGCGCCGAACGGGCCCGGTCGGCGCGCTCCGCGCGCGCGATGCCGTTGTAGACCATGGCGAGGCGGACGTTCTCCAGGGCGCTGCGGTGCGGCAGGAGATGGAAGGACTGGAAGACGAAGCCGATGCGCTGCCCGCGCAGGGCGGTCCGGTCGCGGTCGCGCAGGGCGCCGGTGTCGATGCCGTCGAGCAGGTACCGGCCGGTGGTCGGGGCGTCGATGAGCCCGGCGACGTTCAGGAAGGTGGACTTCCCGGAGCCGGAGGGGCCGGTCACGGTGACGTACTCGCCGCGCCCCACGGTCAGTTCGCAGGGCCGCAGCGCCTGGACGGGCGGCGGTCCGGGGTAGGTGAGGCCGACGCCCTCGAAGCGTACGACCGGGGCGGCGTCCGGGGCGGCGTCCTCGGCCGGGCGCGAGGCCGGGGCCGCGGCCGGGTGGGCGGCGGTCATGGCCTCGCCTGCGCGACGAGCACCCGGTCGCCGTCGGCGAGCGTGCCACCGCCGACCGGCTCGACCTGGACCATTCCCTCGGCCGACATCCCGGCGCGGACCTCGACCCGGCGCCGGGCGTCCGCGGCGGCCGGGTCCTTGCCCAGCACCGTGACGGTGGTCCGGCCGTCGGCGCCCGCCGAGACGGCGGAGAGCGGTACGACGAGCACCGGCTCCCCGGACGAGGCGGCGGTCACGGTGAGCCGTACGCCCTGACCCGAGAGCCGGGGGTCGAGGCTCTGGTCGGGCTTGACGGTCAGTGCGTACCCGCCGGCGTCCTGCGCGGTGGCCGGGGGGCTGTCCCCGGAGCCCGCGCCGGAACCGGCGCCCAGGCCGCCGCCCGTCGGGGAACCGGCCGCGGCCCGGGTCGGGTCGGTGGCGACCGAGCCGACGGTTCCGGTGGCGGTGAGCCCGGTGGCCTCGGACAGCACCTCGACCTTCATCCCGGCCTTGACCAGGTCCTTCTGGTGCGCCGGGAGTGAGGCCCGGATCACCGGGGCGCCCGCCGAGAGGGTCAGCAGCCCGTCCGGGACGGCTTCGCCGACCGCGGCCTTGACCGCGTCCACGCGGGCCGGGAAACCCTTGACGAAGACGAGCTCGTCCGCCGGGACCATGGGGCCGGCCGCCGCCCGGGCCGCCTCCAGGCGGGTGGTGGCCTTGGCCAGGTCCTGCTGGGCGAAGACGAGTTGCTGCTGCGCCTCGGCGGTGTCGGCACCACCGCCCGCCTTGGCCTTGGCGAGGGCGCTCTTGGCGGTGGTGACCTGCCGCTGGGCGGTATCGGCGGTGTCCTCCGCCGCCTGGAGCTTCTCGGCGTCGCCGGGGTCGGCCGGCCGCGGGGTGTAGCCGAGTGCGGCGTAGAGCGCGGTGACGGCGGCTTTCGTGCCGGCGCCGTACGTGCCCGCCGGATCCTTGCCGGTGGCGTGGCCGAGCGCCTTGAGCCCCTCCTGGAGCTGCCCGACGTCCTTGCCGGTGGCCCCGGGCTTCAGGTCCCGGTACCCGGGCAGGGCCCCGGCCAGCGCGAACACCGGCCGCCCCGACACCTCGACCAGTACCTCGCCGGCCTGTACGGCGGCCCCGGGCTGTTTGCTGACCCGCGTGACCACGGGCTTCCCGCCCGTCCCGGCGGCAGCGGCGGCCCCGGCCCCCGGGGACACCGTCAGCGACTGCTCGGCGGTGACCGTGCCCCGTACGACCACGGAGGAGGTGAGCACCCGCCGTTCGACCCGGTCGGCGAGGACGGACGCGGGCGGCGCCGCGGCATCGGCCGCGACCTGCGCGGGGGAGCGGATGGCGCCGGCGAGGACCACCCCGGCCACGGTGAGGGCGACGGCGCCCGCGACGACCCAGATCAGGATCCGGCGCCGCCGGCCGAGCGAGGCCCGTACGTCCGCGGGCCCGCCGACGGCGTCCGGCTTCTCGGCGACGTCCTTCTCGGCGACGTCCTTTGCGACGGTGTCCTTCTCGGAGGCGCCGTTCTCGGCGACGTCCGGCTCCTCGGGGGCGGCGGCCTCTTGATGTTTCACGTGAAACCCACTTCTTCGTTCAGCAGTTCTCGCCGAGCACCTCGAGGGAACTCACCTTCCACGGCGCGCCCTCCTTCTCGCGGGTCAGCGTGAAGGCGCCCATCTGGGTCGGCTTGTCCTGGAGTTGGTCGACGGGCTGACCGGTCTTGGCGTCATGGATGAGCCAGCGGTCCAGATCGACGCAGTCGTGCAGGATCCGGGTCTGCGCGCCGGAGGTTTCCACGCCGTCGATCCGGTGGCCCACCTCGCCGAGCAGCACCTGGCCGCCGGTCTTCGAGTGGGCGAGGTTGTCGCGGAGCTCCTGCAACTGCCGGCCGGTGGCTACCCGTTCGACGGCCGGATCCTGGGGATCGGGCGCCCGGTTCGCCGCGAGCCAGGTGGCCCAGTACGTGTCGTACGCCTGCTGCACGTCCGGGCTCGGCGGCTCCAGCGCCGACCGGGTGCTCGCACCGGTCGGGGAGGCGGCGGAATCCGCGGTGCACCCGGTCACCAGGAGCAGTGCCAGAGCCGCCGCCGCGGCCGGCAGCAGGGCGCGAACGCCGGTCCGCGGGCCGGCCGGGGCCCTCACGCCGAGCCGTCCTTCAGGACCTTCTCCGCATGCTTGACCTGCTCGTCCAGGCGCTTCTTCTCCTGGTCCAGATCCTGCTTGCGCCGTTCGATCAGGCCCTTCTGGTAGGCCGTCAGGACCGCGCTCCAGGTGTCGGTGAGCTTCGTCTTCTGTTTGCAGGACACGTCCGTGGTCGCGGCGGTGATCTCCTCGGAGGTGACGGGCCCGGTCCACCGGGTGCCCTCCATCTGCTGGAGCTCCCAGGGCGTCTTCACCTGGAACCCCGCATCGCGCATACAGGTGCTCCACTGCGTGATGCCCGCGATGATGCGGCTGTCGCCGCGCGCCCGGTCACCGGCCTGCTGCGTGAGCTGGTCGACCAGGCTGTTGCCGGCCGGGGCCGCGGACGGGCCGGTGGTGCTCCTCGGGTACAGCTTGCGGTCGGCCTCGCCCGAGCAGCCGCCCTCCGGGGCGCCGGGATGCGCCGGTTCGCCGTCCTGCGGGCCGAACAGGGCGGCCGTCTCGTTCGGGTCGCGCTTCTTCTCGCCCGCCGCGTTGCGGTCCGGTATTGCGCCGGACCGGTACCCGTACTTCTTCGCGGATTCGGCGTCCACCAGGCCGATTCCGGTGGTGGCCCGGTGCGCGCCGGCGACGGTGACGTAGGTGCTCGCGTTCTTGAAGGAGGCGAATCCGATGCGGTGCATACAGGACTCGGTGAGCAGGTCCTGTGCCTGCTGGAGCACCTTCGCCTGGTTCTGGTCGAAGGCGTAGGCGTCGAGCGGGAGTGCGGCGTTCGCAGGGTCCGCCTGCGGTGTGACGTTCACCTGTGGTTCGGCCGTGGGACCGCCCGATCCCCCCTGTTCCGCCGCCGGTTCGGCGGTGCAGGCGCCGAGCGCCGCCACCGCGACGGCACCGGCCAGCAGCAGGGGCAGCCGTTGGCGTGCGTGGAGCACGATCAGCCTTTCCGTGGTGGGACTGGTGGTCGTACACTGCGCGGCACACCCGGGGCCGGGACCGATTGCAGCGGTCCCGGCCCCGGGCGGCGTTCGAGCGCCCGATCAGCAGGTGGCGCCCGTGGGAGCCCACTTGGTGAGCAAGGTCATCGAGCTGAACCCGGTGACTCCGGTGTTGTTGTTGCGGTGCTTGTCCCACCACTGGTTGCCGTTGATCACGGTGCCCGACTTGTAGCAGATGGGCGTGATGGTGTGGCTCCGGTAGCCGAGGCCGTTCACGGAGGCCGAGGTGTTGGAGTTGGAACGGATCCGCACCCCGTCCTCGGTGTAGTCGCCGGCGTGGGCGACGGTCACGGAGCCCATGACGATCGTCGCGGCGGAGAGTGCCACTGCGGTGAACCTTGCTGCCTTGCGCACGCTGTCTCCTCTTGGATATCGGACACGTCGTGGTGCAGCCGAGAGGAAAGCTCCGCGGTGCAAGTGCTGCAGCGGCCCCCCGGTCCGGTGAAAGACGATGGCACGAAGACGAATGCCGTACCAGGGGGATCCGGGCGTGCGGCGGAGACCGGCTTGAATGCTGCGTTTCGGGGCGCGTGGCCGGTTACACGGACTCTTCAGATCCTTTTGGGCATTTCCGCAGGAGGGGGCCGTGGCCGGAAAACGGACCCCTCGGGTTCTCCGCGAACGGATGATCGAGGACCGTTTCGCGGTTGTCCTGAAACCCCTTGTTACTCGGGCTCCTTGTGTTCCTCGGGGCGCTCGGCCCCCGCGTAGCGCCCCCGAAGCTCCGACACCACGCCGAACGCGGCCGCCGTCAGCGGCACGGCCAGCAGCATGCCCAGGATCCCGGCGACGCTGGCTCCGGCGGTGATGGCGAGCAGGACCACGGCCGGGTGCATCTGCACGGTGCGGCTCTGGATCACCGGCTGCAGGACGTGCCCCTCCAGCAGCTGCACGGCGAGCACCACGCCCACGGCCCACAGGCCGATGACCCAGCCCCGCTCGGCGAAGGCGACGAGGACGGCCACCGCGCCGGAGATGAAGGCGCCGAGGTACGGGATGTACGCGCCGACGAACACCAGGGCGCCGAGGCCGACGGCCCCGGGGACACGGAGCACGAGCAGGCCGACGGTGATGAAGAAGGCGTCGATCAGGGCGATGAAGGTGGTTCCGCGCATGAAGCCTTCGACGGCCGCGAAGGCGCGGCGGGCCATGGCCTCGACGGTGTCGCCGGTGGCGCGCGGCGCGAGCGAGCGCAGGGCTGCGGCGGCTCGGTGGGAGTCGCGCACGAAGAAGAACATCAGCAGCAGGGCGAGGACGGCGGTGGCGAGCATCTCGCCGACGACGCTGATGCCGGCGATGACGCCGGAGGCGGCGGTACCGCCGTACTTGGCGAGCAGTTCCCTGGCGTTGGAGGCCAGGTCCTCGAGGGAGGTCCCGGCGGCCCCGAAGTGCTTGGCGAGGACTTGCCCGGCCTGCTTGAGAGAGCCGACGATCTGGTCGCCGGTGCTGATCAGGGCGTGGACGACGACGTACGTGGCGCCGCCGAACACCACGAGCACGGTGAGGCAGGTGAGCGCGGCGGCGAGGGAGCGCTGCACCCCCGTCCCCACGAGCCGCCGGTTCATCGGCCCCAGCAGGGCCGCTCCGAGCAGAGCGAGCAGCACCGGCGTGACGACGGCTTTGAAGGTGATGCACAGCCACACGCCGACGGCGACCACGCCGGTGACGAGCAGGACGGCCGCGCACCACGCGGCCAGTCGCCTGACCGGCGGGGGAAGCAGAGTCAGCACAGGTGCATCAAACCATGGCATTCCGGCGTGGATCGGGCACGCCGCCCGCACCGACGGCCCGGGCTGGGACGGGTGGTCGTCCTTCAGCCGCCCTTTGCCTGTTCGTACATCTCGAACCAGATCGACTTGCCCTCGCCGCGCGGGTCCACGCCCCAGGTGTCCGCCAGCATCTCCATCAGCAGGACGCCCCGCCCGCTCGAGGCCATCTCGCCCGGATGCCGCTTGTGCGGCAGCTCGTCGCTGGCGTCCGCCACCTCGATGCGCAGCCGCCGCGCCCCCAGCTCGCCCACCGCCTCCGCGACCAGCAGCGCGTCGCCGTCCGTGTGCATCAGGACGTTCGTGACCATCTCGGAGACGATGAGCACCGCCGAGTCCACCTGCTCCTCGTCCGCCCAGTCGTGCAGCAGCTCCCGGATCTGCCGGCGTGCGCCCGCGATCCGCTCCGGCTCCGCCTGCGCCACGGTCAGCACCGTGCGGCGCGTCGGCCGGGTCAGCTGCGCCGCCGGGGCTCCGCAGCCGCAGTCCGCGCCGTCCCGGCACAGCAGGACGACGGCTATGTCGTCCTCGCGCCGGTCGGCCAGCGGGCCGGTGGTGTGGTGGGAGGAGGGCCCGTGCACGGCCTGGACCAGCAGGTCGGCGAGCTTCTCCAGGTCGTCGGACCCATGGGTCCCGGGATCGTGCGTCTCGGATTCGAGGATCGCCCGCAGCCGCGCCCAGCCCGTGTCCAGGTCGTGCCCGCCGGTCTCGATGAGCCCGTCGGTGCACAGCATCATCGTCTCGCCGGGCTCCAGCGTGAACTGCGTCGTCGGGTAGTCCGTGTCCGGGACGATGCCGAGCGGGAGGCCGCCGGCGGTCGGGCGCATCAGCACCGTGCCGTCCGTCATCCGGATCACGGGGTCGGGGTGGCCGGCGCGGGCCACCTCGAGCAGCCCGGTCTCCGGGTCGCACTCCACGTACAGGCAGGTCGCGAAGCGGGGGCTGTGGAAGTCGGACTCCTCGTACGAGTCCGCCTCCTTCGAAGAACACAGCCCGGCCAGGAAGCGGGAGGCGCGGGAGAGGACGGCGTCCGGCCGGTGGCCCTCGGAGGCGTACGCGCGCACTGCGATCCGCAGCTGGCCCATCAGCCCGGCGGCCCGCACGTCGTGCCCCTGCACATCCCCGATGACCAGGGCGAACCGTCCCGAGGGCAGCGGGATCATGTCGTACCAGTCGCCGCCGACCTCGAGTCCGCCGCCGGTGGGGACGTACCGCGCGGCGATCTGCATGCCCGGGATGTCGGGGCCCAGCATCGGCATCATCGACCGTTGCAGGCCGGAGGTGAGTTCCCGCTCGGATTCGGCCACGCCGGCCCGCTGGAGGGCCTGGGCCAGCATCCGGGCCACCGTCGTCAGGACGGACCGCTCGTCCGGCGAGAAGGACACCGGGTGCTTGAACGCGGCCATCCAGGCGCCCATGGTGCGCCCGGCGACGATCAGGGGGAGGAAGGCCCAGGAGATCCGGCCGAAGCGCTGGGCGAGCGGCCAGGTGGCCGGAAAGCGCCGCTTGTAGTCCTCGGGGGAGGGCAGGTAGATCGCCCGCCCGGTCCGGACGACCTCGGCGGCCGGGTAGTCCGTGTCCAGCCGCATGTCCGTGAAGGGGTCCTCGTCCCCGGGACCGTGCCCGTGGTGCCCGATGATCGCCAGCCGGTCCCCGGCCACCCCGAAGACCGCCAGCCCGTCGGGGCTGAAGCCGGGCATCGAGAGCGAGGCGGCGACCCGCAGCACCTCGGCCGTGGACCGGGCCTCGGCGAGCGCCCGCCCCGCGTCCAGCAGGAAGGCCTCGCGGGAGCGCCGCCAGTCGCCGGTGATCGGGGTGTGCACGGCGGTGGTGCCGGGCTGCGGCTCGGCGATCTCCTGGATGGTGCCGATCAGCTCGTAGTCGACGCGGCCGTCGACCGAACGGTTCTCCAGGGGTTTGGAGCGGCTGCGTACGGTCCGCAGCACCCGTCCGTCCTCGTCCATGATCCGCAGCCGGGCCTCCGCGAGGGTGCCCTCGGCCACCGCGAGATTGACGATCCCGTTGATCTCGTTCCAGTCCACCGGGTGAAATCGCGACCGTACGGCGACCTCCGGCAGGACGACGGGCTCCGCGGGCAGCCCGAGGAGCCGGGCGGCCTCGCTGTCCAGAGTGACCGTCCCGGAGGCGTTGTCCCATCGCCACAGGCCGGTCGCGATGGCGGCCAGGACGTCCTCGGTGCGCACCCGGTCATCTTTACAGGTCATCCCCCCGGCGTGCCTGTTCACGGGGGCTGCCGGGCACTCCCGCACGGTCCCCGGCCCGGACGGTAACCTTGTGAGGGTTGAATCCACCCTGGTATCGCGAAGAACTGGATGACTGATGCATCGGTACAGGTCCCACACCTGCGGCGAGCTCCGCGCCTCTGACGTCAACGCCGACGTCCGGCTGAGCGGCTGGCTGCACAACCGTCGAGACCTGGGCGGCATCCTCTTCATCGATCTGCGCGACCACTACGGCATCACGCAGCTCGTCGCCCGCCCCGGCACCGCCGCGGCCGCCGTCCTGGACAAGCTCTCCAAGGAGACCGTCGTCCGCGTCGACGGCAAGGTCGTCTCGCGTGGCGCCGAGAACGTCAACGCCGACCTGCCCACCGGCGAGATCGAGATCGAGGCCGTCGAGGTCGAGGTGCTCGGCGCGGCCGCCCCGCTGCCCTTCACCATCAACACCGACGACGGTGTGAACGAGGAGCGGCGCCTGGAGTACCGCTTCCTCGACCTGCGCCGCGAGCGCATGCACCGCAACATCATGCTGCGCTCGGCCGTCATCGCGTCGATCCGCTCCAAGATGGTGGCCCTCGGCTTCAACGAGATGGCGACCCCGATCCTCACGGCGACCTCGCCCGAGGGCGCGCGTGACTTCGTCGTCCCGTCCCGCCTGAACCCGGGCAAGTTCTACGCCCTGCCGCAGGCCCCGCAGCAGTTCAAGCAGCTGCTGATGATCTCGGGCTTCGACCGGTACTTCCAGATCGCGCCGTGCTTCCGCGACGAGGACGCCCGCGCCGACCGCTCGCCGGGCGAGTTCTACCAGCTCGACGTCGAGATGTCGTTCGTCGAGCAGGAGGACGTGTTCCAGCCGATCGAGCGCCTGATGACCGAGCTCTTCACCGAGTTCGGCAACGGCCGCGAGGTCACCTCGCCGTTCCCGCGGATCCCGTTCCGCGAGTCGATGCTGAAGTACGGCAACGACAAGCCCGATCTGCGCGCCAAGCTTGAGCTCGTCGACATCACCGACGTCTTCGAGGGCTCGGAGTTCAAGGCGTTCGCCGGCAAGCACGTGCGTGCGCTGGCCGTCCCGGACACCGCCGCGCAGCCGCGCAAGTTCTTCGACGGCCTCGGCGAGTACGCGATCTCGCTGGGCGCCAAGGGCCTGGCGTGGGTCCGCGTGGGCGAGGACGGTTCGCTGACCGGCCCGATCGCCAAGTTCCTCACCGAGGAGAACGTCAAGGTCCTCACCGAGCGCCTGGGCCTGCTCCCCGGCCACGCCGTGTTCTTCGGCGCGGGCGAGTTCGACGAGGTCTCCAAGATCATGGGCCCGGTCCGGGTCGAGGCCGCCAAGCGCGCCGGCCAGTTCGAGGAGAACGTCTTCCGGTTCTGCTGGATCGTCGACTTCCCGATGTACGAGAAGGACGAGGAGACCGGCCGGATCGACTTCTCGCACAACCCCTTCTCCATGCCGCAGGGCGGCATGAAGGACCTCGAGGAGAAGGACCCGCTCGACATCCTGGCCTGGCAGTACGACATCGTCTGCAACGGCATCGAGCTGTCCTCCGGCGCCATCCGCAACCACGAGCCCGAGGTCATGCTGAAGGCCTTCGCGATCGCCGGTTACGAGGCCGAGACCGTCGAGCGCGAGTTCGCCGGCATGCTGCGTGCCTTCCGTCTCGGCGCCCCGCCGCACGGTGGCATCGCCCCGGGCGTGGACCGCATCGTGATGCTGCTCGCCGACGAGCCGAACATCCGCGAGACCATCGCCTTCCCGCTGAACGGCAACGCGCAGGACCTGATGATGGGCGCGCCCACGGTCCTCGAGGAGTCCCGCCTGCGCGAGCTGAACATCGCGCTGCGCAAGCCGGTGGAGACGAAGCCGGCGGAGGCCAAGCCGGTCGCCGAGGCCGTCCACCCGGACGCCGCGCGGTAATCGCCGTACGCAAGACGAAGGGCCCGGGATCCGATGGATCCCGGGCCCTTCGTCGTACGTACGGGCGGGGCTCAGAAGCTCTGGAGCAGGCCCTTGACCAGTGCGCTGGAGGTCAGCTCCGCGGGGGCGGGGCCGGCGTGGAAGAAACCGGCGTTCTCGGCGTCCAGCTTGCGCAGGAAGTCGAAGGCCTTGGCGTCGTGGTCGCCGAAGGCGACGAACTGCCAGTGGACACCGGGTGCGGAGGCGGCGGCGTCGGCGAGGGCCTGCTTGGCGGGCCGGACGCTGTCGGGGGCACCGTCGGTCTGGAACACCACGAGGGCGGGGTGGTCGCCGCCGTCCTTCTGGTGGCGCTCGAGGACCTGCTCCACGGCGCGGTGGTAGCTGGTGCGTCCCATGTGGCCGAGTTCGGCGTGGCGGGCCTCGACCCAGGCGCCGTCGTGGGCGTCGAGGGTCAGGTCGGCGGTGCCGTCCACGTCCGTGGAGAAGAACACGGTGTGCACGGTCGCCTCGTCGTCGAGGTGGGCGGCGAGGGCGAGGGCGTGGTCCGCGAGGTGCTGGGCGCTGCCGTCCTTGTAGAACGGGCGCATCGACCCGGACCGGTCCAGGACCAGGTACACCTTGGCCCGTGCACCGGCCTTGCCCTTGCCCCGGAGCACCTGCCCGGCGGCCTTGTAGGCCCCGGCCACCCCGGGCGCCTGCCGCTTCACGGCGGCCAGCGCATGAGCCGGCCCCTCCCCGCCGACCGGCTCCACCACGATGCCCGCGGCCTCGACCTCGTCCTCGACCACCGCTTCCGCCGCGGGGACCTCGACCTCGACTGCGATGACCTCGGCCTCGGGCTGTACCTCGGCCACCGGCTCGGCGACGGCCTCGGTGGCGGTCTCCGGCGCGGGCGCCTCCGCCTCGGCCGTAACGGCCTCGGTGACGGCCTCTGCGGGCTCGGCCTCGACCACCGGCTCCGCCGCGGGGGCCTCGGCCTCGGGCTGTACCTGGGCCACCGGCTCGGCGACGGCCTCGGTGGCGGTCTCCGGCGCGGGCGCCTCCGCCTCGGCCGTAACGGCCTCTGCGGGCTCGGCCTCGACCACCGGCTCGGCCGCGGGGGCCTCGACCTCGGCTGCGACGACCTCGGCCTCGGGCTCGGCCGCGGGGGCCTCGGCCTCGGCTGCGACGACTTCGGCCTCGGGCTCGGCCGCGGGGGCCTCTGCCTCGGCCGTAACGGCCTCGGTGACGGCCTCTGCGGGCTCGGCCTCGACCACCGGCTCCGCCGCGGGGACCTCGACCTCGGCTGCGACGGCCTCGGGCTCGGGCTGTACCTCGGCCACCGGCTCGGCGACGGCCTCGGTGGCGGTCTCCGGCGCGGGCGCCTCGGCCTCGGCCGTAACGGCCTCTGCCTCGGCCACCGGCTCCGGCTCGGCTGCCGGTTCGGCGACCGGCTTTGCCGCAGCCGGGGGCTGCTGCTGAACCGACCCCGGCATGGGGCGGCGGGCCTCCGGGACCGTGGGGTCCGGCGCCGGGGCGGTGAGAAGGGTCCCCGGTTCGCGGTCCCGCGGAGCGGACTGCGGGGGAACCGTCGGATTGTCGAAGGACGCCGCGACCAGTTCGGCCGCCACGTCCAGGGGGGTGCGTTCCGCCTGGCTCGGGACGGCTGCCGAAGTGCCGTCCGTCGTCTCCGGAACCGGCTCGGCAGACCGTCCGAACACCTTGCGCAACAAGCTCCGAATACCCATGGGCCAGGCCTTTCGCATGAGTGCGTGCGTCATTTGTCCGTGCTGCGCGGTTGATCCCTGCCCAGAGTGGACACGTAAGGTTATCGGCCGCTTGGCTGGAACTTCGGCAGGGGCGCCCTTCGTGGCGCCCGGCCCGCCCAGCACACACCCCATCTTGCCGAACTCCCGCACCGACGTGCCGGGTTCACCGGGCGTTCATCCCGCCGCCGCCGCATCGGCGCAACTCGCGCCTACCGTCACCGCTGGATTCGACCGACATGATGTCGGCGCCGTGCATCTACGGAGGACATTCGTGCGCAAGCTTCTGCCGCTCATAGGCAACCCGCATGGGGGCGGCCGTTCCGCTCTCACCTGTCGCTACCGCTGTGGTGACGCCTGCTTCCACGAGGTGCCGAACAAGAGCGACAACGAGTACGTCGGCGACGTCATCGCCCGCGCCTACTCCCGCCGCTCGATGCTGCGCTCCGCCGCCGTCGTCACGGTCGCCACCGCTGCCGGTACCGCCATCACGCTCAGCGGCAACGGCTCCTCGGCCACCGCCGCCCCCGCCGCCGACGCCCAGGGCGCCTCGGGCGCCGCGGGCGCCGCCGATGCCGCGGGTGCCCGCGGTCTGCGCTTCAAGGCCGTCGCGCCGAACACCGACGACCGGGTCACCGTCCCCGAGGGCTACGAGCAGAACGTGGTCATCCGCTGGGGCGAGCCGATCGTCAAGGGCGCTCCGGGGTTCAACGCCGACAAGCAGACCGCCGCCGCCCAGGCCGGCCAGTTCGGCTACAACAACGACTTCCTCTCGCTGCTCCCGCTCGGCGGCGAGTACGAGCGCCAGCAGCTCCTCGTGGCCAACCACGAGTACACCGACGAGATCCTCATGTTCAAGGGCTACGACCCGGCGAACCCGACCCGCGAGCAGGTCGAGATCGCCTGGGCCGCGCACGGCCTCGGCGTCGTCGTCGTCCAGGAGGACCACCGCAGCGGCAAGCTGACCGCGGTCAACCGCCACCAGCTCAACCGCCGCCTCACCGCGACCAGCGAGTTCAAGCTCACCGGCCCGGCCGCGGGCAGCGCCCTGGTGAAGACCTCCGCCGACGCGACCGGCACCAAGGTCCTCGGCACGCTCAACAACTGCTCCGGCGGCACCACCCCGTGGGGCACCACGCTGCACGGCGAGGAGAACTTCAACCAGTACTTCGCCAACGCCGGCCAGGTCACCGAGCCCGTCCAGGCCGCCCGCCTGAAGCGCTACGGCGTCACCGCCGGCGCCACCGAGCGCAAGTGGGAGCGCTTCGACAAGCGCTTCGACGTGCTCCAGGAGCCCAACGAGCCGCACCGCTTCGGCTGGGTCGTCGAGCTCGACCCGTACGACCCGAACTCCACCCCGCGCAAGCGCACCGCGCTGGGCCGCTTCAAGCACGAGGGCGCCCAGCCCCGCCTGACCGAGGACGGCCGTCCGGTCGTCTACATGGGCGACGACGAGAAGTTCGACTACTTCTACAAGTTCGTCTCGTCGAAGCAGATGAAGAAGGGCAACTCGCGCGCGGCGAAGGAGCACAACCTCACGCTGCTCGACGAGGGCACCCTGTACGTCGCCAAGCTGACCGGCGACTCCCCGGCCGCGGAGATCGACGGCTCCGGCAAGCTCCCCTCCGACGGCCAGTTCGACGGCTCCGGCGTGTGGATCAAGCTCCTCACCTCCTCCCCCTCCGGCAACGTCTCGCACGTCGAGGGCATGACCGCCGAAGAGGTGGCCGTCTTCACGCGCGAGGCCGGCGACAAGGTGGGCGCGACCAAGATGGACCGCCCCGAGGACATCGAGCCCTCGCCGCGCACCGGCCGCGTGTACGTGGTCCTCACCAACAACAGCGACCGCGGCAAGGCCGGCAAGGCCGGTGCTGACGAGGCCAACCCGCGCAACCTGAACAAGCACGGCCAGATCCTGGAGCTCGCCGAGAACTTCGACGACCCGGCCGGTGACGGCTTCGCCTGGCGCCTGTTCCTGGTCGCCGGTGACCCGAAGGACCCGTCCACCTTCTTCGCGGGGTTCCCGAAGGACAAGGTCAGCCCGATCTCCTGCCCGGACAACGTGACCTTCGACCCGCACGGCAACCTGTGGATCTCCACGGACGGCAACCAGCTCGGCTCCCACGACGGTCTGTTCGGTGTCGCCACCGCCGGTGACCGCCGCGGTGAGCTGAAGCAGTTCCTGACCGTCCCCCGCGGCGCCGAGACCTGCGGCCCGCTGGTCCAGGACAAGCGCGTCCTGGTGGCCGTCCAGCACCCGGGCGAGATCGACGGCGCGTCCGTCGAGAAGCCCCAGTCGGTGTGGCCCGACGGCCCCGGCAAGATCGTCCGTCCGGCGGTCGTGTCCGTCTGGCGCAAGGACGGCAAGAACATCGGCGTCTGACCGGCCGGTAGGCACGGTCGGTTGACCGGTTGACCGGTTGAATCCACCCCTGGGCGGGCGGTGTTTCACTGGGGGCACCTCCCAGCGGTAGCTGGGGGAGAAACACCGCCCGCCCGGGGGCGTTTCGCCCTGAATGTTCGTTCGTCAGGCGTTCGTGAGGCGTCCGACGGGGAGCCTGAGCGTGGTCACCGCCCCACCGTCGGGTGCGTTGGCAAAGCTCAGGTCGATCTCCAGCACCGCCGCCTGGCCGGCCGCGATCGTCAGGCCCAGCCCGTGGCCCCGGCCGCGGCCGGGGTCCCCGGTGCGGAACCGCTGCGGGCCCTCCTCGATCAGCTCGGGCGGGTAGCCGGGCCCGTGGTCGCGCACGACCACCACCGGGCCCTCGACGGTCACCTCGACCGGCGGTTGCCCGTGCTTGTCGGCGTTGACCAGCAGATTGGCCAGGATCCGGTCCAGCCGTCGCCGGTCGGTGAGCACCACCGCGTCCCGGATCACCCGTACGGAGGCCTCCAGACGGGTCGCCGCGACGGCCCGCTGTACCGCCTGGCCGAGTTCCACCCGGGCCAGATCCGCCTGCTCGACGCCCGACTCCAGCCGGGAGATCTCCAGCAGGTCCTCGGTGAGCAGGTGCAGGGCCTTGAGCCTGTCGTTGATCATCTCCTTGGGGCGGCCCTCCGGCAGCAGGGCGGCCGCGGCCAGCGAGCCGGTGAGCGGAGTGCGCAGCTCGTGCGCGACGTCCGCGGTGAAGCGCTTCTCCGCCTCGATCCGCTTCTGGAGGGACGCGGCCATCGAGTCGAGCGCCTGCGCCACGTCCCCCACCTCGTCCCGGTGGCGCGGCAGACGCCGGCCGCTGCCGTCGTACGCGCCGCGCGGACCGTCCTCCTCGGCGGGAAACCCCACGCGGGCGTCCAGGTCGCCGGCGCTGATCCGGCGGGCCACGGCGGCCGTGGTCGTCAGCCGCCGACTGATCCGGTGGGCGAGGAACACGCCGGCCAGCGCGACCACTCCGGCTGCCAGCGCCGAGGAGGCGAGGATCGCGGTGTCGATGTCCCGCAGCCGGTGGCGGGTGCTCTCGTACGGGATCCAGACGGTGAGGGCCATGCCGTCGGCGGGTGCGGCGGCCCACATGACGGGTGCGCCGTCGTGCTCGCCGACCATGCTGCCGGTCAGGCCGCGGGCCACCAGCTTCCGCAGCGGCCCCGGCAGCCCGGGCGGGTCGAGGGAGAGGTTCACGTCGCCGTGCGCGGTGCCGTACTGGTAGTGGGCGAGGGCGTGGTCCAGCTCCCGGTCCGCGTCCTTGCGCACCTCCCCGACGATCTGCCGGGCCACCACGTTGTGCACGAGGATCCCGAGCGCCGCCGCGACCGCGCAGCACACCGCCGCGATGGACAGGGCGATCTTCCAGCGCAGGCTGCTCATGACCCGCATCGCGCCCGGCCCCTCAGACCCTGCTCGTCGAGCACGGGATGGCGCTGTCCTTCGTGCCGGCGCATTCGTCGAGGGTGAGCTGGGAGAGGTTCATGATCCCGGCCTTCGGGTCCCACACGTAGTCGGAGACGGAGACCTTGTCCGCGTTCGAGGTCGGCTCGCGGACCGCCAGGTGCTCGGCGGCCACCTCCACGCCCTCGAGCACCCCGCGCCGGGACAGGATCCGGGCGATCGACCCGTCGTCGCGGACGGTGTAGACGCGCAGTTCGCTGACCCGGCCGTCGACGTCCAGGGCGGTGATCAGCTCTTCCCGGCCGTCGCCCGTCACGTCGCGCAGGACCGCGGGCCGCACCGGGCAGTGCGGACCTCCGTCCACAGCCTGTGTACACAGCGCGAGCCGCTGCACCGCCCGGGGGTCGACGAGTCGCCCGGTCCCGTCGTCCTCGGCGGTGGCGGCGGTGATGTCGGCCCGTAGGACCTCCACCGCGTTCACGCCCCGCATGCCGGGGTTCGCGACCTTGGGCAGTCCGGGGACGACGGCTGCCTTGCCGGGCTGCTGGCCGGGGCCGGGCGGGTCCGGGTGGATGTTCTCCCACAGGGTCTCCGGGGCGTGCACCGTGCCCAGGTCGCCGTCGTCGCGCAGCCCCTCCACATCGGCGCACCCGGCCGTCGCCGCGAGGACGGCGGCGAGGAACGGGGCCGCTGCGCGGCCGCGCGGGGAGAGGCGCCTCATGCACCGATGCTCTCCCGTCCCGGCCGTGCGGGCCCGGCCCCGGGGCCGTTCGGGCGACGGATGCGGTCCGCCGCCCGGTGGGCGGCCCGGGGTCAGTGGTCCGCGGAGGCGATCGCGCGGGCCGCCGCGACCTCCTGGCGCACCGGGGCCAGGACTGAGGTCTCGTCCCCGGGCCGTGGGGCGGCGGGCCGCAGCTGGGCGGGGGTCCGGGCGCTGCGCACCCCCTCGGCGAGGGCGCGCAGGTCGGTGATGACGCTCGCCACCTCCTCGTCGCGGGGGGCTTGGGCGCCGTGGTTGACCCGGACCCGGGCGGCGGTGGTCGCGTCCACGATCCGCTCGACGGCGACCACCAGCGGCCACCAGGCGGCTGCCCGTGCCCCCGTCGGCGGCGGCTCGGTCAGAGCCCGCTGGAACTCGTTCCGTACGCCCGACATGTCCCGGTAGATCCGCCGCCGGGCCTGGAGCCGGGCGGTCCGGGCGGCCTGCCGCCCGGCCTCCGTCTCCGGATGGCCGCCGAAGGCCCGCTCCACGTACCGGGCCGCATCGTCCACGGTGTCGGCGAGCCGGTCGCCGATCCGGGTGTGCCAGCTCTCGGGCCACAGCAGATAGCCGAAGACGAGGGTGATGGCGCAGCCGATCAGGCTGTCCAGCAGCCGGGGCCGGATCAGGTCGAAGCCCTGGTGGTTGAGGAGGTCCGAGAGCAGCAGGATCACCGGGGTGATCGCGGCGGTCTGGAAGGCGTACCCCTTGACGGAGAACACGGGGATCAGTGCGGCGAGCACCACCATCACCGGCACGTCCCACCAGCCGCGCGGCACCTCGGCGAGCACGGCGGCGGCCACGACCAGCCCGGCCGCCGTTCCCAGGGCGCGCAGCAGGGCCCGGGAGAACACCGAGCCGAAGTCGGGCTTGAGGACGAAGGTGACGGTCAGCGCGACCCAGTAGGACCGCTCGACCGGCACCAGGGAGACCAGTGACTGGGCCAGCCCGATGCACAGGGCGAGGCGCAGCCCGTACCGCCAGGAGGCGCCGGACAGCACCATGTCGCGCACGGCCCGCCGGGCCCGGACCGTCAGCGCGGCGGGCCGGCCGAGCCGGTCGTCGATGTTGTGCAGATCCGGGTCGGGCAGGCGCACGATGGCCGCCGCATGCCGCAGGGCCGCGTCGAGGGCCCTTTCGGCGGGGGTGTGCGGCGCGGGCAGCTCCAGTACGGGCTTCCCGGTGCGGCCTCGTTCCACGGCCTCTGCAAGGTCCCGTACGGCCGCCGGGATCTCGGGCGGCAGGGCTCTGCCGCGCAGGTGCATGGCGGGCGCGGCCTCGACCAGCGGGATCACCACGTTCAGCTGGGCCAGCATCCGTACGAGGGAAGGGCTGCGGCCGTGCACCCGGGCGCGGCGGCCCAGCACGAGGTCGTAGGCCTGGTTCAGGGCATGCGTGACCTGCCGTCGGCGCTCGTCGTAGTCCGGTCCGCCCGCGGCTTCCAGGGCGTCGGCGACGGCCCGGTAGGTGGCCGCCACGGCAACGCGCTCCGGTTGCCGCCCGCGCAGCGGCCAGCCCAGCAGGGTCAGGAGGAGGACGAACAGCCCGCCCGCGCCGAGCAGCAGCGGGGCCGTCCACCAGGGCCGGGGGAGCGGCAGGCCGGCGCCGATCACGGCGTTGAGGAGCAGCAGCAGTCCGGAGACGGAGGCGACCGTGCCGATCGAGGAGATCATCCCGGAGACGAGGGCGATCAGGGTGAGGGCGCCGACGGCGAGCCAGCCGTGGCCGAAGACCAGGGTGCCCAGGGCGACTCCGACCGCGCCGAAGAGCTGCGGGACGGCGATGTTCAGGATCCGCATCCGGTAGGCGTCGGCGGTGTCGCCGATGACCCCGGACAGGGCGCCCATCGAGACGAGGGCCCCGTACGCGGGCTCGTTCAGGGCGAAGCCGACGGCGAGCGGGGCGGCCATTGCGACGCCCGCGCGCGCGGCCGCGGCCCAGGGGATCGGGGCGGTGCTCGGCCGCAGTCCCTGGAGCAGCCAGGCGGGCGGAGCCAACGGACGGTGCCGGGGTCGCCCGGACGGTATCTGTTCGGTGCGTTCGGTGCTCATTCAGCTTCCGTGCGGCCGCTCGTGAATCGGTTCTTCTGCGCTGTTCCGTGGTCTTGCGTTCTTCTTGCGTTCTTCTGGGGCGGTCTGCGTGCGTTGGTACCTTCCGAGCTTATGGGGTGCGGCGCACTCGGCCCGTCAACCAGGCGGCGAGAGCGGCGCCGAGCCCGATCGCCAGAATCACCCAGGCGGTGGTGCGCAGGAACGCGGTGAGCGCGTCGTACACCGCTGCGGCGGCCGTCCGGTCGATGTCGGCCGGCAGGTCGTCCAGCGTGAGCCGGCGGCAGACGGCCACCGCGATCCACAGCAGGACGGCGCCGACGGCGACCCCCAGACCGGTGGCGATCACGGCGCGGCGCCGGTGGACGGCGACGCCGATCGCCGCCGCGGCCAGCACCACGGTCAGCACGGGAAGCCAGATGCCGGCGATCTGCAGCATGCGGAAGCCCTTCCTGAGCGCGCCGAGATTGTCGTATTCCATGACCTTCACCGATACGTGGGTCACGGGGATGCGGTCGGCGAACGGCACCCCGTCGGCGACCAGTTCCCCTTTGATCTGCTCGATGACCGGCGCGAGGTCGATGGTGACGGCGTCGCCGTCGCCGGTGGTGAGGGCCTGGAGGAAGGCGGCGTGCGCGGCGCGGTTGGCCGCGTCCCAGGCGGTGCGGTAGGCAGGGGTGCCCGCGAAGGAGCGCAGGGCCTCGCCGAGCAGGGCGTCGACCCCGCCCTGGAAGGGGCCGGCGTCGATCTGCCCGGCGAGGGCGCGGCTCGCCTGGGTGACGACGACGCCCTGGACGGCAGCGTTCTCGGCCAGCGGGGACATGGCGGCGGTGTACCGGTCGGCGTTGCCCAGTTCGCGGTCGGCCCAGTACGCGACGGCGCCGGCGGGCACGAGGAGGGTCACGAGGACGACGAGTACCGCCGAGAGGAAGGTGCGCACGTCACCAGGGAAAGCCGGGACGGTACGGGGCGCGAGCGGTGCTGCTGCGGGCGGGTGGCGGGCGGGTGGCGGGCGGGTGGCGGGCGCTGGGACGGGGGCCGGTGGTGTGGCGCGGCGCGTGGCACCCTTGCGCAACAGATTCTGGATGTCTAGTGTCCAGATTATGAGGATGAGCGAAGGCGTCGAATGGGCGCTGCACAGCTGCGTCAACCTGGCCTGGGCCGGTCCCGGGCGCGCCGTCCCGGCGGCGCGGCTGGCGGCCTGGCACGACCTTCCGGCGGCCTACCTCAACAAGCAGCTCCAGGCGCTGGCCCGGGCGGGCATCGTGATCTCCACGCCCGGGCCCCGGGGCGGCTTCCGGCTGGCCCGCCCGCTCGCCGAGATCACGC
This sequence comes from Streptomyces sp. NPDC032745, assembly GCF_055579465.1. NCBI lineage: Bacteria > Bacillati > Actinomycetota > Actinomycetes > Kitasatosporales > Streptomycetaceae > Streptomyces > Streptomyces sp. NPDC032745. The sequence goes on along the minus strand of NZ_JBVING010000003.1, from coordinate 291,465 downwards.
TCATGGACGTGGTCGCCGCCGTCGAAGGCACCGAGGAGGCCTTCCGGTGCACGGAGATCCGGCAGCAAGGGCCGGGCGGCGCCCCGGTCGCGGACGACGGCCCCGCGTGCGCGATCGCGCACGCCATGAACCGGGCGGAACTGGCCTGGCGCCAGGCCCTCGCTGCCGAAGACCTCGACGGGATCCGGCGCCGCGCCGAACTGCAGGCGCCGCATGCCGCGTCCCGGCTGCGTGCCTGGCTCGCGGCCGGGCCCGGCGCAGGGGCCGGCTCCGGGGGCCGGTCGCCGGGCGGCGAGCGGCCCACCTCACGACCGACCGACCAGGACAACTGACTCTGGAGTTTGGAATGACGCGCAGCATCACCAACCCGGCAGGACTCCACGACCCCACCGGCTTCGGCTACAGCCACATCGTCTCGGCCCCCGGCGAGCAGGTCTTCATAGCCGGCCAGTACGGCTCCGACGAGAGCGGCCACGTCGTCTCCGAGGACTTCGGCGATCAGGTCGAGCAGGCCTTCGTCAATCTGCGGGCCGCCCTGGCGGCCGTCGGCCTCGGGCCCGCCGACGTCGTCCGGCTCGGCACGTACATCGTCGGGCACGACCAGCAGAAGCTGGAGATCCTGCTCAAGCACCTGCACGCCACGTGGGGCACCGAGCTGCCCGCCCAGACCCTGATCGGCGTCGCCTCCCTCGCCCTGCCCGGGATGCTCTTCGAGATCGACGCCGTGGCGGTACGCGGCCGCTGATCCACCGATCCACCGATCCGCTGATCCACTTGCCGGTCGGGGGTGGCGGGTGTGCCCTGGATGATGGGAGAGAGGAGCCCTGTCATGGCACATGCGGCACCCACCGCCCCGATGAGGCGGCACTGGCAGGCGACCGGCACGGACGACGCGATCAAGGGCCAGTTGACGCGGGCCCTGCTCCTCGGACTGGTCTACGGAGTCTGGGCGGCCTTCATGAGGCGCGACACGGACGGGGTCGACGCGGGCAACGTCTTCTACGGGATCCTGTGCGGCGCCGTGTTCGCCGCCATCATGTTCACGCTCGCCCGTGTCGGCCCCCGGCTGATGCGGGAGTTGCACGCTACGGCGTACGGCGCCTTCGCCGGTATCGCCGTGGGCTACCTGTACAGCCTGGCCGACCACTCGATCCTCCGCTCGTGCTGGGTCGGCTTCATCACCGGCGTCGGCATCGGGCTGGCGGCGTTCTACCGCTACTACACGCGCGAGCCCTGACCGGAAAACCGGGGCAGGCGCCGGTCCCGCACGGGAACCGGCGCCTGCCCGTATCCCGGGGGTCAGTCCTCGGGCGAGGAATCGGAGCCGGTGGCAGAAGTGGCCACCGCGGCCACGGAGGCGGCGGGGGCGGGGGTGTCCTCGCCATCGGTCCCACGGCTCGGCTGCTTCGGGGCCGGCGGGGTGTAGCGGGTGACCTCGGCGCGGAGCATGGCGTTCAGGGCGGCGTACGGGTCGATGGGCATGCCGGAACCTCACGGTGTTCGGGGTGTGTGTGGGGGTACGCGCTGCTGCTCGGCCCGCTCAGCAGCGCAGGACCACACTCCGCACCGTCCACGCGGACGCCATCGGCCCCGCCGACCCGAACGAGTCGGCGTGCATCGCCCGACCGGCCTGTTTCACGTGAAACACCGGCCGCGGCAGCTGCCGTACACCCGGCAGCCCGCGCACGACCAGGCGGACGGCGGGGCGCACTTCGGGATCCGTGGCCGGATCGGACTCCCCCTCGACGGGGGCGCCCGGCTCGCTCGGCGCGCCGGACCCGGTGCGCTCGACGGCAGCGGCCGCCGCTGCGGCCGTCGTGACGGCGGGACCGGACGCGAACAGGCACAGCAGCACGACACAGGCCGCCGAAAGGGCCCTGGCCAGTGCCGTGCGTGCATGCCGTGTCCCGCTCATGCGAGGGGTCTGCCCCGACACGCCGGGCAACTCCCCGACCGGACCGCAGAAGCCCCCGACCGGGGGACGAAGACACCCCCCTCGGCTGACAGAAGCCCAGGCGGCTGCCGGTGCACGGGGCGGTCGGGGGCGGTCGGGGGCGGCGCCGGCGGGGTCAGCCGGTGCGGTGCCGGCCGGTCAGCCGCGCCAGGACCGTGGTCTCACCGCTGACCAGCCGCAGTTGGGCCCGCCCGGGCCGCTGCCCGCGTCCGCTGATCCCGCCGGGCGAGACCCGGTCGACGGTGAAGACGGCGGTACGGCCGTCCGCACGCGCGATCTCGACCGTCAGCCCGCGTCGCAGCTCGGCGAGGTGCAGGTGGGCGGCCGTGACCACGGCGATGCCGGCCGAGCCCGGGGCCGGGGTGTCCTGGTCCCAGGAGGCCTCGTCCCCGTCCCCGCCCAGCGGCACGTCGACCCCCAGACTCGGGATGTGCAGCCGCAGTGGCAGTGCGGCCCGTAGCGGGGTGATGGCGGCGGCTCGCGCGGGTCGGGGGCCCTTGCCGGCGGAGTGCTGCCCGGAGTGCTCCAGCTGCTCGACGAGCCGGCGGTGACCGGACAGGCCCAGGGCCCGCGAGGGCAGCGCGTCGGCGGCAGTGGCCGCGGTGGGCCGCGCGCCCTCGGTGCTCCGCAACATCCCTATGCCGGTGCCCAGCAGAGCCACTGTCAGCACGCCGACCACCCACTTGGCGCGGGGCATGGAATTTCCTCCTGGTCCGATCCCCCCGGCTCCGGCGGCCGGGTCTCCTGAGAGCAGTGGAACCCCTCCCTGCCCGTCAGTACCGGTTACAACGCCGAAGACTGACGTCGCGTCACAGGCGTGTCGGCACCCCGCCCCGGACGTCTTCCCAGCTGGTGACGGGTGTACCGGCCCTGTCCCGAGGATTGCGCAAGATACGGCCGAACGAGTGCACCACGCACTGCGCCCGGGTGGACGGCGGGCCGATGCCCGTCGCGGACGGGCCGGCGGCCCCCCGGGGCAGGGAGGTCAGACGAGGACGAAAGCGATCGCCGCCGCCCCCATGAGGGCGGCGGCGAGGTGGATGGCCGGGTGGCCGTGGTCGCCGAACCAGAGGTGGCGGGCCAGGCCGCCGAGGGCGGCCAGGGCCGTGATGATGCCGACCTGGGCCAGTAGCGTGGCGGCGGTGAAAGGGGCCAGGAGCAGCAGAACGGAGTTGAGCCAGAACGGGACGGCGCCCGTCCAGCCGCGCCATTCCCAGATCGCCGTCCGCATGTACTACCGGCCCCCTCATCGTCAGCTCGCGGGCTGTACAGCCTCCTGGGGTGCGGCGGCCGGGGCAAGGGCCCGTTCGGCAAGAAAACCGAAGGCCAGGCCGAAAGTCGTCCACATCGCGACCTGGATGGCCACGGTCGCGAGGCGGAACTGCCAGATGAGGGCGGCCGGGAAGTCCGCCGGGACCTCGTTGATGCCGGGCAGGGCCGCGTACGCGATGGCGACCACCGCGACGAAGCCGACCGAGGCGACGATCGACGCGTTCCAGTTCCCGAGCTTGGGCGCCAGGCGCCGGCCCAGGATGAGCGCGCCCGCGGACAGCAGCGCGCTCAACGCGATCATCAGGATGTAGAGGGTGGTCCTCCGGACGACGGTGTCGGGGTCCCCGACGGCCGGCGGGTTGGACGGGTACTTGAGGAACGGCACCAGGTTGAAGGCGACGAACAGACCGCCCGAGACCAGCAGGGCCGTGGCCCGCGGGCCGAAGCGGCCGATCCGGCCCAGGGCGTAGCAGAACACGAGCGCGGCGATGCCGCCGAGCGCGATCCCGTACAGGAGCGTGCCGGTGCCGAGGCCTGCCGTGGCCTGGAGGGCCCGGCTGACCGGGGCCGCCTCCTCGCCGTGCTCGTGGGCGGCGTGGCCCGCCTCCTCGATGGCGATCGCCGCGTCGACCTTGGCCTCACCGAGGACGTACGCCACGAGGAACGCGGCCACGCCGGCGAGCAGCCCGGCCAGCATGCCCCGGACCAGCAGGACGCGGGGGGAGATGGAGTTCATGGTTCGGTTCTTCCCTTGCTGGGGCGGAGATCAGTGGCAGGGGAAGCCGAGGAGGTGGCGACCGTCGTGCATCCACTCGTGGACGGTGTCGCCCTCGAAGAGCGCGGTGGCGCCCTGCTCGGCACCGACGAGGTAGAGCAGGACCAGCATCAGGACGCCGACGAACAGGGCCCAGGGGGCGAGCGCGGAGAGCGAGATCGGGGTGACGGCAGGGGCCGTCGTGGGCACGGCGGAGTGAGCCATGGCAGAACCTCCAGAGGGAACACGCGTCCCGGTCAGTGGTGCTCGCGACGACATGGCGGGTCTGACTTCTCCTCCCCCTCCGGGAGGATTCACAGTGGCGCGACCGTGCCGGATTTTCACCGGTACTTCCGTCATACCGTCGTCTTTTTTAGGTTGTCGTCCGAGACCGTACCGCGTTTACGCTCCCCTTATGAAGAGCGACGTAGTACGAGTTCAGTTCGTGAGACGTCCATTCGAGGACGCCGCACGGCAGGCGCGCTTCGGCCACGGCGACCCCTGCCCGCAGTACGCGGGCCTGCAGGGCCCGGACACGGGGGAGTGGGCCGGGCGGACACTGGACGAGGTCGCCGCCGAGGATCCGGCCGGCGTCCGGAGCTGGCTGACGGACCCCGACTACGCGCCGCCCGGCGGGGAGTCCGTCATGGCGCTGATCGCCCGCGTCGGCGCCGCCCTCGCCGCCCTGCCCGCGGGCACGCATCGCGCCGTCGTCGACCAGGCCGTCGTACGGGCGGCCGTGGTGTCCGCGCTGGAACTGCCGGCCGCCGCGTTCTGGCGCCTCGACGTACGGCCGGACACGGTGACCAGCCTCACCGGCCGGCTCGGGCGGTGGAACCTCCGGCTCGGGCAGCCGGTCGAGAAGTAGCCGGAGCAGAACGGGCCGCAGGCAGCAGGACGGCCCGGACCCCGCGACGCGGTCCGGGCCGAACGTGTGCAGGAGCCGTCAGGCGGCGATCCAGTCGCTCGTCGCGATCACCGGCTGCACGCCGTCGCGGTGCACGGTGCCCTCGATCAGGCCGTACATCCGGTCCGCCGCGAAGTAGACCTCGTTGTCGTTCTTGAGGCCGAAGGGCTCCAGGTCGACGAGGAAGTGGTGCTTGTTGGGGAGGTTCAGGCGTACCTCGTTGACCCGCGGGCAGTGGTCGAGCACCCGCTCGGCCATCTGGTTGAGGGTCTGCTGCAGCGAGTACGAGTAGGTCTCGGCGAACGCTTCCAGCATGTTCTTGCGGACCTTCTTGTACGACTGGTCCCAGTCGTACGAGGCGTCGTCGGCGGCCAGCGCCGAATGCGCCCAGCGCGCGGTGACCTTGGTCGCCAGGATGCGGTCGTACGCCTCCTTGAGCGTCGTGTACTCGTCCTTGATGTAGCCGTGGAACTCGGAGTTCGTCGAGTTCATCACCGTCAGGTCCTTCAGACCCGAGATGACCTGCAGGCCGGTCGTCTCGCTGTAGGTGATCTGCGCGGTGCGCACCTCCTGGCCCTTGCGGACGAAGGAGTGCTGCTCCTTGCGCGTCGGGACCGGGATCCGCTCCCAGGCGTACTCCTCGATCCGGATCTGCGCCTCGCGGATCGGCGACTGGGAGGAGACGAAGTGCTTCGCGAGCAGGATGCCGAAGGCCTCGGGGGAGGCGATCCCGTGCTCCTTGCCGAAGGCGTACACCGTGTTCTTGGTGGTGTCCGTCGGCAGGCAGTTGGCGTTGTCGCCGGTCAGGTGGACGTCGCGGAACTCGCCGCGGAGCGCGACCGAGACGTTGAGGTCGCGGATCTCGTGCCACGAACCGTCGCCGCCCTTGCGCGTGACCTTGACGATGCGGTTCTCGGCCTTGCCGTACTGGTTCTGCGCCAGGACGTGCTTGCTCATGGTGTCTTCCTTCGGTGCCTCGGGAACACGGAGTCCGGTGGTCTGGATCCCGTACGCCCGGCGTCCAGCGCCCGCCCCCGACCGCAGGACGTCCCGCTCCCCGCCGTTCGGCCCCGAGGGGCCGCCCCGGGACTGACGTGCATCCCGGTCCGTAGGTGCTGCTTCGGATTGCAACATGTGCGAGGGGCGTTGTTACCCGTACAGATCATCCGAACACCGGCACCCGCGGCTTGGGTGACCGCACAGCGCAGCAGGTCAGACGGTGTGCGTATCCGCGACCGACAGCGCCTCGTCGAGGATCGCGAGGCCCTTGGCCACGTCCTGCGGGCCGATGTTGCAGGCCGGGGCGATGTGGATGCGGTTGCCGGCCGTCAGCGGCCACAGCCCGCCCTTCTTGCAGGCGGCGGCGAATTCCGCCATCGGCGCGTTGTCCGCTCCGGAGGCGTTGTACGGGACGAGCGGCTCGCGCGTCTGCCGGTCCCGTACGAGCTCCAGGGCCCAGAACGTGCCCAGACCGCGGACCTCCCCGACCGACGGGTGCTTCTCGGCGAGGGCGCGCAGGCCCGGCCCCAGCAGCTCCGCGCCGGTGCGGGCGGACTGCTCGACGATGCCCTCCTCCGCCATGACGTTGATCGTCGCCACGGCAGCCCCACAGGCCAGCACGTGCCCGGAGTAGGTCAGCCCGCCCGGGTAGGGCCGGCGGGCGAAGGTCTCGGCGATGGCAGCCGAGATGGCGACCCCGCCGAGCGGGACGTATCCGCTGGTCACGCCCTTGGCGAAGCAGATCAGATCGGGGGTGACCCCCCAGTGCTCGGAGGCGAACCACCGCCCGGTCCGGCCGAAGCCGACCATGATCTCGTCCAGGATGAAGACGATGCCGAAGCGGTCGCAGAGCTCGCGGACCCCGGCGAGGTAGCCGTCCGGGTGCACGAGCACGCCCGGGGCTCCGCCGACGGTCTCCAGGATGATCGCGGCGATGGACTGCGGCCCTTCGAAGACGATGGTGTCCTCGAGGTGGCGCAGGGCGCGCTCGCACTCCTCGGCCTCGGTGGCCGCGTAGAAGGGCGAGCGGTAGGCGAAGGGCCCCCAGAAGTGCACGACACCGGCGGTCGCGCTGTCGTTGCCGAAACGGCGGGCGTCACCGGTCAGGTTGATCGCGGTGGAGGTGGCCCCGTGGTACGAGCGGTACGCGGACAGCACCTTGGGCCGGCCGGTGTGCAGCCGGGCCATCCGTACGGCGTTCTCGACCGCCTCGGCGCCCGCGTTGGTGAAGAAGATCTTGTCGAGGTCGCCCGGGGTGCGCTCGGCGATCAGACGGGCCGCCTCCGAGCGGACGTCGACGGCGAAGCCGGGCGCGACGGTGCAGAGCTTGGCCGCCTGCTCCTGGATGGCCGCCGTCACCTTGGGGTGCTGGTAGCCGATGTTGGTGTAGACGAGGGCGCTCGAGAAGTCGAGGTAGCGGTTGCCCTGATAGTCCCAGAAGTACGAGCCCTCGGCCCCGGCCACGGCGAGCGGGTCGATGAGCTCCTGCGCCGACCAGGAATGGAAAACATGCTTCCGGTCGGCGTCTTTCACGGCGGCGAGCGCGGCGGCGGCTTCTGCGTTCATGTTCCGAGCGTAGTTGTCCACGATGCGGACCCCGGGGAGGGGCGAAACCCCGGCCGCCGCTACTTCGTGCCCGGCGTCCACTTCATTCCGAGCCGGTACGCGCGCGAGATGACGTCCTGTACGCCCGGACCGTCCTCGGGGGTGAACCACCGCACCTCGCGGTTGACCACTAGCTCGTTCTTCCGGCGCTTGATCAGGGCGATGGCACAGGACCGCGCCTGCGGCGGACACTCGTCCAGCCGGACCTCGAACCGGTCCCCGCGCGGGGACGACAGCGTTACGACGGCGTCGAGCCCGCGGAAGTCCCCGGGGCCTTCGTAGATGTAGACGAAGAGCAGCAGCTTCGAGAACTCGGCCTGGTGGTCGAGGTTGATCACGAGGTTCTCGCCGACGTCACGCGCGCCGGTCCGGTCGTCCGCGTCCAGTGCGACGAACGGGAAGTCGTCCACCGCCCCGAACGCGTTCCCGAGCGCCTGCACCACGGTCTTGCTGCCGTCCCGGCACACGATCATGCAGCCGAGGTCCAGGTCGACATCCGCCACTGCGCCCGCCCGCAGGGCGCCTCGCAGCCGGCCGAACAGGCCCCGGGCCGTCTGCGCCTCCCGCTGGGCGGCCGCGCGCGGCGACGTCCAGTTCAGGTTCACCCGGATCAGGCCCGAGGTCACCCCGTGCTTGTCCAACGACACCGCAGGGGCGGCCTTGGTGAGTATCACGCTTCTCGGCTCGGTCATTTCGCCGGCGCCTTTCCCGGAGGGTACGGGGGCTCCCACCGTACGGTCCGCCGTCCCGCGCGTGGCCGATACGGCGAAACCGGGGCTGATCCGGGGCCCGTACGCGGCACAGTCCGGGCCCTCCGCCGCGGTCACCGGAAACGGGACCGGGAGATCATCCGGCCGGAATCCACGCGCACATGACGCACCGTCCGGTTACCGTCCATGCGTGCACTGACGATCGCGACACGAGGATGTGACAGGTGAGCGAGCAGGAAGCCCTGGCCCGGCGCTTCGAGGAGTACCGCCCCCATCTGCGGGCCGTGGCCTACCGGATGCTGGGCTCGATCAGCGAGTCCGAGGACGCCGTGCAGGAGGCCTGGCTGAGGCTGAGCCGCTCGGACGTCACCGCCGTGGAGAACCTGGGCGGCTGGCTGACCACCGTCGTCGGCCGGGTGTGCCTGGACATGCTGCGCTCGCGCACCACACGGCGCGAAGACCCGCTGCAGGACCAGGACGGGTACGTCCGGCTGCCCGACCCGGTCGTCACGGGGCTCGCAGCCATCGATCCGGAGCACGAGGTCCTCGTCGCCGATTCCGTGGGCATCGCGCTGCTGGTGGTCCTGGAGACCCTGGCTCCCGCCGAGCGGCTCGCCTTCGTCCTGCACGACCTGTTCGCGGTCCCCTTCGACGAGATCGCCCCGGTCCTCGGCCGTACCGCCGCCTCGACCCGGCAGCTCGCCAGCCGCGCCCGCCGCCGGGTCCAGGGGGCAGCGCCCGCCCCCGACACCGACCTGGTGCGCACCCGGGAGGTCGTGGAGGCCTTCCTCACCGCCTCGCGCGGCGGGGACCTCGACGCGCTCCTCGACGTCCTCGACCCCGATGTCGTGGCCCGCGCCGACGGCGGCACGCTGCGCCCCAGCGCGGTCCGGCGCGGTGCGACCGACGTCGCCTCGAGCGCCGTCATGTTCGCCCGCTTCGCCGCGGCCGCCCACCCGGTCTTCGTCAACGGCTTTCCCGGGGTGCTCGCCATGGCGGAAGGCAAGCCGCTGTCGCTCATGGCTTTCACCGTCAAGGACGGAAAGATCGTCGCGCTCGACATCCTCGCGGACCCCGAGCGCCTCGCCCGGATCGATCTGGGGGCCGTCCTGGGCGACTGACCCGTACCCGCCGAACCGCCCGGCCCGGTTCCGGTCTTGTCGAGGATCACCAGCGAATCCTCGGTGGACCGGGAAAGCTTGCATTGATTCGAATATCAATAACCGGCCCAGTCGTCGGAATCTTCGCTCGAACCCTTGCGCTTCCTGGGCGGTTTGGGCAGGATCTGGTTCCTGTTCAGCCGCCCGGTCGTGCGATCCGCAACCAGGTCGGCTCTCCGAGGGCCGGGAACGCCACCGCGAAGCCGCCCGAAATTCCGACGCGCCGGGCCTCCCCACGAATTCGCCCCGGCCCTTTTCCCGCCTCCCCTCTCCCTCCCCCTTTCTTTCCTCTTTCCCTCCCCCTTTCCCTTGGTACGCCTCCAGGAAAGACGTGATCGTGAGCAAGCACTCTGGTGCCGGAGGGAGTCTGCGGGCCGACGCGCTGGGCACGTTCGACTCCGTCGTGATGGCCGTGGCGGGCTGCGGCCCGGCCTACACCATCGCGGGCACCTTCCCCGCACTGATAGCCGCCGTCGGTGTCGCCGGCCCGGCCGTCCTCCTGTACTGCGCCCTCCCCGTCCTCGGCATCGCCCTCGCCTTCCGCCACCTGGGCCGCCTCGACCCGAATGCCGGGGCCTCGTACTCCTGGACGGGCCGGTCGCTGCATCCCTTCCTCGGGTTCCTCAGCGGCTGGGCGCTCGTCGTCTCCGCCACCGTGTTCATGGCCTCCACCGCCCTGCCGGCCGGCGCCGCGACGCTGTCCCTGTTCGGGGCCCCGGCGGTCGGCCACACCGCCCTGGCCACGGCCGTCGGCGCGGGCTGGTTCCTGCTCGTGGCCGGCGTCGTGATGTACGGCGCCCGGATCAGCGCCCACGCCCAGACCGCCGTCACCGGGACGCAGCTCGTACTGCTCCTGGCCTTCGCCGTCGCCGCCCTGTCCACGGACGGCAACGTGGCGGACTTCTCCCTCTCCTGGTTCGGCTTCGGCCACTTCGACGGCCAACACCACTTCGTGACCGGCGCGTTGATCGCCGTCTTCGCCTACTGGGGCTGGGACGTGACCAGCAACCTCGGCGAGGAGACCCGCGGCGGCCGCCGCAGCTCGGGGTTCGGCGGGGTGATCGGCGTCGTGACGTGCTTCGCCCTGTTCGTCGTCTTCACGATCTCCGTCAACATCCTCGTCGGCGCCGACGTCGTACGGCAGAACCCCGAGTCCTTCCTGACCGTCTTCGGGGACGCGGTCTGGCCCGGCTGGGGCGGCCGGCTGCTCGTTCTCGCGGTGCTCCTCTCCACCGTCGCCACGCTGGAGACCTCGCTCATCCAGGCCACCCGCACCCTGTTCGCCATGGGCCGCGACCGCACCCTCCCCCCGGCGTTCAGCCGCATCCACTCCGGTCGGCAGACGCCGTGGACCGCCACCGCGGTCGTCGCGGGCGTCGCGCTCGCCTTCACCGTCGCGGCCAACCTGGGCTCCGGCGCCGGCTCCGGAGCGCGGCTGCTCGCCGACGCGGTCAGCGGCGTGGGCCTGCTGATCTGCTTCTACTACGGCCTCGCCGCGTTCTCCGCCGTCGTGGTCCACCGCAAGCAGCTGTTCGCGTCCGTGGGGAACCTGCTCCTCATCGGCCTGTGGCCGCTGGGCGGCGGGCTGTTCATGGTGTGGATCTTCGTGCGGTCGCTGACCGAGCTGAACGCCCTCGCCCTCGGCATCGGGCTCGGCACGCTCGTGCTGGGCGTCGTGCCGATGCTGAGGTACCGGCAGTACGGCCGCTCGTACTACGAGGCGGTCCCGCTGGACCCCGAACGGGCCCGGGCGGTGGACGCCTCGTACGGAGTCACCGACCTCGACCCCTCCTCCCGGGCCGGCACGGACCGGCCCGACGAACTCCTCACCGACTTCTGAGCCGTTGGTCCGTACGTCCGCAGGTCCGCAGGTCGGCAGATCCGTCGGTCCGTTGGTCCGTTGATCCGAGGAGGGTCCTGCCCGCATGGCCATGGCCTGGAAACGCCGCCGCCCCCCGGCGGCACCGCAGTACGATCCCGCATTCGGCGACAAGGACCTGTCGGAGGCCTGCCAGGACGTCGCCGCCGGCCGCTGGCAGGGCCTGCGCGACCTGCTCGCGGCCGGTGCGCCCGGCGACTGGGACCGGCGCAGCCACCGGATCCGGCTGCTGGCCGACGCCGCCGCGGACCGGCGGGTCGCCGAGGCCTGGCAGGCCTCCGAGCCGGACAGCCCCGACGCGGTCGTGCTCCGCGCGGACATCGAGGTGATGCGGATGTTCGCGGTCGCCCGCCGCGGGACGATGCCGGCCGTGAACCGCCTCGACTGGACCGCCCGGATCTGCCTGCAAGCCTCCGAGGCGGCCCCGGAGGACCCCCATCCGTGGGTCTCGCTGGTGACCCTGGCGCGGCTGTACGAGGGCGGGCACGCCGCCATGGGGCGGTGGTGGCAGGAGCTCTGCGCCCGCGACCCGTACCACCGGGAGGCGCACCACCAGGGGCTGCGCTACATGTCCGCCCGCTGGCACGGCTCGCACGGCCAGGCGTACAACTTCGCGCGTGACCGCGCGGCCGCCGCCCCGCTGGGCTCGTCCCTCGCGGTCCTGCCGCAGGTGGCCCGGGCGGAGCAGTACCGGCACCGGGCCGAGAGCGAGGGCAGGAACAGTCTGGACCTGCTGCACCACTGGAGCGGCGACGCGGGACGCTGGGACCTGCGGACGACGATGGATCGCTGGATCAGGGCCGGTACTGCCCCGCAGGCCCAGGACGTGGCCGACCTCAACCACCTGGCCCACGGCCTGGTCCACGCCGACATGCTCGCGGACGCGGCCACGGTCTTCGACCTCCTGGACGGCCGGGCCACCCGGGTCCCGTGGGCGTACACCGGCGACGCGGAGGAGCAGTACGTCCGCTGGCGGGCCCGCGCCCGCGCCGCCGCCCGCTGACCGGACGGCGGCGGGAGGAAGGAGCCCCGCTCCTGCTCGGCCCCAGCCGGTGAGCCGGCTGCGGACTCAGGACACCCGGGCGGCCGCCCCGGCCTCGCCGGAGCCGGAGCCGGACTCGGACTCGGCGTCCGTCAGGATCGCCTTGCCCCTCTCGCCCGAGATCGCGGCGAGCAGGGCCGCCTTGCGGGCGGCGAAGAACCCGTCGAAGTCGTCGGCCCGCATGAGGGCGGGGCCGGCGACGTGGGTGTGGACGTGCGCGTCCAGCTCCTCCGGGCCGATCTCGGCGGTCTTCGCCAGCTGCGCCAGGTAGGCGGAGGGGCCTGGCTGCCGGTGATCCATGCCGGCGGGGGGCGGGCATCGTCGCAGCTGCCCGCGCGCCCGGCCACCGGGCCGGTACCCGGCCCGGCAGGAGCCGCTTCAGCCCGCAGCCTTCTCGATGAGCGCGCCGATACGTGCCTCGTCGGCGGCGGTGAGCTCCGTCAGGGCGTAGCTGGTGGGCCACATGGTGCCGTCGTCGAGACCCGCCTGGTCGCTGAAGCCGAGCGTCGCGTACCTCGACTTGAACTTCTGCGCGCTCTGGAAGAAGCAGACGACCTTGCCGTCCCTGGCGTACGCGGGCATGCCGTACCAGAGCTTCGGCGAGAGACCCGGCGCACTGGACTTGACGATGGCGTGGAGCCGCTCGGCGAGGACGCGGTCCGCGTCCGGCATCTCGGCTATCTTCGCGAGGACGTCGCCCTCCGCGTCCGCCTTGGCCGCGCGCGAACCGCGGCGCGCGGTCGCCTTCAGCTCCCGGGCGCGCTCCTTCATCGCGTCGCGTTCTTCGTCCGTGAATCCGTCGTACTTCTCGTCGGCCGCGCCGGTGCTCTGGGTGGACGTCTGCGTGTTCTTCATTGCAGGTTTCCTCTCGCGGGTTCTTGGAAGCTGATCGGCTGTGGTCCGGGCGGGTGCAGCGGGTGCAGCGGGGGCGGCGCGGTGGTCAGCCGAGCCAGCGGCCGTCGCGCATGAGGGTGCGTCCCTGCAGCTCGTTGGCCTCGCGCCAGGCCTGGATGCGGTGCGGCCGGATCAGGAAGTACTGGTAGGGCTCGTCGAGCTCGCGCGGGTCGAAGCCGGTCCTGGCCGCGAACGCGTCGCCCGTCTTCGGGGCGAGGCCGGCGGGGTCCACCGGCTCGGCGGTGCCGTCGACGAGGACGACGTCGCGCGTCGGCCCGAGGCCGAGCCGCACCCGGCCGTCCGCCAGCAGGTTGCGGCCGGTGACCGAGGAACGCGGCGTCGAGATCAGGAACGCGGTCCCGTCCCAGAGGTACGAGAGGGGGATCAGGTGGACGCCCGGGGAGCCGGGCGTCGCGACCCAGAGATCGACGTCGGTCTCCAGTCGCGCGCGGGTGTCCCGCAGCCTCTCCTCGAGCCCACGCGGCGGCGCGCTTGTCATGCTTCCTCCAGTCGTACGGTGTTCATCGGCCGGCGGTGCCGGATCTGCGGTGCCGGATCAGGGCGTGGTCGCCATCGATGCGGCTTCCCAGGCGAACCCGTCCGGGTCGGTGAAGGAGCCGGCGCCGCTGCCCAGTACGAGCCGGTGGGATCCGGCGCCGTCGGCGGGGACGCCGAGGTCCTTGGCGAGGGCGTGGCGCCCGTACAGCGCCAGCTTGACGCCGCCCGAAGGGGCGTCGAACTGGACGTACTTGCTGCCGAAGCTCTTCGCGACGGCGAGGCCGTGGCCGACGTAGAACCGCTTGCTCGCGGACACGTCCGCCGTTCCCAGCAGGAGCACGATCTCGTCGATCTGCCGGGTGTCCGGGCCGGTGTCCTTCTTCGCCGACGTGGCGACCTTCCAGATCGTCCCGTCGGGGGCCCGTACGACGCCGCCGTAGCCCCAGAAGGACTTCGAGGCGGGCTTCAGCGTCGTGGCGCCGGCGTCGAGGGCGGCACCGATGAACGCGTTGACGGTGGCGGGCTGGGACACCGTGAGGGCCAGGGCGAAGCCGCGGAAGCCGGATGCCGGTGCCTCCGAGGCCTGCAGGCGTACCTGGGCGCGCAGGCCGAAGGCGGTGTAGAAGCGGTCGGCGGCCGTGTGGTCGGCCACCTCGAGGGTGACGGATGCGAGGGAGTTCATGCCGATCACGCTAGTTCCGGCCCGGTCGCGGGTGCTTCTCGATTCCTGACCGGTCTGGTGACCTGCTTCGCCACGCACGACGGTATGCCCGCCGCCCCGTCCGCCGCGCGGCGCCGGTAGACGCTGGGCGGCATGCCGACCAGCTCGGCGAAGCGGGTGCTGAAGGTGCCCAGCGACGAGCAGCCGACCGCGAAACAGACCTCCGTGACGCTGAGGTCGCCGCGCCGCAGCAGCGCCATCGCGCGCTCGATGCGCCGCGTCATGAGGTACGAGTACGGCGACTCGCCGTAGGCCAGCCGGAACTGGCGGCTGAGGTGCCCGGCCGACATGTTCACGCCGCGGGCGAGCGCCTCGACGTCGAGAGGCTGCTCGTACTCCCGGTCGATCCGGTCGCGAACGCGGCGCAGCCGTGCGAGGTCGCTCAGGCGCTGCGCGGCGGTGAGTGCGCTCATCCAGGCAGGATGGCACATGGGGGAACTCCGTTCATCGATGTTCGCGATCACCGAGACGGCCTGCAACCGGCAGGCGGTGGTGGGGTGTTCGCCGGTGATGGGGGAGCGGGCGGTGGTGGCCGGCGTCCATGAGCGACGACGGCCGCCGGGGCCGAGGGGCGGTCCGGCCGCCGGGGTCAGCGGAGCTCTTGGATGCGGACCAGGTTGCCCGCGGGGTCGCGGAAGGCGCAGTCGCGTACGCCGTACGGCTGCTCGGTCGGCTCCTGGACGACCTCGGCGTCGGTGGCCTGCACCTTCTCGAAGGTGCCGTCGAGGTCCCGGGTGGCCAGCAGGATCCAGCCGTAGGTTCCCTTGGCCATCATCTCGACGATGGTGCGGCGCTCGTCCTCGGTGATCCCGGGGTCGGCGGCCGGCGGCGCCAGGAGGATGGACGTGCCGGGCTGGTCGACGGGGCCGACCGTGATCCAGCGCATCTTGCCCTGGCCGACGTCGCTGCGGACCTCGAAGCCGAGGGCGTCGTGGTAGAAGGCGACGGCGGCGTCCGGGTCGTCGTGCGGGAGGGCGGTCGTGTGAATGGTGATGTCCATGACCATCACGCTAGCCGCGGCGCAGCGACCGGGCTTCTCGATTCCTGACCTGTCCAGGCCACGGGTCGAGCCACCGGGTCGAGGGTCAGGCCACCGGGTCAGGCCACCGGGTCAGGCCGCGGGACCGGCGGACCATTCGACGAGCGGGGGCCGCACCTGGGCGCACAGGGGCCGGCCGCACGCATCGGTGAGGCGCAGGCGCGCGAGCAGACGTCCGGAGCGCAGCGCGGCGGCGGTGGTGTCCGGGTCGACGGCATCGAGCATCAGCTTGGCGCGGCGGAACATGGCGAAGGCACCCGCTTCGTCGACGCTGCCCCAGCTCAGGTAGATGAAGCGGGCCGCGGGGCGGCCCTGGACGTACGGCCCCTTGAGGTCGAAGCCCGTGTCGGTCGGCGTCGCCGTGCACTCCAGCGTCCACGTCGCCGAGTCGGCGTCCCCGGGGTACGGATCCAGCAGCTCCTCCCTGCGGTCGCGCCGCTGGACCGCGACGTGGACGTTGCCGTAGCCAGGGAAGTCCGGGCCGGCGCCGCAGGTGCGGCCGGGCAGGTCGACGGCTTCGATCCGGATCTGCACGGGGCCCCCGGCCCGCGCCGTCGCCGCGGTCACCGGCCGATGGCGTGGGCCGCTGCCGCCAGTGCCGCCTCGGCCTCCCGTACCGTCCGGCGGACGATCTCGCCGGCGGGCAGGACCTCGTGCACGAGGGCGGCCGACTGGCCGGTGAACGGGAGGTACTCCTCGCCGCCGCCGGCGCGGATCGCGGCCATCACGCGGGGCACGATCTCCTCGGGGTCGACCTGGTCGGGGTGCTCGCGCAGGGCGTCCAGCAGCGGAGTGCGCAGGCAGCGCGGTACCCCGACACTGCCGGGGCGGTTGAACGGCGGCAGGATCCGCTCGCTGTTGACGACCTTCACCGCATCCCCGGCAGCGGACTCGACGATCCGGTCCTTCCACGCCTGCGACACGTTCATCTCCGTCGACGCGAGGAAGCGCGTCCCCATCAGCACGCCCTGCGCGCCGAGCGCCAGAGCCGCGGCCAGGCCACGCCCGTCGGCGATCCCGCCGGCCGCGAGTACGGGTACGTCGTCCGCCAGGTCCACGACGTCCGGGACCATCACCATCGTGCCGACGTCCCCGCCGTGCCCGCCGGCCTCGCTGCCCTGCGCGACCAGTACGTCCGCTCCGGCCCGCAGTGCCTCGTCGGCCTGGCGGAGGTCGGTGACCAGCTGGATCCAGAGGATGCCGGCATCGTGGGCCCGGACGATCAGGTCGGGCGGCACCGCAAGGTGGAAGGAGATGGCTGCCGGCCGCTCCTCGATCGTGGCCTGGAACGCCTCCTCGTTGAGGGGGCGGGTCGTGTGGTTGATCGCGAACGGCCGGTCCGTCAGCTGCCGCAGCCGGGCCCACTGCTCCTTCAGGTCAGGAAGGGGCCGGACGGCGGTGCCCAGACTGCCCAGGCCGCCCGCCCGGCACACCGCCGCGGCGAGATCGACCTCCTCCCAGGGGCCGAAGGCCGCGCAGACGACCGGGGCGTCGATTCCGAGAAGTCGGCATACAGGGGTGGTCAGCATCCAGCACCTCCAGCAGCTGCGCCCGGCCTCCGCGCTGAGCGGAGCCGTCCGCGTCGCATGCTCCTGCGTCCATCGTCTCGCGCCCGGACGCACGTGTCCCCCCCCGGCACCCCAGCGGGCGAACGAGCCCCGCGAGGTCCGGGCAACACCACAGCCGCGGGCCACTGACCCGGAGCTCTTCGAGCGAGCTCGGCTCCCCATGACGGTCCGGGTGTGCAGCCGGCCGCGCGCGTACCGCGCACATCGGCTGATGATGGGGAGTACGGCCGAACACGCGGAGCTGATCATGACGGGTTGGCGTGTCAGGGACTACGCCCAGGACGATCTCGAAGCGGTGATCCGCGTCGATGCGGAGAGCAGTACGGCCGAAGAGCCACCCCTCTTCCCGCTGTCGGATGCCGTGGCGGCCCTCCAGGCTCTCCACCCGGCGGTGGTGGCCACGGCGGACGAGGTGGTGGTCGGTGCCGCGGTGAGCCGGGTGGAGGGTGACCGGGCGTGGATCCTGCGCATCTGCATGGCGCCCGCCTGGCGGCAGCAGGGGCTGGGCAGCGACCTGATCACGTCTCTGGAGCACCGGCTCTTCGCCGGTGGTGTCCGGACGGTGCACGCGGTCCTGCCCGACGGCGAGACCGGTGCCACCGCCCTGCACAACTGTGGGTTCGGGGCCCGTCCGGGCCTGGTCCTCTTCGAGAAGCGCGGGCGGGTGACCCCTCAGGCGGTCAGCATGCTCGCGTCGCTCGGAGCGGAGCTGCCCCCCGGGGGACTGTGGCAGAAGGTCGCGGGGATGCAGCGGGAGAAGGAGCTCATCGAGCGGCGCCTGGTCCTGCCGCTGGCCCATCCCGAACTGGCCGCCCAGCACGGGGTGGAGCTGCCGCGGGCGGTGATGCTGTTCGGTCCGCCGGGGACCGGCAAGAGCACGTTCGCGCACGCGATAGCCAGCCGCCTGGGATGGCCCTTCCTCGAACTGTTCCCCGCCCGGCTGGCCGCCGAGTACGGGCTGGCCAGCGGGCTGAACCGGCGCTTCGACGAGATCGCCCGGCTCGACCACGTCCTGGTCTTCATCGACGAGGTCGAGGAGATCGCCGGGACCCGCAGCGGCGCCGACGCGACCGCGGTCGGCGTCGTCAACGAACTGCTCAAGGCGATCGTCCGCTTCCGGGGCCAGGACGGCCGGCTGCTCGTCTGCGCCACGAACAACGTCACCACGCTCGACTCCGCGTTCCTGCGGCACGGCCGTTTCGACTACGTACTGCCGATCGGCCCGCCCGACCACCGCGCCAGGACCGCGCTGTGGGAGAGCTACCTGGCCCGAGCGGGCGCGGAGGCCGACGGCGCGGTGCTGGCGACCGCCACCGAGGGGTTCACCCCCGCCGACATCGCCCATGTGGCGCGCACCGTCTCCCAGGTCCAGTTCGAGCGCACCTTCGACACCGGAACCCGGACCCGCCCCACCACCGACGACTACCTGGGCACCATCGGCGAGACCAGGCCCACGGTCAGCGCCGCCATGGCCCAGGAGTTCGCCCAGCAGACCGAGACGTTCGCCCGCATCTAGGCCGTCTCTTCCTCCTCGGCCTCCATGCGCCGGATCCCCTCGTGGGTGAGGGTGACCATCGAGGGGGTGTTGCCCGGGTCCCAGTCGACGGTGATCAGTCCTTCGCCCGCCAGGTAGGTGCAGGCGGCGGCCAGGTCCTGTTCAGGTACGTGGAGGTCGCGCCGCAGCTGTGCTCCGGTGATGCCGAGGAGCCGGTTGCCCTCGACGGCTTCGTACAGGACCCGGAGCACCTGTTCGCGGTAGGTCTTGCGTTCCCGCAGTGTGGCCATGACCGCGTCCTTTCGTGTGCGGGAGTGGGCTCCGGGGCCCGGTTGGGGCTCTCAGGTCTCGTCGGAGTGGGCGCCGGTGCCGGCGGGGGTCCTGCTGGTGGCCAGCCAGGAGCGGGCGGGGCCGGCGGGTGTTGCAGTGTCCACGGTGAGGTGGAGGCGGGTGTCGCCGTCGAGACCGGGATAGCTGCGCTGTTCCATGCCCGCGAAGCAGTGGCGAAGCGCCTCCGCGACTGCGCGGGCGGCTTCGGGCGTGTGCGCGATGATCCGTACCTCGGCGTGCCCGAGCGAGGGCAGTGTCTGGGTCTCGATGTACTTCACGTGGGCGTGGGTTCCCTTCGGGGAGTGGGCGCGAGGCCGGCAGGCCGGGGCGCCGTGGCGCCCCGACCGCTGCCCCCGGTCGGAGGAAGGTGTGTTCCTCACCGGTCGGCATCCGTGTGGTGGGCTCGACGACCGGTGTCGTCCGGCAGGCCGGGAGGCCTCGGCAGGGGGTCGCTGAAGCGGTAGGCCGTGATCCGCGCGTCGTGCTGAGCGTTGAGCAGGTGGATCCAGCGCATTCCGACGGCGATCGCGAGGATGAGCACCGCGATGAGGACGATGGTCTCCACCGAGCTCACCTCCAGCCGTTCGCGGGCAGCGGCAGGGCGCTTCGTCCCATCGGCTCCCCGAAGGGCGACATGCAGGCCCCGCCTTCACCCTCCCAGGTGGCTTCCCGGCGGCGGGCGTCGCGGATGCCGCGCCCGATGACGGTCTCGTTGGCCATCAGGACTTCAGCGGTCAGGCCGCTGCCGGGGATCGCCGCGGCGGCCATCAGGCGGGCAGCGGCGGCGGGTGCGGTCTCCGGCGGGATGACGAGGAGGTCCCAGCGGCCGACGGTGTAGGAGAGCAGGATCAGCTTGTCGGGGTGCTGTTCGGTGAACCAGCCCACGTGCAGCTTGCGCCCGGCCACGGCAACCGTGTGCGGTACGACGGGCCAGCGGCCGGGATTCACGGTGACGCGGGTGACGCGGCCCCAGGTTTCCTCCAGGGCGGCGGCGAGCGGTGGGAGCTCGGCTTCGAGGTCGCGGGAGTAGGGCCACCAGGCCCCGTCCAGCTGGCCGGCGAGGGTGGTCTTCGGGGTGAGGGACAAGCGAGCCGGGAGCTCTGCGGCGAGGTCGCGGGGCGCGGTCCGGTCGAGGGTGGTGGTCATGATGCGGACCTGCCCCCGGACTGCCCGTCGGCAGCCCGGTTTTTAGGCGATCGCCGGAAATGACACCCGCATGAAAGCCGGTGCGCGAAGTACTCCCGGTGCTTTCACTGTACGCCTGTTCGGCAGGCCATGGCCTATCTGACCAGGTATTTTCCGGCGGGCGGTGGAGCGGGCGGTGGAGCGGGCGGCGGGAGTACCGTGAAAGGACGACAGGCCCGCGCACGTCGCCTGCGGCACCGGCACCGGTGCCGACCTGCGGCGCAGTACGGCCGCACCCGTAGACGGGCGAACCCACATGGCTGACTCCGACATCCCGCACCCTTCCCCGCTGCTCCTGCCGGATGAGATCCACCAGGCGGTCAAACCGGGTACGGCCTTGCTGCGGCTGGAGACCACCCGGTCCCGGGAGGGACTTCTGGACGGTGCGTGGTGGCCGCGCACCCGGGACATCGAGACCGAGCTGCCGGCGCTGATCAGCGTGTTGTCGGGGCATCTCGGGCCGATCACCCGGGTGGGCGTGGACGCGTCCGCCTGGAACGGCCTCCCGGCCCGCCTGGTCATCGACGGTCAGGTCGTGCACCTCGACTCCGACCCGGTCGGCGACGACACCGTCCTCGTCACCCGCGGCCACAACGACCACTTCGCGCTGCTGGTGGTTCCCCCGGACACCACCGCCGACGCCGCCCGCGAAGCGATGGCCCGTGCCGTCCGCGCCGACAACGTCACCCAGGCCGCTCAGATCCTCATCGCCACCACACCCGAACCCACGGACGGCGGCTCCGCCGACCCGGCGGCCTGATCCCGGAGCCTCAGCGGCCGAGGTACCGCTCGACGGCCGCGGCGACGGCCTCGGGGGACTCCTCCGGCGCGTAGTGCCCGGTGTCCGGGAGCACCTCGAGCTCGGCATTCGGGTACCACTGCATCCAGGTGGCCCGCATGGCCTCGGGCCCCAGCGCGGGGTCGTTCGCACCGGCGAGGAGGAAGACCCGGGCCGGGTTGTCCTTCACCCGCTCGTGGAAGTCGACGCCCGCCCAGGAGTCCAGATAGGCGCGGAAGGCTGCCGCCGACGAATGCGCCACCGAGCGCCCGGCCATGGCATCCAGCCAGGCGTCGTCGTGCAGCCCGCCGGTGGTGTGGTCGATGATCGCCCTGCGGTTGCCCGGATTCTCCGCGGCACCGGCGAACAGCTCCCGGGTCTCCCCTTCGAGCGGGAAGCCGGATGCGGGCACCGCTGAGATGCCGATGATCGAGCGGATCCGCGACGGGGCGTCCAGCAGCATCAGCTGGGCCGCCTTGCCGCCCATGGAGTGGCCGATCACCGAGAAGGACTCCCAGCCCAGATGGTCGGCTACGGCCAAGGCGTCCTCGGCGACCTCGTCCATCGTGAACGCGCCGTCGGAGTCGATCGCCTCGCCGTACCCGCGGCAGTCCAGAAATGCGTAGCTGAACGCGTCCCCGTTCAGGTACTCGCGCATCGGGTCGAAGCTCGACCGGTCGCCGAACCAGTTGTGCAGTAGGAGGGATCGTTCGGAGCCGGTGCCCAGTACGTCGTGCGGAATGACCTGTCCTGTCACGACATCCCCTGCTCATCAGGTGGTCGCGTACGGCCGGCGTCGCCGGCGGTCAAGTCTCGCGATCTCTGTGGGGCGAGGGCGGTGCGAAACCCCGCGCCGCGGGTATTCGCTGTCTGTCCGGATCTACGAGCGACGGTGCCACAACGACCCCGGCACATTCACACGCCGGGGCCGCCCTTCCGGGTCGCCACACGTGAGAGTGCAATGACCCACTTGCCATGGTATGCCCGTGGCGCATCTCCGGCATTAGGGGGCTTTTCGTGCGAGGGGCCGACTACCCGGAGGCGGGTCTGGAGTCGATCCCTCGCGGCTGGCATATTACGCAAAGCGCGATTTGTCATTCGCGTCGATGAAAAGCAGCATAAGGATATTTGGATTCTAGTTATTCGGGCATTAAAATATGGCCGGTCGGGTGAGAATAAATGCAAATCGAGACCGCCATTCGCCCGGCGCCAATTGTCGTCCGCGACACGCCGCCAAAGCGGAGCCAGTGGGTCCGGTCGTGGCAATCTGCTCGCCTGTGCAAGGTTTTCGAGCGGAGGTGTGCGTCCTGTGAGCGCCACTGTAAATCCCACCGTCAGCAGGCGCCGACTGGGGTCGGAGCTACGCCGGCTCCGGGAGATCAGCGGTATGACGACACAGCAGGTGACGGAGCGCCTGTTGATCTCCCAGCCCAAGATCAGCCTGCTGGAGAACGGCCGCCGTCTCATCAAGCCGCGCGACGTGCGCGATCTCTGCGCGCTGTACGGAGTTCAGGATCAGCAGCGGGTTGACCATCTGATGCAGCTGGCCAGGGAATCGGGTCAGCAGGGCTGGTGGAACTCCTACGGCGACATTCCGCACGGCGCCTACATCGGTCTGGAGGCCGAGGCGGCCGCGATCCGGCTCTACGAGCCGCTGGTGATCCCCGGCCTGCTGCAGACCCCCGCCTATGCCCGGGCGGTCATTGCAGGAACGATCCCTCATGTCACCCCCGAACAGGCCGCCGCACGCCTCCAGGTGCGGCTGCGGCGCCAGGACCGGCTGGGAGCCCCGCGGAACCCGCTGCGCTTATGGGCCGTACTGGACGAATCGGCGCTGCGGCGCGTCGTGGGCAGCCGCGAGGTCATGCGCAAGCAGCTGGACCATCTGATCCACCTCGGTGCCCAGCCGCACATCACCATGCAGGTTCTCCCTCACGGTGTGGGTGCGCACCCGGGTGTCTCGGGACAGTTCTCGCTGCTCGAGTTCGCCGACGCCACCGATGCGAGCGTGGTGTATCTGGAAAGGTTCACCAGCGACCTCTATCTGGAGAAACGTTCCGACGTGCGGCTCTACGGCGATCTGTATGCGCACTTGCAGGCTCAGGCGCTGAGCCCGGACCGTACCCGGCATTTCATCGACGAAGTCATGAAGGCGTACACCGGCCCGGGATGACGTGAGGGCCGATCTCGGAGCTGATCACTCGCGAGCGCTACTGAGCCCCTGGACGATGTGTCCAGGGGCTCAGCCGCCGAACGGCGGACGGGACGTCCTGCGTGCTTGACCGGGCTTCAGCCCCTGCCGCCGACCCGTACGCAGCAGTCGGTGACGGGAGTGCGGAGCGTTGGCCGATCCGGCCGAGTGCTCGAGACCCGAAGGGTCAGGGGCGTGACGCGGTCAAGTCTGCGATGGGCTAGTCCTGTCGGGTTGTCGTACCTCGCCGGATTCTCTTCATGGTGAAGAGGACCGAGCCTCCGACGAATGCCAGCGCTGCTGCAGAGGCAGCCATGATGCCGGTCCCGCTGCTTGAGCCGGCCCCCGCCGGCTGCTGGCCGGTGGCGGCGCTCACGTGGGCGAAGTTGACGGTCTTGGCCGCGTGGCGGGGAGCCTCGGGGCCGGGACCCTCGGGGCCGGGATCATCGTCCTGGCTGTTCGGCAGGAAGTCGGCCCACGGCGGCTTGCCCTCGTCGTGGTCGTCCTGACCGTTCCCGTTCTCGCCCTTGTCGTGGTCGCCGTCCTCGTCCTTGCCGTGATCGTCGCGGCCGTTTTCGCCCTTGTCCTTGTCCTTGTCGTGGTGGCCGTTCCCGCCCTTGTCCTTGTCCTTTTCGTGGTGGCCCTTCCCGCCGTTGTCCTTGTCCTTGTCCTTGTCGTGGCCGTGGTGCCCCTTCTCGCCCTTGTCACCGCGAGGCCCCTTGGGGCCTACAGGTCCGGCGGGCCCGGTGGGTCCGACAGGTCCTGCGGGTCCTGCGGGTCCGGTCGGGCCGGGGGATCCGGGGGCACCGGGGGCGCCGGCGCTGCCCGTCGGGCCGGGGGCGCCGGGAGCGCCGGGGGATCCGGGGGCGCCGGGAGCGCCGGGAGCGCCGGGAGCACCGGGAGCGCCGGGGGCGCCGGGGCTGCCCGTCGGGCCGGGGGCGCCGGGAGCGCCGGGAGCGCCGGGGGATCCGGGGGCGCCGGGGGATCCGGGGGCGCCGGGGGCGCCGGGGGCGCCGGGGCTGCCGGTCGGGCCGGGGGCACCGGGAGCGCCGGGGGCACCAGGAGCGCCGGGGGCGCCGGGCTCACCGGGGGCACCAGGGGCGCCGGGGCTGCCGGTCGGGCCGGGGGCACCGGGAGCGCCGGGGGCACCAGGAGCGCCGGGGGCGCCGGGCTCACCGGGGGCACCGGGAGCGCCGGGGCTGCCCGTCGGGCCGGGGGCACCGGGGGCACCGGGAGCACCGGGGGCGCCGGGGGCACCCGTCGGGCCGGGGCTGCCCGTCGGGCCTGGGGCACCGGGAGCGCCGGGCTCACCCGGGGCACCCGTCGGGCCGGGGGCACCGGTCGGGCCCGGAGCACCCGTCGGGCCGGGGCTGCCGGTCGGGCCGGGGGAACCGGTCGGGCCGGGAGGACCGCTCGGACCGGGAGGACCAACAGCGCAGGTCGGCCTCGTAATGGTGTTGTTGTCCATCGTGACCGCGGCCACACGCGCCAGGGCGCGGCCTTCGATCACGGCGCTGTTGTTCAGCGTGATGGACTGCATGGCCAGGATGGTGCCCTTGAACTGGGTGGTCGTGCCGAGGGTGGCGGAGCTGCCGACCTGCCAGAACACGTTGCAGGCGTTTGCTCCGTTGATGAAGGCCACGGAACTCGACGAAGCCGTCATCAGGGTCGTGGGGATCCGGAAGATGAAGACGGAGTTGGGGTCGCCCAGGCCGTCGAGGGTGACCGTCCCGGTGAGTTGCAGGGACGGCGGGGACGCCGGGGCCGTGTAGACGCCGGGCGTCAGCGTCAGTCCGCCGATCTCGTCCGAAGCGAGAATGGTCCCGGGCCCCCGGCCTGCCGCGTCGTCGTAGGCGACGACGAGGTCGGACTTCGCCTGAGCGGCGGCGGCGTTGGGGGCTACGCGCGTCACTCCGTTGACGATGCCGGGCGGGAAGCCGGTCACCGATGAGCCCGGATAGAGGCCCAGGTCGCCGTTGATGACGGTGGGGTTCGTGTTGGTGACCGTCGAACCGGCCAGGACCCCGTAACTGGCGGTGGT
This sequence comes from Streptomyces sp. NPDC032745, assembly GCF_055579465.1. Taxonomy (NCBI): domain Bacteria; kingdom Bacillati; phylum Actinomycetota; class Actinomycetes; order Kitasatosporales; family Streptomycetaceae; genus Streptomyces; species Streptomyces sp. NPDC032745. The sequence goes on along the minus strand of NZ_JBVING010000003.1, from coordinate 266,443 downwards.
CCCCAGCAACACGGGGGCTTCTGCGGCGTGGGCGAGGGTCGGGACCAGGGCGGCCGACGCCAGGAGCGCTGCGGGGAGCAGGGCGAAGGCTCCCCGTTTGAGCAGATTGCGTTGAGGGCTTGTGTCGGGTGGAGCCGACCGGATGACATCCGATGCCATAACAGGGCCTTTCTTGTTGCTTCGATCCTCAGTCCTCCCGGAGGAGGATTCCGAGCGCCCGCGACGATGACTGCTCAGGGCCGCAAGCTCCCTACCTGCGTCGGCGCGCAGGCTCACCCTGAGCAGGGGGACCCGCAGAACGACTCCCTGTCAGGGGTGGTGATGCGCCGTCACCCGGCAGTATGCACGCATATTTCACAGCAATAGACCACAAATCGGAAAAAAGGGGCTGCATGAGTGACGCAGCGTCACTTCATGAGTGACGCAGCGTCAGGAAGGCGGATGTATCGCATGCCCGTGCGAATCGGTTGCATGGTCACAGTGGGGAGCACGCGCGGACAGGCTGGATCCGATCCGCTTGACCTGCGGGATCAGCGGCTCGGGTCCCGAGGCCGTCGGCCCGGCGGACGCGACGGGGTGGCCGGTGGTGAACGCGAGGCGCCGGCCGCGCTGCGATCAGAAGGCCGTGCACTTCGGCCACGGCCCGCGGGGCCGAGTCCGAAGTCCCGTGCAGACGGCATGCGTTGGTGGGCCCGACCTCATGGCGGCGCGCTGCCCGGGGGCGGTGCGGTGCCCTCGCTGCACCTACGGGAGGGTGGTAGGCCCGTCCGAGTAGCCGGCGGAGGTCTGGGCAATAAAGCAGGCCCAGGTCTGTGACCTGGGCCTTCTTTCAAGAGCGGATGACGGGAGCCGTGGCGGCCCTCCGGGGCTCCTGGACGGTGCGTGGTGACCGCGCACCCGCGACACCGGAACCGAGCTCCCGGCGCTGATCAGCGTGTTGACGGGCATCTCGGGCCGATCACCCGGCCGGGCCCGGGGCGCGTGGTGCGCTGGTCAGAGCCCTTCGTCGTGCAGGTCCTCTTCGCGCAGCAGGTCGTCCTCGCGGCGGCGCGAGGCCTCCTTCTGGCCGGGCTTCTGTCCCTTCTCCCGGGACTGCCTGCCCGGCTGGGGCTGCGCGGGGTCTCCGGGGCGGCGATGGTGTTCCTGCGCCTCGCGGCCCTTGCCCGAGTCCTGACGCTTGTCCTGCGAACCGTCCATGACGGCGACTCCTCTTGATGCGTGGGGTACGGATTCCTCTCGGATCACGCTGACACGCACAGCGACGGTCTGCATCATGGCGACTGCGAAGCGAGGCACACGGATGACGTCCTCCCCGTTTGCCGGCCGCTGCTTACCCGTTCCCGCTGGCACGTTGTGGCACGGCCCTCGAGGGGCGTCGGCGCCGGTGCCGGGCTGTTTCCCCCGGGGCGAGCGGACGGGGCGCGGCCCGGAGCGGGTGGCTCCCGGCGTCGTTCACTGCTGCTGAGGCAGGCTGTTGACGCGGTGGGGCCCCTTTCAGGGGGTCAGTGGTGTGCAGCCGCCACGCCGGGCGCCGGTGTCCCCGGCCGCAGGTCCTACGTCTCGACCGCGGCAGGGTCGAGGGAGTCGACGTCCTCCATGAAGCTCAGCATCCGGGCGTTGACCACGTCGGGGTGGTCGATCTGCGGGCCGTGGCCGGTCGCGGCGATGATCTCGGCCCGGGCCCCGGGTACGAGGCGCGGTACCCGCTCCAGCTGCCGCTGCGGGTGTAGCAGAAGGCTGCGCTTGCCCATGATCAGGTAGAGCGGGGTCCGGATGGAGCGCAGCGCGTCCTCGGCGAGCGGTAGCGGTGCGGGGCGGCGGATCCGGAAGGCCCGGGCGCCCGCCTGGACCCACTTGCGCAACTCGGGAACGACGATGACCGGCTGTTCCAGCCAGGAGGCGAGGCGCGGACGCAGCGCTTTGGGGGCGAAGCTGGCGAAGAGGCTGACGAAGACCCAGGCGAAGAAGCGCAGGCCCACCTTCTCCAGGCCGCCGGGGTCGAGGGCGGTGACCGAGGCGAGCCGTCCGGGCCGGCGGTGTGCCTGGTTGAGCACCAGCCAGCCGCCGTAGGAGGAGCCGACGAGGTGGACCCGGTCCAGGCCGAGCGCGTCGAGGGCCTCGTCCATCCACTGAGCGGCCCGCTCGGGCTGCCACATGGGCTCGCGGTGGACGCTGCGCCCGGCGTCGCCGGGGGTGTCGAGCGCGTAGACGGGCCGATCGCCGCTGAGTGCGGGGGTGTTGGGGTACCACATCGCCGAGCAGTAGCCCGCGCCGTGGATCAGGACGACCGGCGTGCGGGATTCGGCGGCGGGGTCCGTGGGCCCGTACCGGTAGACGTGCGTGGTGCCGAAGCTCGTCTCGACGTCCGTCTCGGAACGAACGGGTGCGCCCATCGCGTAGAGGACGTCGCCGGCGGCGAAGTAGCGGTCGCGCAGGGCGTCGTTGACGTAGCGGCCGACGTCGCGGCGCACAGGGGTCGTGGTCTCGGGCACGGGGCACCTCCGGAAGATCCGTTCTTCGTGATACGAGCGTACCATGATGGTGGTACGGCAGTACCATAAAGGGGACCCCACCACCGACGGGCGGAGACACCAGCACATGCCAAAGCGCGTGGATCACGAGGAGCGGCGCGCCCAGATCGCCGATGCGCTCATCCGGGTCGCCGGGCGGCGAGGGCTTCACGCCGTCGGCATGCGCGACGTGGCTGCGGAGGCCGGCGTGTCTCTACGGCTCGTGCAGTACTACTTCGAGACCAAGGAGAAGCTGCTCTTCTACGGACTCCAGCACCTGACCGACCGCTTCACCGCACGGGTGGGCGCCCGCCTCGCCGCCGCCGGTCCGGCTCCCGGCCCGCGAGCGACCATCGAGGCGCTGCTGCTGGCCTCCCTGCCGACCGACGAGGAGGGCCGCACCTTCCACCTCCTCTACAGCTCCTACTCGATCCTGTCCGTGACCGACGAGGCGCTGGCCGCGCAGCCCTTCATCGACAACCCCGACGCCGCGGAGAATGCCGTCACCGGCTTGCTCGAACAGGCCAAGGCGGCAGGCCTGGCCGACGACGGCATCGACGCGCGCACGGAGGCGATCAGCCTGCTCGCCATGGCGGCGACCATGGGCACCAGCATTCTCGTGGGCCAGCGGAGTCCGGAGTCGGCCATCGCAGTACTCCACCACCACCTGGACCGGATCTTCGCGACCGCTGAGACGCCGGCGACCGGATAGGGCCCGATCCGATGCGCCGCTACGGCGCTTGTGGCACGCGCCGTTCAGGTGAATGCGGCCGGCACCGGAACCACGGGGCGTGACTCGGGCCGACCGGATGTCCGGCTGTTCGGTTTCCGCGCCGAGCGGTGAGCAGTTCTCAGGCCGAGAGGGATGCTCCGTCCGTCCGGCGCCCGGCGCCGCCGGACCCCGGGAAACCGACCGCTCGATTCGTGGGCTCGAACTCGTTCTGCCCGGTCCGCGGCAGCTCCTGCGCGTGTTCCCGGAACCGCCTCAGGCGGTCAGGGCCGCAAGCTCCGCGTTGGCGCGCTCGGCGACCAGGGCGAGGACGCGGCCGGCGGCAGCCAGGTCCTCGGCGGGTATCCCGCCCCAGATGCGGGCGCTGACGGGGGCGGTCTCCGCGCCGAGGGCGGCCATCAGCTCGCGCCCTGCATCCGTGGGGCGAAGGTGCGCGCCGTCGGCGACGAGCAGCTGATCGGCCAACAGCTCGTCGAGAGTCGCGTGGATGTCGGCCGGATCGGCCTTGAGGGAGCCCCGGACCTGGGTGACGAGATCGTCCGGCGTCTGCGGGGCGTCGGCGGTGATGGCGGCGCGCAGGGCGATCTGCTGCTGGAACGTGACGCCGTGGCGGGCCAGGACGTGCTCCAGGACGCCGCGGGCGGCGTAGTGCGCCAGGCCGAGGGCGCGGGCGTCGGCGACGGATGCGGTGGTGGTCATGGTGTTGTCCCCTGAGTGCTCTTGTCGTCCGGTACGGATGGAGAGAGAGGCGCGTCGAGCAAGGTCGTCAGCTCGTCCGCGAACGCGCGCGTCCGCGGGGCGTCGAGGCCTCCGAGCGGCTCCAGCAACTGTCGGTGCAGTTCCTGGACCACCGCGATGGCCTGCCGTGTGACGGCCTGGCCCTGCTCGGTGAGGGCGAGCTGTACGGCGCGCGGGTCGCGGGGATCGCGGGTGCGCTCGATCAGGCCGGCCGACTCCAGCGCGCGCGCCAGCTTCGAGACGTACAGCGCCTCCAGGCCGGTGTGGTCGGCGAGTCGGCGCTGACTGGGCCGCTCACCGGCGCGCTGCATGCCGTGCAGCGACGCGACCAGTGAGTACTGCGCGTGGGTGAGGCCCAGTGGAGCCACCGCGCGATCGACCGCGACGCGCCACTTGTTGGCGAGCCGCCACACCAGGAAACCGGGCGTGGGGCCCGGTGGAACCTTGCTCATGCCAAATAGAGTACATGGCTACTATGTCCATGGCTACTATTTTCTGGCGGACGTGACGGCGCGGACGGCACGGGTGGCACGGGTGGCACGGGTGGTCGGCGTAGGCGACGGCCGACCCGGTGTCGTGCCGCAACGGGGTGCCGCCGGCACGTTGTGGCACGCCCTTCTCGGCGGAGAGGCCGGGAAGGGGTGACCGGATCAGCGCACCCGCGATGCCGTGCACCACGTCAGCCGGTGCTCGCAGTTCGGCCACGGCGAGGTCAGGCCGCAGCCTCCACCCGTGCACCGCTCAGGGTCTCCTGCCGTACGACACGCCGGCGCCGGGACGGCATGCCCGCCGTCGGGTTGGCGACGCTCCAGGCCGCTGCCTTGCAGATCAGTTCCTTGAAGAGGACGGCCACGCGGCCCGTCATGGCCTTGTCGACCGCTCGGTCGTCGGCGGTGACGAACTGGATCAGGCCCTCCTTGCGGCCGAGGGAGATGCACTGCTTGGAGTAGTGGATGGCGACCTCGGGAACCTTGGCACCGGCGAGCCGGGCCGCGATGGCGTCGGCGGCCTGCCAGGCCATGGGGACGCCCGAGGCGCAGGACATGCGCAGGGGCATGTCGCCCGGGCCCATCGCCATCGCCGCGTCGCCCACGGCGTACACGTCCGGGTGGGAGACCGAGCGCATCGTGGTGTCGACCACGATCCGGCCGTCGTCGGCGAGCTCCAGGGCGGTGGCCCGGGCGATCGGGTGGACGGCGAAGCCGGTGGTCCAGACCGTGACCTCGGCGGGGATGGTCCGGCCGTGGGCCGCCGTCACACCGTCCGCCTCCACGGCGGTGACCGCGGTGTGTTCGTGGACCGTGATGCCGAGCTCGTCCACGACCTTCCGCAGGTGGGCGCGGCCCTTCTCCGAGAGCCAGTCGCCGAGGGCGCCGCGGGCGGCCAGGGAGACGTCGAGGTCCGGACGAGCCTCGGCGATCTCGGTCGCGGCCTCCAGGCCGGTCAGGCCGCCGCCGACCACGACCACGGGCCGGCCGGCGTCCAGCGCGGCCAGGCGATCGCGAAGGCGGAGGGCGCCGGGGCGGCTGGAGATCTCGTGGGCGTGCGTGGTGGCGCCGGGGACGCCCCCGTCGTTCCAGCCGCTGCCGAGGGCGTAGATCAAGGTGTCGTACTCCAGTTCCTCCCGCTCGGGGCCGTTCGCGGCGGTGACCACCACGGTCTTGCGGTCCACGTCGACGGCGGTGACCTTCGCGAGCTTCAGCTCCACACCCGTGCCCGCGAACATCTCGCCGAACGGCCGGGGCTTGAGGTCCTGGCCGGCCGCGAGCTGGTGCAGCCGGACGCGCTCGACGAAGTCGGGCTCGGGGCTGACGAGGGTGATGGTTACGTCCTCGCGGTGCAGTCGCCTGGCGAGGCGGCCGGCGGCGACCGCACCGGTGTAGCCGGCTCCGAGGACGACGATTCGGTGCTGCATGTCCGTGCTCCTGTCTGGGCGGGGCCGCCGTTGTCCGGCGTGGTTTCGCCCCTTGAACCGGGCAGCCCCGCGTTTCCTGACAGGATCGAAGTGTGACCTGCGCCACACACCCTCAGAGGGTGTGGAGCGGGGCCTCCCCGTGGTCCGCAGCGGCCCACTGCTCGGTCGCGCGGACGAGCTTGTCGGGGTTGACCTGGTTGCGGACCGCGGCGATGCCCTCCGCGGTGACCTCCAGGCAGGTGATCGCGACGACCCGGCCGTCCACGACAGCCACGATGGCGGGCCCGCCGTTCGCGGTCGTGGCGTAGATCCCGGGCGCGCCGCCGACATGGGCCCGCTTGGCCGCGCTGGGCTTGAACAGGCCGCGCATGAACGTGGCGACCGCGAGCGCGCCCTCGAACGCCTTCGCGCGGGCCGGGACCTTCCCGCCGCCGTCGCCGACCGAGACGGCGTCCTGGGTGAGCAGGCGTACGAGGGGTTCGGTACGGCCACTGGTCGCCGCGGCCAGGAACTCCTCGACGATCCTCCGGGCGGCGGCCGCGTCGATGTCGGTGCGTGCCGTGCCGTCCGCGACGTGCTTCTTGGCCCGGTGGTAGATCTGCTGGCTGGCGGTCTCGGTGATCTCCAGGATCTCGGCGATCTCCCGGTGCGGGTACTCGAAGGCCTCGCGCAGCACGTACACCGCCCGCTCGCCCGGCGACAGGCGCTCCAGCAGGACGAGGACGGCGTACGACACCGACTCGCGCTGCTCGGCGGTGTCGGCCGGGCCGAGCATCGGGTCCCCGGCGAGCAGCGGCTCGGGGAGCCACCTCCCCACGTACGTCTCGCGCCGGGCGCGTGCCGAAGTGAGCATGTTGAGGCACCAGTTGGTGAGGACCTTCGTCAGCCAGGCCTCAGGCACCTCGATCCGCTCGACGTCGGCCGCCTGCCAGCGCAGGAACGTCTCCTGCACGGCGTCCTCCGCCTCACTCGCCGAGCCGAGCAGCCGGTAGGCAATGGCCTCCAGCCGGGGCCTGGCAGTCTCGAACCGGTCCACGTCGCTCATGATCAGGGCCATGCTCGCGATCCTAGGCGCCCCGGGCTTTTGCTCGGCCCGGCAGGCAGAGGTTCCTGCGTCGTACGCGATGTCGCGGGACGTGGACGACTGGCTCGCCGAGCAGCAGACCGAGACCAAGAAGGAGGGGTTGGCGCGACCGGGACACGGGTGCGGTCAACTTCCGGGAGTACGCCCTTCAGTGGGTGGACGAGTGGGGGCTCGCTGCCACGACCGACGAACTCACCGGCGGCTCCTGAGGCTGCACCTCCGTCGATCACGATGTCGGCGTCTGGGTGCGGTCCGCCGAGCCCGGGCTGAATACCGGGAAGCGGGCGCCGGGCGCGACCAAGTCCGAGGCAGCTAAGCGGTTCATCGTCCTGCCGGAGTTCATGCGGGGTGATCCCAAGCTGCACAAGTATCTGTACGCGGACCAAAAGCCGGACGGGCTGCTGTTCGTGGGGCTGAAGGACACGATGGTGCGGGCCGGCCAGTCCTCGGGGAAGGCGGCCATGATCTACCAGCACTCGAACCTCGAGCGGCATCGGGAGGTCGCCGTCATGGAGCGGATGATCCGCCGATGGCCGGGGCAGCGGGCAGCTCCCCGTCGGGAAGCAGGCGTGCAAGCGATTCGCGGACGAGCGGCTCGACGGACCGGCCGCGCCAGCTTGTCAACCGTCTTTGATCCGTTTCATGGTCAGGTCACCGCGCATGCGCTCGATCTGTGCCATGTGCAGGTCGAGGAACGCGCCGATCACGACGGTCGACACCTTCCTCAGCACCACACCGGCCCCTCACCCCCACTCTGGCGAACGGAGCAGCCATGTCCCTGCCCCTGCTTGAGACCCCTCCCCAGGTCCGCCCGCTCCAGGGCCGCACCGCCCTCGTCACCGGCGGCGCCACCGGCATCGGCGCCGAGATCGGACGCGCGCTCGCCGTCGCCGGCGCGACGGTCGCGGTCAACCACCTCGGTCAGGACTCCGACGCCCACGCCCTCCTCGCCGCCTTCGAGCGTGATGGCAGCCCCGGCATCGCGGCAAACGCCGACCTCACCGACCCCGGCGCCGTCCAGACCATGGTCGACCTCGTCCGGGCCGAAATCGGGCCCATCGACATCCTCGTGAACAACGCCGGTTCCTACCCCCGCGTCCCCTGGCAGGACACCGACGAGGCCGCCTGGAACTACTCCCTCGACGTGAACCTCACCGCCCACTACCGCACCTGCCACGCGGTGACCCCCGGCATGATCGAACGCCGCTGGGGACGGATCGTGAACATCGGCAGCGTCAACGCCCGGGCTGGTCGCACGAACCTGGTCGCGTACAGCACTGCGAAGGCCGACCTCCTCGGCCTCACCCGCTCCGTCGCCCGCGAACTGGGTCCGTACGGGGTCTGCGTCAACACGGTCATGGCCGGCGCCATCCAGGTCGAGGCGGAGAACACCATCCCCGCCCAGCACCTTGCGCGTCCGGAGGACCAGATCAAGCGCCAGTGCGTCCCCCCGCCGTGGACGGTCCGAGGATGTCGCGGCCCTGGTCGCGTTCCTCGTGGGTCCCTCCGCGTCGTTCATCACTGGGCAATCCGTCCACGTCGACGGCGGCTGGCTGCTGCACTGAGACGCCAACAAGCAAGGAGACAGACCGAAATGAAGGAACGAGTCCGCGCCGTCCTCGTCACCGCTGACGACACGATGCTGGTCATCCGCCGCACGAAGCCAGACATCCCCGAGTACTGGGTGCTCCCCGGTGGCGGCGTCGAGGCCGACGACGAGTCCCGGGAGGCCGCCCTCCACAGGGAGATCCACGAGGAGATCGCGGGGAAGGCCGACATCATCCGCCTCCTCCACACGATGGAGTCCGACGAGGAGCGTCAGCTCTTCTATCTCGCCCGCATCACGACCTGGTCCTTCGACGACCGCACCGGTCCCGAGTTCAGCGCCGAGGGCCGCGGCCAGTACGCGCTGGAGGAGATCCCGCTGACCGTCGAGGGCCTCGACGGCATCGACCTCAAGCCCGAGGAGATCGCCCACGTCCTGCGGGGCGCCATCAGCGCCGGAACCCTCGGAGGCGAGGCAACGCGCTGAGCCTTCGACGCGTCAACACATCGCCAGGGCCGGCACTGAGATGAGCCGGCCCTGGTGGCATGCCCATCGTTGCTGGCCTTGCCCGCGGTTTCTGAGGCCGAGCGGCGGCCGAGCTGATCCGCCGCAACCCGTGCCGCATCAGGGGCGCCGGAAGCGAGCAGGCCAAGGAGCGCTCGACCGCGACCGTCGCCCAGGTCGACGAACTCGCCGAGGCCATGGGCCCGCGCTGGCGGCTGATGGTCTACTTCTGCGCCTACGGGCCTATGCGTCCGGAGGAGCAGGCGGCCCTGCGGCGGACCTCGGTCACTCTGGACCCCCTGGCCGTACGGATCACCGAGGCTGCCCCGGAACTGAACACCGGCCGCCGCCTCGAGGGCGACACGAAGTCTGCGGCGGGCGTCCGCACCATCCACCTGCCGGCCTTCCTCTACATGGAGGTCAAGCGGCACCTGGACTGGTTCGCGGAGAAGGAGCCCGACGGCCTGCTGTTCGTGGGGGAGAAGGGGGCGCCGTTGCGGCGCACGACCTTCGGCCGGAAGTGGGCCAAGGCCCGCGCGAAGGTCGGCCTGCCGAAGGACTTCCGCTTCTACGACCTGCGCCACACCGGCCACACCCTCTCCACCCAGTCCAGCGCGACGCTCAAGGACACGATGGTCCGCGCCGGCCAGTCCTCGGAGAAGGCCGCAATGATCTACCAGCACTCCGACGACGAGCGTCAGCAGGAGGTCGCCGAGGGCATCGACGCCAGAGTGCGCGCCGCCCGCGACAAGGGGTTGGTGAAGAGGCCGGCGAGGGGCGCCTGACGACGGGTGGGTGGGAAGGACTGCGCGCCTCCCTCGCCCACCGCTCTGAGTTTGGCTGCGTGTGCCGTTCGGCCGGGTCCGGCGGCCGGGGTACGGCACACGGCCTCGGTCGCTCCCGCTGTGAAACGCCCCGGCCCACGGCATCCTTGGCTCGTAGGCGCAGTCGTCACACTGCGGATGGTGGATTGGGTGTTTCGGTGGTGCGGCGGTATTCGGCGTTGATGCGCTGGGCTTCCGCGAGCTGGTCTTCGAGGATGACGATGCGACAGGCAGCCTCGATGGGGGTGCCCTGGTCGACGAGCTCTCGCGCGCGGGCGGCGATGCGCAGCTGGTAACGGGAGTAGCGGCGGTGTCCGCCCTCTGAGCGGAGCGGGGTGATGAGGCGGGCTTCTCCGATGGCGCGGAGGAAGCTTTGGGTGGTGCCTAGCATGGCTGCGGCCCGGCCCATGGTGTAAGCGGGGTAGTCGTCGTCGTCGAGACGATCGTCGAACGATTCGTGTGCTGTCATTTGCACCTCTCTCTGTGGAACGCGTGGAGGGGCCCTGGTGCCGTACGGCACCAGGGCCCCGAAGGAACTGCTACACCATCTGCCGACCCTAGTACTGCGTCGGCCTTCTGTTTCCGCGGGCCTGACCTGCACTCGGCCGGGGGCGCGGGGATCGCGGTTGCTTGACCGGAGACCACCTCACTATCGATGTCCTGCGGTACCCGGGCTCAGCCTTCGACCCGGGCGATCCTGATGGCGGTCAACTCCTCCGTTCTTCCCTCTGGACCGATCACTTGCCAAACGGGGGACTACGTACTGCTGTTGATGCGAACTGCTCAGTGGCCTGCCGTAGCGCCACTTTCCGGCAGCCAGCCCCGTCGCCCATCCTGCGTCTGCTCTGGCTTGGAACCCCACTGCCGAACTTCCCGGTACGCGCGCCCGCAGCCGACGCCTTTACCGAGGTACCGCTCACTGACTGCACTGCTGGTACTGCGAACTGCACTTACTGAACCGCCACTGCGTCAACTGCGGTACTGCTCGTGGCAGCCCCTGATCACTGCGGGCCGCCCGGTCCGGTCGTCAGTCCCGTCGCCGTCCTGCAACTGCTCTGGCTTCGGAACTCCACCACCGCACCGCCCTGCGCACTGCGTGAACTGATGCCCGGCAGTTCGTCTCTCCGGGCCTTGCTCGATCTTGGCTACGAGAGAAACCATAGCCATGCCGCAATCGAATGTCTACTGTGGCCATCATAGATTTTCGTGTGTTCGACGAGGAGGTAATCGGGGTCGAACGCAGCCCTGCATCCGCGCGCTGGGCAGCCGGCAGGTGCTACCGCCTCCAGCCGCCCCAGCGCCTCAGCGGGCTGAGTGCACGGATCGCAGGCGCCGGGCCGCCAGGGTGGGGCGAGGAATAGAGTCGGCTTCCATGTCGAAGCCTGACGAGCTGCTCGTGAACGTCGCCGCCCTGGTGGAGTCCGGGCAGAGCAACCAGATGTCCCTGACCGTGGTCACCGGCGGTGCTGTCATCACCGGTCGGCTGGCTCCCGAAGCCGTGTGGAGGCAGCGGGTGTCGGAGGTGCTGACGGATTCCGCCCGTCTGGGCGAGTTCTCCGCCGTGTTCACCGCCATGCCGCGTATGGAGGCGCCGCCCACGCATCTGCACTTTCACGTGGCGCGGATCTTGCAGGGAACCGTGGGCATCCCGGAGACGGGCGGGATGTACCGCGTCTCGATCGAGGATGTCAGCGCCTGGACCGTGGGCGACTTCAGCTACTCCGACCACTGACCCGCCACTACGACCAGAACCCGCCCTCACAGAGGTGAGGGCCCGACCGGGACGAGCCGGTCGGGCCTTCACTCGTGTAGGGGGTGTGCCGACAGCGGCGCCCCGCCCCTGCGGTCAGGCATTGCGGAAGTCCTGGAACGGGGTGGGGCGGGATTGGGCGGCGGGCTGGGGCTGCCGCAGTTCTGCCTGGCCGAAGAGGAGTGCGTAGCCGCCGGGAAGCTGGTGGAGGATTCGGGGCAGGAGGTCGGGGCCTGCGAGCCGGGAGACGACGGCGAGTACGGCGCCGGTGTCCCAGCGCGCGGTGGCCGGGGTGCCCCCGGTGCGGGCGGCCAGGTCTTTGACGAAGCCCCAGCCGGTGAGTTGTTCGGTGTCGGGGATCTGGGCGGTCAGGGTGAGGGCGGCCTCGACGGGCAGGCACTGCGCGAGGTCGACGCGTTCGTCTCCGGTGATCTGCCGGCCGAGGGCGGCCAGGACAGCGCGGACGGCTTCCTCGGCGCGTTCGCGGGTGGGATAGGCGCCTTCGTAGCGCACGCGCTCCAGCATCTGGTCGAACGTCATGGCCGCGAGGGACGGGTTCGCTCGAGGCTGGTCGTACATGGTGCTGAGGTTGCCTTTCTCTTCGAGGGCTCGGTTCATGCCGGCCGCGGTCAGGTGGGCTGGGGGTGGCCGAAGAGGAGGTCGTAGCCGGGCGGGAGCTGCAGCAGGACCTCGCGCATGAGGACGTCTCCCGCCGCGGCGGCCACGGTGGAGAGGACCGCGCCGATGTCCCACAGGGCCGTCTTCTCGGTGGCGCCTTCGATCCAGGCCGCAGTCGCGCGGATGAAGCGTTCGGGTGAGAGCGGTTCGGCGGCCTGCAGGGGGTTGAGGAGGATCAGGGCGTACGTCTCGGGGAGCCGGGCGGCGAGCTCGGCCCGCACGGTGCCGACCAGGTGTGCGCCCAGCAGGGCCAGGACGACACGGGCTGCCCGTTCGGCCTCCTCCCGAGTCTGATACTCGCCGCGTTCCTGGACGTGGTCCAGGAACGCCTCCCGGCGCATCGTCATCACGTCACCTCCGGATGGGGGTGAAGGGGCGAGGGTGCGGAGGACGGGGTGCCGGAGGGGGAATCGGTTCCCCGTCCTCCGCCGCTGGTGCCGGGCTTTTCAGCCGGAGATCTGCTTGCGGCCGGACTCGCCGCCGATGCTGATCTTCCGCGGCTTGGCGCGCTCGGCGATCGGGATCCGCAGGGTCAGGACACCCGCGTCGTAGTCGGCTTCGATGCGCTCGGTGTCGAGTGTGTCGGCCAGCATGATCTGGCGGGAGAAGACGCCCAGCGGCCGCTCGGAGAGCTCCATCTGCACGCCGTCGGACTTCTCCGCGGGCCGGCGCTCGGCCTTCACGGTCAGCATGTTCCGCTCGACGTCGATGTCGATCGCCTCGGTGCTCACTCCGGGCAGGTCGAAGGCGATCACGTACGCGTCGCCCTGGCGGTAGGCGTCCATCGGCATCACGGACGGCTTCGACCATGTGCCCGATGCACCCGAGAGCTGCTGAACGATCCGGTCCATCTCGCGGAACGGGTCAGTGCGCATCAACATCGCGAAACACCTCCAGTTGGTTCAGGCAGGAACTGCCAATGCGCTTCAACGTGCTCCCGTTGTAACATGTCATCGAAACGATGACAAGCAAGGAGTCATCTGGAGGATGACAGCGACGGAGAGTGTCATGAACGAGGCCGCCGAGCCGACCGCACCGGTCCCCTTCCTGGCCGCCGCTGCGGCACTGGAGACCATCAACCGGGCCGTCAAGGACGCGCAGCAACCCCACGCGACCACGTCTACGGGCAACGCGGCGCCCACGACGGATTCCGGCCCGCATCCGGCTCTGGCCGCACTGCTGATGCTGCGCGAGGTCCGCGAGCAGCTCGCGGGCTGGGAGAGCGGACTGATTGAAACCGCCCGCGGCCAGGGTGCGAGCTGGGCTGACCTCGCCGGCCCCCTCGGGGTCGCCAGCCGCCAGGCCGCCGAACGCCGTTACCTGCGACTGCGCCCCGGCACCGTCGGAAGCACCGGCGACCAGCGCGTCCAAGCCACCCGCGACACCCGAGCCGCCGACCGCACCGTGACCGCCTGGGCCCGCGACAACGCGGCCGACCTGCGCCGACTCGCCGGCCAGGTCACCTCCCTCACCGGCCTGCCCGCCAGTGCGCAGGGCGCCGTCGGCGACCTGAATCTGGCCCTGGCCGACAATGACGCCGCCCGTCTCGTCCGTCCCCTGACCGACACCCGGCCCCATCTGCGGCCCGAAGACGCCGAACTTGCCGAGCGCATCGACGCCCTGACCCGCCACACCGACCAGCTCCGCCAGGACACCCGCGACCAGCGCAGCACGTGATCCGCAATATCGATACGGCACGGGCCCGGTCCGGACTGCCCCGCTCCCCAATCGACCGCCCGCCCTGCCCGCCCACTATCCCGCTCGCCCTCAACGGTGGCTTTGTGGAAGCGAATTCACACTGAGGAGCCCCGGTTGTGGTGCAGGTCGCACGAAGGGCGTCTCGTGATTCGAGACTGCCTGGGCTTGAGGTGGCGGATGTGGTGCGCCGCGACGCCTCCGAGCAGGCGATTCCCGCGAGTTGGGGCACGCGGAGGGCGCGGCGAGTGCTGAGAGGTCTAGACAACGAAGAAGGCCCAGGTCGCTGACCTGGGCCTTCTCTCAAGAGCGGATGACGGGAATCGAACCCGCGCTATAAGCTTGGGAAGCTCATGTTCTACCATTAAACTACATCCGCATAACGTTCCAGTTGCCTGGATCGGTACCGTTGCACACTCTACCCCATGATCGACCCCCGGTGAATCGACCGCGGGGTCGTCGTCATGTGTGGGGTGCACCGAGGGTCGTGGGGGCGGGAGTTGGGGCGTACCGTACGGGTGCGCAGTGGTGCTCGAGGGCCGCTGGAGTGGCGGCTGGAGCAGGTCGCGATCATCCCCTAATGTGGCGATTCGTCGCAGTACAGCAGGTTGGGGAAAGGGACTCGATGGAGAACACCGTCGTCCGTTGTGCCGAAGGGCACGTTTTCAGTACCGCTTCGTTCCCGCTGCAGCACCTCGGTGCCGGCCGGATCGGGCCCGGGCGGCTGCTGCGGTGCCCGCGGTGTGCCCGGCTGAGGCATGCCGTGCCCGTCGGTGCGGCCGTCAAGCGATAGTCCGACAGGCGCGCGGGCGCCCGCTCTCGATTGCGGGAGGCCCGCGCGCACTGCGTATCCTCGGGATGTGCTTCTCTCAGACAAAGACATCCGGGCCGAGATCGACAGCGGACGGGTTCGCATCGACCCGTTCGAGGAATCGATGGTGCAGCCCTCCAGCATCGATGTACGTCTCGACCGCTTCTTCCGGGTGTTCGAGAACCACCGCTACGCCCACATCGACCCCGCCACCGAGCAGCCGGATCTGACCCGGATGGTCGAGCCGGAGGGCGACGAGGCCTTCATCCTGCACCCGGGGGAGTTCGTACTCGCCTCGACGTACGAGGTCATCTCGCTGCCCGAGGACATCGCCTCCAGACTGGAGGGGAAGTCCAGCCTGGGCCGCCTGGGGCTGGTGACGCATTCGACCGCCGGGTTCATCGACCCCGGGTTCTCGGGGCACGTCACGCTCGAGCTGTCGAACCTCGCCACCCTCCCGATCAAGCTGTGGCCCGGGATGAAGATCGGGCAGCTGTGCATGTTCCGGCTCAGCTCGCCCGCCGAGTTCCCGTACGGGAGCGAGCGGTACGGATCGCGGTACCAGGGCCAGCGCGGCCCGACGGCCTCGCGCTCCTTCCAGAACTTCCACCGCACCCAGGTGAGGCACGAGGCATGAGTGACGTAGTACGCGAGAACCTGAACTACGAGGGCTTCGGACGCGCCGTCCGCGAGCTCGCGCAGACCATCGCCGACGACGGCTACGAGCCCGACATCATCCTCAGCATCGCCCGCGGCGGCGTCTTCGTCGCCGGCGGTCTGGCGTACGCGCTCGACTGCAAGAACATCCACCTCGTGAACGTCGAGTTCTACACGGGTGTCGGGACCACGCTGGAGATGCCGGTCATGCTGGCGCCCGTGCCCGAGGCGATCGACTTCACCGACAAGAAGGTCCTCATCGCCGATGACGTGGCCGACACCGGGAAGACGCTGAAGCTCGTCCACGACTTCTGCCTGGGCCACGTCGCCGAGGTCCGGTCCGCCGTGATCTACGAGAAGTCGCACTCGCTCGTGAAGTGCGAGTACGTGTGGAAGAAGACCGACGAGTGGATCAACTTCCCGTGGTCGGTCGAGCCGCCCGTCGTGAAGCGTGAGGGTCAGGTTCTCGACGCCTAGACGCCCGGTCCCGATGGACGGGACGCGAGGAGGGGCCCCGGCGCTCGTGCGCCGGGGCCCCTCCTCGTATCTGCTTGCCTACAGCGTGCCCAGCTTGATGATCGACAGCAGTGCGACCAGCTGGATCGCGGACGCGCCCAGCGCCTTCGGCCACGGCAGGTCGTGCGACTTGCTGACGAGCGAGGTGAACAGGGCGCCGGCCGCCAGCCAGGTGACCCAGCCCAGCACCTGCACGAGCATGTTGTCCCCGCCCAGGAACACGGCGAAGAGCAGGCGTGGTGCGTCCGTGATGGACATGACCAGCATCGACAGGCCCACGGTCGGCTGCCACGCGCCGTCGCCGCCCAGCTGGCGGGCCAGGGTGTGCGTGACGCCGCCCAGGAGCAGCCCGCAGATGACGAAGGCCACGCCCGCGCTGAGCACGATCGGGACGGCGTTGGCGAGCGTGGCGTCCATGACGTCCTTGCGGGCGTCGTCGAGGCCGAAGACCGCGAGCAGGCCGTACAGGAACGTCACGATGAGCGCCGGGCCCCAGACCGCGTAGTCGCGCATCTGCAGGAAGGTCGGCCCCGGCCGCATCACGATGCCGCGGAGCAGCTCCTTCCACGGCAGCCGCGGGCCCGTCGGCGCGGCCGCCGAGGCGCCCGCGTGGTACGTCGCGCCCTGACTGTACGGGTCCTCGCCGTACGCGAAGACCTGGGTGTGCCCCGGGTTGTCGTTCGCGTACGAGCCGCCGCCCGGGCCTCCCTGGCCGTACGGGGGCTGCTGCTGCCCTTGGGGAGGCGGCTGCTGCTGTCCGTACGGCTGTCCGTACGGGTCGAAGTACTCGGGCTCGCCATGGCCTCCGGCGGCGGGCTGCTGAGGCCACTGCTGCTGGGGAGGGTAGGGCTGCTGGCCGTACGGCGCCTGCTGCTGACCGTACGGCTGCTGCCGCGGGGGTTGTTGGGGAGCGCGGTTGTTGTCCCTGCCGCGTCCGATCCTGAATCCAGCCACGTGATCGAACGTACCTGGTCCCGGGAGCGGTGGTGGGCGGGCCGCCGGAATAAGCACCCTTTGCGGCTGACCTGTGACATCCCCTAGGGGAACCCCGGGGGGCTGTCCCCACCGCGGGGGAGGGGGGTTAATTGTCTGGTTTACCTGGTTGCCGGGGAGCCTGTGGTGGTTCGTTACATTCCCTACGGATTACGTAGATGTCGGGTCCGTAGCTTCGTGTCTGTCGCCGACGAGCCATGAGTACTTGCCGTCGAGCGCCGGGCACAGAGCACCGAGCATCGAGCACCGAGCTACGAGAAGAGCCCCCACATGCGCAGCACTCGCCGCACCACCCTTCGTACCGCCGCCGTCTTCGCCGGCGCGGCCACCGTTCTGGCCCTCCCGGTCGGGTCCGCGTTCGCGGACTCGCCGTCCGGGCCGGGGCCGGAGGTTCTGCCCGGGGTTGAGCAGCCCGCGACGGACCCGACGGGTCCGGTTCCTCCGACCGACCCTGTGCCCCCGGTGGGCCCGACACTGCCGACGGTGGACCCGACGGTCGACCAGACCACGCCGCCGGTCAAGCCGGAGAAGCCGACCCGGGTCTTTGTGACCACGGTCAAGCTCGCGGACGGGTCGATCGCCAAGGTCTACAAGATCGGCAACGGCCACTTCGAGGCTGAGGTCTTCGCCGGGTCGGCGAAGCTGGACACGCTGGTCAGCAAGGGGGGCACCCCGGCGTACGGGCAGAACAACGGCCTGCACGTCGTCTTGCAGCCGAACGGGACCGTGACCTCGTGGGTGGAGGGGGAGCAGAAGCCGAGGCCGGTGGAGAAGCCGAAGCCCGTCGAGAAGCCGAAGCACGAGGTCAAGAGGGAGAGTTCGGTCCGGATCACCATGCCGGACGGTCGGATCGCGAAGCTGATCGACGGCCCGAAGGGCAAGCGCGTCGAGATCTCGATGCGGAACGGGAACCTGCTCGGGACGGTCGACCTGAAGCACCCGAGCGCGCAGAACGACGGCTGGACGTACCGGATCGTCCAGGACGGGAAGCGCGTGAAGTTCGTCGTCATCGACGGGAAGGGCGGCGGGAGCAGCTGGGTGTACGACTTCGACGGGAAGCTGATCGAGAAGTACACCGCCGAGGGCGTCGGCGCGGGCGCCAAGAAGGTGGGGGCGGGGGAGCGTGTGGTGCCCAAGGGTGGCGTGAAGGCGGGGGCGGAGGGGGCCTCTACGGGTGACACGCCGATGGTCGTTGCCGCCGGCGGGGGGATGGCTGCCGTGGGGGCGGCGGGGCTGGGCTTCGCCCTGCTGAAGCGGGGCCGCGCCGACCGGGCCTGACCGGGCCGGGGCCGGGGCCGGGCCGGCCGCTGCGCGGGGCCTGCTCCCCACCCCGCCCCTTCCCGAAACCGGGGGCTGCGCCCCCGGGCCCCCGAACGCCGGAACGGCCGGTCCCCTGAGCGGGGACCGGCCGTTCCGGCGTCGCGTTCTGCGGACGGACTACTTGGCGCTGCCGCCTTCGGCCGACGCCTCCGGCTCGTCCCCGGCAGCCGCTGCCTGCGCCTCGGCACCGGTCTCAGCCTCGGCTTCGGCCTCGGCACCGGCCGCGGGCTGGGCCTTGGCCGCAGCCTCCGGCTCGCCCTTGGCCTTCGGCTCGGCGGCAGTCTCCGGTTCGACCGCGGCTTCCGCCTCGGGCTTTGCGGCGGCCGCAGCCTGCGGCTCGCCTTCGCCCTGGGCCTTCGTCTCGGCTGCAGTCTCCGGTTCGACCGCGGCTTCCGCCTCGGGCTTTGCGGCGGCCGCAGCCTGCGGCTCGCCTTCGCCCTGGGCCTTCGTCTCGGCTGCAGT
>NZ_JBVING010000003.1:177708-247611 GCF_055579465.1 Streptomyces sp. NPDC032745 | reverse complement strand
TCTCCGGCTCGACTGCGGCTTCTGCCTCGGGCTCGGGCTTTGCGGCGGCCGTTGTGGCCGGCTCGGCCTCTGCCGCGGTCTTCGAGTCGGCCTTCGCCTCCGCCTTGGCGGCGGCCTCCGGCTCGGCGTCTGCCTTTGCCGCAGCTTCGGTTTCTGCCTCGGCTTCGGCGTCGGCCTTCGCCGTGGCCTCGGCTCCCGCCTCCGCCTCGGCCGCAGCCGCAGCCTCTGCCTTGGCGGCGGCTTCCGCCTCCGCCTTCGCCTTCGCGGCAGCCTCGGCGTCGGCCTTGGCCTTCGCCGCCGCTTCCGCTTCCGCCTCCGCCTTGGCTTCCGCCTCCGCCGCCTGTTCGGCGGCCAGGGCCTCGGCCGCCAGTTCCGCCTCCGTCGGGGCCGGGGCCTTCACCGACTCCAGGAGGAGCTGGGCCACGTCGACGACCTGGACGGATTCCTTGGCCTGGCCGTCGTTCTTCTTGCCGTTGACCGAGTCCGTCAGCATCACCAGGCAGAACGGGCAGGCCGTCGAGACGATGTCCGGGTTCAGGGACAGGGCCTCGTCGACGCGCTCGTTGTTGATGCGCTTGCCGATCCGCTCTTCCATCCACATCCGGGCGCCACCGGCGCCGCAGCAGAAGCCCCGCTCCTTGTGGCGGTGCATCTCCTGCTGGCGCAGCCCCGGCACGGCCGACATGATCTCGCGCGGCGGCGTGTAGACCTTGTTGTGCCGGCCCAGGTAGCAGGGGTCGTGGTACGTGATCAGGCCGTCCACCGGCGTGACCGGCGTCAGCCGGCCCTCGTCGATCAGGTGCTGGAGCAGCTGCGTGTGGTGGATGACCTCGTACTCGCCGCCCAGCTGCGGGTACTCGTTCGCGATGGTGTTGAAGCAGTGCGGGCAGGTGGAGACGATCCGCTTCGCCGACTTCGGCTTCTTCGTCGACGGGTCGTCGTCGTCCTCGCCGAAGGCCATGTTCAGCATGGCCACGTTCTCCTGGGCCAGCTGCTGGAACAGCGGCTCGTTGCCCAGGCGGCGCGGGGAGTCACCGGTGCACTTCTCGTCGCCGCCCATGATCGCGAACTTGACGCCCGCGATGTTCAGCAGCTCCGCGAAGGCCTTCGTGGTCTTCTTCGCGCGGTCCTCGAGAGCGCCCGCGCAGCCGACCCAGTACAGGTAGTCGTACTCGGAGAGGTCCTCGGCGTCCTTGCCGACGATCGGGACCTCGAAGTCGACCTCCTTGGTCCACTCCACGCGCTGCTTCTTGGCCAGACCCCAGGGGTTGCCCTTCTTCTCCAGGTTCTTGAGCATCGTGCCCGCCTCCGACGGGAACGCGCTCTCGATCATCACCTGGTAGCGGCGCATGTCGACGATGTGGTCGATGTGCTCGATGTCCACCGGGCACTGTTCGACACAGGCGCCGCACGTCGTGCAGGACCAGAGGACATCCGGGTCGATGACGCCGTTCTCCTCGGCCGTGCCGATGAGCGGGCGCTCCGCCTCCGCCAGCGCCGCCGCCGGCACGTTCGCCAGCTGCTCCGCCGTCGCCTTCTCGTTGCCCTCCATGTCCTTGCCGCCGCCGGCGAGCAGGTACGGGGCCTTGGCGTGCGCGTGGTCGCGCAGCGACATGATCAGGAGCTTCGGGGACAGGGGCTTGCCGGTGTTCCACGCCGGGCACTGCGACTGGCAGCGGCCGCACTCCGTACACGTGGAGAAGTCGAGGATGCCCTTCCAGGAGAACTGCTCGACCTGGGAGACGCCGAAGACGTCGTCCTCGCCCGGCTCCTCGAAGTCGATCTCCTTGCCGCTGCTCGTCATCGGCTGGAGCGCGCCCAGCGCGGTCGCGCCGTCGGCGTTGCGCTTGAACCAGATGTTCGGGAAGCCGAGGAAGCGGTGCCAGGCCACACCCATGTTGGTGTTGAGCGAGACGACGATCATCCAGATCAGCGAGACGCCGATCTTGATCATCGCGGTGAAGTAGATGGCGTTCTGCAGGGTGCCGAGCGAGAGGCTCTTGAACGCCAGGACCAGCGGGTACGAGGCGAAGTACGCCGGCTCGTACGAGTCCACGTGGTGGATCGCGCCCTCGAGCCCGCGCAGCGTCAGGATCGCGAGGCCGATGGTGAGGATCACGTACTCGACGAAGTACGCCTGCCAGGCCTTGGAGCCCGTGAAGCGTGACTTGCGGCCCGCCCGGGACGGCAGCGACAGCAGGCGGATGACGATCAGCACGGCGATGCCGAGGATCGTCATGATGCCGATGAACTCGATGTAGAGCTCGAACGGCAGGAAGCCGCCGATGACCGGCAGCGTCCAGTCGGCCTGGAAGAGCTGCCCGTACGCCTGGACCAGCGTCGGCGGCAGCGTCAGGAAGCCGATCGCGACGAACCAGTGCGCGAAGCCGACGATGCCCCAGCGGTTCATCCGGCTGTGGCCGAGGAACTCCCGGACCAGGGTGAGCGTTCGTGCCTTCGGATCGTCCGTACGGCTGCCTGCCGGTACGGGCTGTCCGAGCTTCACGAACCGGTAGATCTGCGCCACGGCTCGGGCGAGCAGCGCGACGCCGACCACGGTCAGGACCAGCGACACGATGATCGCGGCGAGTTGCATGGGAGGGCTCCTCGGGCGGGACTTACTAAGCGGTAACTTATTGAGTCAAGGCTTGAGGTTACCCATTCCCCGCGCCGCAATGTAGGTGAGCGAGCGGTGATCTGTGTCGCTCAGGCATGCCTCTGTCGGCACCGCAGTCGGTAGGCCGCCCGAGGGGTCTGAGCCAGGATCGCGAGATCCATCCCCAGCCAATGGCTCTCCACATAGTGCCGGTCCAGCAGGGCCATCTCCTCCCAGGGGAGGCCGGAACGTGCGCTGACCTGCCACAAACCGGTCATTCCGGGCCGTACGAGGAGCCGGTCGGCCCGGTCCGTACGTGACTCCGCGCGCGGTCCGACCAGCGACATCTCGCCGCGGAGCACGTTCAGCACCTGTGGGAGCCCGTCCAGGGCGCACCGCTCCACGGCCACGCCGAGCCGGCCCGCCGCGTCCGTGCGCAGCCGCCAGGTCCGGAAGGGCCGCCCGCCCAGTCCGGCCGCCGGCTCCCGTACGAAGACCCGGCCGCCCTGGGTGGCGTACAGCAGGGCGGCGACGGCCAGCAGCGGCGCCGCGAAGACCCCGAGCAGCGCCACGGCCCCGAGGAGGTCGACCACCCGCTTCGCCGAGAGGTCCGGGCGGTACGGGAACGGTGGCGGGAAGGGGCCCTCGGTCGCGGGTCGCCGCCGCACGAGGCGCCGGACCGGGGGGAGCGTGAGCGGCGGCAGCGGCATGGGGGCACCCTGCCCTGTGCCCCCGGCGGTTGTCGGACGCCGCGCAGCGGCCGCCCCCAGCATCGCCCGCTCGGCCCCCGGTGAGCGGCCGGTGGGGGCCCGGTGAGGCCCCCCGATGTGCCTCGTCGGGGTGCACGGCCGTCGCCGACCGGTCGGCTTCGAGTGGTCCTGGAGTGTTTCCCGCCCGGCCCGCAGCGCGGAGCGTTTCCGCAGGTGGAGCCCCTGTGGCCGGGCACATCGTGGCTGCGCGGCGCCGGCCGGGAGCCCTGCGTGAGCGTAAGACGGGGATAAAAGTTGAGCCGCATAGGCTCACCTCTGTTGACGCCAGCGCAGCGTTACGGCATGGTTGAGTCTGTTCCACTCAAGTCAGCTGGAGGAAATCAAAATGGCACGTGCGGTCGGCATCGACCTGGGCACCACTAACTCCGTCGTCAGCGTTCTCGAAGGCGGCGAGCCCACCGTCATCACCAACGCCGAGGGCGCCAGGACCACGCCGTCCGTCGTCGCCTTCGCCAAGAACGGCGAGGTCCTCGTCGGCGAGGTGGCCAAGCGCCAGGCGGTCACGAACGTGGACCGCACCATCCGCTCCGTCAAGCGCCACATGGGCACTGACTGGAAGATCAACCTGGATGGCAAGGACTTCAACCCGCAGCAGATGAGCGCCTTCATCCTGCAGAAGCTGAAGCGCGACGCCGAGGCGTACCTGGGTGAGAAGGTCACGGACGCGGTCATCACCGTCCCGGCCTACTTCAACGACTCCGAGCGTCAGGCGACGAAGGAAGCCGGTGAGATCGCGGGTCTGAACGTCCTGCGCATCGTCAACGAGCCGACCGCCGCCGCCCTGGCCTACGGCCTGGACAAGGACGACCAGACCATTCTCGTCTTCGACCTCGGTGGCGGCACCTTCGACGTGTCGCTCCTCGAGATCGGCGACGGCGTCGTCGAGGTCAAGGCCACCAACGGTGACAACCACCTCGGTGGTGACGACTGGGACCAGCGCGTCGTCGACTACCTGGTGAAGCAGTTCGCCAACGGCCACGGCGTCGACCTGTCCAAGGACAAGATGGCGCTCCAGCGTCTGCGCGAGGCCGCCGAGAAGGCGAAGATCGAGCTGTCCTCCTCCACGGAGACCACGATCAACCTGCCCTACATCACGGCTTCCGCCGAGGGCCCGCTGCACCTGGACGAGAAGCTCACGCGCGCCCAGTTCCAGCAGCTGACCGCGGACCTCCTGGACCGCTGCAAGACCCCGTTCCACAACGTCATCAAGGACGCCGGCATCCAGCTGTCCGAGATCGACCACGTGGTCCTGGTCGGCGGCTCCACCCGCATGCCGGCCGTCGCCGAGCTCGTCAAGGAGCTGACCGGCGGTCAGGACGCGAACAAGGGCGTCAACCCGGACGAGGTCGTCGCCATCGGCGCCACCCTCCAGGCCGGTGTCCTCAAGGGTGAGGTCAAGGACGTCCTGCTCCTCGACGTGACCCCGCTGTCCCTCGGTATCGAGACCAAGGGCGGCATCATGACCAAGCTCATCGAGCGCAACACCACGATCCCGACCAAGCGGTCCGAGATCTTCACGACGGCCGAGGACAACCAGCCGTCCGTGCAGATCCAGGTCTACCAGGGTGAGCGCGAGATCGCGGCGTACAACAAGAAGCTCGGCATGTTCGAGCTGACCGGCCTGCCGCCGGCCCCGCGTGGCGTCCCGCAGATCGAGGTCTCCTTCGACATCGACGCGAACGGCATCATGCACGTCACGGCCAAGGACCTTGGCACGGGCAAGGAGCAGAAGATGACCGTCACCGGCGGCTCCTCGCTCGGCAAGGACGAGGTCGACCGCATGCGCCAGGAGGCGGAGCAGTACGCGGACGAGGACCTGCGCCGCAAGGAGGCGGCCGAGTCCCGCAACCAGGGCGAGCAGCTCGTCTACCAGACGGAGAAGTTCGTCAAGGACAACGAGGACAAGGTCCCGGCCGAGGTCAAGACCGAGGTCGAGGCCGCCGTCTCCGAGCTGAAGGAGACCCTCAAGGGCGAGGACACGGCCGCGATCCGCACCGCGACCGAGAAGCTCGCCGCGGTCAGCCAGAAGCTCGGCCAGGCCATCTACGCCGACGCACAGGCCGCCCAGGGCGCAGCCGGTGCCGGTGAGGGCCAGCAGGCCAAGCCGGAGGACGACGTCGTGGACGCCGAGATCGTCGACGAGGACAAGCCGAAGGGCGGCGCTGCCTGATGTCGGAGGAGACCCCGGGTTTCGACGAGAAGCCCGAAGTCCCCGCCGGCGCCACGCCTGACGACGCCGCCGAGCCGAAGGCCGCAGCTTCCTCCGAGGAGGAGGCCGCGGCCCCGGCCGGGGACTCCGGAGCACCGTCCGCTCAGGAGACGGCTCTGCTGGCGCAGCTGGACCAGACCCGTACCGCGCTCGGCGAGCGCACCGCGGACCTCCAGCGGCTCCAGGCGGAGTACCAGAACTACCGCCGCCGGGTGGAGCGGGACCGGATCGCCGTCAAGGAGATCGCGGTCGCGTCCCTCCTGACGGAACTGCTCCCGACCCTGGACGACATCGGCCGGGCGCGGGACCATGGCGAGCTGGTCGGCGGCTTCAAGTCGGTGGCCGAATCGCTGGAGACCGCCGCGGCCAAGATGGGCCTGCAGCAGTTCGGCAAGGAGGGCGAGCCCTTCGACCCGACGATCCACGAGGCCCTGATGCACTCGTACGCGCCGGACGTCACCGAGACGACCTGCGTGGCGATCCTGCAGCCGGGGTACCGGATCGGCGAGCGTACGATCCGCCCCGCGCGGGTCGCGGTGGCGGAGCCCCAGCCCGGGGCGGCCCCCAAGTCCGAGTCCGCGGACGGCGACACGCCTTCGGACAAGGACGCGGATGCCCCCGACAAGGGCTGACGCAGCAACCGTAGGGGCACGAGAGGAGGGACACCGGGGATGAACACGAAGGACTTCGTCGAGAAGGACTACTACAAGGTCCTCGGTGTCCCGAAGGACGCCACCGAGGCCGAGATCAAGAAGGCGTACCGGAAGCTCGCGCGCGAGTTCCACCCGGACGCCAACAAGGGCGACGCCTCGGCCGAGGAGCGCTTCAAGGAGATCTCCGAGGCGAACGACATCCTCGGCGACGCCAAGAAGCGCAAGGAGTACGACGAGGCCCGCGCCCTGTTCGGGAACGGTGGCTTCCGCCCCGGTCCCGGCGGGGGCGGCTCGTTCAACTTCGACCTGGGCGACCTCTTCGGCGGCACCCAGCCGGGTGGCGGCGCGGGCGGCGGTTTCGGCGGCGGCGGTCTGGGCGACGTCTTCGGCGGACTGTTCAACCGCGGCGGCGCCGGCCCGGGGACGCGTGTCCAGCCGCGCCGCGGCCAGGACATCGAGTCGGAGGTCACCCTCTCCTTCACGGAGGCGGTGGACGGGGCCACGGTCCCGCTCCGGATGTCCTCCCAGGCGCCCTGCAAGGCCTGTTCGGGCACCGGCGACAAGAACGGCACGCCGCGCGTGTGTCCGACCTGCGTCGGCACCGGCCAGGTCTCGCGGGGCAGCGGCGGCGGCTTCTCGCTGACCGACCCCTGCGCCGACTGCAAGGGCCGCGGCCTGATCGCGGAGACCCCCTGCGACGTCTGCAAGGGCAGCGGGCGCGCCAAGTCCTCCCGCACCATGCAGGTCCGGATCCCGGCGGGCGTCTCCGACGGCCAGCGGATCCGGCTGCGCGGCAAGGGCGCTCCGGGCGAGCGCGGCGGCCCCGCCGGCGACCTCTACGTGGTCGTCCATGTGGACGGCCACCCGGTGTTCGGCCGCAAGGACGACAACCTGACGGTCACCGTCCCGGTGACGATCGCCGAGGCCGCCCTGGGCGCCGACATCAAGGTCCCGACCCTGAACGGCCCCTCGGTGACGCTGAAGCTCCCGCCGGGCACCCCCACCGGGCGCACGATGCGGGCCCGCGGCAAGGGAGCCCTCCGCAAGGACGGCACCCGCGGGGACCTGCTGGTGACGGTGGAGGTCGCCGTTCCGGCCTCGCTGTCGGACAAGGCCCGCGAGGCGCTGGAGATGTACCGCGACGCGACGGAGTCGGAGGACCCGCGCGCCGTGCTGTTCGAGTCCGCGAAGGGAGCATGACATGGACGGCCGCCGACGACCGCCCCGGTTCGGCAACGGGGCGTACGAACTGACCGACGAGACCCCGGTCTACGTGATCTCGGTGGCCGCCCAGCTCTCGGGCCTGCATCCGCAGACCCTGCGCCAGTACGACCGGCTCGGCCTGGTCTCCCCGGACCGGACGGCCGGCCGCGGCCGGCGTTACTCGGCCCGCGACATCGAACTGCTCCGCACGGTGCAGGCGCTGTCCCAGGACGAGGGCATCAACCTGGCCGGCATCAAGCGGATCATCGAGCTGGAGAACCAGGTCGCCGCGCTCCAGCAGCGCGTGGCCGAGCTCTCGGCGGCGGTGGACGGCGCGGCGGCCGTGCTCCAGCAGCGAGAGGCCCAGGTGCACGCCTCGTACCGGCGAGATCTGGTCAAGTACCAGCCACCGGTGCCGGGCAACGCCCTGGTCGTCTGGCGCCCAGCACCGAAGCGCCAGAGCGACTGACGTCGGCTTCCTCCGGCTGCACGACGCGCAAGCCCTGCACGCGCGCACAGGCCCCGCCCGGGATCCCCCGGCGGGGCCTGGCACGTACCGGTGCGTTTCAGTCGCCCTCGTCCTCGAGGATCCCGGAGCGGGCGATGAGGAAGCCGAGCTGGGCGCGGCTGCCGCTGCCGAGGGTGCTGGCGAGCTTTGCGATGTGCGCGCGGCAGGTCCGTACGTTCATGCCCAGCCGGCGGGCGATGGCCTCGTCCACGTGGCCCTCGATGAGGAGCTGCGCGATGGTGCGCTGTACGCCCGAGATGCCGCCGCGGGTGTGCTGGTACGTGACTTCCTCCTGGAGCGGCACAGCACGGTGCCACAGCTGCTCGAACACCTTGATGAGGTAGTCGACCAGCCCCGGGTGGCGCAGCTCCAGGGCGACCTGGCGGTCGTCGCTGGCCGGGATGAAGGCGACGGTCCGGTCGAAGATGATGAGGCGCTCGAAGAGCTCCTCCAGCGTGCGCACTTCGACCTTGCCCGCCTTGAGGAGGTCGACGTACGCGAGCGTGCCCCGGCTGTGCCGGACGGTGTGCTGGTAGAGGGTCCGGATCCGGACACCGCGGTCGGTCAGCGGCTGGTCGCGCTCCAGGGCCTCCGTGAGCTCGAGGCTGGGGCGGGCGCCGCCGGGCTGGATGGTGAGCATCTCGGTGCGGCACTCGGCGGTGGCGAGGTTGAGGGCCGCGTTGATGGGGTCGAAGCCTTCGAGCACGGTGATGGCGTGGGTGCTCGCCGGATTCTGCGCACTGATGGCGAGAAACGGCTCGAAAGCCTCGGACAGTTCGAGAGAATCCCGGCGTCTGTCGCGGATCTCCCGTTCGATCGGATGCAGCCGCTGTGCGAGTGCCACCGCCGGTGGAACCGGACGGAGCGAATTGGCGTCATCAGGGTCTGGCTGCAACAACGCCAGATCGAGCAGGCAGGGTGCCGTTTTGACGTCCCCACGTGCGATACGTCCGGTCCGCAGCGCGCTCGTGTAGAGCCGCGCCCCCTCGCTGCACAGCTCCGTGACCGCGTGGGGATGTGTCGCTTTTGTTCTGTTTATGGTCAAATCTCCACCCCCCAGGGTCCTGAACATGCAAGAACATGATGCATCGTCCCTGTGGCAGTGATGTGCCTGAATGAGCCATGGTCTGACAGGCGGGGGAGAGGATTTCATCAAGTGAGGACGAAGCCGACCATGAACAAGAGAATGCTTCGCTCGGCGCTTGCCACCGTCATCTTCTCGGCTGTGGCCGGTCTGGGACTTGCCGGGGTCACCCTGGGGGGCGCCGAAGGGGGTGCCGCAGGCCTCCGGGCGGCGCCGCTCGAGGACAGCGGATGGCGCGCGGCACCGATGGACAGCGGATGGCGCTCGGCCCCCGTCGACGCCGATGCCGGCACCGTTGCCGGGGAGACCGCGGTATGACCCCCGACGACCGCGGATTCCGTCGCGAAATGGCCTCTGCCTACCGCTCCGGCTGGCAGTTCATCGACCTCGCCACGGCCATCCCCCACCCTGGCGACTCGTTGATGGTCACCCTGTTCGGACAGCCCATCGTCATCACGCGCGAGGAGGACGAGGACGTCCGGGCGTACCGGTGCCTGCGCCGCCCCCGCGGCGCGCCGCAGCCCGTCCGCTGCGAGGTGCGCTACGGAATGGTCTTCGTCAACCTTGATCAGCGCGACCACCAGCTCTTCGAACCCGATATCACCACCGCCACCCCCCGCAGTGCCTGAAGCGATTCCCCCGTCGTTGCAGATCGCTTTAGGTGCTTCCCCCACACAACGGCGCCATCGTGGACCTGACCACGATGGCGCCGTTGTGATGTCCGCGTCCAGTCCTTGAACCGGACAAGGTGAAAGCTGAACTGTTTCGCCCGGGCCGGCCGATGTGCCGGCCCGACGTGCCGGCCGACGTGCCGGCCGGGCCGTCGGTTCAGGCGCGGCCCATCGCCCGGTCGAGGGCGATCTCCATGACGACCCGGTCCGGGTTGGGCGAGGGCGTCCGCCCGTAGCGCTCCGCGTAGCGTGCCACCGCCTCGGCGACCGAGGCCTCGTCCGTACGGATCACCGCGCGCCCCTCCAGGGTCGCCCAGCGGCGTCCCGCCATCTGGCACACCGCCACCCGGGCCGGGCCCTGCTCCGTCGCCTGGGCCGCCAGTACGTTGCGGATCTTCTTGCTGTTCTTGTTGCTGATCACCCGGGCCAGCCCGGCCTCCGGGTCGTACGTGACGCCCACCGGCACCACGTGCGGGGTCCCGTCGGGGCGCGGGGTGGTCAGCGTGCAGACGTGCCGCTCCCGCCAGAAGGCGAGGTACTCGGGCGTCGGGTTGAGTACGTCAAGAGCCATGGGCTGAGGGTACGACGCGGGTACGACTACGGCCTTGAGTGGAATAGACTCAACTTTGCATACGCTTCCATAGTCAAAGCACGAGACTAAAGCCTTCCTGAGACCTGTCTGACCTGTCTGAGAGGAGAAGTCGCACGTGGATGCCGAGCTGACCAACAAGAGCCGGGACGCGCTGAACGCGGCCACCAGCCGGGCCGTGAAGGACGGCCACGCGGATCTGACCCCGGCGCACCTGCTACTGGCCCTCCTCGCCGGCGAGGACAACGAGAACATCACCGACCTCCTCGCGGCCACCGAGGCCGACCAGGCGGCCGTCCGGGGCGGCGCAGAGCGGCTGCTGGCGGCCCTGCCCAGCGTCACGGGCTCCACGGTCGCACCCCCGCAGCCCACCCGCGAGCTGCTCGCCGTACTCGCCGAGGCCGACCAGCAGGCCGGGAAGCTCGGCGACGAGTACCTCTCCACCGAACACCTCCTCATCGCGATCGCCGCCAAGGGCGGCGCGGCCGGTGAGGTCCTTTCCACCCAGGGCGCGACGGCGAAGAAGCTGCTGGACGCCTTCGAGAACGCACGAGGAGGACGGCGGGTGACCACCCCCGACCCCGAGGGCCAGTACAAGGCCCTCGAGAAGTTCGGCACGGACTTCACGGCGGCCGCGCGTGAGGGCAAGCTCGACCCCGTCATCGGCCGCGACCAGGAGATCCGGCGCGTCGTCCAGGTCCTGTCGCGCCGTACGAAGAACAACCCGGTGCTCATCGGCGAGCCCGGCGTCGGCAAGACGGCCGTCGTCGAGGGCCTCGCACAGCGCATCGTGAAGGGCGACGTCCCCGAGTCCCTCAAGAACAAGCGCCTCGTCTCCCTGGACCTCGGCGCGATGGTCGCGGGCGCGAAGTACCGCGGCGAGTTCGAAGAGCGGCTGAAGACGGTCCTCGCCGAGATCAAGTCCAGCGACGGCCAGATCATCACCTTCATCGACGAGCTGCACACCGTCGTCGGCGCGGGCGCCGGCGGCGATTCGGCCATGGACGCGGGCAACATGCTCAAGCCCATGCTGGCCCGCGGCGAGCTGCGGATGGTCGGCGCGACCACGCTCGACGAGTACCGCGAGCGGATCGAGAAGGACCCGGCGCTGGAGCGTCGCTTCCAGCAGGTGCTGGTCGCCGAGCCGTCCGTCGAGGACACCATCGCGATCCTGCGCGGGCTCAAGGGGCGCTACGAGGCCCACCACAAGGTCGT
This sequence comes from Streptomyces sp. NPDC032745, assembly GCF_055579465.1. NCBI lineage: Bacteria > Bacillati > Actinomycetota > Actinomycetes > Kitasatosporales > Streptomycetaceae > Streptomyces > Streptomyces sp. NPDC032745. The sequence continues at coordinate 236,113 of NZ_JBVING010000003.1, read as the reverse complement.
CATCAACGACAGCGCGCTGGTGGCCGCCGCGACCCTCTCCGACCGGTACATCACCTCCCGCTTCCTCCCCGACAAGGCCATCGACCTGGTCGACGAGGCCGCGTCCCGGCTGCGCATGGAGATCGACTCCTCGCCGCTGGAGATCGACGAGCTGCAGCGCTCGGTCGACCGCCTGCGGATGGAGGAGCTGGCGCTGAAGAACGAGTCCGACCCGGCCTCGATCGAGCGCCTGGAGAAGATCCGCAAGGACCTGGCGGACCGGGAGGAGGACCTGCGGGGCCTGACCGCCCGCTGGGAGAAGGAGAAGCAGTCCCTCAACCGCGTCGGCGAGCTCAAGGAGCGCCTGGACGACCTGCGCGGCCAGGCCGAGCGCGCACAGCGCGACGGCGACTTCGACACCGCCTCCAAGCTGCTCTACGGGGAGATCCCGACGCTGGAGCGCGAGCTGGCGGAGGCCACCGAGGAGGAGGAAGAGGCCTCCAAGACCGGCGCCTCCAAGGGGACGATGGTCAAGGACGAGGTGGGCCCCGACGACATCGCGGACGTGGTGGGCGCCTGGACGGGCATCCCGGCGGGCCGTCTCCTCGAAGGGGAGACGCAGAAGCTGCTGCGCATGGAGGACGAGCTGGGCCGCCGCCTGATCGGCCAGGGCGAGGCCGTACGGGCCGTCTCGGACGCCGTACGCCGCACCCGGGCCGGGATCGCGGACCCGGACCGCCCGACCGGCTCGTTCCTCTTCCTGGGCCCGACGGGCGTGGGCAAGACGGAGCTGGCCAAGGCCCTCGCGGACTTCCTCTTCGACGACGAGCGGGCCATGGTCCGCATCGACATGTCGGAGTACTCCGAGAAGCACAGCGTGGCCCGCCTGGTCGGCGCCCCGCCCGGGTACGTCGGCTACGAGGAGGGCGGCCAGCTCACCGAGGCCGTACGCCGCCGCCCGTACTCCGTGGTGCTCCTGGACGAGGTCGAGAAGGCCCACCCCGAGGTCTTCGACATCCTGCTCCAGGTCCTGGACGACGGCCGCCTCACGGACGGCCAGGGCCGTACCGTGGACTTCCGCAACACGATCCTGATCCTGACCTCGAACCTGGGCAGCCAGTTCCTGATGGATCCGGCGAGCTCGGCGCAGGAGAAGCGGGACCGGGTCCTGGAAGTGGTCCGCGCCTCCTTCAAGCCGGAGTTCCTCAACCGCCTCGACGACCTGGTGGTCTTCTCCGCGCTGACGAGGGACGAGCTGGCGCACATCGCCGAGCTCCAGATCGGCCGCCTGGCCAAGCGCCTGGCGGAGCGCCGCCTGACCCTGGACGTCACCCCCGACGCCCTGGCCTGGCTGGCGGACAGGGGCAACGATCCGGCGTACGGTGCCCGCCCGCTGCGCCGCCTGATCCAGACGGCGATCGGCGACCGCCTGGCCAAGGAGATCCTGGCGGGCGAGGTCCGCGACGGCGACACCGTACGGGTCGACGTGGCCGGCGAGGACCTCATCGTCGGCAAGGCCCTCTGAGGCATACGTCCCCCAGCCGGCCTTATCGGCGGCTTACTCCTGTCCGCCCTGCGCGGATCGTGCGTGCGGGGGTGGACAGGGGGTGGGAGACATGGGGGAGGATGACAACATCCGCACGAAGGGAAAACACGGTGAGCATCGACCCGGCCTCGATTCCGAACTTCGGAGGGCAGCAGCCCGATCCGCAGGCCACAGGACCGGCGGGCCCCGTCGTCCCCGACCAGGATCTGGTCAAGCAGCTGCTGGAGCAGATGGAGCTCAAGTACGTCGTCGACGACGAGGGTGACCTCGCGGCGCCGTGGGAAGAGTTCCGTACGTACTTCATGTTCCGCGGCGAGGACGAGCAGCAGGTCTTCTCGGTGCGGACCTTCTACGACCGTCCGCACGCGATCGAGGACAAGCCCCAGCTCCTCGAGTCGATCGACGACTGGAACCGTCGCACCCTGTGGCCGAAGGTCTACAGCCACACGCACGACGACGGCTCCGTCCGCCTGATCGGCGAGGCGCAGATGCTGATCGGCACCGGCGTCAACCTGGAGCACTTCGTTTCCTCCACGGTCAGCTGGGTCCGTGCCTCCATCGAGTTCGACAAGTGGCTCGTGGAGCAGCTCGGACTGGAGAAGGAGATCGACTCGACCGACGGTGACGAAAAGGACGGGGACGACGACAACTAGTCGTCGCCACCCGTCACAGCGGCACGCGGGCGATCAGCAGCAGGTACAGCCCGTAGCCGTACGAGAGCCCGGCCAGCCCCGCGGTCACCACGACCGCGGAGCGCGGCCGGGCTCGCGCCATTGCGGCGGCGACCGGCAGGAGCAGCGGGAACGCCGGCAGCAGGAAGCGCGGCTTCGACTCGAAGTAGCCGGCCCCGCCGTAGGTGATCAGCAGCAGCACGGCGGTGTACACGAGCAGCGCCGGCGGCATCCGGTCGAGCAGCAGGAGCACCGCCAGGAGCCCGGCCGCGGCCAGCACGGCCACGGTCACGACGGTGGCGAGCGGTACGTGCCCCCCGGTCAGCACCCGCCAGACGGTGCCCGTCGTGTACGAGCCGAAGTCGAAGCGGGAGCCCCAGCGCCGCTGCACGGTGAAGTACCCGGCCGGATCCCCAATGCGTATCCCGACGGCCACGACGTACGCCGCCCAGCCCGCCGGGGCCAGCAGTGCGGCCGCCCACACCTCGGGCGCGCGGGATCCGCGTACGAACAGCGCGTGCACGGCCATGGCGGACACGGCGGCGGCGACGGCGATCCCGGTCGGGCGGGTCAGCCCGGCGAGCACGGCGAGGCCCGTGGCCCACAGCCAGCGCTCGCGCAGTACGGCGTACAGGGCCCAGGCGGCGAGCGCGGCCAGCAGTGGCTCGGTGTAGGCGAGGGTGAGCACCACCGCGTGCGGGCTCGCCGCCCACAGTGCGGCCAGCAGCACCCCGACGCGCGGGCCGAGCACCAGCTCCCCGACCCGGTACACCCCGACGGCGGCCACGGCGGCGGCGGTCCAGGCGACGAGCAGTCCGGCCCAGGGGGTGGCTCCGGCCAGCCGGACGAGCAGCGGGTACAGCGGGAAGAAGGCGTAGTCGCTCTGCACCAGCCCGGACCGGGCCCACATCTGCGTGCGGCCGTAGCCGTGCACGGCGATGCCGAGGTACCAGACGGAGTCCCAGGAGTGCCCGAGCACGCGGACGGGGCTCCGTCCGGCCCACCACGCCCCGACGGTGAGCACCAGCGCCCCGCCGGCCCGGACGGCGGCGAACACCCCGAGCGCGACGAGGGCGGCGGGCACCCTGCCGGTCCGGAGCTCCTGCGGCCGCACGGAAACCGACGCACTGCCCGTCGCCGTCATGAACCCCGTCTTTCCCGCGCTGCGTGCGTACGCCCATCCCGACGAGGAGAGCCTCGGGCACCCTAAAGCTCACCACCTTCCCGGGGGCGTGAATGCCCCCGGAATCTCCGGTGAAATCAGCCCGCCCCGGAGGCGTCCGCCCGATGAGCGCCCGGGTCAGAGCCGGCGCAGGCGCGCGGCGGCCTCTTCGAGGACCTCGGTCTTCTTGCAGAAGGCCCAGCGGACCTGGGTGGCTCCTGCGGACCGGTGGTCGTAGAAGACCTGGTTGGGGATGGCGACGACGCCGCAGCGTTCCGGGAGGGCGCGGCAGAAGGCGAGGCCGTCCTTTTCGCCGAGCGGGGTGATGTCCGTGGTGATGAAGTACGTGCCCCGGGGGCGGAAGACCTCGAAGCCGGCCGCCGCGAGGCCGTCGGCGAGGATGTCGCGCTTGGCGGCCAGGTCGGCGCGGAAGTCCTCGTAATAGCCGTCGGGGAGGTCCAGGGCCTCGGCGATGGCGTACTGGAAGGGGCCCGAGGAGACGTACGTCAGGAACTGCTTCGCCGAGCGGACCGCCGAGACGAGCTCCGGCGGGGCGGTGATCCAGCCGACCTTCCAGCCCGTGAAGGAGAACGTCTTGCCGGCCGAGCTGATGGTGACCGTGCGCTCGCGCATGCCGGGCAGCGAGGCCAGCGGGACGTGGGCGCCCTCGAAGACCAGGTGTTCGTAGACCTCGTCCGTGACGACGAGGAGGTTGCGCTCCACCGCCAGTTCCGCGATCGCCGCGAGCTCGGCCGGGGCCAGGACGGTGCCCGTCGGGTTGTGCGGGGTGTTCAGCAGGAGCAGCCGGGTGCGCGGGGTGACCGCGGCGCGCAGTTCGTCGAGGTCGAGCGTGAAGGTACCGGCGTCCGGGCGCAGGGTCACCGGTACGCGGGTGGCGCCGGCCATCGCGATGCAGGCCGCGTACGAGTCGTAGTACGGCTCCAGGGCGATGACCTCGTCGCCCGGTTCGAGCAGGGCGAGCAGCGAGGCGGCGATGGCCTCCGTCGCGCCGGCGGTGACCAGGACCTCCGTGTCCGGGTCGTGGGCCAGGCCGTAGAACCGCTGCTGGTGCCGGGCGATCGCGGTGCGCAGCTCCGGGATGCCGGGGCCCGGCGGGTACTGGTTGCCCAGGCCCGAGAGCACGGCGCGGGAGGCGGCCTCGGCGATCTCGGCCGGGCCGTCCGTGTCGGGGAAGCCCTGGCCGAGGTTGATCGACCCGGTACGGGCGGCCAGGGCCGACATCTCCGCGAAGATCGTCGTACCGAAGGACGCCAGGCGGCGGTTCAGGAGGGGGCGGCTGCCGCCCACGGGTGCGCTCATGGGCGCCATCCTGCGGGGAACCTCTGGACTTGCTCAAGTGTGCTTTGGCCCGGGTGGCGTGCGGGCATCCCCCCTTCACACCCCGGGAGACCGGGGCGATGAACGGTGAACGGGGGTTGGGTTTCATGTCTGTCTTCGGTTTGGTGTTCGTGGCGCTGGTCGTCCTGGGCTTCGTGCTCCTGGTGCGGAAGGTGGTTCGCGCCTTCACCGGTGCCGATTCCGGCTCGGGCTCCCGCTCGTCGTGGTGGGCGAACGGTGGCGGCGGGTCTTCGGGCTCGTGCGGGAGCGGCTCCTCCTGCGGTTCCTCCTCGTCGTGCGGTGGAGGATCGTCCTCCTGCGGCGGCGGAGGTTGCGGTTCCAGCTGACACGGGGCAGCTGGCGCCGCGTGCGTCGGGGCGCCCGACGGTGCTAACTGCCGTCGGGCGCCCTCATGTTCCGGCTCCTCGGCCCGTCGCGGAGCGACGCGCGGGACGCCTGTGGTTGAACACGTGAACTGTGTAGCCCCCGGGGGGATGTAAACCCAATCAAGTTGGGTAAAAACGCTGTGAGTGCCGTGCCTTTCATGATTCCCTCGGTTGAGTAGACCAGTCCTCGGACCTCCCTGGACTTCCTGTGGACCCGTGCCGGTGTCCCCCCACCCGTTGACTACCGCTGGCGGGCCCCGGCCCATCTCCCTCGCGCGTTTGCGGAGCCGACTCATGCTCACGACCCTCCAGACCACCTATACCGACACGCGTGCCGCCGATCTCGCCTGGGCCCTGGGTCGGGACCGACTGCCCGCCCTGGCCGTACTGAACCTCGAACTGGCGGGAGCGAAGGTGGAGTTGCGCCTGCTCGGAGCCTCGCACCAGGTGCTCCTGGAGGAGGGCCGGGTGCTCTGCTCGGAGACGGTCGCCTGCATGCCCGGCAGCAGTACGCCGCTGCCGCTCGGCGTGGCCAAGCGGATGGGGGGCTGGGAGTACGAGTTCGCCGCGCGGGTCGAGACCCTGTCGCAGGGCTCCTTCGCGGGGCGTGCGCAGGAACTGCTGGCGCTGGTCGCGGATCACCCGAACGGATTGGCCGGAACCTTTCCCGGCAGCCCGCACGCCTTCACCGCCATGCTCGCGCAGCGCCACGAGGGTCAGGTGCGCTGGCGGACCTGGCACGCGTATCCGCAGGAAGGCCAGTTGGTGGCCACTCGTACGAGGGTCGGTGTGCGCACCGGCGCACCCGCGGGCGCCCTGGAGTCCGTCACGCGGTAGTGCGGGACTGGGCTGGGCGTTCCGGGGCGCAGACGTCGCGGGCGTCCCCATTCGGTTACGCCAACTGGCTGGAACCGTACGTCACTTGCACCCATGTGGGTGACGGGATGCGAGTGGGCGGTGACGTACCGTTCGCTTCATGATCGACCGTTCCGTCCCGCGCCGGGTGCTCCCGGCTCCGGAGCCGCGGGGCGTGGCGACCCTCCCGGCCGCCCTGCCTGTACGGCCCCGGACCGGCCGACTCCTCGTCCTGGCCACCGTGTTCGTCTGCGCCGCCTGCGGGCTCGTGTACGAACTGGAGCTGCTCGCCCTCGGCTCCTACCTCATCGGCGATTCCGTCACCCAGGCGTCCGTCGTGCTGTCCGTCATGGTCTTCGCGATGGGGGTCGGCTCCCTGCTGGCCAAACGGCTGCGCAGACGGCCCGCGTTCGGTTTCGCCGTGATCGAGGCGGGCCTCGCCCTGCTCGGCGGGCTCTCGGCGATGGCGCTGTATGCGAGCTTCGCGTGGCTGGGCGAGTCCCGGCCCGCCCTCGTGGCCTTCTCCTTCGCGATCGGCGTGCTCATCGGCGCCGAGATCCCGCTGCTGATGGTCCTCATCCAGCGGATCCGCAGGCAGGACGCGGGCGGCGCCGTCGCCGACCTGTTCGCCGCCGACTACGTGGGCGCCCTGGTCGGAGGGCTGGCGTTCCCGTTCCTGCTGCTGCCGGTGCTCGGCCAGCTCACCGGCGCCATGCTGACCGGCACCGTCAACGCGGTCGTCGGCGTGGGCCTCGTCCTGTGGCTGTTCCGCCGCGACCTGAGCCGGCGCTCCCGCTGGCTGCTCATCGCCGCGAACGTCACCGTGCTGGCCGTCCTCGCCTGCGCGACCGTCCTCGCCGACGACTTCGAGCGGGTCGCCCGGCGTGCCGTCTACGGCGGCGAGGTCCGGGTCGCGCAGCAGACCGACGTCCAGGAGCTCGTGCTGACCGGCCCCGCCACCGGCTCCCCGCGCTCCCTCGACCTGTTCCTCGACGGCCGGCTGCGGGTCAGCGGCTACGACGAGTACCGCTACCACGAGGCCCTCGTGCACCCCGCGATGACCGGCCCGCACGCCCGGGTGCTGGTCCTCGGCGGTGGCGACGGGCTCGCCGCGCGCGAGGTGCTGCGCTACCGCGACGTCGCCTCCGTCACCGTCGTCGAGCTCGACCCCGGCGTGGTCCGGCTCGCCCGCACCGACCCGATGCTGTCCGCGCTCAACGGCCGGGTGTACGAGGACCCGCGCCTCGGGGTCGTCACGCAGGACGCGTTCCGCTGGCTGCGTGGGCCGGCCGCGCGGGACCGGTACGACGTCATCCTCTCCGACCTCCCCGACCCGGGCATCACGCCCAGCACGAAGCTGTACTCGCAGGAGTTCTACGGGCTCGCCGCCCGGGCCCTGCGCCCCGGCGGGCGGCTCGCCGTGCACGCCGGACCGCTGGCCACGCGCCCGCGCACGTACTGGACGGTCGAGGCCACCCTGCGCGCGGCCGGCCTGCACACCGCTCCCTACAGCGCGGGCGGCCGGCTCTCGGGCTTCGCCGCCGGCCCCGACCGCAGCCTCGGCACGACCGACGCGCCGCCGCAGGACTGGGGCTTCGTACTGGCCGGCCGGGACCAGGTCCCCGAGCTGCGCGTGGGCCGCGACACGCCGGGGCTGCGCTCGCTGTCCACGCAGTCCCTGCGGGACGCCGCGCGCGACGCCGAGCGCACCCGGCTGGCGGGCCTGCCGCCCTCGACGCTCCCGCACCCGCGGTATTCATAAGCGCCGGACCGGGTGCGGGAGGGTCTCTCGTCGGTAGGCTCGACCACATGGAGCATCAGGTGTTCGTTCCGGTACCGGCAGACAGCCTCCGCGCCGTGCTGCGCGACCCCGCCCGGGTGGCCCGCTGCGTACCCGGGCTCCAGCAGGACGCCGACGCCGCGTCCGGGCCCGTCTCGGGGCGCCTCAAACTACGGGTCGGCGGGAACACCGTCACCTACCGCGGGGCCCTGTCCGTCACCGAACGGGATCCGTACGTGTTCACCGTGGCCGGTGAGGGCACGGAGATCCGCGGCAGCGGGACCGTCAAGCTGTCGCTGGCGTTGCTGCTGACCCCGGTGGACGACGGGACCCGGCTGGGGTTCACCGCCGAGGCCGCCGCCGACGGGCGGGCCGCCGCCTTCCCGCCGGAGGCCACCGCGACCGCCGTCCAGCGGCTCCTGGACCGGGCCGCCGAGCAGCTCGCGGCGCTGGCGGCCGAAGCGGCGGAGCCGGTGACCGACGTCATCGCCGAGGCCGAGGAGGCGGAGGGCGATGCACCCGACGGGGAGGACGGCGGCGTCACGGAGGTCACGGCCTCCGTCTTCGACACCGACGTGCCGCCCCCGTCCCTGGACCCCTTCATGGACGGCGACTTCGAGGGCCTCCCGGACTTCGGCCGGATCGGGGAGAGCGGCGAGACCGGGCAGACCGGGGAGACCGGGGAGATCGACGGGTTCGGCGCCGCCGTGCAGCCCCCCGCCGAGGCCGCCCACGCCCGCCGCACCATGATCGGGCGCAGCGCCGAGGAAGTGGACCACGCACCCCCGCGCGGCCGTTACGCCCCGGTACCGGCCCCCGCGACCTCCAGCGCCGGCGCGAACCTGCGCTGGATCGCCCCGGCCGCCGCCCTGGCGCTGGCCTCGGCGGTCGTGGTCGGCAGAGCCCTGCGCCGCCGCCGCTGACCCCTCGTTAGAGTCGGCTGCATGAGTACGCAACTGAGCGCAGGCGGCGCCGAGGTGACCGTCGACCAGGAGAACGGCTGCCGGATCAGCAGCCTGCGCATCGACGGCACGGAGCTGCTGCGCCAGGGCTCCCACTACGGATGCTTCCCGATGGTGCCGTGGTGCGGGCGCACGGCGAACGGACAGTTCCGGGACGGGGCCGCCGTCCACCAGCTGCCGGTCAACCATCCGCCGCACGCCATCCACGGCTTCGGCCGCGACGCGCCCTGGCGCCCGGCCCGCGTCACCGCCGCCGAGGCGGCGTTCACGTACGACCTCGCCGAGCCCTGGCCGTACCCGGGCCGGGTCACGCAGATCGTGGAGCTGGGCCCCGATTCGCTGACCCTCAGCCTGGGCGTGGAGACGTACGGGGACTCCTTCCCGGCCCAGGCGGGCTGGCACCCCTGGTTCCACCGCAACCTCGGCGCCGGCGGCGAGGACGTACGCCTCGACTTCGCACCCGCCTGGCAGGAGGAGCGCGGCGCCGATCACCTGCCCACCGGCAAGCGCATCGAGCCCCTGCCCGGCCCCTGGGACGACTGCTTCGGCATGCCGTACGGCGTCGAGGCCACCCTGACCTGGCCCGGCGCGCTCGAACTGAAGATCACCAGCCCGGCGGAATGGGTGGTCGTGTACGACGAGCAGCGCGAGGCCGTCTGCGTGGAGCCGCAGTCCGGCCCGCCGAACGGGCTGAACACCCTGCCGCGCCTGGTCAGCCCCGTGGACCCGCTGGAGATCTCCACGACGTGGACCTGGCGGCGGCTCTCGTAGCACCGGCACCCAATAAGCTCGGGGTCATGAGTGACGTACGCGATGCGCTTCTGCAGCAGATCAAGGACAAGGCCGTCGTGCACGGCAAGGTGACCCTCTCCTCCGGCAAGGAGGCCGACTACTACATCGACCTCCGCCGGATCACCCTGGACGGCGAGGCCGCCCCGATGGTCGGCCAGGTCATGCTCGACCTCACCGCCGACCTGGACTTCGACTGCGTCGGCGGTCTGACCCTGGGCGCCGACCCGGTCGCGACCTCGATGCTCCACGCCTCCGCCGCGCGCGGGGGACGCCTCGACGCCTTCGTCGTCCGCAAGGCACAGAAGGCCCACGGCATGCAGCGCCGTATCGAGGGCACCGACGTGAAGGGCAAGCGCTGCCTGGTCGTCGAGGACACCTCGACCACCGGCGGGTCCCCGCTGACCGCCGTCGAGGCCGTGCGCGAGGCCGGCGGCGAGGTCGTCGCCGTCGCCACGATCGTGGACCGCGGGGCCGCGGACGCCATCGCCGAGGCGGGCCTGCCGTACCTCACCGGCTACCTGCTCGCCGACCTCGATCTGGCGTGATCTCGCCTAATCTCGCCTGATCTCGCATTCTGGCCCCCCGGAGAACTGATGACTCAGGTCCCCGGGGCTCCAGGCACAGGTCCTGACCTGCTCTTTCCCGGCCGGGCCGAATGTTTCACGTGAAACGGTCCAGCCTGCACGGGTGGAGTGTCGCGCGGAGTCTGGAAAGATGAGCCCGACGGTTACGTCGCCCCCAGGTCAGGGCCAGCAATCGCACACTCCCCGCACATCCAAGGAGCGGACAGATGCCCATCGCAACCCCCGAGGTCTACAACGAGATGCTCGACCGGGCGAAGGCAGGCAAGTTTGCCTACCCGGCGATCAACGTGACCTCGACCCAGACCCTGCACGCTGCACTGCGCGGCTTCGCGGAGGCCGAGAGCGACGGCATCATCCAGATCTCCACCGGTGGTGCGGAGTTCCTGGGTGGCCAGTACAAGAAGGACATGGTCACGGGCGCGGTCGCCCTGGCCGAGTTCGCGCACATCGTGGCGGCGAAGTACGACGTCACCGTCGCGCTGCACACCGACCACTGCCCCAAGGACAAGCTGGACGGCTACGTCCGCCCGCTGCTCGAGGTGTCCGCCGAGCGCGTGGCCAAGGGTCTGAACCCGCTCTTCCAGTCGCACATGTGGGACGGCTCCGCCGAGACCCTGGCCGACAACCTGGCCATCGGCCAGGAGCTGCTCGCCAAGGCCGCCGCCGCGAAGATCATCCTCGAGGTCGAGATCACCCCGACCGGTGGCGAGGAGGACGGCGTCACCCACGAGATCAACGACGAGCTGTACACCACCGTCGACGACGCGATCCGCACCGCCGAGGCCCTGGGCCTGGGTGAGAAGGGCCGCTACCTGCTGGCAGCCTCCTTCGGCAACGTGCACGGCGTCTACAAGCCGGGCAACGTCGTCCTGCGTCCCGAGCTGCTGAAGGACCTGCAGCAGGGCGTCGGCGAGAAGTACGGCAAGACCAGCCCGTTCGACTTCGTCTTCCACGGCGGCTCCGGCTCCTCCGAGCAGGAGATCGCCACCGCGCTGGAGAACGGCGTCGTGAAGATGAACCTCGACACCGACACCCAGTACGCCTTCACCCGCCCGGTGGCGGACCACATGTTCCGCAACTACGACGGTGTCCTGAAGGTCGACGGCGAGGTCGGCAAGAAGTCCACCTACGACCCGCGCACCTGGGGCAAGCTCGCCGAGGCGAGCATGGCCAAGCGCGTCACCGAGGCGTGCGCGAACCTGCGCTCGACGGGCACGAAGCTGAAGTAGCACCCGCTCCACCCGCTGCACCCGTTCCACCTGCTGTGCCGAAGGGCCCGGCCCACCGTCCTGCGACGGAGGGCCGGGCCCTTCGTCAGCGCGTGGCCAGGGTCGGGTGGTGGGGGCGCGGGCGGCGGACCAGGCTGTGCCGCGCGGGAACCGGGGGCGCCGCCGGCTCCAGGCTGCGGGCCGCGTGGGCCACCGAAGCGAGGGTCACGTGCCGGTGCCAGCCCGGCAGGGAGCGGCCGGAGAAGTCCCGGAGCCCGATCTCCTGCACGCTGAGGCCGGCCGCCGCCGAGACCCGGTGCGCCGTCTTCGTCATCCGCACCAGCGCCCCCGGATCCGTCCGCACCATGTCCGTGACCCACAACTGCGTCGGCAGCCGCCGGGCCGACTCCCACTCGCCGAACAGCAGTACCTCGCGCCGCCGCCCCGGAGCCGGATCCGGCACCATCACCCGGACCGCCGCCACCAGCGAGGTCCGCCGCGCATTCGGGGCGTCGGGAGCCGCCCACTCCACCGGCATCCGCAGCCCCCTGACGTTCTGCAGGATGTCCCGTGCGGCGAGCGTCCCCGCGCCGAAGCCCGGCAGCCGCGGGTCCGTCACCAGCAGCCGCGCCTCGGGGCTGATCCGCCCCACCACCGGCACCCGCGCCTCGGCGAACCGGTTCAGGGTGGCCCGCGTCGCGATGTCCCGGATGTCCAGCACCACCGGCCGCGGCGCCAGGCCCGACTCCCGCAGGGTGTCGAGCACGCCCGTCACCGCGCACTCCTCGTAGCCCTCGTACGACTCGGTCTGCGCGGCCTCCGGCTCCTCGCCGAGGAACAGCCGCCATCCCACCGGCGTCACCACCCCCGGCGACGTGAACCACATCCCGAACGCCTGCTGCCCGCGGAACATCTGCCCCCGGTGCGGGTCGAAGCGGTGCCCCGCACCCACCGAGTGCTCCCCGCCCTTCGGGATCGCCATCGGCTGCGCGACCCACACGTTGAGCGGAGCCGCCTGCCCCAGGTACTGCGCCAGCGCCGCGCGGATCGGCTGCCAGTCCCACGTCGACGCGGCGATGAAGTGGTGCAGGCTCTGTTCCGCCGCCGTGGCGCCGGCCCCCGCCCCCAGCTGCTGCGCGATGTTGCGGATCGACTTGCGGCCCTCCGCGGCGAGCAGTCCGCGTACGTACTGGCGTCCCCGCTCCCGCTGGTCCTTGCGCCGCAAGGACGTGAACACCGCTGCGCACAGCTCCTCGACGGCCTCGTCCGCGAGCTTCCGTCGTCCCGCCCGGACACCCTGGTACGTACTGCTGCTCGCGCTGCTGATGGTGGTGTTCACGACTCCCCCTTCGTCGATGGCCCTCCTACCGTCCGCCCGCGGCCCCCTCGCCGGGGAGGTGTGCCGGGCACACGACTGGGCCGACTGGTGGTGGGGCGCCCACCACCCCTCACCCCCGGGAGCCGCAGCGGTGGTTGGACCACCGTCCGTACGCACCACCGCCGCACCGCGGAGGGGCCCGATACCCCAGACTTGGACCATGTCCATTCACCAGAACCTGCTCGGGGGCCCCGCCCCCACCCACCTCCCCGACGAGCCGGGCCGCGAGGCCCTGGCCGCGGGCACGCCCGCCGTCGAGGTGGCCGCCGCTCACCCGACCTCGTCCCTCGCCTGGGCGACCCTCGCCGACGAGGCGTTCGCCGCCGGCCGCACCGTCGAGTCGTACGCGTACGCCCGTACGGGCTACCACCGCGGCCTCGACGCGCTGCGTCGCGCGGGCTGGAAGGGCCACGGCCCGGTGCCGTGGGAGCACGAGCCGAACCGCGGCTTCCTGCGGGCCCTGTACGCCCTGTCGCGTGCGGCCGAGTCGATCGGCGAGAAGGAGGAGTACGAGCGCTGCTCGACCTTCCTGCGCGACTCGTCCGAGACTGCGGCGGACACCCTCGGCGCCTGAGCCGCGCGCGTACGCATGTGGTCGGGGCCCCGCACCGGGGCCCCGACCGGCCATAGTGTCCGAAAAGTGACCGTGACCCCGGTCACACCGCGCTGGAGGGAGTCCGGCAACCGGTCCTATGATGCGGGCAGGGGACCGGGGCTCCACTCACCCATCGGAAGGAGCGGACCGCTACCCGGAAGCACGTGTCGAGGAGACAGCGATGTCGAACACCCTTGATGCCTCCGGAGCCGGTTCGGACACCCCGAACCTCGACTTCGCCGGCACGACCCCGTACGAGGACTACGTCCAGGCGGACGTCCTCACCCACCTCCAGCACCTGCGCTCGGATGACCCGGGCGAGATGGTCTTCCTGGTGACGACCCAGGTCATGGAGCTGTGGTTCACGGTCATCGTCCACGAATGGGAGACGGCCGCGAAGGCCCTCCGCGAGGACCGCATCCCCGTCGCGATGGATGCGCTGAAACGATCCCTCCGAGAGCTCGAAGCCCTCAACGCCTCCTGGCGCCCGCTCGCCCAGCTCACCCCGGGCCAGTTCAACGCCTACCGCGCCGCCCTCGGCGAGGGCTCCGGTTTCCAGTCGGCGATGTACCGCAGGATGGAGTTCCTGCTCGGCGAGAAGTCGGCCTCCATGCTCGTCCCGCACCGCGGCGCCCCGCGCGTCCACGCGGAGCTGGAGAAGGCCCTCCAGGAGCCCAGCCTCTACGACGAGGTGCTGCGCCTGCTGGCCCGCCGCGGCCTGCCGGTCCCGCAGACGGTCCTGGACCGCGACCTCTCCCAGCGGTACGAGCCCTCGCCCGAGGTCGAGGCCGTCTGGACCGCCCTGTACGCGGACCCCGACGCCCAGCTCGACCTCCACCGCCTCGGCGAGGTCCTCACGGACGTCGCGGAGCTCGTCTGGCGCTGGCGCAACGACCACCTGGTCGCCACCCGCCGCGCGATGGGCGCCAAGACCGGCACGGGCGGCTCGGCCGGCGTGACCTGGCTCGAGAAGCGCGCCACGAAGAACGTCTTCCCCGAGCTCTGGACGGCGCGAAGCCATGTCTGACGCGAACCCTTCCGTGGACCAGGTGCCGGCCGGCTCCGTCGGCCCGTCCCTTCCGCAGCAGCCGCAGGCCGATCCGGCCCCGCGGGGATCCGGGGGCGCAGCCGCCGGCAGCGGCGCCGCACGGGACCTGGCCGCCCGCGCCGCAGAGCTGGACACCGCCGACGAGCTCGGCAAGCTCCGCGACCGCTTCTCCCTCCCAGACGGCGTCGTCTACCTGGACGGAAACTCCCTCGGCGCCCTCCCGACCGGCGTCGCGCAGCGCATCGCCCAGGTCATCACGCACGAGTGGGGCACCGAGCTCATCCAGTCCTGGAGCACCGGCACCTGGTGGACCGCCCCCGAGCGGATCGGCGACAAGCTGTCCCCGCTCATCGGCGCCGCCCCCGGCCAGACGGTCGTCGGCGACTCCACCAGCGTCAACCTGTTCAAGGCCCTGGTCGGCGCCGCCCGCCTGGCCCGCCCCGGCCGTACGCAGCTGCTGGTCGACGCGTCCACCTTCCCCACCGACGGCTACATCGCCGAGTCGGCCGCCCGGATGACCGGCCTCACCGTCGTCCCGGTCGACCCGTCCCACGCGGCCGAGGCGATGGGGGAGGACACCGCCGTCGTCCTCCTCAACCACGTCGACTACCGCACCGGCCGCCTCCACGACCTGCCGGCCCTCACCGCGGCGGCCCGTGCCGCCGGGGCCGTCACCGTCTGGGACCTCTGCCACTCGGCCGGCGCCCTCCCCGTCAACCTCGACGAGCACGGCGTCGACCTCGCGGTCGGCTGTACGTACAAGTACCTGAACGGCGGCCCCGGTTCCCCGGCGTACCTCTACATCGCCGCACGTCACCAGGGTGCCTTCGACTCCCCGCTGCCCGGCTGGAACGGCCACGCGGAGCCCTTCGCGATGACCCCGGACTACGCCCCGGCGGCCGGCGCGATACGCGGCCGGGTCGGCACTCCGGACATTCTGTCCATGCTGGCCCTGGAAGCCGCGCTCGATGCCTGGGACGGGGTCCCGGTGGAAGCCGTACGGGCCAAGTCCCTTGCCCTGACGGACTTCTTCCTGGAGTGCGTGGCGGCGTACGTCCCGGCCGGCAAGGTCGAATCGGTCACCCCGGCCGAGCATGACCGGCGCGGCAGCCAGGTCTCGCTGCGCACCGAGAACGCCCGTGAGGTCATGGACGACCTGATCTCCCGCGGTGTGATCGGGGACTTCCGTGCCCCGGACGTCCTGCGCTTCGGTTTCACTCCGCTCTACGTCGGTTTCGCCGATGCGGAGCGCGCCGCCCGGACACTGGGTCACATTTTCGGGTGATGTAGCGGCGAAACGTCACGGCAACCGGGCGGGCGGGGCTTCGGCCCCGTCCGCCCCCGCACATCCCGTCCGTATCCGCCGCCCACCACGGAAGGTCCTGTTCCGGCCTGATACGGTCCCGCTCTGCCGGAACACCAGTCCCCACGCGTTACCGAGAGGTTGAGCCGATGACGGACCCCGCAGTCGAACGGGACGCCGCCGAGGCCGCCTCGGCCTTCTCCCACCCGCCGGTCGCCCCCGACGCGACCGGGTCGTACGGGGACCACCCCGACCAGCTGATCGACTTCTACGTCCCGCGCGGCGACACCGCGGCGGGCGCGGCCCCGCTGGTCGTGGTCCTGCACGGCGGTGCGTGGCGGGCTCCGTACGACCGGCACCACATCACCCCGCTCGCGGACTTCCTGGCCCGCCGGGGTTTCGCCGTCGCCAACGTCGAGTACCGGCGCGGCAGTTCCCTGCCCCGCCAGAACGCCGAGGGCCACGTGGCCGGCCGCTGGCCGGAGACCTTCGACGACGTCGCCGCCGCGATGGACGCCCTCCCGGGCCTGGCCTCGGCCCACCTCCCG
Source organism: Streptomyces sp. NPDC032745 (assembly GCF_055579465.1). NCBI lineage: Bacteria > Bacillati > Actinomycetota > Actinomycetes > Kitasatosporales > Streptomycetaceae > Streptomyces > Streptomyces sp. NPDC032745. The sequence goes on along the minus strand of NZ_JBVING010000003.1, from coordinate 219,978 downwards.
CAGGCCGACCCCCGCCGCACGGTCATCACCGGCCACTCGGCGGGCGGCCACCTCGCACTGTGGGCGGCAGCCCGGCACGTCCTGCCGCCCGAGTCCCCGGCCGCCTGGAGGCTGCCTTCCCCGCCGCTGCTGCGCGGCGTGGTGGCACTGGCCCCCATCGCGGACTTCGTGGCCGCGGAGGAGTTGGGTGTGTGCGGCGGCGCGTCCGCGCAGCTGCTGGGCGGCGCCGACCAGTGGGCGGAGCGCCTGCCGTTCGCGGACCCGGCGGCCCTGCTGCCGACCGGGATCGCGACGGCCGTCGTCCACGGCCGCGAGGACATCGTGGTTCCGCCGGAGGTCGCCGAGTCGTACGTGGCCGCCGCGGCCAAGGCCGGGGAGACCGTGGGTCTGACCCTGCTGGACGGCGTCGGTCACTTCCCGCTGATCGACCCCGCCGCGGACGCCTGCGCGGTGGTGGCCGAGGAGATCTCGCAGCTGGCCTGGTAGAGGCCGGCGGCCCGGTACAGCAGCAGGGCGTGCACGAACCGGTCCTCCCGCACGGGCGGACACCGCCAGGCCAGCGGCCAGGCGCCGTCCAGGGCCGGGACGGGGATGTACGTGGTCCTGCGCGGCCCTGACGCGAGCCGCGTGAAGCCCGGTGGCCAGATCCGGTACGCGGCACTCCCGACCGGGATCAGGAAGTACACGGGCCGCCTCCCGTTGGCCTGCACGACGATCGGCCCGGGGTCACCGCCAGTGAGCGTGACGAGGAGATCGGCCAGGTCCCGTCCCATGTCACCGTCCACGCGTACGGCGTCAAACAGCACTCCTGCCTTGCGGATTCCGATACCGGCGGCCGGAATCCAGCTGGGTGTACGGGAGTTGGGCGCGTGACTTTCAGTGTTCATGGACCAAGCGTGAGGGCTCAGGTCTACCGTTTTCTACGTCTCGGACTTGATGGATAAGAAGTCTGGGGTGGGTGCGGTGTGTCGTGGAGACCGTTTGAGACCGTTTGATTTCGGGGGTGTTCGCAATGCCGAGGGCTGACGCCAACAACGACAGGGAAAGGGACGATGAGCGACCGACGACGTCGTACGTCGCCGAGATCGCCCGCATCCTCCGGCTGGAGAAGAAGCTGACGCAGGTGGCGGTGGGGGAGATGATCGGCTACACCGGCTCGGCGATCAGCGCCATGGAAACGGGCGCACAGCCGGTGAGCGACAACATGCTGGTGGGCCTGGAGGTGGCGATCGGTGACCGACGCGGCTTCTTCGAGAGCGCGCGGAAGTACGTCCTGATGGAGAAGTACCCGGTCCGCTTCCGGAAGTTCTCACAGGTGGAAGCCGAGGCCCTCATGCTCTCCTCGTACCAGACGATGGTGATGGACGGCCTCTTCCAGACGGAGTCGTACGCCCGGGCGGTATTCAAGGGCAGCTATCCGCCGGTGTCGGACGCCCGGGCGGAAGAGCTCGTCGAGGCCCGGATGGCGCGTAAGGCGCTGTTCGACCGCAACCCGATGGCGATGGTCGAACTGATCGTCGAAGAAGGGGTTCTCGAGCGTCCATACGGGAGCTGGGACGTCCAACGAGGGCAGCTTCGTTCGCTTGCGGAGGATGCCCAGCGCGACAACGTATCGGTGCAGGTCCTGTCCAAGCATCGAGGCTTGAAAGGCTCCCATGCGGGCGAGCGCGGCCCGATGAAAGTGGTGGAAACCGGGGATCACCATCACGTCGTCTACATGGAAATCAACGACGAGGGGCTCCTCATCAGCAACCCGGCAAAGGTGTCCCAACTGGCGCAGCGCTATGCGAAGATCCGCTCACAGGCGCTGAGCCCCGATGAATCTCTGGAACTCATCCAGCGGTTGGCAGGAGAACGCAAATGAGCACCAACACCCTGCAGTGGTTCAAGTCCAGTTACAGCGACGGTGGTGGCGGGGACTGCGTAGAGGTCGCCTACAACTGGCACAAGTCGAGCTACAGCGACGGCGGTGGCGGGGACTGCGTCGAGGTGGCCACGTGCCCGCACGCCGTGCACGTGCGGGACTCCAAGAACCCCGCCGGCCCGACCCTGGTCGTGGCCCCCACGGCCTGGGCCGACTTCGCCGGCTGGGCGGCTACGTAACCGGAGGTTCGCGGGCCTGGCCGGAACCCCCCCCAGGAGCGATGTCCGGATCGCTGTGTACGCTGATCGCGTTTCGCTCTGATCGCGTTCAAAAACGAAAAAATGGGGGGCCGGTGCGCAATCGCCGACTCGTAATGTCCGCTGCCCTGATGGCGGCGGGTCTTGGGCTCATCCCGGGCATGGCCTCGGCGGCGGACGGCCCGTCCGCGACCGCCGCGCCCGTCCGGGCGGAACCCGGGAAGACGGCACTGAAGACGTATCACAGCCCTGCCGACCGTACCGTCCGCACGACGCTGCCCGCAGGGGGGAACAAGGCTGCCGCCGCGCAGGCGCAGTCCGCTGCCGGCAACCCGCAGCTGGCCCTGGACATCTCCGGATCCACCCACACCGCGCTCGGCCTTGAGATCAAGTCCACGATCACGAGCGCGGACGTGCCGCTCGACGTGACCGTCGACTGGGGCGACGGCAAGACGGACAAGGTGACCACCAAGGGTTCCGGCGACCGGTGGGACGCGCACACGTACACCGAGGTCGGCGAGTACCGGGTGAAGGTGACGGTGATCGACGCCGCGAACGGGGTCCAGGCCGTCAACGAGCTCATGCACCTCACGCAGGGCACCGAGTTCAACCCGTACGCCCCGACCCGGCTGCTGGACACCCGCAACGGCACCGGCACGACGGCGGGCAAGGTCGCCGGTCGCGGCAAGACCCGCGTGAAGGTGACCGGCATCGGCGGTATTCCCGCCGGCGGTTCCGGCGTGCCCACCGGCGTGGAGGCGGTCGCCCTCAACGTCACGGTCACGAACACGGCAGAGCCAGGCCACATCACGGTGTGGGCGGGGGACGACACCGGGATCCCCAAGACGTCGAACCTCAACTACGCGGCCGGCCAGTCCGTCTCGAACCAGGTCATCGTGATGGTCGGCGCCGACGGCTACGTCGACCTCTTCAATGGCGGATGGGGCCCGGTGGACCTGGTCGTCGACATCACGGGCTACTTCACCCACACCCCGGCCAGCGGCTACACCACGATGGCCCCGACGCGGTTCGTCGACACCCGCGACGGGCTCGGTACGCCCAAGGGCCAGCTCGCCGGCCGCAAGTCCTTCGGCACGCAGATCGGCGGCGTGAAGGGGGTTCCCAAGGGGGTCACGGCGGTGGCGCTCAACGTGACGGCGACCAACCCCAAGGACGCCGGTCACCTCTCCCTGTACCCGGGCGGCGGCACGGTCCCGACCGCGTCCAGCCTGAACTTCGCGGCCGGTGAGACGGTGGCCAACTCGGTGATCGTGCCGGTCGGCCCGGACGGGTCGATCAACGTGTTCAACGGCTCGTGGTCCCCCGCCGACGTGGTGGTCGACGTCGTGGGCTACTACAGCAAGGACGGCAAGGCGGCCTATTCGCCGACGGGCAACTACCGGTACCTCGACACCCGTGTGCCCGGCGACTGGTACCCGGGCGGGAAGTTCCCGGCCCGCGGGTACATCGCGAAGGGGTTCGCGGTCATCGACGACCCGGCGGGCGACGAGGCCTACGTCATGAACACGACCGTCACCAACACGACGGACGCGGGGTTCCTCTCGGTGGCCCCGAGCCCGTTCCCGTGGTTGGTGAACGATCAGCCCGGCGCACCCGTCCCGCCGCGTCCGGTGTCCTCCAACCTGAACTGGACCGCGGGCAAGACCGTCGCGAACCTGGCACAGGCGAGCGACGGTGAGCACGGCGTGATCCACTTCTGGAACCAGGGCTGGCAGGACGCCGACCTCATCGTCGACGTCTACGGCGTCTATCAGACCAGGTGATCCCCCGGGCGCGCAGGCGCCCGGAACAGCACTGAGGGGCCCGTCCGATCGGCAGATCGGACGGGCCCCTCCCCGTTGCCGGGCGATGTCCTGCGTACCGCACTCGGTGTCAGGCGAGGTCGGCCGTGGCCGCCAGGCGGGTGGCGAACTTCGCCAGGCGCTCGCCCTGGTAGCGGGCCGCGGTCAGGGTCTCCTCGCTGACGGCGCCGCTGCTGGCCGGGTGCGAGGTGCCGTACGGGTTGCCGCCGGCGCTGAAGATCGCCGGGTTGGTGAAGCCGGGGGCGACGATGACCGAGCCCCAGTGGTGGAAGGTGTTGTAGAGGGCGAGCAGCGTGGACTCGTTGCCGCCGTGCGCATTGTGCGCGCTGGTGAAGCCGGTGGCCGGCTTGTCGGCGAGAGCACCCTGCTGCCAGAGGCCGCCCGTGGTGTCGAGGAACTGCTTCAGCTGGCCCGCGATGTTGCCGTACCGGGTCGGCGAGCCGATCGCGTACGCGTTGGCCCACACGAGGTCGTCCAGGGTGGCGACCTCGACGTCCTCGGTGTCCTCGACGTGCTTGCGCCAGGCCGGGTTGGAGTCGATGGCCGCGTCGGGGGCGAGCTCGGGCACCCGGCGCAGGCGGACCTCGGCGCCCGCCTTCTCGGCGCCTTCGGCCACGGCCTTCGCGAGCTCGTGGACGTTTCCGGTGGAGGAGTAGTAGACGACCGCGACCTTGGCGCTCATGGTGAGGACCCCATCTATAAGTGGATTGCTATCCGGTTCGATGGGTGAGAGTAAAGCGGATAGTCATCCGTTTGGCAAGGGGTGTCCGGTAGCCTCTGGGTATGAGCCGCATCGAACTCCCGGTCACGGGGCAGGCCCCGCCCGAGCGCGCGGACGCCGCCAGGAACAGGCGGAAGATCCTGGACGCGGCGGCGCGGCTGGTCGCCGAGCAGGGGCCGGACGCCGTGACCATGAACGCCGTCGCCCATGCCGCGGGCATGGGGGTCGGGACGGTCTACCGCCGCTTCGGCGACGTGAGCAGCCTGCTGTTCGCGCTGCTCGACGATGACGAGCGGCGCTTCCAGGAGGCCTTCATGAGCGGGCCGGCCCCGCTCGGCCCCGACGCGCCGCCCGCCGTCCGGCTGCGCGCCTTCCTGCACACCCTGGCCGAACGGCTCGTCGAACAGCGTGCGGTGATGGCCGTGGCGGAGGCCGCGTCGCCGGGCGCCCGGTACGGCAGCGGTGCGTACCTGACCATGCACACGCACGTCGCGATGCTGGTGCGCCAGACGCGCCCGCAGGTGGATGCGGCGGTGCTGGCGCACCTGCTGCTCGCCCCGTTCGTGCCGAGCCTGTTCGAGCACCTCACGGCGCGGGACGTACCGATCGGGCAGATCAAGGACGGCATCGACGCCCTGCTCGGCACGGGGCGGGAACCCGGTGGATCAAGCCACTGACGGGTCTGTACGCTGAGCAGGATTTCGAACCTGTTCAAGGTTCGCACCAGACCTAGGGGGGAACGGTGCTCCGTCGCCGTCTCATGTTTTCCGCTGCCCTCGTGGCGGCGGGTGTAGGCCTCGTATCCGGAACGGCCCACGCGGCCGACCCGGTCGCGCCCGCCGCCCGCGCGGCGTCCGCTCCGCAGTCGGACCTGGCCAAGGCCAAGGCGGCCAACGTCCAGACCTTCGACAGCCCGGCCGGCCGTACGGTCCGCAATGCGCTGCCCGCCGCCCAGGGGAAGGCGGCCGCGGCTCCGCAGACACAGGCTCCGGCGCAGGCCGCCGCGGGCAACCCGGACCTGAAGATCGGCCTCGGCGCCGTGAGCCACACCGCGCGCGGGCTCGAGCTCAAGACCACCATCACCAGCGCCGCCACCCCGCTCTCCGTCACCATCGCCTGGGGTGACGGGACCACGGACTCGGCGCAGGCCTCCGGCAGCACCGTTCTGACGAACTCCCACGTCTACAAGAAGACCGGCGACTACACGATCACGGTCACCGTGAGCGACGCCGCAAACAACGTCCAGGCGGAGAACCAGCTCTCGATCCGCACGCCGGGATCCGACTTCACCCCGCACGCCCCGACCCGGCTGCTGGACACCCGGGACGGCACCGGCACGGCGAAGGCCAAGGTCCCCGGGAAGGGCACTGTCCGCGTGAAGATCGCCGGCAACGCCCAGATCCCGGCCAACGTCACTGCCGTGGTCCTCAACGTCACCGTCACCGACACCACCGAAGCCGGTCACGTCACGGTGTTCCCCGGCAGCGGGTACAAGCAGCCGAACACCTCGAACCTCAACTACGAAGCCGGCCAGTCGGTTCCGAACCAGGTGATCGTGCAGGTCGGCAACGACGGGTACGTGGAGCTGGTCAACGGCGGCTGGGCGCCGGTGGACCTGATCGCGGACGTGACCGGGTACTTCACCCGTACGTCGTCCAGCGGTTACACCTCGCTGGCACCTTCCCGGTTCGTCGACACCCGTGAGGGTCTCGGCACCTCGAAGGGCCAGGTCCCGGGCTACGGGTCCTTCGGGGTCCAGATCGCCGAGCGCGGATCCGTCCCGAAGGGGGTCACCGCCGTCGCGCTGAACGTGACCGTGACCGACCCGCAGGCGGCCGGCCACCTGACCGTGTTCCCGAGCGGGCAGGCGGCTCCGGCCACGTCCAGCGTGAACTTCGGCGCCGGTCAGACCATCGCCAACTCGGTGATCGTGCCGGTCGGTGCGGACGGCAAGATCAGCATCCGCAACGGCAGCTGGAAGGGCGCCGACGTCGTCGTCGACGTCGTCGGCTACTACAGCCCCGACAGCAAGTCGGCGTTCCTGCCGATCAGCCCCTCCCGGTGGCTCGACACGCGCCAGAGCGGCTACGGCGGCCCGGCGCCCGCCCGCGGCTACCTGCACATGTTCATCAGCCCCGAGGAGCAGGGCGTCGAGGGCTACGTGCTGAACGCGACCGTCACCAACGCGATCAGCGCGGGCTTCCTGTCCGTTGCCCCGGACCCGAACACCTGGGACGACTACATCAAGGGCACCCAGGGCCGGCCGGAGCGCCCCGTGTCCTCCACGCTGAACTGGACGGCGTACAAGACGGTCCCCAACCTGGTTCAGGCGAGCGCCGGTGACCACGGCATCGTCGACTTCTGGAACCAGAGCGACCACAACGTGGACCTCATCGTGGACCTCTTCGGGTACTACGAGTCCAAGTAGCCCGCAGCCACTTCGACTCGACACTCTTCACAGAAAAATGGGGGGCCGGTGCGCAATCGCCGACTCGTAGCTTCCGCTGCCCTCGTGGCCGCCGGTGTTGTTCTCGTTCCCACGGCGGCGGCTCATGCGGCGGGTCCCGTCGCGCCCGCCGCCCACGGGGCGGCCGCGAGGCCCGGTGCGAACCCGGGCAAGGGCGGGACGCTGCCCGGGGGCAAGACCTTCTCCAGCCCTGCCGGCCGTACGGTCCGCACACCGCTGCCCGGATCCGGGGCCGGGTCGGGCACTGCGCGGGCCCAGGACGCGTCGCGTGACGCCTACCTCGCGATCGACCTGGAAGCCACCGCGCCCACCGCGCACTCGATCGACCTGCGGACCCTCGTCACGGGCGAGCCCGCCGAACTCGACATCACCATCGCCTGGGGCGACGGGACCACGGACCGGCTCACCGCCTCCAGCTCGGGCTCCGACTGGCGGAACACCGAGCACAAGTACGCCAAGGTCGGCGCGTACGCCGTCACGGTCACGGTGAAGGACACCACGAACGGCGTCCAGGCCGTGAACCGGCTCGACTTCGTCACCTCGGGCAGCGAGTACACCCCGCACGCGCCCACCCGGCTGCTGGACACCCGCGCGGGCCTCGGCGCCGCGCAGGCCAAGGTCGCGGGGCGGGGCTCGGTGGTCTTGAAGGTCGGGGGCGCCGCGAAGGTCCCCGCCGGGGTCCGCGCAGTGGTCCTCAACGTCACCGCCACCAACGCCACGGGATCCGGCTACGTCGTGGCCCAGCCCCGCGACTACGGCTTCGACGAGGGGTCGAACCTGAACTACGTCGCGGGGCAGACGGTTGCGAACCAGGTCATCGTGCCGGTCGGCGAGGACGGCTCCGTGCACCTGATCAACGGCGGCTGGGAGTCGGTCGACCTGCTCGCGGACGTCACCGGCTACTTCACGGCGTCGGCCGCCGGCGGCTACACCACGCTGGACCCGGTCCGCGCCGTCGACACCCGCGAGGGTCTCGGTACGGCGAAGGGCCAGGTCCCCGGCTACGGCACCTTCGGGGTCGACATCGCCGGGCGCGGGGGCGTACCGAAGGGCGCCACCGCCGTGGCGCTCAACCTGACGGCCACCAACCCCCGGGCGGCAGGGCACCTGACCGCGTACCCGGGCGGGCAGGCGGCGCCGGCCACATCGAGCCTGAACTTCACCGCCGGTCAGACGGTCGCCAACTCGGTGATCGTGCCGATCGGCCCCGACGGGAGGATCACCGTCCGCAACGGCAGCTGGGACCGGGCCGACGTGGTGGCCGACGTCGTCGGCTACTACAGCACCGACAGCAGGTCCGCCCTCGTGTCCATCGGGGGGCCGTACCGGATCATGGACACGCGCAAGGACAGCTGGGGCGGCCGGAAGGCCGGGCCGATCCCGGCCCGCACCCACCTCCCCGTGCGGCTCGACGGCGATACGACGAACTCGGACATCGACGGCTGGGTGCTGAACACCACGGTCACCAACACCACCGGGACGGGCTTCCTTTCGGTCGCCGCCGACCCGAATACGTGGCCCGACTACCTGAAGGGGACCGCCGTCACACCGCAGCGGCCCGTCTCCTCGTCCCTGAACTGGACGGCGGGCGCGACGGTCTCGAACCTGGTGCAGACCTCCGGGGGCAAGGGGGGCATGGTCGACTTCTGGAACCAGGGCTGGCAGGACATCGACCTGGTCTTCGACCTGCTCGGCTGGTACCAGACCGTCTAGCAGGTGTGCCGAAGGGGCGGTGCGTCCCCCACCGCCCCTTCGGCACACCCACTGTCGGCGCTCATTCCCCGGCTTGGACCGGGCTGATCTCGAACATCCCGCACACCCGCAGGGGGTAGGAGATCTCCTCGGCCACGCCGCTGTTCGGCGGGTAGACCTTGACGTAGGCCGACTTTGGCCGGCAGTTCGGCGCCACGGACCGGCTGTTGGTGCGCATGACGGCGGTCACGGTTTCGTCGGGGGCGACGAGCACCGTGCTGATCGGCTCGCCGGTGCGGATCGCGGAGGTGCCGATCTGGCGGTGCCGGGCATCCGTGACGCTGACGCCCGGGTATCCGCGCAACGCGCAGTTGTGGCCCGTGGTGTTGGTGAACAGGATGGGGTAGTCGATCGCCCCTCCGGCGCGTTCCGGCCCGCCGACGGCCAGCTCGAGGTCGGCCACACGGCAGGTCGGGGGGGCCATCGGCAGAGCCGATGACTGGGTGGCGCCCACCAAAACGCCGGTGGTTGCCAGGAGGGCAGCGGCAGCAAGGGCCGCCGCCCGGGGCAGGACGTTGCTCATGGCAAACTCCTGTGCCAGCTAAGGGAGTTGCCCGCTACCGGCGCGACGTGGTGCGCATGCCTTATGAGGGAGAAGTACTCGCACCCTCGCGGAGGTCCGACCGAGCGGTGCGCTCCCGCGGCTGAACAGCGCGGGCCTGATGGCACCAGTTTACCGGCCGGGGGCTCCCGCGGCCTTTCGGCGGCGGACGCGCCGGAGGGGCGGTGCGCCACACGGCCCACCGCCCCTCCGCGGTCCTGCTAGCGGTCCTGTTACAGGAACGAGTTGATCTCGATCGTCTCGGTACGGCCGGGGCCGACGCCGATCGCGGAGATCGGGGCGCCCGACATCTCCTCGAGGGCCTTCACGTACGCCTGGGCGTTCTTCGGGAGGTCCGAGAACGTCTTGGCCTTGGTGATGTCCTCGGACCAGCCGGGGAGGTTTTCGTAGATCGGCTTCGCGTGGTGGAAGTCCGTCTGCGAGTACGGGAGCTCCTCGACGCGCTTGCCGTCGATCTCGTACGCGACGCAGACCGGGATCTGCTCCCAGCCGGTCAGCACGTCCAGCTTGGTGAGGAAGAAGTCCGTCAGGCCGTTCACGCGGGTGGCGTAACGGGCGATCGGCGCGTCGAACCAGCCGCAGCGGCGGTCGCGGCCGGTGGTCACGCCGCGCTCGCCGCCGATGCGGCGCAGGTCCTCGCCGTCCTGGTCGAACAGCTCGGTCGGGAACGGGCCGGCGCCGACGCGGGTCGTGTAGGCCTTGAGGATGCCGATGACGCGGCTGATCTTCGTCGGGCCCACGCCGGTGCCGGTGCAGGCGCCGCCGGCGGTCGGGTTCGAGGACGTGACGAAGGGGTACGTGCCGTGGTCGACGTCGAGCAGGGTGCCCTGGCCGCCCTCGAACAGCACGACCTTGTCCTCGTCGAGCGCGTTGTTGAGGATCAGCGTGGTGTCGGCGACGTACGGCTTGATCTGCTCCGCGTACTGGAGCATCTCCTCCACGATCGCGGCGGCCTCGATGGCGCGGCGGTTGTAGAGCTTCGCGAGGAGCTGGTTCTTGCCCTCGAGCGCCGCTTCGACCTTCTGGATGAGGATCGACTCGTCGTACAGGTCCTGGACGCGGATGCCGATGCGGTTGATCTTGTCCGCGTACGTCGGGCCGATGCCGCGGCCGGTCGTACCGATCTTGCGCTTGCCGAGGAAGCGCTCGCCGACCTTGTCGAGGGTGACGTTGTACGGCGTGATCAGGTGCGCGTTACCGCTGATCAGCAGCTTGGAGGTGTCGATGCCGCGCTCGTTCAGGCCGCGCAGCTCGGAGAGCAGGACGGCCGGGTCGACGACGACGCCGTTGCCGATGACAGGGGTGCATCCGGGGGAGAGGATGCCGGAAGGGAGAAGGTGCAGCGCGTACTTCTGGTCGCCTACGACGACCGTGTGGCCGGCGTTGTTGCCGCCCTGGTAGCGCACTACATAATCAACGGATCCACCGAGCAGGTCGGTGGCCTTTCCCTTGCCCTCGTCACCCCACTGAGCTCCGAGCAGCACAAGAGCGGGCACAGGCGTACACCTCTTCCGGATGGGGCATGTCCAAGGTCAGGGGGTGTACGACGATGTACACCGCAGGCTGAGCCGTCGGACCGGTGCCCCGGAATAGACGAAGGCCCTGGCGCAATAGCGCAAGGGCCTCTTGCACAAAGATGCTACCCGAGGAAGGACCGAGGTGTCGGCTCCAGAGCCCACCATGAGCCATGCGGGCGCGCCGGTAGGCGGCCTGCTCGTGCTCGTCGACCCGGTCGCCCGCCGTCTTGACGGCGAGTCCGTGCGGATCGCGAAGGATGTTCTGTCAGCGGGCGCGGCAGCGAAAATCTGCCTCCCGGACTCGCAGGAGGAGTTTGCGCGGGCACTTGCCCGCCGGGGTCATCGGCAGCCGGTGATCGTGGGCGACGACCGGGCGCTGGTACGGGCCGTGGGGCTGCTGTACCGGGAGCGGGGGCTGGGCGAGGGCGCTCTGTCGCTGGTCCCGGTCGGGCCCGCGGGCTCGCTGGGGCTGGCCCGGTCCCTGGGCGTGCCGCTGTCGGCGGTGGCGGCGGCACGGTCGGTGCTGGACGGGTCCGTCCGTACGCGCGACCTGCTGGTGGACGACAGCGACGGGGTGGTGCTGGGGGATCTGCGGATTCCACCCGTCCGGGCGGTAGCGAGGCCGTCCGTCTGGAGTGCGTACCGCTCGCTGGTGCGGACGCTGGTCCCGTCGGGGGCTCCGGCGGGCCACCGGCTGCGGGTGGAGGTGGACGGGCGGGTCCTGGTGGACGTGGACCGGGTGGTGGAGGACCTCCGGGTGGTGCCGGTGTCGGCCGACGGCGTGGCGGAGGTGACGGTCCGGGTGGCCGGCGGGCCTTCGCTGCGGGCGAGGGCGGGTTCGGTGACGGTGTCGGGTTCCGACTTCCGCTACCGGGCGGACGCACTGGTGGCGGGCCCGGTCCGCCGCCGCACCTGGACACTCCGTCCGGCGGCCTGGTCCCTGACGGTTCCCCGCTGACCTGCTGCCCGCTGACCTGCTGACCCGCTGACCTCTGGCGGGCCCTGCCCGCCGGGCACGTCCAGCCCCGCCGGCGTTCGCCGCGCGGGGGTACGGGGCCCCGCGCGGCGGGCTACGGGAGGTTCGGGGTGGCCCGGTGGGCCCGCCAGCGGTCCATCATCCCGGCCATCTCACCCTGCAGGAACTCGAAGAACTCCGCGGTCTCCGCCATCCGCACCCCCGCCGGGCTGTCCGCGCCGAGTCCGGCGACACCATCGCGCAGCGTCTTCTCGAAGAGGGTCAGCACCTGGTCCCGCCGGGTGAACGTCTCGTACCAGAGCTCGTTGTGCAGCACGTACCGGTCCCGCCGTGAGCCCGGCTCCCGCTCCCGGCTGACCATGGTCACCTGCGTCAGGTACGCCACCGCCCCCGACACCGCCGCCGGACTGATCTGCAGCGCCTCGCTCAGCTCCGCCGACGTCATCGCCCCGCTGTCGCTCGCGAGCAGCTGGGCGAAGACCCGTGAGGCCATCCGCTGCATCCCCGCCTCGGTGAGCTGCGCGGCGAACCGCTCCACGAAGCGGGAGACCGCTTCCTCGCTCCGTACGTCCTGCGCCTGCGCCTGCGCCTGTACATCCATGTCGTCCGCCACCTTCTCGACTTTATACGTTTTCCGAGCTTCACAAGTTTGTGAAAGTAGCGTACGTTCGGAATCATGACGAAGGCAATCAGCGTCGCCGGACTGCACAAGGCGTTCGGCCGCACCCACGCACTGGACGGACTCGACCTCTCCGTCGCCACCGGCGAGGTCCACGGCTTCCTCGGCCCCAACGGCGCCGGGAAGTCCACCACCATCCGGGTCCTGCTGGGCCTGCTGCGCGCCGACTCCGGAACCGCCGAGCTGCTCGGCGGCGACCCCTGGGCCGACGCCGTGGAACTGCACCGCCGCATCGCCTACGTCCCCGGCGACGTCACCCTGTGGCGCAACCTCTCCGGCGGCGAGGTCATCGACCTCTACGGGCGGCTCCGCGGGGGCCTGGACCGGGCCCGGCGCGCCGAGCTGATCGAGCGGTTCGAGCTGGACCCCACCAAGAAGGGGCGCACGTACTCCAAGGGCAACCGGCAGAAGGTCGCGCTCGTCGCCGCCTTCGCCTCCGAGGCCGAGCTGCTCATCCTCGACGAGCCCACCTCCGGGCTGGACCCGCTGATGGAGGAGGTCTTCCAGGGCTGTGTCGCCGAGGCGCGCGCCGCCGGCCGGACCGTCCTGCTCAGCTCGCACATCCTCAGCGAGGTCGAGACCCTCTGCGACCGGGTCAGCATCATCCGCAAGGGCCGCACGGTGGAGACCGGCACGCTGGCCGATCTGCGGCACCTGACCCGTACGTCGATCAGCGCCGAGCTCGCCGGCCCGCCGAACGGCATCGCGCACCTGCCGGGCGTGTACGACGTGGAGGTGCAGGGGCTGAAGGTCCGCTTCCAGGCCGACACGGACAAGCTGGACGCCGTACTGCGCTCGCTCACCGAGTCCGGTGTGCGGTCGCTGACCTCGACGCCGCCCACGCTCGAGGAGCTCTTCCTGCGGCACTACGCGGACGACGCGGACGACGTGAACGTGACCGGGGACGTGACCGGGGACCGGAACGGGAACGCGAAGGCGGGCGTGTCGCGATGAAGAACCAACTGGCCGGCACCGGGACGCTGCTGAGGCTCGCGCTCCGCCGCGACCGCGTGATGATGCCGGTCTGGATCATGGTCGTGGCGATGACGGTGCTCAGCCTGCCCGCCTCGCTCGAGTCGGTGTACGGGACGGCCGCCGAACGGGCCCGCCTGCTCGGCACGATGAACACCAACGGCTCGCTGCGCGCCCTGTACGGGCCGGTCTTCGGCGACTCGATCGGCGCCCTGACCGCATGGCGCGGCGGGATCTTCGCCGGGGTGCTCGCCGGGATCATGAGTCTTGTCGTCGTGGTCCGGCACACCCGCGAGGAGGAGGAGACGGGTCGTCAGGAGCTGCTCTCCGCCGCGATGGTGGGGCGCCGGGCGCCGCTGACTGCCGCGCTGCTGGCGGCCCTGACGGCCAACGCGCTGGCCGCGCTCCTGGTGACGGGCGGACTCGCCGGGCGCGGTGCGGGTGGTGCGCTCGCGCTCGGGCTGGGCATCGGCGCGACCGGGATGCTGTTCGCGGCCCTGGCCGCCATCGCCGCGCAGTTCACCGAGAGTGCGCGGCTCGCGAAGGGGCTCACGGGCGCACTGATCGGCGCGGCGTTCGTACTGCGCGCCGCCGGGGACGCGGGGAGCGCCGCGGGTTCGAGCGCGCTGACCTGGGTGTCGCCGCTGGGCTGGCTGGAGCACGTACGGGCCTTCGCAACCGAACGCTGGTGGGTGCTCGGCCTGTTCGCGGCAGCCGTGGCGGTGCAGGTGGCGGCGGCGTACGCGCTGGCCGGCCGCCGTGACCTCGGCATGAGCTTCCTGCCGGCCCGGCCGGGCCCAGCGGAGGGCCGGCTGGGCAGCGCGGGGGCGCTGGCGTGGCGGCTCCAGCGGGGCAGCCTGATCGGCTGGAGCCTCGGGTTCCTGCTGGCGGGGGTGGTCTTCGGCGGGATGACGGACGGGGCGACGCAGCTGGTCGGCGACAACGAACGGACCCGCGAGATCATCGAGCGGATGGGCGGGCAGAGCGGTGTCGCCGATGCCTTCCTCGCGACGATGGCCGGGATGCTCGGCATGGTCGCCGCCCTGTACATCGTCTCGGCGGTGCTGCGGCTGAGCGGTGAGGAGTCGGGGCAACGCGCCGAACCGCTGCTCGCGAACGCGGTCGGCCGGCTGCGGTGGGCCGGCGGCCACCTGGCCGTGGCCTTCGGCGGCTCGGCGCTGATCCTGCTGCTGGCGGGGCTGGGGCTCGGCATCGGGCACGGCCGGGGCGTCGGTGCGGCGGTGGGCGCGACGATCGCCCAACTCCCGGCGGTGTGGGTGATCGGCGCCCTCGCGGCCCTCCTGCACGGCGCCGCCCCGAAGTACGCGGTGGCCGCTTGGGCGGTGGCCGGGAGCGCGCTGACGCTGGGCTGGATCGGCCCGGCGCTGAACCTTCCGCAGGCCGTCCTGAACCTCTCGCCGTTCGCCCACCTGCCCAAGCTGCCGGGCGCGGAGGCCCTGGCCTGGGCCCCGTTGCTGGTGCTGACCGCGCTGGCGGCGGCCCTGCTGACGGCCGGCCTGACGGCACTGCGCCGCCGCGACCTGGCCGCCTAGGGCTCCTCAGAACTCCACGAGGAGTTCTTCCAGACCGCGGATGACGTAGCCGTCCCGCCACCGGGGCTCCCGTACGAGCTTCAGGGGCGGGACGCCGTCTGCCAGCAGGGCTCCGAACGAGGCGGTCAGCTCGCGCCGCGCGAGCGGAGCGCCCAGGCAGTAGTGGATCCCGGCCCCGAAGCTCAGATGCGGATTGTCGGCCCGTACGAGGTCCAGGGCGTCGGGGTCGTCGAACCGAGCGGGATCCCGGTTCGCGGACCCGAAGAGCAGCGCGACCTCGGCTCCGCGCGGGACGACCGTGTCGCCGATCCGGATGTCGTCCAGCACCCAGCGCTCGAACATCTGCAGGGGAGTGTCGTAGCGCATCAGTTCATCCACAGCTGTGGACAACTTTTCGGAATCGAGCGAGGCGCGCTGCTCGGGGTGCCGGAAAAGGGTCCACCAGCCGTTGACCGTGGTGTTCACGGTGGCCTCGTGGCCGGCATTCAGCAGGAGCACGCAGGTGGAGATCATCTCCTGCTCGCTGAGCCTGCCCTCCTCATCGTGGGCGGCGATCAGACCGGAGATCAAATCCTCGCCGGGCTCCTTGCGCCGCTCCGCGATCAGCTCGCGCAGATAGGCGCTGAACTCCACGCTCGCCCGTACCGCCCGCTGCGCGGTCTCCTCGTCCGGCCGGAGCTCGTACATCCCGCAGATGTCCGCCGACCACGGCCGCAGCAGCGCCCGGTCCGCCTCGGGTACCCCGAGCAGCTCGGCGATCACCGCCACGGGCAGGGGCTCGGCCACGACGGTGAGCAGGTCCCCGCCCCCGTCGGCGAGGAGCTGCCCGACCAGCTCCCGGGCGAGCCGGTCCACGGCAGGGGCGAGCTGCTCCACGGTCCGCGGCGTGAACGCCTTGGACACCAGCCGCCGCACGCGTGCGTGCGCGGGATCCTCCAGGTCCAACAGGCCGTTCCCGTTGAGGACGTGGAAGGGCTCGTGCGACGGGGGCGGGGCCTCGCGCCCGAACTCCTCGTGCGAGAACCGGTGCAGGTAGGTCCGGCCCAGCCGGCGGTCGCGCAGCAGCGCGCTCACATCGGCGTGGTGCGGCACCAGCCACTGCCCGGTGGGCTCGAACCACAGGGCACGGCCCTGCTCGCGCAGCTCCCGGTAGGCGGGGTACGGATCGGCGACGAATGCGGCGTCCCACGGATCAAAGCCCATCCCCGCAGCCTAAGGGCTGTCCCCGCACGAGGTGTGACTCGTCGTCATCCGGCTCAGGCCGGAGTCACCAGACGGGTCTCGTAGGCGAAGACCGCGGCCTGGGTGCGGTCGCGCAGGCCCAGTTTCACCAGGATCCGGCTCACGTGCGTCTTGATCGTGGACTCCGCGACGATGAGCCGGTCCGCTATCTCCGCGTTGGACAGCCCCTGCGCGATCAGCACCAGCACCTCCGTCTCCCGCTCCGTCAGCTCCCCGACCCCCGCCGGATCCGCGAGCTTCGGCGGGGTCGAGAGCTTCGAGAACTCCAGGATCAGCCGCTTGGTGACGGTGGGCGCCAGCAGCGCCTCACCGGACGCCACCACCCGCACCCCGTCGGCCAGCTGCCGGGCCGAGGCGTCCTTGAGCAGGAACCCGGAGGCCCCGGCCCGCAGGGCCTGGTACACGTACTCGTCGAGGTCGAAGGTCGTCAGGACCAGCACCTTCGCGTCCGTGTCCGAGGCGACGATCTCCCGTGTCGCCTCCAGCCCGTTCATCACCGGCATCCGGATGTCCATCAGCACCACGTCGGGCCGCAGCGCCGCCACCTGGGCGATGGCCTCGCGGCCGTCCACCGCCTCGCCGACCACCTCGATGCCGTCCATCGCGTTCAGCAGGACGGAGAAGCCCTCCCGGACCATCATCTGGTCGTCGACGATCAGAACCCTGATCGTCATGCCGACTTCCCCGATTCCTGCACCGACTCCTGCACCCCGTCCTGCCGTCCGCGCACCGGTATGAACACCGCCACCTCGTACCCGCCCGCCGCGGTCTCCCCGGCCGTCATCTCCCCCTCCAGCATGGCCACCCGCTCCTGCATCCCCGTGAGCCCGTGCCCGGCGCCCGGAGAGGGCCGCACGTCCCCGGTCGCCGCCGCATTGACGACCCGTATGCCCAGCCCGCCCAGCACGTACGAGACCTCGACCGAGGCGGCTGCCCCCGGCGCATGGCGCAGGGTGTTGCTCAGTGCCTCCTGGATGATGCGGTACGCCGACAGCTCGACGCCCGGCGGCAGCTCCCGCACCGCACCCGTGACCGTCTTCTCCACGCTCAGCCCGGCCTCGCGCACATTGGCCAGCAGCCCGTCCAGCGAGGCCAGCGTCGGCTGCGGGGCGTCCGGCGCCTCGTAGTCCGCGGAGCGCACCACACCCAGCACCCGGCGCAGTTCCGTCAGCGCCGCCACCGCGTTCTCCCGGATGGTGACGAACGCCGCCTCCAGCTCCGGCGGCGGATTCTTCACCCGGTACGGCGCGGCCTCCGCCTGGATCGCCACCACCGACATGTGGTGGGCCACCACGTCGTGCAGCTCCCGCGCGATCGTCGTCCGCTCCTCCAGCAGCGTCCGCCGGTCCCGCTCGACGGCCGTCACCTCCTGCTGCGCGCTGACCTCCTGCTCCGCCTCCCGGCGGATGTTGCGGACCGTGACCACCAGCAGGGAGACCGCCAGGAGGAAGGCCATGGGCATGATCTCGACGGGCTCCCCCCGGCCGAGCACCACCGGTATCGCGATCCCGATCCCCAGAGTGATCACCCACATCCAGCCGGCGGCCCGGGGCCTGGTCCGCATCGCCGCGATGGTCACCGTGACGAAGTAGGAGGCGAAGGCACCCGGCGACCAGGGCCACACGTCGTTGTTGGAGCCGACCACCGCGAGCACCCCGGTGGCGGCCCCGGCCGCCCAGAACGCCCCCACGGGCCGCACCAGGGTCATCAGCACCGGCGTGGCTGCGATCAGCCCCATCACGAGCGAGCTGCTCGGTGCGACGAACTCGCCGGTGCCGGTGGACGTGAGCATCACCACGAAGAACGCCAGGAAACCCACGACCGCATGCGGCAGATGGGCCAACGACGGCCGTATCCGCTCCGGCAGCCGCCGCGTCACCGGCCCGTCGGTGCGCATCGGCGACAGCGGCCGGTACGCGAAGGCGTCCGTGATCAGATCCTGGCGCAGGCTCTGGAGCAGGCCGGAAGCCATCCGGAACTCGGGTGTCCGGGGGGTCGCCCGGGAGGTCGTCTCGGTCATACACACACCGTAGGTCGGCCGCCCCCTCGTCCGCGTCGCCGCTGAAGGGGATATCCCGGCCTCCCTCTCAGGTACTACCCGGACTCCTCAGTACCCCGCCGGACGGACCAGACCCGTCTCGTACGCGAACACCGCGGCCTGGGTGCGGTCCCGCAGGCCCAGCTTCACCAGGATCCGCCCCACATGGGTCTTCACGGTCTGCTCGGCCACGACCAGGTGCCCGGCGATCTCCGCGTTGGACAGGCCCTGGGCGATCAGTGACAGCACCTCGGTCTCCCGCTCGGTCAGCTCGTCGATCCTCGCCTTCGAGGGCGCCCGCGGCGCCCCCATCCGGGAGAACTCCGTGATCAGCCGCTTGGTGATGTTCGGCGAGAGCAGCGCCTCGCCGGCCGCCACCACCCGGACCGCCTCCGCGAGCTGGTCGGCCGACGCGTCCTTCAGGAGGAACCCGGAAGCCCCGGCGCGCAGCGCCTCGTACACGTACTCGTCGAGGTCGAAGGTGGTCAGCACCAGCACCTTGACGGTGGCGTCCGGGGCGGCCGTGATGACGGAGGTGGCCTCGATGCCGCCCATCCCGGGCATGCGGATGTCCATCAGGACCACGTCCGGGCCGAGTTCGCCGACCTTCGCCACCGCGTCGGCGCCGTCCACGGCCTGGCCGACGACCTCGATGTCGGGCTGGGCGTTGAGGAGGACGGTGAAGCCCTGCCGGACCATCATCTGGTCGTCGGCGATCATCACCCTGATCGGGTCGGCCGGAGTGCTCATGCTGCCTCTTCGTCCATCTTCGTCTCGGGATCCATGGGGAGCACGGCGCTCACCTCGTACCCGCCGCCGGGGCGCGGACCGGCGGCGAGTTCGCCCCCCAGCATGCCCGCCCGCTCCCGCATCCCCAGCAGCCCGTGCCCGGCACCGTGCGAGGGCGGGGCCGGCCGGGTCGGCGCGCTGTTGGCGATGCACAGGTGCAGTTCGCGCGGCCCGTACGCGATGCCGACCTCCACCCGCGAACCGGGCGCATGACGCAGACAGTTGCTCAGCGCCTCCTGCACGATCCGGTACGCAGTGAGCTCGACGCCGGGGGCGAGCGGGCGCCGGATGCCCGCGATCTCGGTGGTGACGGCCAGTCCCGCGCTGCGCACGTTGTCCACGAGGCCGTCCAGTTCGGCGAGGGTGGGCTGCGGATGGTGCGGGTTCGCCGGATCGTCCGGCTGCTCGGAGCGCAGCACGCCCAGCACCCGGCGCAGTTCCGTCAGGGCCTCCAGGGCGTTCTCCCGGATGCCGGCCAGGTTCTCCTTGAGCTCCTCGGAGGGGTTCTCCACCAGGTGCGGGGCGACCTGCGCCTGGATGGAGATCACCGACATGTGGTGGGCGACGACGTCGTGCAGCTCGCGGGCGATCCGGGTGCGCTCCTCCAGCAGGGTGCGCTGAGCGCGCTCCTCCTCGGTGAGCGTCTCCTGCTCGACGAGCTTGCCGCGGGCCAGGCGCGTGGCCCGCAGGGCGTACCCGAGCAGTCCGACGAAGCCGAAGAGGAGAAGCGCGACCAGGACGCTGCTCTGGCTGTGCTCCGGTTTGAACAGCACCTCGGCCAGACCGGTCAGAGCGATGGGGACGGAGACCGCGGCGACGGTCACCCGGGGCGGCACCCGCAGGGCCACCAGCAGCAGGACGGGTGCGAACGCGAAGATCCCGGAGGGCATCCAGGGCCAGGTCTGGCCGGGGCCGACGTTGTCATGGATCGACCAGGCGGCCACTCCTGCGGCCAGCAGGCCGAGCCACCATCCGCCGATCGGTCGGAACATCGCGAGGACGATGGCCGCGCCGGTCAGGATCCCCGCCAGCAGCGGGATGCCGCCGTAGTCGTCGTAGTGCTCGCCCATCTGCTGCGCGGTGAGCAATCCGAAGAAGACCGCGGCGTAGATGACGACCGCGTGCGGCAGCCGGGCCAGCCAGCGCGGCCGGGACATCCTCGGCAGCGGGTCCCGCTCGATGGTGAGCAGGTCGTGGGCCAGGGTCCGCAGGAGCCGGGCCCGCGGCGCGGTGGTCCTGCCGGAGTCCGCTTGCGTTTTCGCTTCCACGGCCGGGGGCTCGCTCTGCTCGTTCACGCCGTCCAGCCTAGGCATGGTGGATCACCTCGTCGGACGCCCGCAGGGTGCGGGCCGCGGTCCCGGAGCCGGTGACCGTCCGGGAGGCGGTCCGGGAGGACATGCTCCGCTTCGGCCGCCTGGTCTGCTCGTACGTACGGAACGCGGCCCAGCAGACGCCGAGCGCGGCGGCGAACACCGGCAGCCACAGCAGCCGGGCGGCTATCCACTGCGCGGAGTCGGGCACGGTGTGCAGTCCGGGCAGATCGGCGGGGGCCAGCAGTCCCAGGGAGGTGACGGCCATCATCGCGGTCTGGTGCCACAGGAAGATCGTCATCGCGGACAGGTTCAGCAGGGCCACCTTCGCCCAGGCCCGGGGCCGCCGCATGGCCCGGTCCAGCGGCCCGCGGAGCAGCAGGGCCAGCCCGCACTGGGCCAGGCCGAACGCGACGGCGGCCAGCGTCGGCGGGTTCAGGTTCGATATGGGGGCCCCGGGGACACCGACCATGGACGCCGGATACCCGCCCCACAGCACCAGCGCGGCGGTGGCGGCCGCGCCCCCGCCCACCAGCAGCGCGGCCGGAGCGCGCCGGGCGAACGTCCCGCGGGACCAGGCGGCGCCCAGGGTGTAGGGGACGAGCCAGCCGGCGGCCACATTGACCCAGCCGATCCACTCGGGCCCGCCGAGGCCGAACCGCCACACGTCCACCCCCGCCACCACCGCCAGCGGCCACAGTGGATTGAGGCGGGCCACGAGCGGGGTCGCGGCTGTGAGCACGGCGAAGACGAGGAGGAACCAGAGGGGGGAGAGGACGAGCTTGACCAGGGTCTGGACGCTGCCTGGTTCGGCCCCGCCGAGCAGCATCCCGCCCGCCGTGACGGCCCAGAGGACGAGCACCGCGGCGACCGGCCGGAACAGCCGGGACAGCCGCTGCCCGACCCACGCCCCGTACGGGACCCCGCGCTCCCGCGCCGAGGCGTGGCTGCGGGCGGCGACGTGGCCGCCGACCAGGAAGAACACGGCCAGCGTCTGGAACAGCCAGGACACCGGCGCCAGCCAGGGCAGGTGGGCCAGCGGACTCGTGGTGCTCAGGCCGCCGTCGGCGGTGGTCAGGGCGGTCACCAGCCAGTGGCCCAGCACCACGCCGAGGATGGCGAAGGCCCGCAGCGCGTCCACGGTCCGGTCCCGGTCGGGCGGTGTGCCGGCGTCGATGCGGTCCGCGAGGACGGACCAGCGGGCGCGGAGCTTACGCACGGGGTACCTCCGGGGTGGTCGGGGCGGCGTTGGCCAGGGCGATGCGGGTCAGGCTGTCGAGGGACGCGGTGCCGGGCTTGAGGTAGTCGCTGTGCCCGCCGGGGCCGGCGTCGAACGGCCGCGCTCCGAAGGCGGGGTCGACGGGGTCGGTGCCGAAGCCGATCCCGCCCAGGCGGACATGGGGGACATGGCCGATCCAGTCGGCGCCGCCCCGCCCGGCCCAGACCCGGGCGCCGGTCGGCAGTTCGGAGGCGGATCCGGCGCCCGTGCCCGGACTGCCGAACAGGGCGATGTCGGTGACCCGGGGGCCGGTGCCGGTCCGGGCGCAGACCACGGAGCCGTACGAGTGGCACAGCAGCGACAGCCGGGCCCCGGGTGCGGCGGCCCGCCCCAAGCGATCGAGGAAGGGACCCAGTTCGGCGGCCGCCGCGTCCGCCCGGTCCGCGGTCAGGACGGTCGCGCTGACCGTGCCGGGGGTGTCGTACCCGAGCCAGGCGACCACGGCGGAGTGCGGGTGCTCGGCCTGGAGGCGCTGCTGCAGGGCGACCGCGCCGGCACGGAACCTCTGGTAGGTGTCCAGCGTGGTGTCGGAACCGGGCACCAGGACGGCGACCCGGTCGGCGGTCTCCAGATCGCCGATCACCTCGACGGCCCGCCCCTTGCCGCGGCCGTCGAAGGTGAGGAACCGGGCCGTCCCGCCGGCCTCCATGGCGCGCAGCTTCGCGGCCCGGCCGGTGCGGCCGGCGTCCTGCGCCATGCGGGCCGCCTCGGCGAGGTTGGCGCCGTTGCCGGCGTACCGGTCCGGGAGCGCGGTGTGTTCGGCGAAGGCGACGGGCGCGGGTGCGGGGACATCGGGAGAGGCGGCGGCGGACACGGGGAGTACGACGGCCGCCGAGACGAGGCCGGCCAGCAGGGTGCGACGCAGACGGCCGCTGGGGCGTCCGGCCCGACCGCCTTCGGGGCGACCGCCGTCGGGGCGACCTGCTGTGCGTCCTGCGAGGCGTCCTGCGGGGCGGGTCATGGCGGGTCCCTGTTCCTTCGCTCGATCCAGAGGGGCTGAACTCACGAGGGGCTGACCCCGCGTCTTCTCTGGTTCCGACGTTAGGAATTGAGGGGCATCATCGGCGTCCCGCTGGGGAGCGGCTTCTGCGGATAGCTCTCAGGTATGACAGGGGAAACCTGAGAGCCACGGGGCGCAGCGGGCGGTCATCCCCCGGCAGGCATCCCCCAGGCGGTCGACTAGGGTCCCGGGATGACCAACGGCAACAACGGGAACCACAACGCCAGTCACTCCGCCGCCTGGCGCAACGACCGCATAGGCAGCGCGCATCGGGGCGAGAACCCGACCCTCCTGCGCCGCCTCGACCAGGGATTCGCCGTGATCGGCGACCGGCAGTTCCTCCCCGGGTACGCGGTGCTGCTGACCGACGACCCGTCGGTGACCCGGCTCTCGGACCTGCCCCGGGCGCGCAGGACGGCGTACCTCGCCGACATGGACCGGCTCGCCGAGGCCGTCGAACGGGCCTGCCGCCGGCTCGACCCCGCCTTCCGCCGGGTGAACATCGAGATCCTCGGCAACACCGACCCGTACCTCCACGCCCACATCTGGCCGCGCTACGAGTGGGAGCCCGCCGACATGGTCCGGATGCCGGTGTGGCGGTACCAGCAGGAGGAGTACTGGAGGGGGAGCCGGTACGAGCTGGCGGACCGGCACGACACGCTGCGCGTCGCCATCGGCGAGGAGCTGGACCGGCTGGCCGAGGGCTGAGCCCCGGACCGTACGTACGCCGCGAGTACTGCGGCCACCACGGTGATCACGGCGTCGTCGCCACGCGGATGCCGAAGCCGATCAGGACCACGCCCGTCGCCCGGTCCAGGACGCGGCGCACGCGCGGCCGGGCGAAGAAGCGCCGGGCGCGCGAGAGGACGTACACGTACGTGCCGAGCCAGGCCACCGTCAGGACGAGGTGGATCAGGACGAGCAGTGCCATGCCGGTGGCCGGGCGGAGGCCGGACGGCACGAGGGCGGGCAGCAGGCCGGTGTAGAAGACGGCGATCTTGGGGTTGAGGGCGTTGCCGACCAGGCCCGTCCGCCAGGCGCTGCCCGCCGCGGAGCCGCGTACGGCGGCCGGCTCCACGCCGGGCCGGCGCAGGGACTGGACGCCGAGGAAGCAGAGGTACGCGGCGCCCGCGAGCTTCACCGCCAGGTACACCTCGGCCGAGGCGGCGAGCAGCGCGGCGAGGCCGGCGACGGTGAGGGCGCCCCACAGGAGGAGCCCGGCGGTGATCCCGGCGACGGTGCGGAGCCCGTCGGCGCGGCCGCGGGAGACCGCGCGCTTCGTCACGACGGCCATGTCGGGGCCGGGGACGAGGGTGAGCAGTGCCAGGACGCCGGTCGCGGTCAGGAGTTGCGTGAGCACGCGGCTCAGTCTGCCACCAGGGGCTCCGCGAGCGGTTCGACGAGGGCCGCGCGCCAGCGGGGGGCCGGGTCCTGGCCGGGGCTGGTCCAGTACTCCCGGGCGCCGACGATCTCTCCGTCCTGGACGGTCCACAGGGACACGGCGCGGTAGACGACGTGTTCCTGGGGGATCTCCACCTCGGTGACGACGAGGTCGCCGTCCGCGAGGATGCGCAGGAGTTTGACGGACCTCTCGTCGGTGTAGGCCTCGTCGCTGTTCACGGCGATGAAGTTGTCCCTGCCGACGATGCGTTCGCCGCTGACGGGCCATTCGATGACTGCGTCTTCGGCGATGAGGCGGGATACGGCGGGCCAGTCGCGGGCGCCGATTCCCTCCCACAGTTGAGTTATTACGGTCAGCGGCTCCATGGGGGGCAGTGTGCGGTGGGGGTGACGGGGGCAACAAGCTTTGCCTGCAGGATTATTGACCTCGACATAATCCGGTGCCGTGTCGTTTCCGGGGGCCAGCCCCGCCCCGGGCGCCCCTGCCCCCGGGGCCCCGCGCCTCAAGCGCCCGCGGTGTCGGCGGTGCCCGCGGTGCCGGTTTCGGTCGCGTCGGCCAGCAGCGTGTCCACGGCCTTCGTGAGGCGGTCCAGGACCCGGACCGTTTCCGCGAAGGCGGCCTCGCCCAGTTCATCGGCCAGGCGGGCGGCCAGGGCGGCGTGGGCCGGGGTGATGCGGGCGACCGCGGCGCGGCCCTCCTCTGTCGGGCAAAGCAGTTTCGCGCGGCGGTGGGCCGGGTTCGGGACGTACTCCGCGAGACCCTTGGCCGCGAGCAGGTCCGCGATGCGCTGGACGCTCTGCCGGGTGATGCCCATGACCCGGGCGATGCCCGCCACCGGCAGGGGCTCCTGGAGCACCGCGCCCAGCACCTGCCACCAGGCCGCGGTCAGCCCGGCCGGCCGGGCCAGTTCCTCGGAGAGCGCGAGGAACCGGCCGTTCAGCCCGAACACCCCGAGCGCGGTGCGGCTCAGCAGATCCTGCCGGGCCCGTACCGACAGGGGTTCCGGCAGGGGTTCCAGCAGGGGTTCCGGCGGGGAGTCAGGCATCGCCGCGCTCCGCAGCCGCCATCAGGACCGGGAACGCGCTGGCGTCCGAGTCGTGGAACAGGCGGTACCAGGCGTTCAGGACGTCCGGCTTGTAGACGTCCAGCCGGGCGAAGACCTCCCGGGCGAAGGCCACCGGTTCCGTCGGGCCCGCCGTGATCAGGTCGCCGTCCGTCATCGCGTCGGCCTCGACGTACCGCTCGGCGCCCGCGTAGCCCGGCTGCTGCGCCAGGTAGAAGGAGGCCGCGCTGGTGTGGGCGCGGTCGTCGAGCAGGCCCTCCCGGGCGAGACCTGCCGTGGCCCCGCAGATCGCCGCGACCGGGACCCCGGCCGCCAGGAACTCGCGGGCCTTCGCCGCGAAGGGGGCCAGGTCGTCGCCGGAGTCCCACAGCGAGGCGCCGGTCAGGATCAGGAGGGAGGAGTCCTCGGGGGAGAGGTCCGCGAGGGCCAGGTCGGGCTGGATGCGGACACCGCCCATGGTGGTGACCGGCGCTCCGGCGGCGGGGCCGACCGTACGGATCTGGTGGCCGCGCTGGGCCAGGTGTGCCGTCGTGTGCCCGGTCTCCCAGTCGGCGTACGTGTCGTAGACCGCCAAGTGGACCGGCCTGGCGGTGGGAGCGGTGGTGGGAATGGTCATCTCGTCGCCTCCTCCATCTGCACTTCGTGGGGTATGACAGCAGGCTGTCAGATAGGCAGCATGCTGTCAATCAATGCCTTCAGCACACACAGGCACAGACACATGCAGACAGACTGCCGAGACCCGGCCCCCACCCGCAGACAGTCCGCCGATATCCCTTCCCACCTGCGCACTTTTAGCGTGGCCGCATGACCCCTCACGTCGCCTCCGACGCCCCCGGCGCCTCCCGCGCCGACGGCGCGGCCGTCAAGGCCGCCGACCGCGCCCACGTCTTCCACTCCTGGTCCGCCCAGGCCCTGATCGACCCGCTCGCCGTCGCCGGGGCCGAGGGGTCGTACTTCTGGGACTACGACGGCAACCGCTTCCTCGACTTCTCCTCCCAGCTGGTGAACACCAACATCGGCCACCAGCACCCCAAGGTCGTCGCAGCGATCCAGGAGCAGGCCGCCCGGCTGTGCACCCTCGCGCCCGGCTTCGCCGTCGACGTCCGCTCCGAGGCCGCACGCCTCATCGCCGAGCGGACCCCGGGCGACCTGGACAAGGTCTTCTTCACCAACGGCGGCGCCGAGGCCGTCGAGAACGCCGTACGGATGGCCCGGCTGCACACCGGCCGTCAGAAGGTGCTCTCGACCTACCGCTCCTACCACGGGGCCACCGCCGCCGCGATCAACCTGACCGGCGACCCGCGCCGCTGGCCGTCCGACACGGCCGCCGCCGGGGTCGTGCACTTCTGGGGCCCGTTCCTCTACCGCTCGGCGTTCCACGCCACCACCGAGGCCGAGGAGTGCGAGCGCGCCCTCGCGCACCTCGCCGACACCATCGCGTTCGAGGGGCCGGCGACCATCGCCGCGATCATCCTGGAGAGCGTGCCCGGCACCGCCGGGATCATGACCCCGCCGGCCGGCTACCTCGCGGGCGTACGCGAGCTCTGCGACCGCCACGGCATCGTCTTCATCCTCGACGAGGTCATGTCCGGCTTCGGGCGGACCGGCAAGTGGTTCGCCGCCGAGAACTGGGGCGTCACCCCCGACCTGATCACCTTCGCCAAGGGCGTGAACAGCGGCTACGTGCCGCTC
The DNA here is from genome assembly GCF_055579465.1 of Streptomyces sp. NPDC032745. Lineage (NCBI taxonomy): Bacteria > Bacillati > Actinomycetota > Actinomycetes > Kitasatosporales > Streptomycetaceae > Streptomyces > Streptomyces sp. NPDC032745. Next base: position 193,020 of record NZ_JBVING010000003.1, on the reverse strand, counting down.
GGCGGCGTGGCCATCTCGGCCGCCATCGCCGAGACCTTCGCCACCCGGCCCTACCCTGGCGGCCTGACGTACTCCGGCCACCCCCTGGCCTGCGCCGCCGCCGTGGCGACGATCAACGCCATGGAGGAGGAGGGCGTCGTCGAGCACGCCGCCCACCTCGGCGAGAACGTGATCGGCCCGGCGCTCGCCGAGATCGCCGAACGGCACCCGTCGGTCGGCGAGGTCCGCGGCCTGGGCGCCTTCTGGGCCCTGGAACTCGTACGGGACAAGGAGACGCGCGAGCCGCTCGTCCCCTACAACGCGGCCGGTGCCGACAACGCACCGATGGCCGAATTCGCGGCGGCCTGCAAGGCCTCCGGCCTGTGGCCCTTCGTGAACATGAACCGGACGCATGTCGTCCCGCCGTGCACCATCACGGAGGCGGAGGCCAAGGAGGGCCTGGCCCTGCTGGACGAGGCGCTGACGGTCGCGGACCGGCACACCACGTCGGCCTGACCGGCGACGGTCCGGCACCGCCCGACGACGGCCCGACGACGGCCCGACGACGGCCCGACGACGGCCCGGCTACGGCCCGACCGGAAACCATCCGCGTTCGATCGGTTTCAGCCGCGCTGCCTGGCCTAAGGTGTCCGAAGTTCACTTAAGGAGACGGACCCTTATGTCAGGCAGCGGCGCTGTCACCCGCAACACACTTCGCCAGCAGATCGCGGACGCGCTGCGTGACGAGGTGCTCGCGGGACGCCTGCCACCGGGCACCGAGTTCACGGTCAAGCAGATCGCCGAGCAGTACGAGGTCTCCGCGACCCCCGTACGCGAGGCACTGGTCGACCTCGCGGCCCAGGGGCTGCTGGAATCGGTCCAGCACCGGGGCTTCCGCGTGCGTGTCTACACCGTGGACGACTACCGGGGCATGATCGAGGCCCGTACGCTCATCGTGGACGGGATCTTCCGGCGGCTCGTCGAGCGCGGCACCGCGCCCGGCTCCGGCGAAATGCTGGTGTCGGTGCGCCGTCGTGCCGAGGAGGCGTGCCGGGCCGCGCAGAGCGGCTCGCTCGAAGTGCTGATCGGCTACGACCTGCGCTTCTGGAGGGAGCTGAGCGGGCTGGTCGGCAACACGTACATCTCGGAGTTCCTGCACCGGATCCGGGTGCAGTGCTGGGTCTTCGCCGTACCGCACCTGAAGGCGGCGCCGGATCTCCACACCGGACTGTGGTCCGGGCACAACGAACTGGTCGACGCAGTGACCCGCGCCGACGCCGACGAGGTGCGCAGCCTCGTGTACGCGTACAACCAGCACGGGCTGGACTGGGCCGCGGGCCTGAAGGCGGTCGGCGCATGACCGACACCGCAGCGACCGGTGAGACCTGCGTGACCGGCGAGACCTGCGTGACCGGTACCGATGCCGCCCCGGCCTGGCTGGGCGCCGTCGGGCTCTCCGTCGTCATCCCCGTCCACGACGACGAGCACCGGATCGGCGCGAGCCTCGAGGCCGTCCGCGAGCACCTCGACGCCCGCCTCGGCACCGGACCCGGCGACTGGGAGCTCCTCGTCGTCGACGACGGCTCCGCCGACGGCACGGCCGCCGTCGTCGAGGCCGCGGCCGCCGAAGAGCCCCGGATCCGACTGGTCCGCTCCGAGCACCACCGCGGCAGGGGCGCCGCGCTGCGCGCCGGAGTACTGGTCTGCGCCGGGGAGCGGGTGCTGCTGACCGACGCCGGGCTCAGGACGCCCCTGGCCGAGCTGGACCGGCTGGAGCAGGCCCTGGGCCGGGAGAGCCAGGAGAGCCGGGAGAGCCAGGAGAACCGGAGCGGCGGCGAGCCCGCGGCCGCCGCCCTCGGCCGGACGGGAAACCGCCTGGTCCGAGCTCTGGGCATTCCCGGGGTACCCGGTTTCCGCTCCGATACCTGCGGCTTCGCGCTCTTCGACGGGGACCGGGTGCGCGCCGCCTTCGGCGCCTCCGTCCTCGACGGCCCGGCCGTCGACGCCGAGGTGCTGCGCTGGATCCGCCGCCAGGGCTGGCCCGTGGCCGAGGTACCGGTGCGCCGCGCTGCGCAGCCGGCGCCGGGGCCCCGCCGGACCGCCGGCGACCGGCGCCGCGCGCTCGCGGAGCTGTTCCGGCTGAACGCCGGCGGCCTCGCCGTCGCCGCCGTCTTCCTCGTGCTCTCCGGTTACGTTTTCCACGGCCTGTGGGCGGACCTCGACGGCCGCTACCTGAAGGACGCGCTCCAGGACCAGAACCAGTGGGAGTGGTTCGTCGGGGTCGCCACCGACAACATCACCCACCTGCGCAATCCGCTCTTCACCACCGCCCAGGGCATGCCCGACGGCGTGAACCTGATGGCCAACGCGACCATGCTCGGCCTGACCGTCCCGCTGATCCCGGTCACGCTCCTGTTCGGGGAGACCGTCACCTTCGCGCTGGTCCTCACGCTCGGCATGGCCGCCAGTGCGTGGACCTGGTACTGGCTGATCCGCCGCCGCTTCGTGCACAGCCGCTGGGCCGCCGCCGCGGGCGGTGCGCTCGCCGCGTTCGCGCCGCCGATGGTCTCGCACGCCAACGGCCACCCGAACTTCGTCGTCCTCTTCATGATCCCGCTGATCATCGACCGGGCCCTGCGCCTGTGCGAGGGCCGCAACGTGGTCCGGGACGGTGTCCTGCTCGGCTTGTTCGCGACGTACCAGATCTTCCTGGGCGAGGAGCCGCTGCTCATCGCCGCGCTCGGCATGCTGGTCTTCTCGCTGGCGTACCTGCTGGTCGACCGCCGGCGCGCCCTCGAGGCCGCGCGGCCGCTGGGTCTCGGCCTGGTCATCGCCGCCGGGGTCTGCGTGCCGCTGCTGGTCTTCCCGCTGTACTGGCAGTTCTTCGGCCCGCAGAGCTACCACTCGGTCCTGCACGGGGACAACGCCGGGAACAGCCCGCGCGCCCTGGTCGAGTACGCCGCCCGCTCCCTCTTCGGCGACGCCGAGACGGCGGGCCGGCTCTCGCTGAACACCACCGAGCAGAACGCCTTCTACGGGTGGCCCCTGCTGGCCTTGGGCGTGGCCGTGTGCGTGTGGATGTGGCGGCGTACGGTCGTCCGCGCGCTCGCGATCACCGGCGCCGTGGCGCTGCTGCTGTCCCTGGGGCCGTGGGTGCCCGTGCCGCGGACGGACGTCGTGCTGCCGGGGCCCTGGCGGCTGATGGTGAAGCTGCCGCTGTTCGAGTCGGTGATCGAGGGGCGCGTGGCGATGGTGTGCGCCCCCGTACTGGGCGTGCTGCTCGCGCTCGCGCTGGACCGGATCGTACGGACGCGCACGCGCGAGCTGCGCACGCTCGGTCTGCTCGCGGTGGCGGCGGCGCTGATTCCGGTGCTGCCGCTGCCACTGGCCGTACGGGAGCGGGCGCCGGTGCCGGCGTTCATCACCTCGGGCGCGTGGAAGGGCTACGTCAAGGACGGCGAAGCGCTCGTTCCGGTGCCGCTGCCGGACCCGGGCCAGGCGGACGCGCTGCACTGGCAGGTCGAGGCGGACTTCGGCTTCCGGCTGGCCGGCGGCTACTTCAACGGCCCGTGGGGGCCCGACCGGATCGGCATCTACGGGGCCACCCCGAGGCACCTCTCGAACCTCCTGCGGGACGTCCGGTACGGGGCGCAGCCGCCGGAGATCACCCCGCAGTGGCGGGAGCAGGCCCGGCTGGACCTGGAGTTCTGGAAGGCGGGCGCGGTCGTCCTGCCGTTCCAGGACCGGGAGGCCGAGCTGCGGGGCATGATCAGCGAGCTGCTGGGGCGGCAGCCGGAGAAGGTGCAGGACGCATGGGTCTGGAGGGTGGGTCCGGGGCAGGTGTAGCGGGCGGCTCCGGAGCGGGTTCTGCCTGGTTGTGGCCCAGGTTCCGCCGCAGGTTCGCCAAGGGTTCCGCCACAGGTTCTGCGCAGCCCTTCGCGGAGGGTGTTCGGCGCACTACGCTGACCGAATCGGCGACAACGACTGATCGGAGCCCGCGTGGCCTGTGACCTGTGGCTGGTCCCCCTTGTCGACGTGCTGTGCCACAGCCCCGACAACCCCTTCGCGGAAGAGATCGCCTCGTACGACAAGGCGCTGGGCGAGGCGGGGCTGCCGTCCGTGCCCGTGTTCGCGTACATGCCGGGCCTGAGCGGGGACGTGGCCCCCGTCGCCGGCTTCGACTACGACGCCCTGCACTTCCTGCGGCGGGCGTACCTGCTGCAGGTCTGCGGGCTGCCGGTGACTCCGGTGGACGAGCTGGGCGGGGACTACGAGCAGCTGCTGGAGATGTTCGAGCCGACGGCGCAGCAGTCGCATCTGGTGTGGCACTACGACCATGCCGGGGCGTACGTGCCGGTGGACTTCGCGGCTCCGCTGGCCAACGAGGAGCTGTTGGCCGGGGGCGGGCCGCTGGGGTCGGCGCAGGGGTTGCTGCGGGAGCTGATGGTGGTGGCGCCGGCGATCGGGATCGACCCGGGGAATCCGCCGGTGGCGCCGGTGGCGCCGGGGCGGGCCACGTCGTTGGAGGAGCCTGCGGGGCCGATTCCCTATGACGAGAACCCGTTCGCGCGGGAGCGGCACGTCTGGCTGGGGCTGCATGCGGCTGCGACGCGGAGCCTGGGCCAAGGATCGATGATCATCTTCAGCTGAGCGCTGCATTCGCCGGGGCGGGGGTGCCGGGTTCCGCTGCGGAGCCTTCTCCCCGCCCCGCCCTTTCTCCGTATCCCGGGGCACGGCCCCGGACCCCGGACGCGGTGCCGGATCTGCCGGGGCCGGCACGGGTCAGCGGGGTTGTTCCGGGGGGCGCTGGCGGGGCATGTTCGGGCGGGTGCCCGGGGGGAGGGGGAAGCGGGTCGGGGGGAGGCCTGCATCGGCCCGGGACGACGGGGCGCCGAGCGACTGCATCACCAGCGGCGCCGGGCCCGAGGAGAACTCCACCATCCACTCCGCGGTCTCGGACCGCACCAGCTCCGTCACGTCCTCCGAGAAGCGCCGCAGGACGGTGAGGCAGCGCTCCGCCGCCTCGCTCGCCGTGCCCTCCGTGGGGCCCAGGACCTCCCGTACGTTCTCCGAAGCCCAGTCGAACTGGAGCGTCTGGAGGCGGCGCTGCACCGCCTGCGCCGTCGCCACGTCCCGCATCCAGCCCGAGGTCAGGCCGAAGAAGCGGTCGCAGGCCAGGCAGGCCGCGGCCAGCAACAGCGACAGGTAGCCGTACGGCATCGCACCGGTGGCGGACCCCGTGAGCCCCACCAGCGGAATCGAGGCGCCGGCGACCGCCCCCACCGCCGCACCGACCCGCAGGACCCGCGCGCCCCGGCGCTTCCACGCCCGGTCGGACAGATACCACTCCGCGGTGCGCAGCGCATCGGCCTCGACCCGCCGGTAGAGCTCGTCCAGCCGCTCGGCCGGCTCGCCCCAGTCCCCGAGGGGGAACGGTCCGCCGGTCAGATCGCCCGCCGCCATCGGTCCGCTGCCCTCCTCCCGGGAGTCCCGGGGTTCCCGGGGATCCCGGGGTGGCCCCTCGGGCTGCATCTCCGGCTGGCTCACCCGGCACTCCCTCTGCCTGCGCTGACGTGTGGTGGTGCGCGTGTGCGCAATGATGCGCATGCCCTTCCTACCTTCGAATGGCGGCCGATGGGCGGCGAATCCGTGGTTTTCCGCCCGCAGGGAGGTCTCCATCAGGTACGCGCACGCCCCGTCCATCACTCGAAAGAGTTGGTCCTCACGGCGTAGGGCGCGCCGCGCGGTGAGCACGTAGGCTCGGATTGACCAAGCTGCTCCAGGCTTGGACGACGCTACGGAGTGAGTGACCTGTGATTCCCGGTGGTGGCCAGCCCAACATGCAGCAGCTGCTCCAGCAGGCCCAGAAGATGCAGCAGGACCTTGCCGCGGCGCAGGAAGCCCTTGCGCAGGCCGAGGTCGAGGGTCAGGCCGGCGGCGGCCTGGTGAAGGCGACCGTCACAGGTTCCGGTGAACTGCGTGCACTGGTGATCGACCCGAAGGCCGTGGACCCGGCGACCGCCGATTCCCTCCAGGAGCTTGGCGAAACCCTCGCCGACCTGGTCGTCGCGGCGGTCCAGGCGGCCAACGAGAACGCCCAGGCGCTGCAGCAGGAGAAGCTGGGCCCGCTGGCCCAGGGCCTGGGCGGCGGCAGCGGCATCCCCGGTCTCCCGTTCTAATCCCTCTACCCCCACCCATACCGAAAGAAGGCAGTCCGTGTACGAAGGCGTGGTCCAGGACCTGATCGACGAACTGGGCAGGCTGCCCGGCGTCGGGCCCAAGAGCGCGCAGCGGATCGCCTTCCACATCCTGCAGGCGGAGCCAACCGACGTCCGGCGCCTCGCGCACGCGCTGCTCGAGGTCAAGGACAAGGTCCGGTTCTGCGCCGTGTGCGGGAACGTGGCGCAGGAGGAGCGGTGCAACATCTGCCGCGACCCGCGCCGCGACACCACGGTCATCTGCGTGGTCGAGGAGCCGAAGGACGTCGTCGCGATCGAGCGGACCCGCGAGTTCCGGGGCAGGTACCACGTCCTCGGCGGCGCGATCAGCCCGATCGAGGGCGTCGGCCCGGACGACCTGCGCATCCGCGAGCTGCTGGCGCGCCTCGCGGACGGGGAGGTGACCGAGCTGATCCTCGCCACCGACCCGAACCTGGAGGGCGAGGCGACCGCCACGTACCTCGCCCGCATGATCAAGCCCATGGGCCTGAAGGTCACCCGCCTGGCCAGCGGGCTCCCCGTCGGGGGAGATCTGGAGTACGCGGACGAGGTCACGCTCGGGCGGGCCTTTGAAGGAAGGCGACTTCTCGATGTCTGACGCAACGCTGCACGCCCTGGGCCAGGATCCGGACGACTTCGCCGTCCAGATCGCGGACCAGATCGAGTCCTTCATCGTCGCGGTCACCGAGGTGGCCAAGGGCGAGGACCCGGACAGCGCGGTGCCCTTCCTCCTCCTGGAGGTGTCCCAGCTGCTGCTGGCGGGCGGCCGGCTGGGTGCGTACCAGGACGTCCTGCCCGACGAGCGCTACGAGCCCGACCTCGGCCCGGAGCCGGACGTGGACGAGCTGCGCGAGCGGTTCGCCTACATGCTGGACCCGGTCGACGTGTACTCCGAGGTCTTCGACCCCTACGAGCCGCGCAAGGCGCCCGTCGCGCACCGGATCTCCGACGACCTGGCCGACGTGGTGGCGGACCTGCGGCACGGCCTGGCGCACTACCGGGCGGGCCGGACGACCGAGGCGCTGTGGTGGTGGCAGTTCTCGTACTTCTCCAACTGGGGCCAGACGGCCTCGGCCACGCTGCGCGCCCTGCAGTCGCTGGTCGCCCACGTACGGCTGGACCAGCCGTTGGAGGCCCTGGACGGCCTGGACACCGACGAGGACCTGGCCGAGGACGACCTCGCCGAGCAGGCCGGACGGGTGATGGCCGAGGAGATCGGCACCCGGCTGGGTGTGCACGGGAAGTAGGCCGGCCACGGGAGGTGGGGAACCCGTCGGACGGGAACCCCGGCTTTGATCTGTTCGTCTCATGATGCGGTACGAAGCGGTCGGATCGCGGCCGCTCGTTACACTGCACCAGCAATGAGACGGACTGAGCGAGGAGCGCACGTGGGCCTTGTCGTGCAGAAGTACGGAGGCTCCTCCGTAGCCGATGCCGAAGGCATCAAGCGCGTCGCCAAGAGGATCGTGGACGCCAAGAAGAACGGCCACCAGGTGGTCGTCGTGGTTTCCGCGATGGGCGACACGACGGACGAGCTGATCGATCTCGCCGAGCAGGTATCCCCGATGCCTGCCGGGCGCGAATTCGACATGCTGCTGACCGCCGGAGAGCGTATCTCCATGGCCCTGCTGGCCATGGCGATCAAAAACCTGGGCCACGAGGCCCAGTCGTTCACCGGTAGCCAGGCAGGCGTCATCACCGACTCGGTCCACAACAAAGCGCGCATCATCGATGTCACGCCGGGCCGGATCCGCACTGCGCTGGACGAGGGCAACATCGCCATCGTCGCCGGCTTCCAGGGCGTGTCGGCGGACAGCAAGGACATCACCACCCTCGGCCGGGGCGGCTCGGACACGACCGCCGTCGCGCTCGCCGCGGCGCTGGACGCCGAGGTCTGCGAGATCTACACCGACGTCGACGGCGTCTTCACCGCGGACCCCCGCGTCGTGAAGAAGGCCCGGAAGATCGACTGGATCTCCTCCGAGGACATGCTGGAGCTCGCGGCCTCCGGCTCCAAGGTGCTGCTGCACCGCTGCGTCGAGTACGCGCGCCGCTACAACATCCCGATCCACGTCCGCTCGTCCTTCTCGGGACTGCCGGGCACCTGGGTCAGCAACGAGAATCCGCAAGGGGACGCGCAGGTGGAGCACGCCATCATCTCCGGAGTCGCGCACGACGTCTCCGAAGCCAAGATCACGGTCGTCGGCGTCCCGGACAAGCCGGGCGAGGCCGCGGCGATCTTCCGCGCCATCGCGGACGCCGAGATCAACATCGACATGATCGTGCAGAACGTGTCCGCCGCGTCCACGGGCCTGACGGACATCTCCTTCACCCTCCCCAAGACCGAGGGCCACAAGGCCATCGAGGCCCTGGAGAAGGCGAAGGGCAAGATCGGCTTCGACTCCCTGCGCTACGACGACCAGATCGGCAAGATCTCCCTGGTCGGCGCGGGCATGAAGACGAACCCGGGCGTCACCGCCTCGTTCTTCCAGGCGCTGTCCGACGCGGGCGTGAACATCGAGCTGATCTCGACCTCCGAGATCCGCATCTCGGTCGTGACCCGCCAGGACGACGTCAACGAGGCCGTCCGCGCCGTGCACACGGCCTTCGGCCTCGACTCCGACAGCGACGAGGCCGTCGTCTACGGAGGCACCGGACGATGACCGCGACCCGGTCGACCCCGGCTCCGGCGCTGGCCGTGGTCGGGGCGACCGGAGCAGTCGGCTCCGTGGTGCTCCAGATCCTGTCCCAGCGGGCGGACATCTGGGGCGACATACGCCTGATCGCCTCCCCGCGCTCGGCCGGCCGCATGCTGGCCGTGCGCGGTGAGGAGAGCGAGGTGCTCGCCCTCACCGAGGACGCCTTCGACGGCTTCGGGCAGGGCGACGTGGTGCTGTTCCTGACCCCGGCCGAGGTCTCGGCCCGCTGGGCCCCCGTCGTCGTCACGCGCGGAGCCGTCGCCGTCGACCAGTCCGCGGCCTTCCGGGAGGACCCCGAGGTGCCGCTGGTGGTGCCCGAGGTCAACGCGCAGGCCGTACGGACGCGGCCGCGCGGGATCGTCGCGAGCCCGGACTGCGTCACCGCCTCGATGATCGCGGCCCTGGGCGCGCTGCACGCCGAGTACGCGCTGGCCGACCTGACCGTGTCCTCGTACCAGGCCGCGAGCGCGGCCGGCCGGGCAGGCTCCGAGGCGCTGCGCCGCCAGCTGTCGCTGGTCGCCGAGACCTCCCTGGGGGAGCAGACCGGGGACGTGCGGCGCGCCGTGGGCGAGGACGCCGGCCCCTTCGCGGCCCCGCTCGCCCTGAACGTGGTCCCGTGGTCCGGTGAGCTGCGGGACGGCGGATGGTCCTCGCACGAGCTGGCCGTACGGGCGCAGACCCGCCGTGTCCTGCACCTGGACGCGCTGCCGGTGGCGGTGACCTGCGTACAGGTGCCGGTGCTCACCGGGCATTCGCTGAGCGTACGGGCGCGGTTCGAGGCCGAGGTGGACGCCTCGCACGCCCGGGAGATCCTGGAGGCCGCGCCCGGCGTGGTCGTCGTGGACGACCCGGCGGCGGGGGAGTTCCCGACCCCGGTGGACGCGGCCGGGACGGATCCGGCCTGGGTGGGGCGGCTGCGGGCCTCGCTCGACGATCCGCGCTCCCTCGAGTTCTTCGTGTGCGCCGACAATCTCCGCAACGGAGCCGCCCTGAACGCCACTCAGATCGCGGAACTGATCGCTGGTGAATTCGCGTAATTCACTTTGTAGGATCAGTGCTGATCCCTTGATCAAGGTGATGGCCTGACTGCCGCCTGGGGACGGGCGGGGCAATCAGGAAGAGCGGGTGCGCATGAGGGCAATAGGGACTTTGCTGGTGAGGCTGCCTCGCGCGTACAACCCTGGTGGGGGGACGCGTGTCCAACTGGCGTGGCAGAGGCACTTCTCGACTTCGCCGTCGTACCGGTGCGCAGCGCAATCAGTGCGCCGCGCCGGCTTTCCCGTGTGCCCGCGTCCGGCGGCTACCCGGTGATCGTTCCCGTCCCGCCGGCCGTGCCGTCGGCTGCGCCGGCCGCGGCACCCGTGGTGACGCCGGTCGCCGCGCCCTCCGCCGTACCGACCCGGGGCGGCCGCGTGCCCGCGCCCCGCGATAGCGCGGAGGCCGCGGGGAGCGGGGAGGAGGCGTCCGCCGCAGGCGAGCCGGTCGCCGCCGAGCGCGCCGTCGTCGCCGGCACCACGGTCGACCACCTCACCGAGACCTACCAGGCCCACTACCGCTCGCTGCTCGGCCTGGCCGCGCTGCTCCTCGACGACACCGCCTCCTGCGAGGACGTCGTCCAGGAGGCGTTCATCCGCGTCCACTCGGCCCGCAACAGGGTTCGCGATCGGGACAAGACACTGGCGTATCTGCGCCAGACCGTCGTCAACCTCTCGCGCTCCGCGCTGCGCCGCCGCATCCTCGGCCTCAAGCTGCTCTCGAAGCCGATGCCGGACATGGCCAGTGCCGAAGAGGGCGCGTACGACCAGCTGGAACGGGACGATCTCATCAAGGCGATGCGCGGACTCCAGCGGCGTCAGCGCGAGGTGCTGGTGCTGCGGTACTTCGCGGACATGACGGAGGTCCAGGTCGCCGAGACGCTCGGCGTCTCGCTCGGCTCGGTCAAGGCGTACGGATCGCGGGGCATTGCCGCGCTGCGGGTGGCGATGGAGGCTGCGCAGTCATGATGGACGACCACACTCCGCCGGGCGGCGCGGTCGAGGAGCAGGCGCTGCGGAGCCTGCTGCGCGGAGCCGTCGAGGGCCTGGAGCCCTCCGAGGGCGCGCTCGAGCGGCTGCGGTACGCCGTCCCCGTACGCAGGACCCGCAAGCGGCAGGCCCTCGTCGCGGCGGCGGCGGCCGTGCTGCTGGCCGGGACGGCGATCCCGGCGGCGCTGCACCTGCACATCACCGGCGGCGAGGGCGGCGCGCCCGACCACTCCGCCATGGCCGGGCACGGCGAGGAGCCGGGCGCCACGGCGGGCGGCAGCACCTCCGACCCGCACCAGAACGGCTCGGGCTCCCCGTCCCAGTCCGCCGAGGCAGCCGGCAAGGGCGCGGAGAGCGGCGGCGTGCACCCGGAACCGGAGTACGGCGGATCCCCGACCGGCGGCGGTACGGCCGGCCCGCCCACCGGGGGAGCCTCGGCGGGCGCCTCGGCCGGCACCGGCCCGATGCCCCCGGCGGCGGCGTCCGGACTGCCCGGGTGCAGCGCGGCGCAGCTCGGCGTGCAGGGCACTGCCAAGGCCCCGGAGGCCGACGGCAAGGTGTACGGCAGTTTCAAGGTCACCAACGTCTCGGCGCGCGGCTGCACCGTCATCGGCCCGGACACCGTGACCGCGGCCTCGGTGACGGCCTCGGCGCCCGGCCAGGGCTCGGGGGTCACCGTGGTCGGCCACACGGCGGGGGACCCGGCGGCCGGGCTGCCCGACCCGACGGCGGAGACGCCGCTGCTGCTGCTCCAGCCGCAAACGGCGTACGAGGTCCGCTTCGCGTGGGTGCCCTCGGCGCAGCCCTGCCCGGCGGCCTCGCCCGACCCGGGGCCCAAGCCCCCTGTGGACGGTGCCCAGGACACCGGGCAGCGCGCGTCGGGCGCCGCAGCGGCGGGCCCGGAGCCGGACACGGGCAGTCCAGCCCCGGACAACACCGGGGTGGCGGTGACCCACACGCCGAACACGGCGCTGCCGGGGGCGCCGACCACGCAGACGACGATCCCCGCGGCGTGCGGGGGGACGGTCTACCGGACGGGCGTCATTCCGCTGGACGCGCCGAAGCCGAAGCCGTAGCCGCGGCGCCGGCCGGCTCCTGCACGGCAGGCTCCGGCAGCAGCCCCGCCTCCGCGTCGCGCAGGGTCTCCACCTCGCGGCGGTAGAGCCGGAACCACATGAACAGCACGAAGGCGGCGAAGACGAACCACTCGCCGGTGTAGCCGAGGTTCTGGAAGGCCTTCAGGTCGAGCCCGGTGTTGCTCGGCGCCTGCGCGGGGACCGGGGTCAGTCCGTCCGCCGGGGTCTGCACCGTCAGCCAGGCGTCGTACAGCCCGTACGGCACGAGGTTGACCAGCGAGGCCGCCCCGATCACCCCGAGCTGCCCGGCCGGGAGCCCGCCCGAGGCGTACACGCCCTTGCTGCCGGCGCTCTCCGACGCCTGGAGCGCGCCGGTCACCTCGACCCGCCCGGCCGGTGCGGCCGGAGCCCGGGCCGCGTCCGCCGCGCCCGGCAGCCAGCCCCGGACCACCGGGACGGCCTTGCCGGTGTCGGTGCGCAGCAGGGTCAGCACGTAGAAGCCGGACTTCCCGTCGAGCCGCCGCTCGGGGACGAGCAGCTGGTCGGCGTACTCGCCGGAGACGGAGGCGAGGCGTCCGGAGGTCTTCTTGTCCACCGGGAGCAGCGAGTCCAGCGGTGCGGCCACCTGGTCGGCGGGGCGTGCGCCGGCCGCCTCCTTGTGGCTGTCGACGCGGTCCTCGAACCGGCCGAGCTGCCAGGTCCCCATGAACAGGCAGACGGGAACGGCGAGCGCGACGAAGACGTTGATCCCCCACCAGCGCGGGGTCAGGAGAAACCGGTGCACCCCACCACCGTACGGGGGGTGCACCGGATCACCGGGGCCGGGGCCGCCGCCGGGGCTACTGCGGCAGGTGCTTCTGCACGAACTCGAGCTCCATCCGGACCTGCTTGATCCGCTCCTCCACGACGAGCGAGCCGTGCCCGGCGTCGTACCGGTACACCTCGTGCACCGCCCCGCGCGCCGCCAGCCGGTCCACGTAGTTCTCGATCTGCCGGATCGGGCAGCGCGGGTCGTTGACGCCCGCCGCGATGTGGACGGGGGCCTTCACGGCGTCGACGTACGTGAGGGGAGAGGACGCCTCGAACCGCTCCGGGACCTCCTCCGGCGTGCCGCCGAAGAGGGTGCGGTCCAGGGACTTCAGCGCCTCCATCTCGTCGTGGTACGCCGTGACGTAGTCGGCGACCGGTACGGCGGCCAGGCCGACGGCCCAGGCCTCGGGCTGCCTGCCCAGGCCCAGCAGGGTCAGGTAGCCGCCCCAGGAGCCGCCGGAGAGCACGAGGCGCGCCGGGTCGGCGAGGCCGGAGGCCACCGCCCACTCGCGGACGGCCTCGATGTCCTCGAGCTCGATCAGGCCGACGCGGTGCTTGAGGGCGTCGGTCCACTCGCGGCCGTACCCCGACGAGCCCCGGTAGTTGACCCGGACGACCGCGAAGCCGTGGTCCAGCCAGGCCGCCGGGGTCGCCGCGAACGCGTCGCTGTCGTGCCAGGTCGGGCCGCCGTGCACCTCGAAGACGGTCGGGAAGGGGCCGTCGCCGTGGCCCTCGGGCCGCTGCGCCAGCGCGTGGATCCGCCCGCCGGGGCCGTCCACCCACACGTCCTCCACCGGCACCGAGCCGGGCGGCCGGAACCCCGGGGGATCCAGGACGATCCCGCCCGCGGTGGACCGTACGGAAGAGGGCTCGGCCGCCGAGGACCACTGGTACTCGACCGTGCCGTCGGGCCGGGCCGTCGCGCCCGAGACCGTGCCGGGCGGGGTGTCCACCCTGGCGAGCTCCTGCGCTGCCAGGTCGTAGCGCCAGAGCTCGCTGCGCGCCTCGAAGCTGTGCGCGATCAGCAGTGCGGAGCCGTCCGGGTACCACTCGGCGCTCACATCGCCCGGCAGCTCGATCGCCAGGTCCTGCTCGGCGCCGGTGGCCACGTCCCACACCATCGGCTCCCAGCGGCCGCGCCGCTGGTGGCCGACCAGCAGCCGGGTGTCGCCGGCGACCGGCGCGAAGCCGAGGACCTCAAGGCCCAGCTCCACCGTGCCGCCGCGGGAGTCGTCGAGCTCGGCGACCGTGGCGCCGTCGAGGGTGACCACGCGCAGGGCCGAGTGCATGGCGTCCCCGTACTCGGTGTGCTCGATCGCGATCAGGGTGCCGTCGTGGGAGAGGTCGCCGACGCCGGCCGACTCGCGGTGCCGGTAGATCACCACGGGCTCGGTGCCGTCGGGCCGCACCACGTGGACGGTCGAGCCGTCCTCGTCGGTGGAGCGGCCGACGACCGAGGTCCCGTCGCGGCCGATGGCGAGCCCGCCGGGGTACGAGGGCTCCAGCCCGGGGGTGGCCGGCTCGTCGGGGCCGCCCGCGAAGGGCTGGCGCACCCAGGTGCCGAACTCGTCGCCGTCGGTGTCGGAGAACCACCAGATCCACTCGCCGTCGGGGGAGAGGGTTCCGTCGGTGGTCCCGTTGGGGCGGTCGGTCGCCTGCCGCTGCGTGCCGGTCGCGCGGTCCCAGGCGTAGAGCTCGTAGGTACCGGTCGCGTTCGAGACGAAGAGCGAGCGGTCCGGGGCGTCCTCGGCCCAGTCGGGCAGCCCGACGCGCGGTGCCCGGAAGCGCTTCTCCCAGTCCGGCATGGCCGTGTTGTCAGTCATACCCCCCATGTAACCCGATTGGCGCTGCCGGATGGTCGTGAAGGGCGGGAGGGGGCAGCGTGGGCGGGGTCCCACCCAGCCGTTTTCCAGTGAGGAGCGATCATGGCGAAGAAGCGCAAGGAGTCGACTCAGGAGAACCTCCGGTCGTCGGAGTCCGGGACTCCGCAGAAGCCGGCGCAGCTGATCGAGGACGTCCGACAGGCCCAGACGGAGGCCATGAAGGAAGACCGGATGCGCGAGCAGCGCCGCAAGGGCGGGCGCGGCTGACCCTGGCGCCTCTCCCCGGATGCCGCCTCCTCCGAACGGAGGGACAGTGGAGGGCGTAGGCCCTCCGGCGTGTCCCGAGGAGGAGTGATCATGGCCAGGAAGGCTCGTACCGGCACGGCGCAGACCGCGGAGCGCGCGCACGAGCGGGCGAAGAACACGGCGGCCGAGGCGCGCGCCAAGGCCGCGGTCAGAGACGTGCAGTCCGTCTCGGCGAAGACGAGGGGCATGCAGCAGAAGGCCCAGGCCAAGCGTGGCTGAGCCGCCGCCCTTGCCGATTCACCGGTCGTGGGGGGGGGGGGGGGGGGGGGGGGGGGGGGGGAGGGGGGGGGGGGGGGGGGGGGGGGGGGGGGGGGGGGGGGGGGGGGGGGGGGGAGGGAGGGGGGGGGAGGGGGAGGGGGGAACGGAAGAAGAGAGGG
>NZ_JBVING010000003.1:0-177698 GCF_055579465.1 Streptomyces sp. NPDC032745 | reverse complement strand
TTGGAGGGGAAAGGGGGGGGGGAGAAAGAAAAAGCACGAGGCAAGGTGTGGTGACCCCCCCCCCTTTTCGTTTCTTTTTTTTTTTTTTTTCCCCCCCCCCCCCCCCCCCCCCCCCACGGTCGTAGGGTGGCCGCATGCGGATGATCGTCCGGGGCGCCCGGCTGCTGCACACTGACGGGCTGTACGACGTCGAGGTCGCCGAGGACGGCCGGATCGCGCGGGTGGTCCCGTACGACGACCAGAAGGAGCCGCCGGCCACCGGCGTGCTGATCGAGGCGCACGGCGGACTGCTGTCGCCCCCCTTCGTCGAGCCGCACATCCACCTGGACACGGCCCTGACCGTCGGCGAGCCGCGCCCGAACGCCTCCGGGACCCTGTGGGAGGGCATCGCCTGCTGGAGCGAGCGCAAAGCGACCCTGACCCGCGAGGACGTCGTCGCCCGCGCCACGGAGGTGCTGCGCTGGCAGGCGGCCCAGGGCGTGCTGCACGTACGGACGCACTGCGACGTCACCGACCCGGCGCTCACCGCGCTGGACGCGCTGCTGGAGGTCCGCGACCGGGTCCGGGAGTTCCTGACCCTGCAGATCGTCGCCTTCCCGCAGGAGGGCATCGTCTCCTTCCCGGACGGCGAGGCGCTGCTGCGCGAGGCGGTCGCACGCGGCGCCGACGTCGTCGGGGCGATCCCGCACTTCGAGGACACCCGCGAGGACGGGGTGGCGTCGCTGGGCATCGCCTTCGCCGTGGCCGAGGAGCAGGGGCTGCGCGTGGACGCCCACTGCGACGAGATCGACGACGAGCAGTCCCGTTTCGTCGAGGTGCTGGCCGCGCTCGCGCTGCGCACGGGGCTGCGGGAACGGGCGACGGCCTCGCACACGACCGCGATGGGCTCCTACGGCGGCGCGTACAGCTTCAAACTCCAGCGGCTGCTGTCCCGTTCCGGGATCAACCTGGTCTCCAACCCCTTCGCGAACCTCAACCTCCAGGGGCGCTTCGACGGCTACCCCAGGCGGCGCGGCCTCACCCAGGTCAAGGAGATGCTGGCGGCCGGGGTCAACGTGGCCTTCGGCCACGACGACGTGATGGACCCCTGGAACGCGCTCGGCACCGCCAGCCCGCTCCAGACCGCCCTCGTCGGGCTGTACGCGGCGCAGCTCACGGGAGCGGACGAGATCCCGGTGGCCTTCGAGATGGTGACGGAGCGTGCGGCGCGGGTGCTGGGGCTGACGGCCTCGGAGTACGGCATCGCGGAGGGTGCGCCCGCCTCCTTCGTGCTGCTGCCGGCCGAGACCCCCGCCGAGGCGCTCCGCCGCCAGGTCCGGCCTCGGTACGTGGTCTCGCGCGGGACGGTCCTCGCCGAGACGCGGCCGGCGCCGACCCGGCTGAACTGGCCGGGGGAGCCGCCGTCGGACGTCGATTTCCGCCGGTCGTAGGCCGGCGCCCCCGGCGGCGGTAGCCTGCGCGCATGTCGTGGGACGAGGACGGAACACCGCACCCGCTCGCACTGCGCCGCACCGGCCGCAGCGAACAGGAGCCGGACCGGCTGCCCGAGGTCCGGGAACTGGAGGTGCTCGGCTGGGAGCCAGCGCCCGAGGACATGCTGTGGGTGTTCCTGCCGTACGTGTGGCCCCCGGCGGCCCGGACCTGGATCCCGGACCGCTCCACCCACTGGGCGGTGGAGACCCGGCTGGACGGCCACGGGCACATCACCGACGTGGAGGCCGCCCCGCTCGCCGAGCCCGACCTGCACGACCTCGACTGGGAGGCCGAGGAGGTCCTCACGGAGCTCGGTCTCCCGCACCGGCCGCCGGGCCGCCTGTGGCTGCTGCGCCCGCTCGGCTCCCTCTCCACGGTCGGGGCGGTCCTCGACCGCCTCCGGGCGGTGGCGGAGGAACGCGGGGTGGAGGTCCGGGCCTCGGCCGCCTTCCTCGCGCTGACCCGGGCCGAACTCGCCGCCCTGGCCGCCGAGTCCGGCAGCGGTATGTAGACCTGGGCCGCGTAACCCACCGGTTTCGCCCGCCGATCCTCGCCGCCGGTGGCGAGAACCTGCACTCGCCCGTGTGTCGTCCGCGCCCGCGCAGGGCTCACCGCGGTGCCGTCGCAGCGCCCGGGGGCGGGGCTGCGCCCACCGCCCGCCCCCGGATTGCAGCGGGCCGCCGGGCCCCCACCGCATTCCTGATGCTCTCCTTACAGACCTCATGGCGCCTGCAATGTAAAGTCCAATTCTCGCCACGAGTTGCTTCTGGACGCAGTTGAAGAAGCGTCAATATGCTGGCCTGCAAGGAAGTTCAAGAGTTGTGTAATGTGACTGACGTCGCATCATTCGGACTGCCGCGGCGTTAACGATCATTGCTAGAGTCCAAAAATGGCCAGCCGATTTTTCGGGTGTGCCGGAAATGGCCTCGGGATCGGAGATCACCTTTCCGAGGCGCGCCGCCCGTTCGGACTCCGGGGCGGCGACCCAAGTGGAACCAGAGCGCGCCGCCGGCCGATGATCTCGGTCGCAGCGGGCCGGGACGGGGAAGGGCCGTGCCTCATGACGTATGACACCTCCGGGGTAATCGCTGCGTTAGGGAGCCGCAACCTGCTCCCGGACGCGTACGAGACGGTGTTCGCGAGCGGCTCCCTGATCAGAGGCTGGGGCAATCCCACCAGCGACCTCGACGTCCACGTGGTCACCAAGGACGTCTGGGTCAGCACGATCGACGAGACCAACCACGTCGCGCTCGAACCCAACACGCTCCAGTACGAGGGCACGTTCGTCGACGGCCGCCGCTGGGACATCGAGTACTGGACCTCGTCCCAGCTCGAGCAGGTCCTCTCGAAGGTCTCCCAGGAGCAGTTCGCCGACGGCCAGGGCAGCTGGCGCACCCTCAGCTACCACGAGATCGCCATGCTGGAGCGGCTCCCGTACGCTGCCGCAGCCGACGACGGCGCCTGGCTGGCGGCCACCCGCGAGCGGCTCGCGGCCTCGGCCCACCGGTCGGTGCTGATCGTGAACTCGCTCAAGCAGGCCGACAGTTACACCGAGGACGCGGCCGGCCAGATCGCCCGGGGCGACCTGTACAGCGCGGTCATCGCGACCAAGAACGCCTTCAACCATGCCGTCGACGCCCTCCAGGCGAGCCTGGGCCAGTTCGGCAGCCTGTGGCCGAAGTGGCGGGCCCGGCGGATGGAGATCCTGAACCCCGAGCTGCTGCCGTTCGACGCGTACTGGGCCATCGAGACGATGCGCTCCTTCGACCCCGACAACCCGCAGAAGTGGGTCGAGGAGACCATCGCCGTCTGCCAGCGGATCTCCATGGAGGTGTCGGTCTGATGCCGCTCGACGAAAACGTGCAGGTGGGGCCCGGGTCGGTGGCCTCGCTCCCGCTGAACGTGAAGATCCGCAACCACCGCGGCACGACGGTGGTCGGCGGGTACGAGCACTTCTTCGAACTGACCGCGTCCGCCGCCCACATCTGGCGGCAGATCGACGGAAAGCGGACCGTGAGCGATATCGCCGCGCTGATCGCCGAGGAATACGAGGTCGATCAGGAATCCGTGGTGCAGGACATTGTCGAGCTCTTCACGGAACTCGCGCAGCACGATGTCGTGAACATTGTGCAAGGCGATTCTCGGAGCTGAATTCCACAAGGGGCCACCGCCTCCTGCGCATTTGCCCGTGGGTTTGAACTTTCGGGGGCATCACATGCTGGACGATCTCCAGTTCGATGTATTCGGTCCGCTGACCGTACGGCGGAACGGTGAGTTATTAGAGATTCCGCAGGCGAAACACCGGGTCGTGCTGGCGGCCCTGCTGCTCCGCGCCAACCGCACCCTCACCGCGGAGGAGCTCATCCAGCAGCTGTGGGGCGGCGAACCCCCGCTGACCGCACGCAAGACGCTCCAGGGCTACATCGCCCGCCTGCGCAAGGTGCTGGGTGCCGACGTGGTCGTCAGCCGGGCCTCCGGCTACGCGATCGCGATCGACGGCGAGCGGCTCGACCTCGACCGGTTCAATCTCCTCCTGCACAAGGCGGAACTCTGCGCCGAACCGGCCGAACGCGCCCGGCTGTTCCGGTCGGCATTGGAGCAGACCAATGGCACCCCGCTCGTCGACATCCCCTCGGAATACCTCCACCAGGGCGACGGGGCAGCCTTGCTTGAACGCTGGTTGAATGCCACGGAAAGCTGGGCCGACGCCGAAATGGCGGTGGGGCGCAGCGCCGAGGTCCTGCCCCGGCTCAGGGCCCTCGTATCCGAACACCCCTTCAGGGAAAGCGCGTGGGGCCGGCTGATGACGGCCCTGTACAAGGCGGGCCGCCAGGGCGAGGCCCTCGCCGCGTACCAGGAGGCCCGGCGCCTGTTGTCGGAGGAACTCGGCGTGGAACCGGGCGAGGAACTCCGCGCCGCCCACCGGCAGATCCTCACCGGGCCCGCCCGGTCGTCCGGCGGGGAGCCGGATCCGGCGCCGCGCGCCCTCGCCGCAGCCGGCAGCGGTGGTGGCGGTGGCGGTGGCGGTGGCACGAGCCTGCGCCCGGTCGTCGGCGCCGCCGAACGTGCGGCCTCCCCGTACACCCTCCCGCCGCGCCTCGCCGAGTTCGCCCGGCCCGGCATCGAGGCCGAGCTGATCCAGCGGCTGCGGGACGTCTCCCGGGACGGCGCGGAGCGCACCGTCCCGCAGACGCTCAACCTGTACGGGGCCGCCGGGGTCGGCAAGACCACCATGGCGGTCCGGGTCGCCCACGCCGTCAGCCCCGTCTTCCCCGACGGCCAGCTGTACGTCGAACTCCAGCGCGGGGACGGCTTCCGCGAGCCGGCGGACGTGCTCGGCGAGCTGGTGCGCGCGCTCGGGGTCGCCCCCGGCGCCGTGCCCGCGGAGTCCGGCGAACTGGTGGCCCTGTACCGGGGGCTGCTCTCCCACCGGAGGGTGCTGATCGTGCTGGACGGGGCGCGGGACGAGGCCCAGGTACGGCCGCTGCTGCCGGCCTCGCCGACCTGCGCGGCCGTGGTGACCAGCCTGGAGATGCTGTCCACCCTGGGCGGCACCCGGCACGTACGCCTCGGGCTGCTGTCCGCGGAGGAGTCCCGCGAGATCCTGGCCCGGATCATCGGCCGCGAGCGGGTGGCGGCCGAGGAGGGCGCCGCGCAGGACCTGGTGCGGTACTGCGGGCGGCTGCCCCTGGCGATCCGGATCGTCGGCGCGCGGCTTCTGGAGCGGCCGCACTGGCGCCTGGAGACGCTCGCCCGGCGGCTGGAGTCGGACCGCAGGAGGCTCGACGAGCTGGTGGTCGGCGACCTCGGCGTCCGCGAGAGCCTGGCGGTCGGCTACGCCGCCCTGGACGTCCCTGAGCGGCGGGCGTTCCGGCTGCTCAGCCTGCTGGAGATGGCCTCGTTCCCGGTACGGGTGGCCGCAGCCGCGCTGGGGCTGCCGGACGACCGTGCGGAGGAGACCCTCGAGCGGCTGACCGCACAGCACCTGCTGGACGCCGACTTCGTCAAGGGCAGCGGGGTGCGCTTCTCGTACCACCCGCTGGTCCGGCTGTACGCGCGCGAGCTCACGTTCGACGTGGACTCGATGCAGAGCCGGCACGGCGCCGTGCAGAACGCGCTGGCTGCCTGGTACACGAGGCCGGCCGGAGCGCTGGTCCCGCTGCGGGCCACCGCGTCCGCGACCGGACCGGCCGTGCGCGCCGGGTCCGCCGCCGTTCCCACTGCCGCCCTGCCACCGGAGCTCGGCTTCACCGCCTGAGCCCCACGACCGCACGACACGTCACGTACCGCACGATCCCCACACCCCCACGTCCCGTCCCCCGCCGTGCCGCCCGAGGTGTGTCCGCCCCGGGTTCCCGGCCCACGGGGAGATCCGAGGAGAACCGACGTTGATCGAACGCTATTCCACTCCGGAGATGGCCGCGCTCTGGACCGAGGAGCACAAGTACGAGACCTGGACGCGCGTCGAAGTGCTGGCGACCACGGCCCAGGCAGAACTGGGCGTCGTGGACCAGGACAGCCTGGACGACATCCGCCGCGCCCCCGTCCCCGCCGTCGCCCGCATCCGGGAGCTGGAGCTCACCCGCGACCACGAGATCCTCGCCTTCCTCGCGGCCTACACGGAGACGATGCCGGCCGCCTCCGCGCGGTGGGTGCACCACGGGATGACGAGCTACGACCTCGTCGACACCTCTCTCGGACACATCCTGGCGCGCAGTTGCGACCTCGTGCTGAACGCCGCCCGTACGTTCGCCGAACTGCTCGTGGAGCGCGCCCTGGAGCACTGGGACACGGTGTGCATCGCCCGCACCCACGGCATCCACGCCGAGCCCACCACCTTCGGGCAGAAGCTCGCCGTGCACGCCTTCGCCCTGCACCGCAGCATCGCCCGGCTGACCGCGGCCCGCGCCGCCGTCGCCGTGGGCACCATCTCCGGTCCCGTGGGCACGTACGCGCACATCTCCCCGTACGTCGAGGAGTGGGTCTGCGGTCGGCTCGGGCTCGGCGTCGAGCCGATGCCGACCCAGGTGGTGGCGCGCGACCGGCACGCCGAGCTGCTCTCCGCGCTCGCCGTGACGGGGGCCGTCGTCGAGCAGTTCGCCCTCGAGATGCGGATGCTGCAGCGCACCGAGGTCGGGGAGGTCGACGAGCCGCGGACCAGCGCGTACCAGGGGTCGAGCGCGATGCCGCACAAGCGCAACCCGACGACGAGCGAGCGGCTGTGCGGCCTCGCCCGGATCCTGCGCTCCAACGCCGGGGCTGCCTACGAGAACGTCGCGCTGTGGCACGAGCGGGACCTCGCGCACTCCTCGGTGGAGCGCGTCATCCTGCCCGACAGCCTGACCGTGGCGCACTACCAGCTCGTCTCGGCCACCGGGCTGCTGCGCGGGCTGCGGGTGTTCCCCGAGCGCATGGCGCGCAACATCGACGCCACCCGGGGCCTGGTCTACAGCTCCGAGGTGTTCCTGGACCTGGTCGACCGGGGCCGGGACCGCGAGGAGGCCTACCGGCTGGTCCAGGCCGCGGCTACCGAGGCGTGGGAGACCGGCACGAGCCTCGCCGAGGGCCTCGGCTCCCGGGGCGTGGAAGTCACCGGTGAACAAATGGACCCGCGGCGCTTCCTCGGCAACCGCGACCACCTGAAATCCCGACTGATCGAACTGAGCAAGGAGCTGCAAGACCATGTGGAAGTGTGAGCCCGTCGTCGGTGCCAGCCTCGACGTCACCGAAGTCACCGCCCTCTACCGCGCGTCCACCCTCGGCGAGCGCCGTCCCATCGAGGACGTCGAGCGGTTCACCCGGATGCTCGCCGGTGCCAACCTCGTGATCACGGCCCGCCTCGACGGCCGGCTCATCGGCATCGCGCGCTCGATCACCGACGGTTCGTACGTCACGTACCTGAGCGACATCGCCGTGGACGCCGAGTTCCAGCGGCGCGGCGTGGGCCGGGACCTGATCCGGGCCACCCGGGAAGCCGCGCCGCAGGCCAAGCTCGTGCTGCTCTCGGCGCCGGCCGCCGTCGCGTACTACCCCCACATCGGGTTCACCCGCCACGAGTCCGCATGGACCCTCGATGCGCTCGGCTGAAGCCGGGCCCCGCGGGGTCGTCCGTCCCTCCCCGATCCCGAACCGCCGTCGAATGACGTTCCGTAGGTGACGACAATGCAGCTGAAGACGCCCGGATTCGATGCCCAGGTCAAGGCGGCCGCCGAGCGGGCGCGTGCCTGCGGCCTGGCCGCCGACGCGATACGGATAGCGGCCACCCTCGACGGGATGGTCCCCGAGCAGGTCGGCCGAGCGGCCATGGGGCTCGGTGAGCGCGTGTACACGGAGATCGCCGAGTCCCAGGTGGCCGGTTTCGCCCCGACCGGCGGCCCCGGGGCCGAGGACGGGGCCGAGGACGGGGCCGATGCCCCGGCCCGGTCCGGGGCCGACGCCGACAGCGGCGCCGGCGACCTGCTGATGCTGACCGGGACCGGGCGGCTGCGCGTCGTCCCGGCCGGTACGCAGCCCGCCGGGACGCAAGAGGGCGAGCCGCTCGGCACCCTCAAGTGGCAGTCCCGGCCAGAATCCCTGGGCAGGCTGTGGGCCCTGGCCCAGGACGTCCAGCGGCTGCAGTTCGAGGAGATCCACCGCTGGCTCGCGCAGCAGGGCGCCGAGTCGGTCCGCGAGCGGATCGACGCCGTCGCCCACGCGCTGGTCCACATGGCCCCCGTGCTGCTGTACGTCGGCGACCGCTTCTACAGCAACCTCGGCAAGTTCACGAATCTGCCCGGGCGTTCGATGGCCCCCGGGGCCGAAGGGTCCGTGCTCACCGCGCTCCGGGAGACCCCGGCCGCGCGCTGGTCCCCCGAGGACGCCACCTTCGTCGTGTGCATGTACGCGCTCATCAGCTCGGGCTCCCCGGTCCGGGCCGAGGAGTTCAACGGAGTACAGCTGGCCCCCGACCAGCTGGCGGACTTCCTCCGCGAGCGCATCGAGGCGTACGGGGCCGGGCTCCCGGACCTGGCCGGCGAGCCGACGGGCGCCGCGCTCGACGCCCTGGCCGCTGCCTGCGCCGGCGGGCGGGCGGAGCTGTTACGCCGCGGCGCCGTGTTCTACCGCGAGATCAACGGCGCCTCCCTGCACAAACGCGAGCGGATCATGGCCGAGCCGCTCGGCTGGGACGAGCTCCCGGCACCGGTGGCCGGCCTGCTCTCCGGCGCCGCGGGCCGCCACTTCCCCGTCGCGGCCTCGCCCGAGACGGTGCGGGCGTACGCCGAGGAGGTCGTGGAGCGCGTCGTACGGCTGGCCCCGCCCGCCGGGTTCACCAGCGCGTACGAGGGGTTCCTCCACCGGTTCTTCGAGACTCTGGCCGACGCCCTGGACTGCGACGTCGTGATGGGCCGCGGCCCCAAGAGCGTCGCCGTGCTGCACAGCGACCACCCGGCCGAGGACCGCATGGCCCTGGCCACCCGCGACTTCTACTGCTGCGTCGCGCCCGGCGCCGCCTTCGCGCGGAAGTTTGCCGACGACCGGTCGGGCCTCGCCCGGACCCTCTCCGCGTACAGCGCGCGGATGCGCTACAACACCTGGCACTACCTGCCGCACAGCATGTCCTGGACCGAGGAGTCCCCGGGCCGCGACGACTGGTTCTTCGCGCCGATGACGGCGGACATCACCAACTGGTCCGACCAGCACCACACCGGGCACGTCGCCTTCGGTGTCCGGCACGCCCTGCGCGTCCCGCTCGGCATCGTGCTGGAGGGCGCGTACCGCCCCGGCCTCTACGACCTGCGGCTGCTGCGCACTTCCGGCGCCGAGTTCGAACTGCCCCACCTGCGCGCGGCCATGGTGGCGGGCCGGGTCCAGGCGCTGCTGCACCAGGCGGCCGCCGACCGGGGCCTGGAGGTCGGCGACTTCGACAACAGCTGGTACCGGGCCTTCCATGGCGGCTGACCCGAGTCACGCCGACATCCGCACCCTCCGCGCGGCGTACGGGGACGGCAGCCTGCTGCCCTCGGAGCACCTGGCCGCCACCTTCGCGCTGCTGGACCGGTGGGAGCCGCGGATCGGGGCCTTCCTCACCCTGGCCCGCGAGCGCGCCACGGCCGAGGCCGAGGCCGCGGACCGGCTGCTGCACCGGTACGGCAAGGCCGTCTGGGAGGACCGGCCGCTGCTCGGCATGCCCGTCTCGGTCAAGGACCTGACCCCGACGGAGGGAATCCGGACCACCCGCGGCTCCCTGCTGCACGCCGATGCCGTGCCCGACCGGGACGCACCGGCCGTGGCCCGGCTGCGGGCCGCGGGCGCCGTGGTCATCGGCAAGACCAACACCACCGAGGGCGGCTGGAGCGCGGCCGGGGTGAACCGGCTGCAGGGTCCGACGCGCAATCCGTGGGATCCCGCCCGCACCCCCGGCGGCTCCAGCGCCGGTGCGGCCGCCTCGGTGGCCGTGGGCATCGGCGTGGGCGCCACCGGCACCGACGGCGCCGGGTCGATCCGCATCCCCGCGTCGTTCTGCGGGGTCGTCGGGTTCAAGCCATCGCTGGGCCGGATCCCGTACGTGCCGCAGAGCCCGGAGGAGCTGTCCCATCTGGGGCCGCTGACCCGGACGGTGGCCGACGCGGCCCTGCTCACCCAGGTGATGTCCGGCTACGACGCGGGCGATCCGCTGTCCTTCGGGGTCCCCGGCGAGCCGACCGGGGACCCGGAGGCCGCGGCCGGGCGGCTCCCGCGGCTGCGCATCGGCTGGATCCCCTCGCTCGGCGATCCCGCGCCGCACCCCGGCATCGCGGCCGCCGCCCGGCGGGCGGTGGAGGCGCTGGCCGCCCGGGGGCACACGGTCGAGGAGATCCCGCCGCCGTTCGAGGACCCGTACCCGGCGCTGGAGACGATCCTGGCGGGCTGGGAGGCGGTCGCCCACGCGGGCGACCTGGACGAGGTCGCAGACCGCCTCGACCCGGGCCGGCTCGAGGTCATCCGGTACGGGCGCGGGCTGAGCGCCGCCCGGCTGGCCCGGGCGTACGAGGCGCGTGCCGTGCTGCGGGCCCGCAGCCAGGCCCTGATGGAGCGGTACGACCTGCTGGCCATGCCGACCGTGGCCATCGAGCCGTTCGCCGCCGAGCTCCACGAGCCGCCGGACCCGGTGCGCAAGGGCGCCCTGTCCTGGCTGGCGTGGGCGCCCGAGGCCTACACGTTCAACCTGACCGGCCAGCCCGCGGTGTCCGTCCCGGCGGGGCACTCGCCCGGGGGCCTGCCCGTCGGCCTGCAACTGGTGGGCGGGCGCCACGACGACCTGCGGGTCCTGGCCGCCGCGTACCAGCTGGAGCAGGCGCACCCCTGGCACCACCAGTACGCGGCACTCACCGCACAACGCCCGGAAACCGAAGGGGAACCGACATGACGAGGCCCACCACCGCGCGGGAAGCCGGCGAGCGCCGCTACGCCCGCTTCGCCACCGGCAGCGTCGGCTTCGTCGAGCGGCACGGCCTGTGGAACGCGGACCAGCGGGCCGCGGCGGACGCCCTGGAGGAGGACCTGTCGGGGCTCGAGTTCGTCCGGGTCGGCTTCGGCGACCCGCACGGGCTGATGCGCTCCAAGACCCTGACGGTCGAAGCCTTCCGCACGGCGCTGCGCAACGGGATCGACATGAGCCCGGGGCCCTTCGTGTTCGACACCGGGCACGCGGTGGGCGTCGACTTCTTCGCACCCGGCGGCGGCATCGGCATCCCCGAGCTGACCGGCGCCGGCGACTTCCTGATCGTCCCCGACCCGCTCACCTTCAAGGTGCTGCCGTACACCGAGGCGGCCACCGGCTGGGTCATCGCCGACGAGTACCTGCGCGACGGCAGCGCGCACCCGCTCTCCAGCCGCGCCGTCCTGCGCCGCCAGTGCGCCCGCGCCGCCGAGCGCGGCCTGAGTTACGTCGTCGGCCTGGAGGTCGAGTGGTACGTGACCCGGCTGGCCGGTGCCGCGGAGCACGGTCCGGCGGCCGCCTCGGCCACGGCCGCCGCGGCGGTCGGCGGGTTCGGCGTGCAGGGCGAACCGCCCGCCGTCGAACCGGTCAACAGCGGCTACCAGTTCAACCTCGACACCTTCACCGACGGCCTCATGCACGTCATCACCCCGCTGGCGCGCGCCCTGCGCGAGCTCGGCCTGCCGCTGCGCACCGTCGAGCACGAATCGGGGCCGGGGCAGCTGGAGTTCACCTTCAGCCCGATGAACGGCCTCGACGCCGCCGACGCCATGCTGCTGTTCCGTACGGTCGCCAAGCAGATCTGCGCCCGCCTCGGCCACCACGCCTCCTTCATGGCGCTGCCCCGGCTGGAGCGCTTCGACCCGAGCGGCTGGCACCTGCACCAGTCGCTGTTCGACGCGGCGGCCGACCGCAACGCCTTCGTACCGCAGGAGGGCACGGCCCTGCTGTCGGACGAGGGGCTCGGCTACGTCGCCGGACTGCTCGAACACGTCGCGGACATCGCGCTGTTCGCCATCCCGACCGTCAACGGATACCGCCGGCTCGACGAGCAGTTCTCGCTCTCCCCGGACCGGGCCGTGTGGAGCGCCGAGAACCGGGGCGCCCTGGTGCGCGTGCTCGGCGGCCCCGGCGAGGAGTCCACGCACCTCGAGAACCGGCTCGGCGAGCCCTGCGCCAACCCGTACCTCTACCTCGGCTCGCAGCTCGCCGCGGGGCTCGACGGCATCGAGCGGGGGCTGCGGCCGGGCGGTCCCGCACAGGACCCGCACGGCCCCGCGGAGGCGGCCCTGCCGCGCGACCTGGCCGAGGCGGTGGCCGCGATGGAGGGCAGCGCCCTGGCCCGGGAACTGCTGGGCAAGCCGCTCCACGACTGCCTCGCGCAGCTCAAGCGCAGCGAGGTGTCCCGGTTCGGGGACTGGCTGGCCGCATCGGGGCCCGCCGGACCGGGCGAGACCACCGTATGGGAGCACCGTGAGTACTTCGGCGCCTACTGACGCCCGCCCGCCCGGGGACCGCTGGTGGACCGTCTGCATCGTCGGGTCCGGGCCGCGGGGGCTGTCCGTCCTCGAACGGCTCGCGGCCAACGCGGACGAGCTGCTGCCGGCCGGGGTGCGGCTGCGGGTCCACCTCGTGGACCCGCGGCCCGGCAGCGGGCAGGTGTGGCGCTCCGACCAGTCGGAGCTCCTGCTCATGAACACCGTCGCCTCCCAGGTGACCCTCTTCACCGACGACAGCGTGACGATGGACGGCCCCGTGCGGCCCGGCCCCAGCCTGGCCGCATGGGCCGCGGCCGAGGAGGGGCCGGGCCCCGACTCCTATCCCACCCGGGCCCTGTACGGGCGCTACCTGGAGTGGGTGCTGCGCAGCGTGGTCCGGCGGGCCCCGGCGGACATCCGTACGCACGCCGCGCGCGCCGTCAGGCTCGACGCGGACCCGGACGCCCGCGCGGACGGCCGGGACCGGGTGACCCTGGACGACGGCACGGTGCTGTCCGGGCTGGACGCGGTCGTCCTGGCCCAGGGGCACCTGCCGGTCTCCCCGACCCCGGCCGAGGCCGCGTTCGCGCGGTTCGCGGCCCGCCGGGGGCTGTTCTACCTGCCCCCGGGGAACCCGGCCGAGGCCGGGCTGGACGGGATCGGGGCGGGCGAGCCGGTCCTGCTGCGCGGTCTCGGACTCAACTTCTTCGACCACATGTCCCTGCTGACGGAGGGCCGCGGCGGCGCCTTCGAGGCCAAGGACGCCGGGCTGGTCTACCACCGCTCCGGGCACGAGCCCGTGCTGTACGCCGGATCGCGCCGCGGTGTGCCGTACCAGGCCCGCGGGGAGAACCAGAAGGGCGCGCACGGCCGGCACGTCCCCCTCGTCCTGACCCCGGCCGTGCTGGACCGGCTGCGCCGGGGGCCGGGGCCGGCGTTCCGGCGCGACATCTGGCCGCTGGTGTCCCAGGAGGTGGAGACGGTCTACTACGCGGCGCTGCTGCGGGCCGACGGCCGCCCCGGGGCCGCGGCGCGGCTGCTCGCGCTGAGCGCCTCCGGGCCCTGGACCGCGTACGCCCGCGACCGGATGCTCGACGCGCTGGGCGTGGCACCCGGACGGCGCTGGGACTGGGACCGCGTCGCCCGGCCCTGCGCCGACCGCGTCTTCACCGACCGCGCCGAGTTCACCGGCTGGCTGCTGGAACACCTGCGCCGGGACGTCGCCGAGGCGCGTGCGGGCAACGTCGACGGGCCGTACAAGGCCGCCCTCGACGTACTGCGGGACCTGCGCAACGAGGTGCGGCTGCTGGTCGACCACGGGGGGATATCCGGTGCGGACTACCGCGACGAACTGACCGGCTCGTACGGGCCGTTGAACGCCTACCTGTCCATCGGCCCGCCGCCGCGCCGGATCGAGGAGGCGATCGCGCTGATCGAGGCCGGCGTGCTGACCGTGCTCGGCCCCGGAGCGGAGTTCGCCGCGGACGAGGCCACCGGCCGTTTCACGGCCCGCTCGCCGCGGGTGGGCGAAGACGCCGTGCACGCCGGGGCGTTCATCGAGGCGCGGCTGCCGGAACCCGATCTGGTGCGCACCGAGGATCCGCTGCTGGGGTACCTGTACGCGACGGGCCAGTGCACCCCGTACGTGATCGGCGACGAGCGCGGCCCGTACCGGACCGGCGGGATCGCGGTCACGCAGCGCCCGTACCGGATCATCGACGCGGCGGGTGCGCCGCACGAGCGGCGCTTCGCGTACGGGGTGCCCACCGAGGGCGTGCACTGGGTGACGGCCGCCGGGGCGCGGCCGGGCGTCGACTCGGTGATCCTCGGCGACTCCGACGCGATCGCCCGCAGCATCCTCGGCCTCGCCTCCCGGGCCGGCCGCCCTTTCGACACCCTGACGAGGAGCACGTGATGGACGGCCCGAAGAAGTCGCCGGACCGCGGACCCGGCACCGGAGCGGCGGCCGCAGCGGACACCGGCCTGCTCTCGCCCGTCCGGGCCGGTACCGCCACCGAGGCGGCCCTGACCGACAGCGCCTGGGCCCAGGCGATGCTCGACGCGGAGGCCGCCCTGGCCCGGGCACAGTCCCGGCTGGGCACCGTGCCCGCGAAGGCGGCCGAGACCATCACGGCGTGCGCCCGGGCCGAGGCGGTCGACCTGCCCGCGCTGGCCGTACGGGCGCGCGGCGCCGGGAACCCGGTGGTCGCCCTGGTCGAGGAGCTGACGGCGGTGGTCGCGGCCGCCGACCCGGCGGCGGCGGAGTACGTGCACCGCGGCTCCACCAGCCAGGACATCCTCGACACGGGCGCGATGCTGGTCACGGCCCGCACCCTGCGCCTCGTCCGCGCCGAGCTCGACCGGACCGCCGTGGCCCTGGCCCGGCTGGCCGACGAGCACCGGGGCACGCCGGCGGCGGCCCGCACGCTCGGCCAGCACGCCGTCCCCACCACGTTCGGCCTCAAGGCGGCGGGCTGGCTCGTCGCCGTGCTCGACGTACGGCGCCGGGTCGGGGCCCTCCTCGACGGGGGGCTGCCGGTCCAGCTCGGCGGGGCCGCGGGCACCCTCGCGGGCTACCTCGCCTACGCGCAGCAGGCCCCCGCCGAGGGGGACGGCGGCAGCCGGCCCGACAGGGACCCCGCTGCGTACACCGGGGAGCTGATCAGACTCTTCGCCGCCGAGACGGGCCTCGCGGAGCCCGTCCTGCCCTGGCACACCCTGCGCACCCCGATCACCGACACCGGTGCCGTCCTCGCGCACGCCGCGGTGGCGCTCGGCAAGTTCGCCACCGACGTGCAGACCCTGGCCCGCACGGAGCTCGCCGAGGTGGCCGAGCCCGCCGGGGTCGGCCGGGGCGTCTCCTCCGCCATGCCGCAGAAGCGCAACCCGGTGCTCGCAGCGATGATCCGCTCGGCCGCGCTCCAGGTGCCCTCGCTGGTCCTCACGCTGACGCACTGCGCGGCCGCCGCCGAGGACGAGCGGCCCGCCGGTGCCTGGCACGGCGAATGGCAGCCTCTGCGCGAGGCCCTGCGGCTGGTCGGCGGGGCCGCCTGCACGGCGGCTGAGCTGGCCGAGGGGCTGGAGGTGCACCCGGCCCGGATGGAGGCCAACCTGCGGCTCACCGGCGGGGCCGTGGTCACCGAGCGGCTGGCCGCCGTACTGGCCGCCGTGCTCGGCAAGGCCGGCGCCAAGCGGCTGGTGAGCCGGGTGGCCGTGGGCGCCGGGGGTTCCGGGACCGCTGGCGCCGGGGACGCGGACTCCCTCGTGGACAAGCTCCTCGCCGACGCGCCCGAGCTGGCCGGGGAGTTCACCGCCGGCGAGCTGGCGCGTCTGCTCAGTCCGGCCGAGTACACCGGCGCCGCCGAGGCGCTGATCGAGCGTGCCCTCGCGTACCACCGCAGCACGCTCGGCACCACCGCATGACTTCCGTACGGCGACGGCCCGTGGCGGACCTTCCGAAGGGATTTGAACAGTGATCGTTGCGATGGACGGACCCGACGGCGCGGGCAAGAGCACGCAGGTCAAGCGGCTGCAGAGCTGGGCCGAGAGCCAGGGCCTGTCGTTCCGCGTCGTGGGCAAGTGGCAGGTCTTCGCGGAGGCGGAGGTACCGCAGGCCCGCTTCCTGCGCGGCACCACCCTCGACGAACTGCGCGTCTGCATCGCCGAGATGCCGAACCCGGCCCGGATGCTCTTCCTCGGCTGGCTCAACACCCTGGCCGCGGAACGTGCCCGCGCCGCCGAGGCGGACCTCGTCGTCCTCGACGGCTACTGGGTCAAGCACGCCGCCACCGAACTGCTGGCGGGCTGCCCCCAGGCCCTCGTGGACGCGATCGTCGACGCCATGGCCCCGGTGGACACCGTCGTCTTCTTCGACGTCACGCCCGAGGAGGCGCTGCGCCGCAAGAAGGGGGACATCACCCCGTACGAGTGCGGCCGGGACCCGCAGTGCCGCCCGGAGCGTTTCCTGTCCCACCAGGCTGCCACCCGGGAGGTCATGCTCGACTGGGCGGACCGGCGCGGCTGGGACGTCGTACGGGCGAACACGGCCGAGGCCGCGGCGCAGCAGCTGCGCAAGCTCCTCGCGCCCAAGCTGGGAGTCGAGGTCAACCCCCGTCCCGCGGCCGCCGACACCCCGGCCGGACACTGATGCTCCGCGACGGGCAGGGCCTGCGGCGCGGCCTGGCGGCCGCGCTGTTCGTGCGCTACCTCGGGGCGGGCAGCTGGGCACCCCTCCAAGTCCTGTTCTTCGTCCGCTCCGTGGGCCTGTCCACCGGCAACGTCGTCATGGGGCTGACGGCGGCCGGGCTGGCGGGCCTGGTCGCCGGGCCCGTCGTCGGCCGGCTCGCCGACCGGTTCGGGCCGCGCGAGGTGGGAATCGCCGGGCTGGTCGCGCAGGCGGGCGCCGCGGGCGCGCTGCTGCTGGTGGAGGGAATGCCCGGGTTCCTCGTGGTGATCACCCTGATCGCCCTGGGGCGCGGCGCCTTCCCCGCGATCAGCGGGGCGCTGATCGCGTACGTCGGCGGCGAGGACCGGGTCGCGTACCGGGCCCGGATCTACTCCCTGCAGAACCTCGCCATGGTCTCCGGCTCGCTGCTCGGCGGGCTGGCGCTGCAGGCCGACACCCGTACCGCCTATGTGATCGCGATCTGCGCCGACGTCGTCTCGTACCTCGTCGCCGCGCTGCTGGTGGCCCGGCTGCCGCACCTGCCGCCGGTGCCCAGGGACGCCGGGGGCGGCCGGCGCTACGCCCTGGCCGACCGCCCGTTCCTCGCCGTCAGCATGCTCGCGGGGACCCTCGTCATGTTCGACGTCTTCATGACCGTGCTGATGCCGGTGTGGATCGCCGAGTACACGAAGGCGCCGCGCTGGACGGTGTCGCTGGTCTTCGCACTCAGCTGCGCGCTCGTGGTCCTGCTCCAGACCAAGGTCGCCAAGGGGGTCGAGACCCCGCGCGACGGGGCGCTGGCCATGCGGCGCAGCGGTCCGGTCATCGCGCTGGCGATGGGGCTGGTCTTCGCCGCCGCGCACGTCCCGGTGTACGCGGCGATGGGGCTGATCCTGATCGGCACGGCGGCGCTGACCTTCGGGGAGATGCTGTTCACGGCGGGGGAGTACGCGCTGTCGTTCGGGCTGGCCCCCGAGCACGCCCAGGGCGAGTACCAGGGCGTGTTCTCCGTCGGGGTCGGCATCGGCGGGGCCGTGGCGCCGGCCGTGCTGAACGCGCTGTGCCTGAGCGCGGGCCCGCTGGGGTGGGTCGCGCTCGTCGCGATCATGGTCACGGCCGGGGCGGCGGTGCCGCCGGTGGCGGCGATCGCCGAACGCGGCCGGCCCCTGCGGGACAAGGAGCGGGAGCCCAGACCGGCCGGGTGAGCGTCGCGGCCGGCCTGGGCCGTCTTCGGTGGGTACGGCCTTAGGGGGTGTCTTGCCGATCAGGCCGGGCTCGCGGCGTCCGGCACGCACGCTCGCCGCGTTCTCGTCGCTCGCCGACACTCCGCGTCGACTCCCTCCTCGGCCTTGCGATCGCACGCACCGGACGCCGCTCCCTGATCCGGCCCGATCGACAAGACACCCCCTACCGGCCGCGCGCGTCCACCAGCTGCGCCACCCGCGACTCGATCCCCGGGTCGTGGGAGGCGAACTCCGTGCGCCGGGCCTTCTCCTCGGCGCGTACGCGGTCCAGCACCGGCCCGGTCCACGGGGCGTCGAGGACGATGCCCCACAGGGGCCGGAGGCGGGCGGCCCGGGACACCTTGGCCTGGAAGGCGTCGCAGCTCAGGTCCACGGAGCGGTAGCCGTGGGCCGCTGCGTACTGCACCGCCTCGTAGTAGGTGAGGTTGAAGTAGAGCTTGGCCTCGCGGGCGATGGAGTCGTCCAGCCCGTGCGAGCGGGCGTACATGGTGTCGCCCCAGAAGAAGTACTGGGTGAAGCCCACCATCCGGTCGCCCTGGTAGGCCGCCAGGATCCGGCAGTTGTCGTCGAACAGCGTGGCCTGCTGGGCGAAGCGCTCCGACTCGCTCGCGTCGGTGACGGGATGGCCGTAGCGGATCAGGACCTGCGCGGAGAGCGGGCCGAGCAGCTGGTGGCACTCGGAGAGGCGCTTGACCTCGGTACGGCAGCCGGCGTCCGTGTAGCGGCGCATCTCCCGGCGGATGGACGTGAACTGGTGCGAGGTGAACCGCCTGCGGTACCCCTCCAGGCCGTCGGGGTCGACGGGCAGGACCGCGGTCGCGTCCATCATCACCACCTGGTCCCGGGGGCCGAGCAGCGGCAGCAGCCGCTCCACCGACTCGTCGGTGAGGTAGAGCAGGGCGGACAGCCCGCCGTCGGCGGCGCCCAGGGCGCGGAAGCGGTCCAGTACGGTGCGCAGGCCCGCCAGGGCGAGCGGCTCGGCGGTGCCCGGGGCGACGATCACCTCGCTGGTGTAGCCGAGGCGGGTGCCGCCGAGGAGCAGCGGGCGCTCGGGCGTGGCGGGCTCGGCCGCGCCGGGGAACAGGACGGCGGGATCGTAGAAGTGCGGGACCTTGCCGGTGAAGCGGTGGGTGGGCAGGCCGGCGACGTACGAGCCGCCCGAGGAGGCGACCAGGTGGCGGGAGCCGGAGTCGTGCAGCTCCTCGCCGTAGAGCAGCCAGCGGTGGCTCGAGTAGAGGGCGGCGCCACCGGCGAGTGCGTTCCACTCGTCGACGTCCGCGTCGCGTATCGAGGCGAGCTCGACGAGCTCCGGGTCCCGCGGGTCCTGCGTACCGTCGGCCACGCCGTCCGTCCCTGCCGTCACGCTGTGCGTCCTTCCCGATCGTCAACGAATGCGCTGGTCATACAGGTCAGCTTCACCCGGGCGCCCGGTCGAGGATGCGAAAGTCGGCCATTCCTTCGTCGATGCGCAGATAGGCGAGCCGGGCGGCGGTCGCGCCGCGGCAGGCGTACATGCCGGCGGCGGCGGCGGTGAGTTCCTCGGGGTCGGCCTGCGGCTCGGTCTCCAGGTGGTCCGACACGGTCGTCTGGACGAGGTCGGAGTCGGCGTCCACCGCCATGCGCTCGGTCAGCGTGAGCGTGAGGCCGTAGCCGTTCTCCGCTGCCCAGGAGCGCAGTTCGCCGTCGATGACGAGCTCCTGGCCGGCCTGGAGGAGGAGCCCGGTCAGATGGGCCGTGCCGCCCGCGCCCAGGTGCCGGGGCAGTCCGGCGAGGACCCGGCGGCCGATGCTGAACCCGTCCTCGCCGCCTTCGTGGGCGGCCTCCTCGCCCCGGGCGGAGAGGGTCGGCAGGAAGGGGATGTTGGCGATGACGTGGTCGTACGGCTCCACCCCGGCCGGGAGCGGGTCGTACAGGTCGCCGACGAGGACCTCGATCCGGTCGCCCATCCCGTTGATCTCCGCGTTGAGCCGGGCCACTTCGGCCGTCTCGGGCAGCAGTTCCACCAGCGTGGCCCCGGCCCCCCGCTGCGCGGCCACCAGCCCCTGGAAGCCCGGCCCGGAGCAGAGGTCGAGGACGCGGTCCCCGGCCCGGCAGCCGGTGCGCCTGGCCAGGGCGACGGAGTCCCGGCCGAAGTAGTGGCGTACGGGGAAGGGGCTCGGCGGCTCCGCGAAGAGCCACACCCCGGCGGAGCGGAACAGGCTGACGTCGACCAGCCGGACCTCGTCCCCGCGCCGGACGGCGACACCGCTCTCGACCAGGGCCGGCAGCGCCCCGGCGAGGGCGGGAGGCAGCCGGTCGGCCGCCACGGGCTCCCCGAGCAGCAGGAACCCGGCGAGGGCGCGCAGCTCCCCGTCGAGGCCGCGGGCGGCGGCGGCCCACTGGAGGCGGTCCACCGAGTCGCCGGGGAAATCGGCCAGGAACTCGGCCAGTCCGGACCGTTCGAGCGCGGTGACGAACCGCGTCACAGGACGGCCCCGGCCCCGGCCGTGTCCTCGCCGTGTTCCGGGAGCCCGATCCAGGTGCGGAGCATCAGCCGGCCGCCGCCGGCCGGCTCCTCGTCGTCGAACGCGGTCCGGCCGTGCACGATCGACCGGTTGTCGATGAAGATCATCTCGCCGGGTGCCAGCCGCCCGTGCGTCTGCAGATCCCGCCGGTCCAGCAGCGAGTCCAGCAGGTCCAGCGCCTTGACCTGCTCGGGCGTCAACTGCGGTACGTGCGGGTGCCGGTGCCCGATCTCGATGTAGTCCCGCAGGTAGTACATGCGCTCCCGGCCGCCCCTGAACTCCAGGACGGGACGCTCGGTCGTCAGCGGCACCCCCGGGGTGTCGTCCCGGGTGTCGAAGTGGACGGGCAGCCGCAGCGCCGCGAGCTCCTCGGGGTGGGCCCGCAGGATCTCCAGCAGATCGCTCACGTGCACCGTGACCAGTGCTCCGCCGTTGGAGGCCTGCCGGAAGCAGAACAGCGTGAAAATGTCCGGAAGCCGCCCCGGCCGGTGCGCCGCGTCCGTGTGCAGGCTGCCGCCCTGCCGGCTGTCCGAGTAGCGGCCCGTCGCACCCTCGCCGAGCCGCACGCCACGGTCCCGTACGTCCCGCAGCAGGGCTCCCGCACCGTCCTGCGGCAGCAGGTCCCCGGCCAGCCGGGAGACGGCCACCGTGAACCGGCGCGCCTGCTCCTCGGTGAGGTGGTCCAGGCCGCCGAGCACGAAGTACCCGGGCCGGGCGTCGAGGTGGCGCCGTACGTACTGCCGGATGCCCTCCCCGAACTCCCGGTACCAGTCCGTGCGCACGTCGTCCTCCCCGCTCTCGGCGACGGCCGTCGCCAGCGCGCGGTCGACGGGGTGGCGGACGGCCGAGAACGGATCGTTGCTGTTCATTCAGACTCCCAAGGCCTGGCTGCCGAGACGCTCCGGGACCAGTCCCGAACCGCGCAGCCACACGGCTATCTCTTCCGCGCAGTGCGCGACCCCCGAAACCCCGCTGCCCCCGACGGCCCGGAACACCGCCCCGGCGGTCGCGCCGCGGCTGTCCCCGCAGGCCAGGACCTGGGTGACGATGTTGTCGAGCACGACGGGCCTGCGCAGGTCGAGGGCGCAGTTGTACGTCACCCCCGGCTCCGGGGCCAGCTCCAGGGCGGTGATCAGGCCGGGCGCCCCGCCCGCCGCCGGCTCGATGAACAGGCGGGCCTCCAGACAGTGCGTGTCCCGGTCGACGCGGATCCGGCCGGGGGCGGGCACCGCGCCCTGTGCCAGCTCCATCTGGAGGGCCACCACGTCCAGTCCGGTCTGCGCCTCGCACATCCGGTAGGCCAGCGGCAGCCGGCCGTTGACCTCCAGGAAGTAGTGGCCCCGGGCGCCGACGATGAACTCGACCGTCGCCACGCCCCGCAGCCCCATCCCGGTGACGAGCCGGGCCGTGTCCCTGCGCATCCGCTCCAGCAGCTCCGGCGCCACGCCCTGCACCGGGGAGGCCTCCAGCAGCTTCATGCTGCCGTCGACCAGCAGGCTCTCCCGCTCGCCGAGCGGGTGCACGGTCCCGGCGTCGTCGACGGCGACGGTGACTCCGACCACCCGTCCCCGCTCCACGTACCGCTCCGCGTACCAGTCGGTGCCCTCGCCGTCGGCCGGGCCCGCGTGCCCGCCCGGGTCCTCGTCCTCGGCGATCAGGGCGAGTGCCCGCTCCGCCTCGGCCTCCGTCTGCACGATGCGCACGCCGAGGCCGCCGCAGCCGGTGACCGGCTTGAGGATGACGGGCAGCCCGATCTCCTCGACCAGCTCGGATATCGGCCCGTGCCCCGTCGCGTGCGGCAGCACGGGCAGGCCGAGCCGGGCGGCGGTGGCGACCGCGTGGTCCTTGTCGCGGGCCGCCGCGAGCACCTCGGCCGTCGGCCCTATGAAGGCGATCCCGGCCGCGGCGAGCTGCCGGGGCAGCTCCGGATCCTCCGCAAGAGCCCCGTAGCCCGGGTAGACCGCGTCGGCGCCGCAGCGCCGGGCCGCCTCGACGATCCGGCCCACGTGGTCGTACGTCTCCGCGAGCCCGGTGCCCTCGAGGTACTCGCACCCGTCCGCGGCGAGCGTGTGGAGCCGCTGGGGGTCCGACAGGGCGACGACGGCGATCGGTGACCATCCCAGCGTGCGGAAGGTGTCGACGGCCCGGGCCGCGATCGCACCACGGTTGGCGATCAGGACTCTTTTCATGGCCTTCTCTCAGCCTTCTCTCAGTGGTCGGGATGCGGCCGGCCGAGCGCCCGGTAGTGCGTGACCAGCCGCCGCCGGTCGTCGAGCACGTGGAACGCCAGCGCCGGGGCCAGCTCGTAGTCCACGGCGGGCCGGCCCTCGAAGGGCAGCGGGACGGTCGAGGCCACCCCGGGCGCCACCAGCAGCGGAAGGCCCGCGAACGTCGTGGCCGCGGCGACGTGCGCATGACCGCACAGCAGGGCCACGACCTGCGGGTGCCGTTCCAGCACCGCCGCGAGGCGCTCCTCGCCGAACTGCCGGACCCGGTCCACGTACGGGGTGTGCAGGTCGACCGGCGGGTGGTGGAAGCAGACGAAGACGGGCAGTTCGCCGCCCTCGGCGGTCAGCGTCTCGTCGAGCCACCGCAGGGTGAGGTCGCTGAGCAGGCCCTCGTCGCTGCCCGGGATCGTCGAGTCGCACAAGACGAAGACGGCACCGGGCGTGCGGACGACCTGGTTCAGCTCCTGGTCCTGCGGCTCGCCGTCGAGCAGGCCGCTGCGGAACGCACCGCGCTTGTCGTGGTTGCCGGGCAGCATCAGCACCGGGTACGGCAGGTCGAACAGCTTGCGGGCCTGCGCGTACTCGTCCGCCGTCCCGTGGTCGGCGATGTCCCCGGAGACCAGGACGGCGTCGAGGGGACCGGGGAGGTCGCGCAGGTAGTTCATGACGGTCAGCGCGCGCTCCGTGGCGCGCTCCGAGAGGTCCAGGTGCAGATCGCTCACGTGGGCGATGACGGTGTTCACGGCAGGTCGTCCTTCCGGGATGCGGTCGCCGCGGCCTGGAAGCGGGCCCTGACCTCGGCGTTGGTGTGCGCCGACGTTACCCGCGGAGGAGTGGCCCCACCCCTGCCGATGTGCAGGGCCACCAGGTGCGGACCGGGCAGCCCCTCGATCTCGGCCAGATGCGCGGTGACTTCCCCGGCCGTGCGGCAGACCCGTCCCGTGCGGTATCCGGCCGCGAGCGCCAACTCGTCCCAGCGCATGGCCACATCGCGGGTGCGCTGCCCGCCGGTGGAGTCGTACGCGCCGTTGTCGAGCACGAAGTGGGTCAGGTTCGCGGGGCGCCGCTCGCCGACGAGCGCGAGCCCGCCGAGGTGCATCACCGCCGCGCCGTCACCGTCGATGACCACGACCTGCTGGTCGGGGCGGTTCAGGGCCGTGCCCAGGCCGAGACCGATGGCGTGCCCCATGGAGCCCTGCATGTAGAAGTTCCGCGGGTTGTCGACGATCCCGAACAGCTCCCGGCTGATCATGCCGGTGGTGCTGTAGACCAGCGCGTCGCCCACGTGCCCGGCGATGACGGACACCGCTTCCCGCCGGTCCATCTGCGCGTCCGGGGCGGCCGCCGGCACCGGGTGGGCGTCGACGGTCTTCGCCGGTACGAGGACGACGAACGAACGGTTCTCGCGGCGGGCCTCCTCCGCGCGGTCCAGGAGCCCGCCCAGGCTCTCCTCGGCCGGGTCGAGGATGCCGTGGGCGACCCCGACGGACTCCAGTACCCCGATGGTGCCGGCGCCCATGGCCGCGTGGTGCGGCTCGTCGTCCTCGGCTTTCGGCCAGCCCCGCAGGCTGACGAAGAGCAGCAGCGGGATCTCGTACGCCATGGTGAGCGAGGTGAGCGGGTCGAGGAGGTTGCCCAGCCCCGAGTTCTGGGCCAGCACCACGGCCTTGGTCCCGCCCAGCTCGGCGCCGGCGGCCATGGACAGCGCGATCCCCTCGTTGGGCGCCGGTACGTAGCTGCCGCGCTGCTCCAGCAGCGCGAACGGGCCCTTGAGGAAGGAGCACGGCACCCCGCTGAAGAACCCGTACCCCCGGCGGTCCAGCTCCGCGCAGAAGAACTCGGCGCTGATCATGCGCTCCACTCCTCCCACCGGTTGACCTGCGTGAGCCCGAACAGCTCCTTCATCGGGGCGATGGCGTCCTCGACCCCGCCGGTCCCGCCCTGCAGCCGGATCTCCCCGAGGACGTCGCGCATGGCGGAGACCGAGGCGCGCAGCGCGTGGTTGGCGTAGATCACCATCGAGACGCCCGCCGCCTGCGCCTCGGCGAGGTCCCAGTGCGGATACGTGGTCGGTACGACGACCACGGGCGTACGGGCCTGCCAGGCCTGGAGGAACTCCAGGATCTCGGCCGGCGTGGACTCCTTGGAGTGGATCAGGATGGCGTCGGCGCCCGCGTCCGCGTACAGGTGGGCGCGGCGCAGCGCCTCCTCGAGCCCGGCCCCGGCGATGAGCGCCTCGACCCGGGCGACGACGGTGAAGTCCCCGGTGGTGCGGGCCCGTACGGCGGCCTGGATCCGGCCGGCGAACTCGCCTGCGTCCTCGAGGTTCTGGCCGCCGCCGAGGAAGCTGTTCCGCTTGGGGAACACCTTGTCCTCGAGGCAGATGCCGCCGATGTCCGCCGCCTCGAACTGGCGGACCGTACGGACGACGTTGATGTTGCCGCCGAAGCCGGTGTCGCAGTCCGCCAGCAGCGGCAGCGAGGTCGCCTGGTTCACGTGCGAGGAGGCCTCGAGCAGCTCGGACATGGTCAGCAGGCCCAGGTCGGGCAGGGCCCGGGACGCGGAGATCTCGAAACTCGACGCCCACAGGCCGTCGAAGCCCGCCTCCTCGACGAGCAGGGCCGTCAGCGCGTCCCTGGACCCGACGATCCGCGCTATCTCTTTACGCTCCAGCAACTCGCGCAGTCGCGCCGCCTTCGACACTATTCCCCGGCCCTCTGCGCGAAGCGGCCGTGGTTGGTGCCGGCCACGTCCTCCCCGGGCAACTCGAACACGCAGTGCCAGTGGAAGGAGCCGGGCTTGGCGTGCTCGGCGTCGGTGGCGCTGAGCAGCCGGAATCCCGGGTGCAGGCGCAGCAGGTCGGCCGCGTCCACGTACATGTGCGGGTGCACCTTGTCGTCGGCGGCCCCGGGCTGGCGGAAGGTGTTCGGGCTCACCTCGTTGCCGCGCCCGTACTCGCCGTTGCGCTTGGAGAGCATCGTGGACTGGTAGACGCCGCCCGGGCGCAGCACGCGCCGGACCTCGTCGAGCACCCTCGCGAGCCCGGCCTCGTCGTTGTGGTAGACCACGTTGAAGGCGAGGACGTAGTCGAAACTGTCGTCCGCGTACGGAAGTTCGCCGAAGTCGCCGACCTCGAGGCCGACCTGCACCCCGCGTTTGACGCTCTCGTCCCGGGCTGCCTGGACGGCCGCCTCGCTGGCGTCGGTGCCGGAGCTGGTGAACCCCGCCTCCGCGAACCAGAGGGCGTGCCGGCCGACGCCGCAGCCGAGGTCCAGTACGTCCACGGCGCCGAGCTTCTGCAGCCGGGCGGCCTCGTCCACGACCCACGGGTGCGGCCGCGACCAGTCGCCTGTGCGCCCGCTGTCGGTGCGCCAGACCTCGTCCCAGTAGAGATGGGCTGTCATCGGGGTGACCTCACTCGTGATTACTTCCGTACATCCACATCCGGATGCCGATTTCCAATGGGGGGACCGAACCGCGCGGTGCCGGCACCGCGCTTTCAGGCGCTGTCGACGGTCTCCAGCAGGCCCGCCTCGAGCGATCCGTCCAGCAGCGGACGCATCGCGTCGAGCTCACAGCCGGCGGCGGCGAGCGCCTCCGACAGCGGCCGGCGCCCGTCGAATCCACGCAGCAGCCGCAGCCAGTCCGCGTGGGTCAGGTGGTCGATGACGAACCGGATCCCGCCGTCGACCAGGACGTACGAGGTGTTCGCCTCCGCCGCGTCGTCGAGTACGAGCACGCCCTCGGCGAGGCGGAACACCGAGGTGTCCTCGATCCGCACCTGCGGGAACAGCTCCTGGACCTCGGGGCCCTCGAAGTCCGTGACGCGCAGCTCGTACGGGGCGGGCCCGGACGGGGCCCGGCTGCCCGGGACGTCCACGGCCATCAGGTCGAGGATGCCCAGGTTGACCACGCGCAGCAGCAGTTCGACGTGCCCGGAGCTCTGGTCCCGCTCCAGCCTGCGCAGGGCGCGGTGGATGTTCGCGCCGTCGAGGTACTGGGCGGCACGCGGCGAGGACAGGGCCTGCTCCACGAGCTCGTCGCCGTTCCGGGCCAGCATCCGGGTGAAGGTCCGGTGCGTGTGGCGCACGCCCTCGCCCTCGTAGAAGGCGAGCTTGGGCCGGCTGATCACCTCGGCGGGCAGGATGTCCCGTACGGCCTCGCGGATGACCTGCTTGTCCCAGAACAGCCGCTTGCGGTAGGCGCGCGGCACGGTCGCCAGGAGCTCGATGATCCGGTGGTCCAGGAAGGGGACGCGGGCCTCGACGCCGTTGCCGGAGGCGGTGCGGTCCTCGACCCAGAAGTTGTACTGCTGCATGTCCCGGAACTTCCAGGCCAGGTAGGAGCCGTACGGGTCGTCCACCGCGCCGGGGGCGTACGCGCCGACGGCGTCGTCGCTGAGCAGCGGCAGGTCGGTGCCCTCCCACCAGACGGAGACGGAGGACTGCGAGCCCAGGGCCTTGCGGCGGGCCATCGTCCGCAGGTTGCCCTCGAAGTCCTCCCAGTCGCCGCCGCCGGAGAGGGCGACGCTGTAGCCGCCGCTGAACTCGTCGGCGCCGGAGCCGAGCAGGATCGCCTTGAGCTCGGGCCGCTCGGCGCGGGCGAAACGATACATCTCACTCTTGTAGAACTGCTCCGGGCCGCACTGCG
Source organism: Streptomyces sp. NPDC032745 (assembly GCF_055579465.1). NCBI lineage: Bacteria > Bacillati > Actinomycetota > Actinomycetes > Kitasatosporales > Streptomycetaceae > Streptomyces > Streptomyces sp. NPDC032745. The sequence continues at coordinate 150,499 of NZ_JBVING010000003.1, read as the reverse complement.
GCGTCTCCATCAGCCACAGCAGGCGCCGCCACTCGTCGGGCGAGGGCACGCGGTCGGCCCCGAAGGCCACCTGGTGGTTGGGCAGTCCGAGCAGGTCGGCGGTGGCGCGGGCGTACTGCGCGTCCTTGTTGACGACGGTGGCGCCGGTCAGCGCGGAGAAGGTGTGCAGCCCGGTGTGCGCCGACAGGGCGGTGATGGCCGCGGAGTCGAGGCCGCCGCTGAGGAAGACGCCGATCTCGGCGTCGGCGATCAGACACTCCCGTACGGAGGAGGCGAGCAGGTCGCCCATGCTCTGCACGAAGAAGCTCTCGGGGAGCGCGCCGGCCTCGGCCGGCGCGGGCAGCTCCCAGTACCGGTGCACGCGGGTGGCCCCGCCACGCAGGCTGATGTCGACGATCGCCCCGGACGGCACGTGATCCACGCCCTTGAACCAGCTGACGGGCTCGTCGTCGGTCATCACCGGCGCGGAGCTGAGCCCCTGGTCGGCGAGGGCGCGCGCCCAGTCGAGCTCGCGCGGGCAGTCGGGGTGCGCGAAGAGCGCCTTGACCTCGGAGCCGAAGAGCACGGTGTCGCGGTTGCGGTGGACGAACAGCGGCTTGATGCCGAGCCGGTCGCGGGCGAGCAGCAGCCGCTGCTCGCGCAGGTCGATGACGGCGATGCCGAACATCCCGCGCACGTCGTCGAGAAAGGCAAGCCCCTTCTCGAGATAGAGGTGCAGCAGCACCTCGCAGTCGGACTCACTCCGGAACTTGACCCGCCCCTCGAACCCCTTCCGCAACTCCCGGTAGTTGTAGATCTCGCCGTTCGCCGCGAGGATGACGTTCCCGTCCTCGCTGATGAACGGCTGCCGCCCGCCCTCGGGGTCGATCAGCGCGAGCCGCGTGAAGGACATGCACGCCTGCTCGGTGTGGTGGAACTGCATGTCGTCCGGCCCGCGCGGCCGCAGGGCATGGGCCATGTCGCGGAGAATCGCGTCGGCCGACCCCGCGAGGGCGCTTCCGTCGGTGTGGGCGAATCCTGCAATTCCGCACATATGGCTTCCGATTCCCCTGTGACGTGGTGACTGGAGCGGACATGCCACGCCCCCCGGTCCGGGAGGCGTGGCATGTGGGTCGCTACTAGCGGACAGCGGCGACGATGGTGCCCTGGTCGACCTTCTTGGCCTCCGGCTTGATGTAAACCTTCATTTCTTTCACCTCCGCTCGGCGTCAGTGGTCATTTGCTGTTGAAGAGCATCCACCGCCCCGGTGTTGCCCCGGTGGCGCGAGGGTGGCGCCCAGGCGTCCCGGGCTGCGTGGGTGGCTCGCTGCCCGGCCACAGGGGGGCGGGCCGCACGGTGCTCGCTCAGCACCGCGCAGCCCGCTCCGTTCGTCAGGAGTCGTTGTTACTGGGGTAGACAGGCCTTCACCCCGCCGCGCAGGCCTTGTGTGAAGAAGCCCATTCGCTGAGATGCGTCACCGTGGTCAGCAGGATTTGACCATGGAGTGGTATCGCCGAATTTTTGAAGCGCACTGACGATTTCGTCAGTGTCCCCCGGCTCCCACACGAGGGTGCCGTCGTCGGTGGCGCCTTGGAGCGTCGCGCCGGAAAGGCAATCGGCCTGCAACTCCTTTTCTATGGCCTGCAGGTTTGAATTCAGCCTGGCCTGGATGGCGTGACCCCATTCGTGAGATACGACAAGGTAGACCCACGAGTCGCCGATCATGTTGAACCCCAAGTCCATGATCTGTGCACTCCAAGCGAGGTAATCCCCATCGGGGCAATAGTATGCGTTATATTTATCCGGGTCTTTGTCGTTGCATCGTTGGAAATCTCCGGTTTCTACGTCATAGAAACCCAGGGGGCCGTAGATTTTGGGCGGCTGGTAGGTTTTGGTGAAGAGATCGGGCCAATGTTTTACCCAGAACCCATCGGTGACCTCGATGGCATCGCGGGTCTCCGCGGCCAGGTCAGCATCGATGACGGCCGGTAGGGCTGGTTGCGAGGCGGCACCCCTAGAGGCGAGGGGCACACCCAGCGCCGTGCCGCTGAGGGATGCACACACAAGAAAGGCGATCGAAAAGAGAAGACGCACAAGGCGGCGCATGGCTTCGCCCCTTATCTGCTGCGCTGCACCCGAACTGACCTCTGGTAGTCCGGCGGCAGCTTCAAGAGGTGGCGGCCGACAGGAAAATGCCGACGTGCTGTGACGGTCGTTGCCCCACGATCAACGAGCCGGTGAAACTGTGGGCGGTCCACCCACCCCGGATGCTGCCCAGAAATGGCTGCTATTTCTTTCAGCGTACGCTCGCAACTCTGTGGTGTCCTGGCGAGGATGGTCGTGCGTTTTGTTGTCCGCTCTATCAAAAGGCCGAGGCGGACAAGGGTGATGAGACCGGAAATCCATCGACCAACTCGACTGGATCCGAGAGGAATTTGAGGAACGATGGTTCTGCGGGAGGGAATTGGCGAGCCGCCACGATGCCACGAACGGACCGGAGGTACCGAGGGGCCTGCGAGCTGCGCTACCTGTTCAGCGGGCATGCCGCAGCGAACGGGGCGGCGCGCGGCCCAGGGGCGAAGCCGGTGGACGTCGCGCGCTGCGGGAGTCTCCGCTGGCACGGTCTCCAACGTGCTCAACCGCCCAGGGGCGGTGGCCGAGAGCACGCGGGCCGCAGTCGAGCAGGCCATCGCCGCTCTCGGGTACATCCGGCACTGGTCTTCCAGTGAGAACGCCGCGCACTGGCGCCGGAACGGATTCGCCATGTGGCTCATCCAGCCCGCCGCGACCGGCTGGTGCCCGAAGAAGGCGCCGCAGGAGGCGCGCCCGGTGCCGCTGGTGGTGGAACCCTGGCCGGGCATCCCCGCCCGCGGGCGGGGCGCCGCCGGCCGCGCTGAGGCGTCATGGCTGCCGATCGCGCGCGGCCTCTCGCCGCACGGGTTGCGGCACAGCCACAAGACGATGACGGACGAGCTTCGGACCCCTCCGAAGCTCAAGGACGAGCGGATGGGTCACGAGGACGGTTCGGTCCAGGCCCGCTACCCCACATCACGCCGGAGATGCGGCGAGAGCTTCTCGCAGGCCTGACAGGCATGTGGGAGCAGTCACTCGCCGCGCGTCGGCGGATGTCGCCGGGGTCGCCCGTGGCCGTCCTCGACACCCTGCTGAGCCCCGGTCGCTAGGGGTTTCAGGCGGATCAGGCATGTAGCCCGGTCGGCTCCCGTCACCGTGCGGAGCGTTGTGCGGACTGCTCGACTGGAGGAGTCCCCCTTCCGACCTCACGGGAGCAGCACCGTGGCCATCATCGCCATCATCGAGTTGCCGGGCGTCACCAATGAGCAGTACCAGGTCAACCACGCGAACATCCACGCGGCACCGTGGTGGCCGGCGGCGGGCTTCATCTCCCACGCGGGGGCCCCGGCGGACGGCGGTTGGCTCGTGGTCGACCTCTGGGAGACGAAGGAGGCTCTCGGGGCGTTCATGGAGAAGGCGGCGACGATCTTCGAGGCAAACGGTATGCCGAGGGCCGAGCCGAAGATCTACGAAGCGTCGAACGTGGACATCGGCTAGGCGGGCGCGAGGAGCCGTTTCGGCAGAGGTTTCTCCCGAGAGCCAGGGGAGAAACAGTCAGAGCCGGCGTCCTTGGAAGGACACCGGCTCTGAGCTGGTCTTACGAAGTCGGGGTGGCGGGATTTGAACCCACGACCTCTTCGTCCCGAACGAAGCGCGCTGCCAAGCTGCGCTACACCCCGATCGCCGCCTTGCAGCATTGCTGTCCTGGCGACATCGATTACTTTAGCGGACCCTCGGCCGGAGACGAAATCCGGTTTTCGCGAGGGGCCGGGCGCGGGCCGTCCGCCGTGACCCGCGCCGGGCCCGGCCCGGGCGGCTAGGCCTTCGGGGTCAGGGTCAGGAGGGTGGCTTCCGGGGGGCAGGCGAAGCGGACCGGCGTGTAGCGGTTCGTGCCGCAGCCCGCCGAGACGTGGAGGTAGGCACGCTTGCCGTCCGCCTCGTACGTGGAGAGCCCCTTCACCCGCTTCGTGTCCAGGTCGCAGTTGGTGACGAGCGCCCCGTAGAAGGGGATGCACAGCTGACCGCCGTGCGTGTGCCCGGCCAGGATCAGCGGGTACCGGTCCGCGGTGAAGGACTCGAGGACGCGCAGGTAGGGGGCGTGCACGACGGCCATCGAGAAGTCGGCGTCCGCCTCCGGCCCGCCCGCCACCCGCTCGTAGCGGTCGCGCTTGATGTGCGGGTCGTCCAGGCCGGTGAAGGCCAGTTCCAGGTCGGGCAGTTTCAGGCGCCCGCGCGTGTTGGTGAGGTTCACCCAGCCCGCGGCGTCGAAGGCGTCCCGCATCTCCTCCCACGGGTTGTGCACGGCGCCGACGACCGGCTTGTTGCCGTTCAGCCCGTGCCGCCCCTGGACCTTCTCGATCAGGTAGCGCCCGGGATTGCGCAGCCGCGGCCCGTAGTAGTCGTTCGACCCGAAGACGTACACGCCGGGGAAGGACATCAGCGGGCCCAGGGCGTCCAGTACCTCCGGGACGCCCTCGGTGTCGGAGAGGTTGTCGCCCGTGTTCACGACGAAGTCCGGGCGCAGGCCGGCGAGCGACTGGAGCCAGGCGCGCTTCTTGTGCTGCCCGCGGACCATGTGGATGTCGGAGACCTGGAGTACGCGCAGCGGGCGCATCCCGGCAGGAAGGACCGGCACGGTGATCCGGCGCAGTCGGAACGACCGCGCCTCGAAACCGGCGGCATAGGCCACACCGGCGGCCCCGACCGCCGCGATCGAAGCGGTGACCTTCAGGGGTACTCCGTAACGCGCACGCATGGCCCCATCGTCTCAGACCCGGAAAACCGGCGGGCGCCACTGCCCCTCCACCTGGCAGACTCAGGTCATGACCACGCTCAAGGCCAAGCTCCAGGAAGACCTCACCACCGCCATCAGGGCGCGCGACGAGCTGCACTCGTCCACGCTGCGCCTGACCCTCGCCGCCATCACCAAGGAGGAGGTCGCGGGCAAGGAGGCGCGCGTGCTCTCCGACGACGAGGTCCTCAAGGTGATCGCCAAGGAGGCGAAGAAGCGTCGCGAGGCCGCGGACGCCTTCGCGCAGGGCGGTCGTCCCGAGCAGGCCGCGCGCGAGACGGCGGAGGGCGAGTTCCTCGACACCTACCTGCCCAAGCAGCTCAGCGACGAGGAGCTCGGCGCGATCGTGGCGCAGGCCGTCGAGGAGGCCAAGGCCGCGGGTGCCGAGGGGCCGAGGGCCATGGGCGCCGTCATGAAGATCGTGAACCCGAAGGTGGCCGGGCTGGCGGAGGGCGGCCGCGTCGCCGCCGCCGTCAAGAAGCACCTCGCATAAGCAGGACGGAAGTGACGAGGGCCCCCGCCCGCGCATCGCGCGGGCGGGGGCCCTCCTTCTTGTCCGTGCCGCCTGCGGGCTCCGTGCCGCCTACGGGCCCTCCGGGCCGCCGATCAAGCCCGGTTCCAGGCTGATGTCCGGGAACGGGTTCGTCGGGGTGTTGCCACCCGTCGCGCCGCCCGTGGCCCCGGCTGCCGTCTGGCCGCCGGGGCGGCCGCCGGGCTTGCCGTCGCCGCCCGGCTTGCCGGGCTTCCCCGGCTTGTGCGGGCTCTGGTTCGGGTTCGGGGTGGGACGGCCGCCACCGGCCGGCATCCCGCTCTCCGGAATGGTCACCGTGGTGAAGGGCGGCGCCTCCCGGCCTTCCAGCGCGCCCGAGACCGCCTGCTTCCAGATCGGGCCGGGCAGTCCGCCGCCGTAGACCTTGTCGTAGTACTGGCCGCCGATGGTGATGTTCTCCATCGACACCTGCTTCGAGCCGCCCGAGCCGACCCACGTCGCGCCCGCCATGTTCGGCGTGTACCCGACGAACCAGGCGTTGTAGCGGCTGTCGGTGGTGCCGGTCTTGCCCGCGTTCTGCCGGTCGGTCAGACCCGCGGCGGTACCCGTACCGGAGTCGATCACGCCGAGCAGCAGCGTGTTGACGGTGTCGGCGGTCTTCTCCGCCATCACGCGGTCGCACTGGGACTTCGGCACGGCCAGGGCCTTGCCGTGCGCGTCGGTGATGGACTCCAGGGCGACGGGGGTGCAGTACACGCCGCGGTTGGCGAAGGTCGCGTACGCGTTCGCCATGGTCAGCGGGGACATGCCCTCGGTGCCGAGCGCGATCGCCGGGACCTCGGGGAGCTTCGTGCCGTCGGCCGGGATCACGCCGAGCTTGGTGGTCATCTCGGTCACGGGGCAGAGCCCGAGGGCGTTGTCGGAGATCATCTCCACGAAGTACGTGTTGACCGACTTGGCCATCGCGTCCCTCATGCCGTACGGGCCGACCTCGGACTCCGACTCGTTCTCGACCCGGTCGTGCGAGGTGTTGACCCAGGGCTTGTCGCCGCAGGTCTGCACCGGGCTCGGGTACTCCATGTCGTGCGGGGACTGGTACGTCTTGCCCGCCGACACGCCCCGCTCCAGGGCCGCCGCCGCGACGAACGGCTTGAAGGTCGAGCCGGTCGGGAAGCCGAAGTTCGATCCGCCCATCCGCTTGTCCACGGAGAAGTTGATCTGCGTCTCGTTCTTGCCGAAGCCGTACGGCTTGGACTGGCCCATGGCGAGCACCCGGCCGGTGCCCGGCTGCACCAGGGTGACGGCCGTGGCGACCTTGTCGTCCTGGTTGACGTGGTCCTTGATCGACTCGTTGACGGACTCCTGCGACTGCGGGTCCAGCGTCGTACGCACGGTCAGGCCGCCCTGGTTCCAGAGCTTGGCCCGCTCCTCGCGGGTCTTGCCGAACACCGGGTCGGTCAGGAACGTGTTGCGGACGTAGTCGCAGAAGAAGCCCGCGCCCTTGACCGCGGTGATGCAGCCGTTCTTCGGCCGCGTCACCTTCAGCGTCACCGGCTTCTTCTTCGCCTCGTCCGCCTCGGCCTGCGAGACGTCCTTCATGTCGGCCATCCGCTGGAGGACGACGTTCCGGCGCTTCGTCGCCTCCTGCGCGTCGTTCACCGGGTCGAACCGGCTCGGCGACTGCACGACGCCCGCCAGCAGCGCCGACTCGTCCAGGGTCAGGTCCTTGGCCGGCTTGCTGAAGTAGCGCTGAGCGGCGGATTCGATTCCGTATGCCTGCTGGCCGAAGTAAGTGATGTTGAGGTAGTTCTCGAGGATCTTCTTCTTCCCGAGCTCCTCCTCGACCTGGATCGAGTACTTCAGCTCGCGGATCTTGCGGCCCAGGCTCTTCTCCTGGGCCTCGCGCACCTTGGTCTCGTCGTCGCCGGCCTCTTCGACGAACACGTTCTTCACGTACTGCTGCGTCAGCGTCGACGCGCCCTGCGCGGCTCCGCCCTCCTGCGCGTTGCGGTTGACCGCGCGCAGGATGCCCTTCAGGTCGATCGCGCCGTGCTCGTAGAAACGCGAGTCCTCGATCGCGACGATCGCCTTCTGCATGTACGGGGAGATGGCCGTGAGGGGCACCACCTGCCGGTCTCGTGAATAGACCGTGGCGATCAAGCCACCCTCGGCGTCCAGAATCGTCGTGCGCTGGCTCAGCGGCGGTGTCTTGAGATTGGCCGGGATCTCGTCGAATCCCTCGACCGTGCCCTTGGCGGCGAGCCCCAGGGCGCCTGCGCCCGGGATCGCGATGCCGGCCAGCACAACTCCGGCGAGAACGGACACCCCGAGGAACTTGGCGGCCTGCTGTGGCCCCGTGAGCCCGGCGCCCGAGCGCTTCTTTCCCATAGAGGGCAGCCTACGTTCTCATTCGCCGGACACGCGCGAATGCCTTGGCCTAAGCTGTCCCCAACTGTCACAGCAGTGTGGTGCGACATCAACCCCTCGGCTTGATTTTCACCCTTCCCGAATGGGGTGGACTTACGTCCGAATCTCGCCCCTCACCCTGACGGTCGCTCGTCCATGGTCCGCCGATTCCACCCGAATTGCCGGAATGGTCGGGCATGTCGCCGGATCACTCCGTCGGGTGATCTGCCGCTTACCCATAGTCCGTTCGGACCATTCAAGATTGGGCCCGTCGGGGGTGTTGCACTGTCCCCGCCTTCCGTAACGTCCTCAACTGGCAGCGGTGAATATGCCGCTACCGCCGTGGGGGAGCCTCGATTCGGGAGAGGACGGCGCCGGGATGGGCTGGGTTACCGACTGGAGTGCGCAGGCAGCCTGCCGCACTACCGATCCGGATGAACTGTTCGTTCAAGGAGCGGCACAGAACAGGGCCAAGGCGGTGTGCACCGGATGTCCGGTGCGGACCGAGTGCCTGGCCGACGCGCTCGACAATCGTGTCGAGTTCGGAGTATGGGGCGGAATGACCGAGCGGGAGCGTCGCGCATTGCTGCGCCGGCGTCCCACCGTCACCTCGTGGCGACGGCTGCTCGAAACCGCCCGCACCGAGTACGAGCGCAGTACAGGCATCCTCACCGTGGATGTCGATGCGGAGATCGACGTTCCGTACGAGACGTACGCGGCAGCCGGGTAGACCTACCCGCGCGGTCCCGCGTACGAATGCCCCCTCACCCGGAGGCAGTCGTCGTACGAACGCCTACGCTCCGGCCGGAACCCCGGCCGCGAGTTGCTCTCCGATGGCCCGCAGCCCGGCGAGGTCGTGCACATCGCCGGGCAGGGCGGCCACCTCGGCCACCGCCACCTCGGGGTGCAGCGAGGTGAAGCGATCGCGTGTGCGCTGTTCGCGCGCGATCACCTGCATCCGTTCCGCGTGCAGGCGCAACAGTCCTGCGGTGATCTCGTCCACGCCGGCATCGGCGTCGGGGTCGGCTTCGGGGTCTGAGTCTGCGTGGGCATGGGCGTCGGCACGGGTATCGGCATCGGGGGAGCCGGTCTCGGTCCCGCTCCCGGGAGTTTCCCTGGCGTCGGCGGCCTCCGCGGCCGAGTCACGAAGTCCAGCTTTCCCGGACTCCTGATCGACAATGCCGCCTTCTTCAAGATTCTCTGCGGCGGCCAACGCCCGCTCTGCGGACAGCTGGTCGGCACCGCTGCCGTGCACCCGGTTCAGTACGAGCCCGGCCAGCGGCATCTGCTCCGCGGCCAGCCGCTCCACGAAGTACGCCGCCTCCCGCAGCGCGTCCGGCTCGGGCGCCGCGACCACCAGGAAGGCCGTGCCCGGAGCCTGCAGCAGACGGAACGTCGCGTCCGCGCGGGTGCGGAAACCGCCGAACATCGTGTCCATCGCCGCCACGAACGTCTGCACGTCCTTCAGCAGCGAGGCACCCATCAGCTTGCTGAGCGTGCCGGTCATCAGGGACATGCCGACGTTGAGGAACTTCATCCCCGCCCGGCCGCCCACCTTCGCCGGAGCCATCAGCACCCGGATGAACTTCCCGTCCAGGAAGGACCCCAGCCGCTTCGGTGCGTCGAGGAAGTCCAGCGCGGACCGGCTCGGCGGGGTGTCCACGACGATCAGGTCCCAGTCGTCCCGGGCCCGCAGCTGGCCCAGCTTCTCCATCGCCATGTACTCCTGCGTGCCCGCGAACCCGGCCGACAGGGACTGGTAGAAGGGGTTGGCGAGGATGGCCTCCGCCCGCTCGGCGTCCGCATGACCCTCGACGATCTCGTCGAAGGTCCGCTTCATGTCGAGCATCATGGCGTGCAGTTCGCCGCCGTCGACCCCCTTCACCTTGCGCGGGGTGTTGTCCAGCGAGTCGATCCCCATCGACTGGGCGAGCCGCCGCGCCGGGTCGATGGTCAGCACGACCACCTTCCGCCCGCGCTCCGCCGCCCGTACGCCCAGGGCCGCGGCGGTGGTCGTCTTGCCGACCCCGCCCGCACCGCAGCAGACGATGATCCGCGTCCCGGGGTCGTCCAGCAGCCGGTCCACGGCCAGCCGCGGCGGAGTGTCCATGCCGATGCCCCCCTTCATGCCCGCGCTCACGGTCGTACCCGTGCCCGTGCCCGTGCCCGTACCCGTACCCGTGCCCGTGCCCATACGCGTGGTGGCCCCGCTCATTCCTCGCCCGCCTGCTTCCGCAGCTCCGAGGCCAGCTCGTACAGCCCGGCCAGATCCATCCCCGCGCCGAGCAGGGGGAGTTCGTACGTCGGCACGTCCAGCTGCCCCAGTACGGTGCGCTGCGCGCGCTCCAGCTCCACCCGGCTCGCGTGCTCGGCGGCCTGCGCGAGCAGCGGGTCCACCAGCCGCTCCGCGAGCCCGCCGCGGCGCGCGCCGCCCAGACCCGCCCGGGACAGGGCCTTGGCCACGTCCGCGCGGCGCTCGCCGGCGGCGGCGCGCAGGGCGTCCTCGTCCAGGTGGTGCGGGCGCACCATGTTGACCACGACCCGCCCCACGGGCAGTCCGGCCTCCTCGAGTTCGGCGATCCCGTCCGCGGTCTCCTGCACGGGCATCTCCTCGAGCAGCGTGACCAGGTGGACGGCCGTCTCGGGGGACTTGAGCACCTTCATGACGGCCTGCGCCTGGTTGTGGATCGGCCCGAACCGGGCCAGCCCCGCCACCTCGTCGTTGACGTTCAGGAAGCGGGTGATCCGCCCGGTCGGCGGGGCGTCCATGATCACGTGGTCGTAGACGTACCGGCCGGCCTTGTCCTTGCGCCGGACGGCCTCGCACGCCTTGCCCGTCAGCAGTACGTCCCGCAGCCCGGGCGCGATGGTCGTCGCGAAGTCGATGGCGCCGAGCTTCTTGAGGGCGCGGCCGGCGGAGCCGAGCTTGTAGAACATCTGGAGGTAGTCCAGCAGGGCCCGCTCGGCATCGATGGCCAGGGCGAACACCTCCCCGCCGCCCGAGGCCACGGCGATCTTCCGCTCCTCGTACGGGAGCGCCTCCGCCCCGAAGAGCTGCGCGATCCCCTGCCTGCCCTCGACCTCCACCAGAAGCGTCCGCCCGCCCTCGCGCGCGAGGGCGAGCGCGAGTGCCGCGGCGACCGTGGTCTTTCCGGTTCCGCCCTTGCCGCTGACCACCTGGAGCCTGCTCACAGCGTCTGAGCCTAACCACTCGCCCCTCGGGCTGTGCATGAGCCTCCCCCAACCTTCGGCCGGGCGGACCCCTGGCCTGTCAGGCGTTACGCTCGCCTCCATGACCAAGAAGTTCGAATACGCGACGGTCCCGCTGCTGGTCCACGCCACCAAGCAGATCCTGGACACCTGGGGCGAGGACGGCTGGGAGCTCGTCCAGGTCGTACCCGGCCCGAACAACCCCGAGCAGCTCGTGGCCTACCTCAAGCGGGAGAAGGCATGAGCGGCGCTGTCGAGGCGAAGCTGGCCGAGCTCGGCCTGACCCTGCCCGAGGTCGTCCCGCCGCTGGCCACGTACCAGCCGGCCGTGCGGTCGGGCGCGTACGTGTTCACCGCGGGGCAGCTCCCGATGGTCAAGGGCAGCCTGTCGCTCACCGGCAAGGTCGGTGCGGAGGTCTCCGCGGAGCAGGCCAAGGAGCTGGCCGCGACCTGCGCGCTGAACGCCCTGGCCGCGGTGAAGTCCGTGATCGGCGACCTCGACAAGATCGCGCGTGTCGTGAAGGTCGTCGGCTTCATCGCCTCGGCCCCGGACTTCACGGGCCAGCCGGGCGTGCTGAACGGTGCGAGCGAGCTGCTGGGTGCGGTGCTCGGCGAGAAGGGCGTCCACGCCCGCAGCGCCGTCGGCGTGGCGGTGCTCCCGCTGGACGCCCCGGTCGAGGTCGAGATCCAGGTGGAGCTCGTTCCCGGAGCCTGACCCGTACGACTTCCCGTGCAGCCCCCGCCGACTCCCGGCGGGGGCTGCACGCGTTTCCGGGTGCTCGGTTGCGGGCCCGGTCGGGCGGGACGCGGCTCGGGCAGGGGAGTGGGCCTCGAACATCGGGCCGGATGGCCGTAGCATCCCGCCATGCCCAACGGTGAGCAGGGACAGCAGCAGACACCCGGAGTTTCCGGTGCGCACGGCGCCACCCCCGCCGGGGGCCAGTGGTACCCGCCCGAGTGGCCCGACCGGATCCGCGCACTCATGGACGGCTCCCTCACCCCGGTGGAGCCCAGACGCGCCGCCACCGTCATGCTGCTCCGCGACGCCCCCGACGGCCCCGTCGTGCACATGCTGCGCCGCAAGGCCTCCATGGCCTTCGCGGGCGGCGCGTACGCCTACCCCGGCGGCGGGGTCGACCCCCGCGACGAGGACCACCTCGTCGGCTGGGCCGGCCCGAGCCGGGAGGAGTGGGCCGCCCGCCTCGCCACCGACCCCCGGACCGCCCAGGCCATCGTCTGCGGCGCCGTCCGCGAGACCTTCGAGGAGGCGGGCGTCCTGCTCGCCGGCGAGACCGCCGACACGGTCGTCGGCGACACCACCGGCGACGACTGGGAGGCCGACCGTGCGGCCCTCGTCGCCCGCGAGCTGTCCTTCGCCGAGTTCCTCGACCGCCGCGGCCTGCGGCTGCGCTCCGACCTGCTCGGTGCCTGGGCCCGCTGGATCACCCCGGAGTTCGAGCCCCGCCGCTACGACACCTGGTTCTTCGTCGCCGCCCTCCCGGAGGGCCAGCGCACCCGCAACGCCTCCACCGAGGCCGACCGGACCGTCTGGATCCGCCCCGCGGACGCCGCCGACGGCTACGACAAGGGCGAGCTGCTGATGATGCCGCCCACCATCTCCACCCTGCGCTCCCTCGAGCCGTACGGGAGCGCGGCCGAGGCCCTCACGGCGGCCGCCGCCCAGGATCTGACGCCTGTGCTCGCCCGGGCCTCGCTGGAGAACGGCGAAGTGGTGCTCAGCTGGCCGGGCCACGACGAGTTCACCAAGCGCGTCCGCCCCGGAGGTACCCCGTGACGAATGCTGCCGCTCTTCCCGGACAGCCCCGCGGAACCGTCACCTCAGGGCCCGCCACCGCCCGCGCGGTCAACATCCTGGCCCCCAACGCCTCGGCGATGACCCTGGACGGCACCAATACCTGGCTCGTCTCGGAACCCGGCTCCACGGAAGCCGTCGTCATCGATCCCGGCCCCCTCGACGACGTCCACCTGCGCGCGGTCGTGGAGACCGCAGAGCAGGCGGGCAAGCGGATCGCCCTGACCCTCCTCACCCACGGCCATCCCGACCACGCCGAGGGTGCGGGCCGGTTCGCCGAGCTCACCGGTACCAAGGTCCGCGCCCTGGACCCCGCGCTGCGCCTCGGGGACGAGGGGCTGGCCGCCGGTGACGTGGTCCGGACGGGCGGGCTGGAGCTGCGCGTCGTCCCGACCCCCGGCCACACCGCCGACTCGCTCAGTTTCCACCTGCCCGCCGACCGGGCCGTCCTGACCGGCGACACGATCCTCGGCCGCGGCACCACCGTCGTCGCGCACCCCGACGGCCGCCTCGGCGACTACCTGGACTCCCTGCGCCGGCTGCGCTCGCTGACGGTCGACGACGGCGTGCACACGGTGCTCCCGGGGCACGGACCGGTCCTGGACGACGCGCAGGGCGCGGTGGAGTTCTACCTGGCCCACCGCGCGCACCGGCTCGCCCAGGTCGAGACCGCGGTGGAGAACGGCTTCGTCACCCCCGAGGCGGTCGTCGCCCAGGTCTACGCGGACGTGGACCGTTCGCTGTGGCCGGCGGCGGAATGGTCCGTGCGCGCGCAGCTCGAGTACCTTCAAGATCACGGACTGATCCCGGGAGGGCCCGAATGACCACGCTGTTCTTGCTGCTCGCGCTCATCGCCACGGCCTCGTGGATCACTTCGACGGTGACCCTGCGCATGAAGGCCCTCGAACGGCGCTCGGAGCGCCTGGAGCGGCGGCTGGGGCTGGTCCTGGACCACTTCGGCATAGAGGAGCCGGAGCCGGCCGGGCTGGACGAGGTACGGGCGCTGGTGCGCGACGGCCGCACGGTCGAGGCCATCCGCGTCTACCGGCGGATCACCGGGGCGGGCCTGCTCGAGGCGAAGCAGGCGGTCGAGGCCCTGACGGCCGTCTGAGCCCGCCTTCAGCGGGGCGTCTTGGTGCCGTGCCGGGCCGTGTACTCGTCCGCGAGCCACGGGCCGAGGTCTTCCAGGTACGCGTGCAGCACGGCCGGGTCCTCGGCCGGATCCAGCGCCACCGCGGCCGCGGCCCGCATCTGCGCGGCGCGCTCCGGGTAGTACCGCCCGAAGATCTCCGCGGACTCGGCGAGATCGCTCGTCCAGCCGCCCCACCGGGGCATCACGAGGGTGAACCCGGTGCGCACCAGGTGCCGCGAGAAGTGCCGGCTGAGCCTGCGGTACTCGGCGGGGGCCGACGCGGCTTCCAGCCGGGCCCGCCAGCGGGGTAGTACGGCGGCCAGGTCGCCGTTGGTCTCACGGGCGAGCAGGCTGTCCGGGCGGTAGCGCGGGAGGTGCTCGGCCAGGTCCGCGCCGAGCAGCGGGGTGCACAGGCAGGCGAGGAACCAGCCCAGGTCGTCCCGTTCCTGCTCGCTCAGCAGGGTGTTCTTGCCGTAGAGCAGGATGCCGACGCCGTCGATCTCGGCGAAGTCCTGGTCGAGCCCGCGCGCCAGCACCTCGGCGGTGTCCCGGTCCTCGTCGGCGGCTTCGTGGTGCAGGGCGAGCAGCAGGTCGAGGTCGGAGCGTCCCGGGCGGGCCGTCCCGCGCGGCACGGACCCGTACAGGTACGCGCTGTGCAGCCGCTGCCCGTACGCCTCGCCGATCCGCTCGCGCGCCGCGGCGACGACCGGCCCGAAGGCGCCCTGGACCCGGCCGAGCGACCCCTCGCGCTCGAAGTACCCGTCCGCATCCAGCCCTCTGCGCTCCATGGCCCACCTTCCTCGTCCAGCCCCGCCGGCGTTCGAGGCGCGGGGTTCGGGGCGGACCCCCGACACGCCCGGCGCGGCCGGGGCCCGCTCGCGCACCGGCGCCGTACCCGGAAACGGCGGAGGGGCCCCGCCCGACCGGGCAGGACCCCTCCGCGCGAAGCCGAAGGCGTCAGCGGGACCGCTTCGCGAGGCGCTCCACGTCCAGCAGGATCACCGCGCGCGCCTCCAGGCGGAGCCAGCCGCGGCCCGCGAAGTCGGCCAGGGCCTTGTTCACGGTCTCGCGCGAGGCGCCGACGAGCTGTGCGAGCTCCTCCTGCGTCAGGTCGTGCACCACGTGGATGCCCTCCTCCGACTGCACGCCGAACCGGCGCGACAGGTCGAGGAGCGCCCGCGCCACACGGCCCGGGACATCGGAGAAGACCAGGTCGGACATCTGGTCGTTGGTCTTGCGCAGGCGCCGTGCCACCGCACGCAGCAGCGCGGTCGCGACCTCGGGCCGGGCGTTGAGCCACGGCTGCAGGTCGCCGTGGCCGAGGCCGAGCAGCTTGACCTCGGTCAGGGCGGTGGCGGTGGCGGTGCGCGGGCCGGGGTCGAAGAGCGACAGCTCGCCGATCAGCTCACCGGGGCCGAGGACGGCCAGCATGTTCTCGCGGCCGTCGGGGGAGGTGCGGTGCAGCTTCACCTTGCCCTCGGTCACTACATACAGCCGGTCGCCGGGGTCGCCCTCGTGGAACAGGGCGTCACCGCGTGCGAGGGTCACCTCGCCCATGGAGGCGCGGAGCTCCGCGGCCTGCTCGTCATCGAGCGCCGCGAAGAGCGGGGCGCGCCGCAGAACGTCGTCCACGAGTCTCTCTCCTATGTCGACCAGCTCAGGGGACCGTGCTCCCCATTTTGCCGGACGGCTCAAACAGTGCGATCAATCACAAGGATGCCGGACGTACGGGCGTGCTGTGCGGCGAGAGGCCAATCAGAGTGGTGTTACCTGAGGTCCAGGCGGGTGTCAGCGCCCGGCCTTAGGCTGGCCGGGTGTCCAATAAGCCGGTGAGAGCACAGGCCAAGGGGTCCGCAGGAGTGACGGACGCCCCCGATTCAGCTGTGGGCGAACAAGCCCCCAAGAAGGTGTCCGGGAAGCCCCGGAAGGCCCCGCCGAGCCCCCAGGGCAAAGCTTCGGCCAAGAAAACGGAATCGCGCCTGGCGATGGTGCGCCGGGCCCGCCGCATCAACCGTGAGCTGGCCGAGCTCTACCCGTACGCCCATCCCGAGCTCGACTTCCGGAATCCCTTCGAGCTGCTGGTCGCCACGGTGCTCTCCGCCCAGACCACCGACCTGCGCGTGAACCAGACGACCCCGGCCCTGTTCGCCGCCTACCCGACTCCCGAGGACATGGCCGCGGCCGTTCCCGAGGATCTGGAGGAGCTCATCCGGCCGACCGGGTTCTTCCGGGCCAAGTCGCGGTCCCTCCTCGGCCTCTCGCAGGCCCTGCGGGACAACTTCGGCGGTGAGGTCCCGGGCCGGATCGAGGACCTCGTGACGCTGCCCGGAGTCGGCCGGAAGACGGCCAACGTGGTGCTCGGCAATGCGTTCGGCGTCCCGGGGATCACCGTGGACACCCACTTCGGCCGGCTGGTCCGCCGCTGGAAGTGGACCGAGCAGGAGGACCCGGAGAAGGTCGAGGCGGAGATCTGCGCGATCTTCCCGAAGAGCGAGTGGACGATGCTCTCGCACCGCGTCGTCTTCCACGGCCGCCGGATCTGCCACGCCCGCAAGCCCGCCTGCGGCGCCTGCCCGATCGCCCCGCTCTGCCCGGCGTACGGGGAGGGCGAGACCGACCCGGAGAAGGCGAAGAAGCTGCTCAAGTACGAGAAGGGCGGACAGCCCGGCCAGCGGCTGAGCCCGCCGCCGGACTACCCGGGCCTGCCGGCCCTGCCGCTGGGCGGCGGCCAGGCGGCCTCCACCGCCTCCTGAGCAAAGGGCGCGAGCACGCGGCACGAGCACGCAGTACGAGCACGCATCACGGCCGTGGGCCGCCGCACAGCGGCCCGCGGAGGAACGAATCCGGCCCGGGGCTGCGTTGTCCCCGTATCGGGACGGCGACGGTGTCGGCAACGGCAGGGAGCAGGGGTGCCTATGACGCGCGGAGCGCGGGACGACAGCAGCGTGGCCCAGGCGGCCGCGCCGCCGCAGCAGGGCAAGCACGGCACGACGCCGGGCGCGTCGCAGGCCGCGCCGCGGGGCAACCGGTACGAGGACCACGGCGCCCCGCGCGTGAGCAGCCAGGGGCTGCCCGGCTGGCTCGATCCCGTCGTGGAGGCCGCGCGGACGGTCCGGCCGACCCAGCTCAGCCGTTTCCTGCCGCCCGAGGACGGCCGGGGCCGCCAGTCCGCGGTGCTGATCCTGTTCGGCGAGGGCCCGCGCGGCCCCGAGCTGCTGCTCATGGAGCGCGCCGGGAGCCTGCGCTCGCATCCCGGCCAGCCCTCGTTCCCCGGCGGCGCCCTCGATCCGGAGGACGGCGATCCGCATGCCGCCGGCCCGCTGCGCGCCGCCCTGCGCGAGGCCGAGGAGGAGACCGGGCTCGACCCCGCCGGCGTCCAGCTCTTCGGTGTCCTGCCGCGGCTGTACATCCCGGTCAGCGAGTTCGTCGTGACCCCGGTGCTCGGCTGGTGGCGCGATCCCAGCCCGGTCGGCGCCGTGGACCCGGCCGAGACCGCCCGCGTCTTCACGGTTCCCGTGGCCGATCTCACGGATCCCGATCATCGGGTCACGGCCGTCCACCCGAGCGGCCACCTGGGCCCCGCTTTCACCGTCGAATCGGCTCTGGTCTGGGGCTTTACCGCCGGAGTGATCGACCGGCTGCTGCATTTCGCGGGGTGGGAGCGCCCATGGGACCGGTCCAGGCAGGTCCCGCTCGACTGGCGCGCATGAGACGGTGACCCTCGTGAACGTGCTGGACATCCTGTTGCTGGTCGCCGCCGTCTGGTTTGCGATCGTCGGCTACCGCCAGGGGTTCGTCGTCGGCATCCTGTCGGTGATCGGCTTCCTCGGCGGTGGTCTCATCGCCGTGTCCCTGCTCCCGCTGATCTGGGACCGGGTGACCGACAACGGCACCCAGGTGTCCACCACGGTCGTCGTGATCGCCGTGGTCGTGATCATCGTCTGTGCCTCGATCGGGCAGGCCTTCACCACCCATCTGGGCAACCGGCTGCGCCGCCACATCACGTGGTCGCCGGCCCGCGTGGTCGACGCGACCGGCGGGGCCCTGGTCAACGTCGTCGCGATGCTGCTGGTGGCGTGGCTGATCGGCTCGGCGCTCGCCGGGACGTCACTTCCCACGCTGGGCAAGGAAGTCCGCAATTCCAAGGTGCTGCTGGGCGTCTCGCGGGTGCTGCCCGCGCAGGCCAACACCTGGTTCTCGGACTTCAGCTCCACCCTTGCGCGCAGCGGCTTCCCGCAGGTGTTCAGCCCGTTCTCCAACGAGCCGATCACCGAGGTGAAGGCGCCCGACCCCGCGCTCGCCCGCAGCCCCGTCGCCGAGGCGGCCAAGCGCTCGATCGTGAAGGTCGTCGGTACCGCGCCGAGCTGCAGCAAGGTGCTGGAGGGCACCGGCTTCGTCTTCGCGCCCGGCAAGGTGATGACCAACGCGCATGTCGTCGGCGGGGTCGGCGAGCCGACCGTGCAGATCGGCGGCGAGGGCAAGCTCTACGACGGCAAGGTCGTGCTCTACGACTGGGAGCGCGACATCGCCGTCCTGGACGTGCCCAAGCTGAAGGCGCCCGCGCTGGAGTTCACCGACAAGGACGCGGCGAGCAGCAGCGACGCGATCGTCGCCGGCTTCCCGGAGAACGGCTCGTACGACGTCCGCGCGGCGCGCGTCCGCGGCCGGATCAACGCCAACGGCCCGGACATCTACCACCGCGGCACCGTCCGGCGCGACGTCTACTCGCTGTACGCGACGGTCCGCCAGGGCAACTCCGGCGGCCCGCTGCTCACGCCCGACGGCAAGGTGTACGGGGTCGTCTTCGCGAAGTCGCTCGACGACCCGAACACCGGGTACGCGCTGACGGCGGACGAGGTCCGCGACGACATCCGGATCGGCAAGGTCTCCGACCGGCGGGTCGACAGCCAGGGCTGCGCCCTCTGATCCGTACGGGCACCTTGCCCGTACGGAAGGGGCGCCGCGCCCGGCTACGTCCGTGGATGCCGCAGGCGGGCCGAGACCCAGCGGGCCCGGCGGCGCAGGATGCGTGGGATCCCGAGGCGGGGGTCGTGGCCGTCCCGGCCCGGCCTCCCGTGTGCGCCCGGCGTCGCTGCCGGGCGGCGTTCGCGTGCGGTGTCACCGTAGTCGTGCGTCCAGCCCATACAACGAGCTGTGCCCGGGCCCCAAGGTCCGTAACCCCGTCCGGGGCGGCCAATTGGCCTATGCGCCAGGCAATTGAATGGTCGTAAGACAGTCGTACCGGCTGCCGTGTTGACGGTCGGTCAGACGCTCAGCGGTCCGGCTCGGGGTCCTTGAGCCAGTTCACCAGCTCGGTCGAGAACGCGGCGGGATCCTCCTCGTGGGGGAAGTGCCCGAGGCCGTCGAACAGCCGCCACCGGTACGGGGCTTCGACGTACTCCCCGGAGCCGGCCGCGCTCCGGGTCCGCATCACCGGGTCGAGCGAGCCGTGCAGATGCAGCGTCGGTACCCGCACCGGCCGCTTCATCCGGCGGTTGAACTGGAGCCCGTCCGGCCGCGCCATCGACCGCATCATCCAGCGGTACGGCTCGATCGAGCAGTGCGCGGTGGACGGGATGCACATCGCCCGCCGGTACACGTCGAGGTCCTCCGGATCGGGGGGCACGGGCCCGGACCAGTCCCGGATCAGCTCCCCCACGAGCGCCCCGTCGTCGGCGACCAGCTGCCGCTCGGGGATGAACGGCCGCTGGAAGCCCCAGATGTGCGAACTGGCCCGGGTCTGCCCGAAGTCGGACAGCATCGCCGAGCGCCAGCGCCGCGGGTGCGGCATCGAGGAGACCACGAGCCGGCGCACCAGCTTGGGCCGCATCACGGCCGCGGTCCAGGCGAGGTAGCCGCCCAAGTCGTGTCCCACGAGGGCGGCGTCCGGCTCGCCGAGGGACCGTACGACCCCGGTGATGTCGAGCGCCAGGTTCGCGGGGTCGTAGCCGCGCGGGGTGCGGTCGCTGCCGCCCACCCCGCGCAGGTCCATCGCGACCGCCCGGTACCCGGCGTCGGCGAGCGCGGTCAGCTGGTGCCGCCACGTCCACCAGAACTGCGGGAAGCCGTGCAGCAGCAGCACCAGCGGTCCGTCGCCGAGCTCGGCGACGTGGAACCGGGCCCCGTTGGCCGCGACGTCCCGGTGGGTCACCGCCCTCCCGCCGGGCACATCGATCCGGACCGCCGTCGCGGCGGTGGGCGGAGTGCTGGAGTCCGGTGAGGGCGCTGTCATGAGGACGAGCGTGCCACACCCACGGCCTGGTCACTCACCGACCGCGGGTGCGGCTTGACGGTCCCGACGAGTGCCGCGGTCTGCTTGACGGAGGCGATGGTCTTCTCCGGCGGCTTGACCTTCTTGAACTTCGACATGGCGATCAGCGCCAGCAGGCCCGCGAGCAGCAGGAACGCCACGCCGACGATGAGGAAGGACCATGCGAGCCCGAGCCCGAGGTTGTGGATCCCGTACGCCGCGGCGAAGCTCAGCACGGGCAGGGAGAACAGGGCGAACACTCCTGCGATCCCGATGGCGGTGCCGCCGACGCCCACGCGCTTGACGTCCTGGCGGATCTCCGCCTTGGCGAGGGCGATCTCGTCGTGCACCAGGGCGGACATCTCGGCGGTGGCCGAGGCGACCAGCTGGCCGAGTGTGCGCTCGGCTCCTTGCGCCCCTTGGTCCACTGCGCTCATCGCTCTCTCCCTCTGTCATCTGCCGTCGTCTGACGTCGTCTGCTGGCGACGCCGTGGGCGGTGGCTGTCCTGCGCCCGTCACAGCGTCAGTTCAGATCATGCCGGACGGTCGCCCTCGGCGCTGGACCCGGTGGCCGCTTCGACCGCGGCGGCCGCGGCGGTCTCGGCCTTGCGCCGGTGCTCCGCGGCCTTCTCCTCGTAGATCTTCGCCATCCGCAGGTGGTACTCCGGCTTGTCCTGCTCGTAGATGTCCGGGATGCCGTCGAGGTCCTCGTCGCGCTCCTCGTCCTCGGTGAGCGTCCGGTACGTGCGGTTGCGCAGCTTGAGCATCACGCCCGCGACGACGGCGGCGATGAGGGAGCCGAACAGGACGGCGGCCTTGACCTCGTCGGTGAGGGTCTGGTCGTCGGTGAAGGCGAGTTCGCCGATGAGGAGCGAGACGGTGAAGCCGATGCCGGCGAGGGAGGCCACGGCGAGTACGTCCGGCCAGGCCAGGTCCTCGTTGAGCTCCGCCCGGGTGAAGCGGGCGGCCAGCCAGGTGCCGCCGAAGATGCCCACGGCCTTGCCGACGACCAGGCCGAGGACGACGCCGAGGGTCTCGGCCCGGGTGAAGACCTGGGCGATCGCATGGTCGGAGAGCGAGACCCCGGCGGAGAACAGCGCGAAGAGCGGGACGGCGAGGCCGGCCGAGACGGGCCGGACCAGGTGCTCGATGTGCTCGCCGGGGGACGTGCTCTCGCCTTCCTTGCGGGAGCAGCGGAGCATCAGGCCCATGGCGACGCCGGCGATGGTGGCGTGGACGCCGCTGTTGTACATCAGGCCCCAGATGACCAGGGCGAGCGGGATGTAGACGTACCAGCCGCGGACGCCCTTGCGGAGCAGGAACCAGAAGAGGACCAGGCCCACGACCGCGCCGCCGAGGGCCGGGAAGTCGATCTCGCTGGTGAAGAACACCGCGATGATCATGATGGCGAAGAGGTCGTCGACGACCGCGAGGGTCAGCAGGAAGGCGCGCAGGGCGGACGGCAGCGAGGTGCCGATGACCGCGAGGACCGCGAGGGCGAAGGCGATGTCGGTGGCGGTCGGGACCGCCCAGCCGTTCATCGAGCCGCCGCCGATGGTGTTGACCAGTACGTAGACCAGTGCGGGTACGGCCATGCCGCAGACGGCGGCGATCACCGGGAGGGCGGCGGCCTTGGGGTCGCGCAGATCGCCCGCGACGAGCTCGCGCTTGAGCTCGATGCCGGCGACGAAGAAGAAGATGGCGAGCAGGCCGTCGGCCGCCCAGTGCTGGAGCGAGAGGTCCAGGCCGAGGGCGGCGGGGCCGATGTGGAAGTCGAGGACGCTGGCGTAGCTGTCCGAGAGGGCGGGGATGTTCGCCCAGAGCAGGGCGGCGATGGCGGCCACGAGGAGGAGCACGCCGCCGACGGTCTCGGCGCGCAGGGCGTCGGCCACGAAACGCCGCTCGGGCAGCGAGAGCATGCCGAGGAACTTGCGGCTGTGGCGGTCGGTGGGGCTGGGCGCGGCCACGAGGGGACACCTCCGGGGTGGGTTGGACGGCATGGCGAAGCTCGTTGCCGACCAGACTTCCCGGCGCACCCTGAGAGATTGAGTACGTCAAATATTGACGTTTCTCCTACTTTACAGGGTCCGCGCCGTCGTATCCGGTGATCTTCACCTTAAACGGGCGGAGGGTGTCCGGCGCGCCATGCGCCGGACACCCTCCGCCACCCGGGACCGGGCCCGTCAGTCCTCGCTGGAAGCGCTGGGCAGCTTGTTCTGGATCAGGTCCATGACCGAGGAGTCCGCGAGCGTGGTGACGTCGCCGACCGCCCGGTTCTCGGCGACATCGCGCAGCAGACGCCGCATGATCTTGCCGGAGCGGGTCTTCGGCAGCTCCTGCACCGGCAGGATCCGCTTCGGCTTGGCGATCGGGCCGAGCGTGGCGCCCACGTGGTCGCGCAGTTCGGAGACCAGGCCGTTGGTCTCCGAGGCGCTGCCGCGCAGGATCACGAAGGCCACGATGGCCTGGCCGGTCGTCTCGTCGGCCGCGCCCACGACGGCCGCCTCGGCGACCGACGGGTGGGAGACGAGCGCCGACTCGACCTCGGTGGTCGAGATGTTGTGGCCGGACACCAGCATCACGTCGTCCACCCGGCCCAGCAGCCAGATGTCGCCGTCCTCGTCCTTCTTGGCGCCGTCGCCCGCGAAGTACTTGCCCTCGAAGCGGGACCAGTAGGTGTCGATGAACCGCTGGTCGTCGCCCCAGATGGTGCGCAGCATCGACGGCCACGGCTGGGTGAGGACCAGGTAGCCGCCACCGCCGTTCGGGACCTCGTGGCCCTCGTCGTCCACCACCGTGGCGCCGATCCCGGGCAGCGCGCGCTGCGCCGAGCCGGGCTTGGTCTCGGTGACACCGGGCAGCGGGGAGATCATCATCGCGCCGGTCTCGGTCTGCCACCAGGTGTCCACGATCGGGCAGCGGTCGCCGCCGATGTGCTTGCGGTACCAGATCCAGGCCTCGGGGTTGATCGGCTCGCCGACCGAGCCCAGCACGCGCAGGCTCGACAGGTCGAACTTCGCGGGGATGTCGTCGCCCCACTTCATGAACGTACGGATCGCCGTGGGCGCGGTGTACAGGATGGTGACGCCGTACTTCTGCACGACCTCCCAGAACCGGCCCTGGTGCGGGGTGTCCGGCGTGCCCTCGTACATCACCTGGGTGGCGCCGTTGGCGAGGGGCCCGTAGACGATGTACGAGTGCCCGGTCACCCAGCCGATGTCGGCGGTGCACCAGTAGACGTCGGTCTCCGGCTTGAGGTCGAAGACCGCGTGGTGCGTGTACGCGGCCTGCGTGAGGTAGCCGCCGGAGGTGTGCAGGATGCCCTTGGGCTTACCCGTGGTCCCCGAGGTGTAGAGGATGAACAGCGGGTGCTCGGCGTCGAAGGCCTGCGGGGTGTGCTCGGCGGACTGGCGTCCGACGATCTCGTGCCACCAGACGTCGCGGCCCTCGGTGAAGGCGGTGTCCTGGCCGGTGCGCTGCACGACGAGCACGTGCTCGACCTGAGGGCACTTGGCGACGGCCTCGTCGATGGCGGGCTTGAGGGCGCTGGGCTTGCCGCGGCGGTAGCCGCCGTCGGCGGTGATGACCAGCTTGGCGTCGGCGTCCTGGATGCGGGAGGCCACGGCGTCGGCGGAGAAGCCGCCGAAGACCACCGAGTGCGCGGCGCCGACGCGGGCGCACGCGAGCATCGCGACGACGGCCTCGGGGATCATCGGCAGGTAGACCGCGACCCGGTCACCGGCCTGGACGCCCAGTTCGGTCAGGGCGTTGGCGGCCTTGGAGACCTCGTCCTTGAGCTCGGCGTAGGTGATCGCGCGGCTGTCGCCGGGCTCGCCCTCGAAGTGGATGGCGACGCGCTCGCCGTTGCCGGCCTCGACATGGCGGTCCACGCAGTTGTACGCGACGTTCAGCTTGCCGTCGGCGAACCACTTGGCGAAGGGCGGGTTGGTCCAGTCGAGCGTCTCGGTCGGCTCGACGTCCCAGGTCAGGCGACGGGCCTGGGCGGCCCAGAAACCCAGCCGGTCCGCCTCGGCCTCGGTGTACGCAGCCCGTGTCACATTGGCGGCGGCGGCCAGATCGGCAGGCGGTGCGAACCGCCGCTCCTCCTTGAGCAGATTGGCCAGGCTTTCATTGCTCACGACATCTCCCTTTCCCAGGGTGTCCGTTGTGTCCCCGGGCATAGCTCATCAGTCGGCGGCCCTGGTGACAAGGGGTAGCCGGAAATTGGTTTAGACCTATAGCACGGCCGGGCCCGTGCCGGCCCACGCGCAGAGTGGCCCCTTCCCGCTGCAGGGTGCGGAAAGGGGCCACTCTGTGGCACGGACACCGGAGGGTATCGGTTCAGCCGCGCCCTTGATCCGGATCGGCCGGTGACGGCGATTCGGTCACTGTTCGGTCATCATTCAGACGTGTAGTCCGACGCTGTCGAACACCCGGCAGTCGAAGAAGTCCTCGCCTTCGGACAGCAGGTACGCCTGCGCCTCGCCCACGTGGAAGTACATCCCGTGCAGCTCCAGCGTGCCCTCCGCGAGCCGCCGGGCCACCGATTCGTGCGCCCGCAGGTGCTCCAGCTGCTGCACCACGTTGGTCAGGCACAGCTGCTCCACGGCATCCGCCGGGAGCCGGCCCGCGATCCGGGCCCAGGCGTGGTGGCGGCTCGCCATCCGCTCCAGGCTGGGCAGCCCGTGCCGCAGCCACCGGCGCAGGGGGGTCATCGGGGCCCCGGGCGTGGAGTTCAGCAGCGCCTGCATGGCCCCGCATCCGGAGTGCCCGCACACCGTGATGCTGTCCACCTGGAGGACGTCCACGGCGTACTCGATGGCCGCCGCGACCGAATCGTCCGTGGCCTCGGCGCCCGGCAGGGGGACCAGATTGCCGACGTTGCGGACCGTGAACAGGTCGCCGGGTCCGCTGGCCGTGATCATGCTGGTCACCAGGCGGGAGTCCGCGCAGGTCAGGAAGAGCTGCGAGGGACGCTGCCCCTCCCGGGCCAGCCGGGCCAGCTCGTCGCGGACGCGCGGCGCGGTGTCCCGCTGGAAGGCGCTGATCCCGCTGGCCAGCCGGCCGGCGCCCGGGCGGCGCGGGGCCGGTGTCTCCGCAGCCGCCAGCACCTCCGCCGCGTCGGGTGCCACGGCCGCGCCGGGGATCGTACGCCCGCCGTCCGGCCGGTGGTCGCAGTGGTTCGTCCAGGGGGTCCAGGGGCGGCAGCAGTGGTGCCCGCCACGTGGAGACCTCTCGACGCGGTCCGGCCGGTCGGAGCGGTCCGCCTTCTCGGCGTGATCCGGAGCGCGATCCGCCTGGGCGGCGAGATCCGGCCGGTTCGCCCCGGCCGACCGCGTGGTGGAGCGGCCGGTGACCTCCAGCGAGCCCCCGTGCACCAGATGGGAGTCCTGCCAGTCCTGGAGCGTCTCGTACGCCGCGTGGTCCATGAACGAGCCGTCCAGCTCGACCACCACGCGCCCACCGGGCGGGATCTGGTTCAGCACCCGGCTCAGCCGCGGCACCGCGAGGAAGGTCAACTGCCCACGCGCCCACACCCGGTGGACCCCGCCCTGCACCTCGACCGTGATCCGGGTCCGGGCCAGCCGGTGCAGAGCCATCGCGACGGCCACGGCGATGCCGATGGCGACGCCCGCCAGCACACCGCCGAGGACCACCGCCGCGATCGTCGTCGCGTAGACCAGGATCTCGCGGTGCCGGGTGACCGTACGCAGATGGGTGGCGTTCACCATCTGCACGCCCAGCGCCATCACCAGGGCCGCCAGTGCGGCGAGCGGGATCAGGTCGAGGACCGGGACGAGCAGCCCGGCCGCGAGCAGGATCCAGAGCCCGTGCAGCATGACCGACCGCCGGGTGGCGGCCCCGGACTTGACGTTCGCCGTGCTGCGGACCGCCCCGCCCGCGACGGGCAGCCCGCCCAGCGCTCCGGAGAGGATGTTCGCCGCGCCCTGGCCGCGCAGCTCCCGGTCGAGGTCGGCACGCGGCGGCCGGTTGCCCGTACGCCGCTGGGAGGCGATCAGCTTGTCGGTGGCGACCGCGGACAGCAGGGATTCCACGCTGCCGACCAGGGTGACCGTCAGGACGGCCGCGATGATGCCGAGAACGGGGCCCTCGGGCAGCCCGGGCAGGGCGTGGCTGCTCCAGGACGGCAGGTCCACCCGGGGCAGGGTGAGCCCGGCCAGCGCGGCGAACGCCGTGGCCGTGGCGACGGCGGCGAGCGCGGCCGGCACCTTGCGCAGGGCGAGCCCCACCCGCCCGGGCAGCCGCGGCCAGCCGAGCAGGACGACCAGGGTCACGGCGCTGACGCCGAGCGCCGCCGGGTGCAGATGGGCCAACTGGCCCGGCAGCCCCTCGACGTTGGCGACGGCGGAGCTCTGCGGGGTGCCGCCGAGGACGATGTGCAGCTGGGCCAGCGCGATCGTGACGCCGACGCCCGCGAGCATGCCGTGCACGATGGCCGGGCTGACCATGAGCGCGGACCGGGCGGTACGCAGCGCGGCGAGCCCGAGCTGGCAGCAGCCGGCGAGCACGGTGATGGCACAGGTGGTGCGCCACCCGTAGTGCTGGATCAACTCGGCGGTGACGACGGTCAGTCCGGTCGCGGGCCCGCTCACCTGGAGCGGGGTGCCGCCCAGGCGTCCGGCCACGATCCCGCCGACGGCCGCGGCCACCAGGCCCGCCTGGAGCGGGGCGCCGGTGGCCAGGGCGATGCCGAGGGAGAGCGGCAGGGCGATCAGGAAGACGGTCAGGGAGGCGGAGAGATCGGCGTGGAAGTCGGCGCGGTGGCCCCGGCGGGGTGCGCCGCCGGCCTTGCTGCCGGTCGTACTGCAGGCCTTGTCGCCGGCGTTGCTGCCGGTCGTGCCGTCGGGCGTGCCGCATGGCTTGCCGTCGGGCGTGCTGTCGGTCGTGCTGTCGAGCTCTTCGGCGGCGGGCAGGGGGGAGGTGGCTGTCATAGGTCCCGTCTCCTCTACGGAGGGATGAAGCGGCGGGAGTCTCAACACTCAGTAAATGAAAGGTAATGGAGAGTAAAGGATCGTGGGAGGTAATGGGGGCAAACAGCCTACGAAATAGCACTCAAGGGTGATTAAGCATTTTGTACGGCTTGTCACATCATCTTCACGGCGGACCGCATGGGACGTTGCGGCGCGGAAGACCCGCAATGGAACCGCGAGGAGAGGTGGGCGGATGATCGCCGCCACGAAGAAGATCGCCGGCGGCCTGGTCGCCACGGCGCTGGCGCTGGGCGTCGCCGGGTGCAGCACCTCGGAACCCGCCAAACCCCCGTCGCCCGGGGGCCCGAACGCCAAGAAGGGCGCCGCCGCCCCGGAGGCCGCCCCCGGCAGCGTCAACCGGCTCATCGGCGACGGCTCGACCGCGTACACGGGTGCGCAGCCGAACGTGCAGAAGCCGCAGAAGCTGAAGCCCGGTGAGAAGCCGCCGCAGTTCGTGGTGTTCTCGTGGGACGGGGCCGGCGAGGACAGTCAGAAGCTCTTCTCGCACTTCCGCGAGGTCGGCAAGAAGTACAACGCCCGGATGACGTACTTCCTCAGCGGCGTGTACATGCTCCCGGAGGAGAAACGTTCCCTCTACACGGCCCCGCAGCACGAGTCCGGGCGCTCCGACATCGGCTTCGGCGATCCCCAGGGCATCAAGGACACGGCCACCCAGGTCCGCGCGGCCTGGCTCGAGGGCAACGAGATCGGCACCCACTTCAACGGCCACTTCTGCGGCCCCGACGGCGGCGTCGGCACCTGGTCCGTGCCGGAGTGGAAGAGCGAGATCAACCAGGCCAAGGCGTTCGTCAAGAACTGGAAGACCAACACGCCGGACCTGAAGGGCATGGACCCGCTCCCGTTCAACTACGACAAGGAGCTCATCGGCGCCCGGACCCCGTGCCTCGAAGGCCAGAAGAACTTCATGCTGGCGGCCAAGGACATGGGTTTCCGCTACGACTCCAGCGGCATCAGCAAG
The DNA here is from genome assembly GCF_055579465.1 of Streptomyces sp. NPDC032745. Taxonomy (NCBI): domain Bacteria; kingdom Bacillati; phylum Actinomycetota; class Actinomycetes; order Kitasatosporales; family Streptomycetaceae; genus Streptomyces; species Streptomyces sp. NPDC032745. The sequence goes on along the minus strand of NZ_JBVING010000003.1, from coordinate 122,384 downwards.
CAGATCTGGCCGAAGAAGACGGACGGGCTCTGGGACGTCCCGCTCCAGCTGGTGCCCATGCCCGGTCGCGCCTTCGACACCCTGAGCATGGACTACAACTACCTGGTCAACCAGTCCGGCACGACCACCCAGGGCGATCCCTCGCAGCACGCGTACTGGGGCGAGCAGATGCGTGAAGGCCTCCAGCAGGCCTTCGACCGGGTCTACCAGGGCAACCGCGCGCCGCTGATCATCGGCAACCACTTCGAGTCCTGGAACGGCGGCACGTACATGAAGGCCGTCGAGGACTCGATCCAGTCGATGTGCACGCAGAAGGAGGTCCGCTGCGTGCCGTTCCGCGAGCTGGTCGACTGGCTGGACGCGCAGGACCCGAAGGTCCTGGAGTGGATGCGCGGCCTCGACGTCGGCGAGGCACCCAAGGAGGGCTGGACGAAGTTCCTGACGGCGGGGCCGCCGGCCAAGCCGGCCGCCCCCGCCGGGGTCAAGCCGGCTGCGGAGCCGGCTGAAGAGGGTGCGGACGAGGACTGACGAGGTCCGGGGCCGCCGGCGCACGGTCGGCGGTCTCCCGCAGGACGAAATCGGGGTCGATCTGGGCGGCCAGGTCGACCCCGGTCTTGGCGTTGCCCCAGCTCTCCGCGTTCCGCAGGTGGAAGTGGACCATCTGCTCGGTGTACCGCTCCCAGTCGCGGTGGGCGTACGAGTCGTCGGCCGCGTCCTGGAGGGCCTGCAGGGCCAGCCGGTTGCTCGCCTCGAGCAGCTCGAACGCCGCCGGCCGGCCCTTCTCCATCGCCCGCACCCAGTCGGAGTGCCCGACGGTGACGAGCAGGTCCTCTCCGACCTCGTCCTGGAGGAACTCGATGTCGTCCGTGCCCTGCACCTTGTTGCCGATGACCTTGAGCGCGACCCCGAAGTCCCGGGCGTACTCCTTGTACTGGCGGTAGACCGAGACGCCCTTGCGGGTCGGCTCGGCGACCAGGAAGGTCACGTCGAAGCGGGTGAACATGCCCGAGGCGAAGGAGTCCGAGCCGGCGGTCATGTCGACCACGACGTACTCGTCCGGGCCGTCGACCAGGTGGTTGAGGCAGAGCTCGACCGCCCCGACCTTGGAGTGGTAGCAGGCGACGCCCAGGTCCGCCTCGGTGAACGGCCCGGTGGCCATCAGCCGTACGGGCTCCCCGTCGAGCAGCAGCGTGCGCGCGCAGGCCTCGTACACCGGGTTGTCCTCGGTGACCCGCAGCAGGCGCGATCCGGCACCGGGCGGAGTGGTCTTGATCATTGTGTCGGCGGAGGCGATGCGCGGGTTGGCCCCCCGCAGGTACTCCTTGATCAGGGGCAGGTGCGCGCCCAGGGCGGGCAGCGCGGCTGCCTCGTCCTCGCCCAGCCCGAGCGCGGCGCCCAGGTGCTGGTTGATGTCGGCGTCCACCGCGACGACGGGGGCCTCATTGGCTGCGAGGTGGCGGATGAAGAGGGAGGACAGGGTCGTCTTGCCGCTGCCGCCCTTTCCCACGAAAGCGATCTTCATGTTCACCAAGCGTAGTCTGTCGGTCGCTTTCCGTGGCGCTTGTAAGTGAAGAAGACCACTCCAAGGAGGGGTCGGTGGCGAGCAGGTCCAGTGCGTAGGCTCCTTACTTATGAGTAGCGCTTCTGACCCGCTGGCCGCCCTGGGTTCGCTCCCGGGCGTCGCCGAATCCGTGGATTCCGTACGCAAGGCAGTGGACCGCGTCTACGGGCACCGGGTGATGCGCCGGCGCAGCGGGGAGATCACATCCGAGGCCGCGCTGCGCGGGGCCCGTGGGAGTGCGGCGCTGTCCGGGGCGGACTGGGCGCTGGAAGAGGTGCGCCGCCGGACCGACTTCGGGGCGGAGGCCGAGGCGCGCACGGTGGGCGCCGCGCTGCGGCTGACGGCGGAGGCCGGGCAGCTGCTGAGCATCTGGCGCCAGTCGCCGCTGCGGGTGCTGGCGCGCCTGCACCTGGTGGCGTCGGGGTCTACGGCCGAGGGTGACGTGGTGGGCCGCCCGCGCCTGGCGGGCGAGCCGGTGGACGAGCCCCTGATCGGCCTTCCGCTCCCGAGCGCGGAGGAGGTGGCGGGCCGCCTGGACGGCCTGTCCCGGCTGATCATCGCGGGCGGCTCGGCTCCGGCGCTGGTCACGTCGGCGGTGGTGCACGGCGAACTGCTGGCGCTGCGTCCGTTCGGCTCGTACAACGGGCTGGTCGCGCGGGCGGCGGAGCGGATCGTGCTGATCAACAGCGGTCTGGACCCGAAGGCGATCTGCCCGGCGGAGGTCGGCCACGCGGAACAGGGGCGCGACGCGTACCTGGCGGCCTTCGAGGGCTACGTCTCCGGGACCGCGGAGGGAATGGCGGCCTGGATCGCGCACTGCGGCCGCGCGATCGAGCTCGGCGTCCGCGAGTCGACGGCGGTCTGCGAGGCCCTGCAGCGCGGCGCGGCGTAAAGGCTGCGCACACAGGGTTGCGGCGACACCGTCTTGCTCTGGTGTCGCCGCTGGCATTTACGCCCAGTTACCAAGCGTCCTCGAAAGTTGCCCATCAGGTCGGGGACTTTGCCCGTCACCTGGTGCGGCTGGCCCGTAATCGACGGGTCGACGTCGCGTGGGTGCTCGGCGTTCATGCTTCGGTCCGTGGGCCTTACTGCGTTTTAAAGATGATCCTCTCGGATGTTCTTTGGTCTCGCGGGCCGTTGACTCCTTTGTACTCCGCTTCGGTGACAAGCGGAACCCCTACCCACTTTTTTTACTTTCCAGGACGTCTCGGAATGAACCGGACACCCCGCATCTCCGCAGCTCAACGGCCTGAAGCCACGCCTGCCCACCCGCCTGCCCACCCCCGGCGGGGCGGCATGTCCGGCCCCGCCGGCATTTGAGCCGCGGGGGGTCCGGGGCGGGTCCCTGGGGCCTTTGGGCCGGCAGTTCGGTCCATCGGCGGAAGCACGGCCGAGCTGCCGATTAGGGCGCGGGTCCTGGCGTGGCTCTGGGGCCTTTGGGCCGGGTCGGCGATCAGGGCGTGGGTCTGGGCGGGCCCCTGGGGTCTTTTGCGTCGAGCTGGCGATTAGGGCGCGGGTCCGGGCGTGGCGCTGGGGGGCGTCGGGTCGGCGATCAGGGCGTCGGTCTGGGCGTGGCCCTGGGGTCTTTGGGCCGAGCCGGCGATTGGGCGTCGGTCCGGGCGTGGCGCTGGGGTCTTTGGGCCGAGCCGGCGATTGGGCGTCGGTCCGTGTGGAGCCCCGGGTTTTTCCAGCCCGCCCGGCGTTTGAGGGCCGGGTCCGGGCGGAGTCCGGTGAACGGGAGAAGGGCGGGGCGAGGAGAGAGCCCCGCGCAGCGGCGGCACGCAGCGGCAGCATGCAACGGCGCGCCGCCCGGCGGGAACCGGGCCTCCGCCCGGCGGGAACCGGCCCCCGCCCGGCGGGAACCGGTCGCCACCGGCGGGGTCCGGCCGTCCGGCGGGGTCCGGCGGGGTCCGGCGGGAACCCGGCCGCCCGCCGGGATCGGGGCGGCGGCCCGGGACTCGCTCAGGCAGACGCGGCGGCCCCGGGCCCGGTCAGGCAGACGCGGTGGCAGCCAGAGCACTCGCCCGCCGCCGACTGGCGTACCAGACCAGCCCGGCGGTAGCCGCAGCCGCACCCACCGCCGCCGCAGCGACCAGCGCCGGCCGCGCAGGCATCGACAGCCCGGGCAGCCGCTGCTTCAAGCGCACCGGCCGGTTGAACACCAGCACCGGCCACTCCCGCGCCACCGCCTCCTTGCGCAGCGCCCGGTCGGGATTGACCGCGTGCGGATGCCCGACCGCCTCCAGCATCGGGATGTCCGTCACCGAGTCGCTGTACGCGTAGCACCGCGAGAGGTCGTATCCCTCGGACTCCGCGAGCTCCCGTACGGCCTCGGCCTTGGTGGGTCCGTAGGCGTAGTACTCGATCTCGCCGGTGAAGCAGCCGTCCTCGCCGATGACCATGCGCGTGGCGACGACCCGGTCCGCACCGAGCATCGCGCCGATCGGCTCGACGACTTCCGCGCCTGACGTCGACACGATCACCACGTCGCGGCCCGCGGTGTGGTGCGCCTCGATCAGGGAAGCGGCCTCGTCGTAGATCAGCGGGTCGATGAGGTCGTGCAGGGTCTCGGCGACGATCTCCCGCACCTGCTGGACGTTCCACCCCTTGCAGAGGGAGGACAGGTACTCACGCATCCGCTCCATCTGATCGTGGTCGGCGCCGCCGACCAGGTAGATGAACTGGGTATACGCAGTGCGCAGCACGGCTCGCCGGTTGATCAGGCCGCCCTGGTAGAAGGACTTGCTGAACGTCAGAGTGCTTGACTTCGCAATGACCGTCTTGTCCAGGTCGAAGAAGGCTGCGGTGCGGGGCGACGAGTGCGGCAAGGGCTGGATTTCCACGCCCCGAGCATATGCGCCCACCATTCGGCGTAAGGTGTGGCGCGTGGGTTTGCCTGAGAAGGCTCTCGGGTACACCATGGAAGTCACGGATCGTTCGCGACCGTGCTAACCCGGTCTGGCTCCTCCCCCCCCGAGTCGGACCGTGGGGACGACCCCCGCTCTCCCCCCCGGCGGGGGTCGTCGCATGTCCGGACGCGGTTCGCGTCCCTGCCTTCGGCCCCAAGTGACCATTCCTGCAGCCCTCCTTCTTCGGCGGGCCCTGCGTGGCGAAGGCCCTCACCCCCTCAGACGCGTGACGCTGCGTAGTCGTTCCGCCGCGCTCTGGAACTCACCTGTTGGGGTGATGGGGTTATTCACAGGGCGACTGTTGTCCACAGTTTTGGGGCAAGATCCACTTCTTTTTCCGGATCGCTGCACGGTGATTCCAGCCGCGAAGTCCGCGGTGCTGGGATTTGCAGTGAGAAGGGGGCGGAGATCGTGGCTGGATCGAAGTCGTGTGAAGTGCCGGAGCGCGTGGAAGCAGGCGAAATCAGGCCATTGGGCGCTCCGGGCGGGCTGGTGCCCGCCGGCGGACGGCCGCTGATCATCACCGAGGACCCGCTGCTGCTCGACGATCTGCTGCGGCTGTGCGCGGCTGCGGGCGCAGAGCCGCATGTGCACCATGCGGTGCCGGAGCAAAGCGGAGGGGGTGGTGGCGGAAGCGGCGGGCGGGGTGAAAGCGGTTCCGGGGACGCCGCGGAGGCGCGCGGAAGCGTCGGATGGGAGTCCGCACCGCTCGTGCTCGTCGGGGACGATGCCGCGTGCCGGGTGCGCGGTGCTCCGCGCCGTGGTGGGGTGCTGCTCGTCGGCCGGGATCTGGACGACCCCCTCGTATGGCAGCGGGCGGTGGAGATCGGCGCTGAGGAGGTCCTCCGCCTGCCCGACGCGGAGAGCCGACTCGTCGACCGCATCGCCGATGTGGTGGAAGGGGCCGGGAAACCCGCCCTCGCCGTCGGGGTGATCGGCGGCAGCGGCGGGGCCGGGGCCTCCACCCTCGCGTGCGCACTCGCCCTGCGGGCCGCCCGCGCCGGGGAGCGGACCATCCTCATCGACGGGGACCCTCTCGGCGGCGGCATGGATGTGCTGCTCGGCGGCGAGAGCGCCGAAGGGCTGCGCTGGCCGGACTTCGCGGGCTCGCGGGGCCGGGTGGGCGCCGGCGCGCTGGAGGAGTCCCTGCCGGAGCTGCATGCGCTCAGGGTGCTCAGCTGGGACCGCGGGGACCGGGTGGTGGTCCCGCCCGCGGCGATGCGCTCCGTGCTGGCCGCCGCGCGCCGCCGGGGCGGGGTCGTGGTGGTCGACCTGCCCCGTCGGGTGGACGAGGCCGTGGCCGAGGCGCTGGCTCAGCTGGACCTGGTGCTGATGGTGGTGCCGGGCGAGTTGCGGGCCGTGGCCGCTGCGGGGCGGGTCGCGGCCGGGGTGCGGATGGTGGCCCGGGATGTCCGCGTGGTCGTACGGGGCCGCTGTCCGGGCGGGCTCGATGCGGAGTCGGTGGCCGGGCTGCTGGGGGTGCCGCTGGCCGGCGAAGTGCCGGTCGAGGTGGGGCTGCCGGGGCGGGTCGCCGAGGGGGAACCGCCGGGCGGGCAGGGGCGGGGCGCGCTGGCCCGGTTCTGCGACGGCTTCTGGCGGCGGGCGCTCGGCCCCGCCCAGGGGGTGGCGGTATGAGCGCCGTGCTCCTGGACGCGGTGCGGCAGCGGCTCGCCGAGAGCGGGGCGGAGCCGACCCCGGCCCGGGTGGCGGCGGCCCTGCGGGCGCAGGGCCGGCTGCTCGGGGATGCGGAAGTGCTGGGTGTGGCGGCCGAGTTGCGGTCCGAACTGGTCGGGGCCGGCCCGCTGGAGGCGCTGCTCGCCGACCCGGAGGTCACCGATGTCCTGGTGGCCGCCCCGGACCGGGTGTGGGTGGACCGTGGCGGCGGGCTGGAGCTGACCGGGGTGACGTTCGCCGACGCCGATGCCGTGCGCAGGCTCGCCCAGCGGCTGGCCGCCGTCGCGGGCCGGCGCCTGGACGACGCCCGGCCCTGGGTGGACGCCCGGATGCCGGACGGCACTCGGCTGCATGCCGTGCTGCCGCCGGTGGCGGTCGGCTCGGCCTGCCTGTCGCTGCGGGTGGTGCGGCCGCGGGCGTTCACGCTGGAGGAGCTGGTCGAGGCGGGCACGCTGCCGCCCGGCGGTCAGTCGCTGCTCCGGGACATGGTCGAGGCCCGGCTGTCGTTCCTCGTCTCCGGCGGGACCGGCACCGGCAAGACCACCCTGCTCAGCGCCCTGTTGGGGCTGGTCGGCCCCGGCGAGCGGATCGTCCTTGCGGAGGACTCGGCCGAGCTGCGGCCCGACCATCCGCATGTGGTGCGGCTGGAGACCCGACCGGCCAACCAGGAGGGGGCGGGCCTGGTCACGCTGGCGGATCTGGTCCGGCAGGCGCTGCGGATGAGGCCGGACCGGCTCGTCGTCGGCGAGGTCCGGGGCGCCGAAGTGGCCGATCTCCTGGCGGCTTTGAACACCGGCCACGAAGGAGGCTGTGGCACGGTCCACGCAAATGCAGCCGCGCATGTCCCGGCCCGGCTGGAGGCGCTCGGGACGACCGCCGGGCTCGACCGGGCCGCCCTGCACAGCCAGTTGGCGGCCGCGCTGACCCTGGTGGTCCATCTGGTCCGGGACCGGGCCGGGCGGCGCCGGGTAGCCGAGGTGCATGTGCTGGAGCGGGACGCCGCCGGGCTGGTGGTCACCGTGCCGGCGCTGCGCTGGTCCGCCCGGGGGTTCGCGCGGGAGCGGGGCTGGGAGCGGCTGCGCCCGCTGCTGCGGGGTGCGCGGTGAACGGCGTGGCCGCGGTGCCGGTGCCACTGTTCGCCGGGGCGCTGTGCGCCGGGACGGCCGCCTGGGCCCTCGCCGGAGGAGACCGGATGTCCCGGCGGGCCCGGGTGGTACTGGCCGGGGGCGGGCCCGTGGTGCCCCACGGTCCGCTGCGCCGCGAGCGGCTGCTCATCGCCGTACGGGTGCGGGCCGCTCGGTGGCGGGAGTGGTCCTGCCTCGGGGCCGGGCTCGTGGTCGCGCTGCTGGGCGGGTCGGTGATCCCGCTCGTGGTGGGCGCGGCCGCGGTGCCGCTGGTGCGCCGGTGGCTGCTGGTCCGGCAGCGGGAGCGGGAACGCAGTGCACGGGCCGCCGAGGTGATCGCGCTGTGCGGGGCCGCGGTGGGCGAGCTCCGGTCGGGGGCCCAGCCCGGGCAGGCGCTGACGGCGGCGATGCGGCGGACGGCCGCGGGCCCCGGCGGTCCGGGCGCAGCCGAGGCGGGGGTGCTGGCCGCCGCGGCGTTCGGCGGCGACGTTCCGACGGCGCTGCGGCAGGCGTCACGGGAGCCCGGCGCGGAAGGGCTGGCCGGGATGGCCGCCTGCTGGCGGATCTCAGTGGACGGAGGTGCGGGGCTCGCCGCCGGACTGGACCGGCTGGAGGGGGCGTTGCGGGCCGAGCGGGACCGGCAGGAGTCGCTGCGGGCCCAGCTTGCGGGGGCCAGATCGACGACGGCGGTGCTCGCCCTGCTGCCGCTGGTCGGCCTGCTGATCGGCACCGGGCTCGGGGCGGATCCGCTCCGCGTGCTGCTGCACACCCCGGTCGGGTGGGGCTGCCTGCTGGCGGGCGGGGTGCTGGAGGCGCTGGGGCTGCTCTGGTGCCGGCGGATCGTACGGGCGGGGGAGCGGTGATGGCGGGCTTCGCGATCCACAGGCTGGGGACGGCGTTGTGCGTCGCGGCGGCGGTGCTGTGCACGGCCTCGGCGGTGGTGGCGCAGGTCCGGGCGCGGGCAGCCCGGCACAGGATCGCCGCGCTGCTGTCGGCGAAGCCTGAGCGACGGGCGCCGGTGTTCGGGTCCGCGATACGGGCGGCGGTGGCCGCATGGGCAGGCCCAACCGGGGCGCTGCTGGCGGCCTGGGTGCTGATCGGCGGGGTACTGGGAGTGCTGGTCGGCTGCGGGGCGGCGATCGGGGTGTGGCACTGGCTGCGGCGGACGCCGCCGCCGGCCGGGGTGGATCCCCGTGAGGTGGAGCGTCAGCTGCCTTTTGCAGCAGATCTGTTGGCCGCCTGTCTGGCGGCCGGTGCGGCGCCGGTGGAGGCCGCGGAGGTGGTGGGCGAGTCGCTGGGCGGCCCGGTGGGCGAGCGGCTGGCGCTGGCCGGGGCGGAGCTCCGGCTCGGCGGCGAACCGGGGGGCGCGTGGGGGAGGTTGGCGGAGATACCGGGCGCCCGGGCGCTCGCGGAATGCCTGGAGCGGGCAGCCCGGACGGGGGCTCCGGCCGCGGAGCCGGTCTCCCGCCTGGCCACGGCCCTCCGGGAGGACCGGGCCCGGCAGGCCGGAGCCCGCGCCCAGCGGGCTGCGGTGCTCGTCACCGCTCCGGTGGGGCTGTGTTTCCTCCCCGCGTTCCTCGCGGTCGGAGTGGCCCCGGTGGTGATCGGAATGGCCTCCGGTCTCCTCTCGGGCACTTGAAGTCACTGCATGAACTCAGGCCTCAACTCCGGGCCTGAAATCACAACTGAGATCACGTCGAGAACGAAAATCAACGGGAGGTCGTCATGAGGATCATCTGGTTGCGCCTGCGGTCCGTGCTGAGCGGTCGGGCGAACGACGCGGGGATGTCCACTTCCGAATACGCCATGGGCACGATCGCGGCGTGTGCATTCGCGGCCGTTCTGTACAAGGTGGTGACGAGCGAGGTGGTCTCCACGGCACTTCAGTCGACCATCGGAAAGGCGCTCGATGTGCCGTTCTGAGGAAAAGCGCCGGCGACCGGGCGACCGGGGATATGTGACGGCGGAGGCCGCCGTGGTGATCCCCGCGCTGGTGCTGTTCGCGGCCCTGCTGGTTTGGGCGCTGATGGCGGCGGCCGCGCAGATCCGGTGTGTGGACGCGGCCCGGGCCGGAGCCCGGGCGGCGGCCCGGTCGGAGCCGCCGGGCGTGGCGGTGGCCGCGGCCCGGGCGGCCGCCCCGCCGGGGGCGGAGGTCGGAGTGGAGCGAGAGGGGGACCTGTGGCGGGTCCGGGTGGCGGCGCCGGCGCCGGGCCCGGGCGGGTTGCCGGTGCGGCTCGGGGCGCAGGCGGTGGCTCTGGCCGAAGACAGCGTGGGGCCGCCGCCATGAGCCGGGACAGGGGTTCGGCGACGGTGTGGGCGGCGCTGGTGGCCACGGCGCTGGGGGCGGTGTTCGGCGGCGTGCTGCTGCTCGGCCAGGCCGTCGTCGCCCGGCATCGCGCGGCGGCGGTCGCCGATCTGGCGGCCCTCGCGGCGGCGGCGACCTGGACCCACGGCCCGGAGGCCGCCTGCGCCGCGGCCCGCAGGGTCGCCGGGGCCCAGAGCGCGGCCGTGACCGCCTGCACGGTCCAGGGCGAGGTGGCCGAGGTGGTGGCCCGCCCCGCAACGGGCCCGTTCACCCCGACGATCAGCGCCCGGGCGGGACCGCCCCTGCCCGCCGCCGAGTGAGGACCGGACCGGGCCCCGTACGAGCCCCGGCAGGCCGTCCCGGGGTCTGCACTGCCGGGCGGCTCAGGAGGCTGAGGGCCGCCGCCGTACGAGCCCCGGCGGGCCTTCCCGGGGGTCTGCACTGCCGGGCGCTCAGGAGGCTGAGGGCCGGCCGCCGTACGAGCCCCGGCAGGCCTTCCCGGGGGTCTGCACTGCCGGGCGCTCAGGAGGCTGAGGGCCGGCCGCCGCACGAGCCCCCGCGGGCCTTCCCGGGGGTCTGCACCGCCGGGGGCTCAGGAGGGTGGGGCCTGCGCGAGGAGGCGGGTGAGCAGGCGGATCGCGCCGCGCTTGTGGAGGGGGTCGTTGCCGTTCCCGCACTTGGGGGACTGGATGCAGGAGGGGCAGCCCGCCTCGCATTCGCAGGCCGCGATCGCATCGCGGGTCGCCGTCAGCCAGGCGCGGGCCGTGTGGAAGGCGCGCTCCGCGAAGCCGGCGCCGCCGGGGTGGCCGTCGTAGACGAACACGGTCGGGAGGAGGGTGTCGGGATGCAGCGGGACGGAGACCCCGCCGATGTCCCAGCGGTCGCAGGTGGCGAACAGCGGCAGCAGGCCGATGGAGGCGTGCTCGGCGGCGTGCAGGGCGCCGCCGAGGATCTCCGGGTTGATCCGGGCCTCGTCGAGCTGGTCCTCGGTCACGGTCCACCACACGGCCCGGGTGCGCAGGGTGCGGGGCGGCAGGTCCAGCTTGGCCTCGCCGAGCACCTCGCCGGTGATCAGTTTGCGGCGCAGGTAGGAGACGACCTGGTTGGTCACCTCGACCGAGCCGAAGCAGAGCCGGGCCGGGCCCCAGGGGATCTCGGTCTCGGTCTCCAGGACGGAGATGGAGGTGGTGTCGCGGGCGGTGGTCGAGAAGGGCGGGCTGGACTCCTCGACCAGCGCGACCGAATCCTCCAGGTCCAGGTGCTTCACCAGATAGGTGCGGCCCTGGTGGAGGTGGACGGCCCCGTCGTGGACGGCGGTGTGGGCCGCCGACTCGTCGACCGTGCCCAGCAGGCGCCCGGTGGCCGCCTCGACGATCTGCACCGGGCGGCCGCCCCCGCCCCGGATGTCGGTCAGGTCCGAGGCCCGCTCCCGGCGGGTCCAGTGCCAGGCCGTGGCCCGCCGGCGCAGCAGTTTCGCCGCCTCCAGCTGCGGGATCAGCTCCCGGGCCGCCGGGCCGAACAGGGCGAGGTCCGCCTCCGTCAGCGGGAGCTCGGCGGCGGCCGCGCACAGGTGCGGGGCCAGGACGTACGGGTTGTCCGGGTCGAGGACCGTGGCCTCCACCGGTTGGCGGAACAGGGCCTCCGGATGGTGGACCAGATACGTGTCCAGGGGGTCGTCCCGGGCGATCAGCACGGCCAGGGCGCCCTGGCCCGAGCGTCCGGCGCGGCCCGCCTGCTGCCACAGGGAGGCCCGGGTGCCCGGATATCCGGTGATCAGGACGGCGTCCAGGCCCGAGACGTCCACGCCCAGCTCCAGGGCCGTGGTGGCGGCCAGGCCGAGCAGCTCGCCGGAGTGCAGGGCCCGCTCCAGAGCGCGGCGCTCCTCGGGCAGGTAGCCGCCCCGGTAGGCCGCGACACGCCGGGGAAGGGACCGGTCCACCTCGGCGAGCCGCTCCTGGGCGATCACCGAGATCAGCTCCGCGCCGCGCCGCGAGCGGACGAAGGCGACCGTACGGACCCCCTGGACGACCAGGTCGGTCAGCAGCTCGGCGGTCTCGGCCGTGGCGGTGCGGCGTACCGGGGCGCCCTTCTCGCCCCGCAGATCGGTCAGCGGCGGCTCCCACAGGGCGAAGACCACCTCGCCGCGCGGGGAGGCGTCGTCGGCGACCTCGATGACCGGGATGCCGGTCAGCCGGGACGCCGCGGCCGCCGGGTCGCTCGCGGTGGCGGAGGCCAGCAGGAAGACCGGATCGGCGCCGTAGCGGGCGCACAGCCGCCGCAGCCGGCGCAGCACCTGGGCCACGTGGGAGCCGAATACGCCCCGGTAGGTGTGGCACTCGTCGATGACCACGTAGCGCAGCGAGCGCAGGAAGGAGGACCAGCGGGGATGGGCGGGCAGGATCCCCCGGTGGAGCATGTCGGGGTTGGTGAGGACGTAGTTCGCGTACTGGCGCACCCATTCGCGTTCCTCGACCGGCGTGTCGCCGTCGTAGACCGCGGGCCGGACGGCGTTGCCCAGGGGCGCGGCCAGCGATCGTACGGCGCGCCGCTGGTCGGCCGCCAGAGCCTTGGTCGGGGCCAGGTAGAGGGCGGTCGCGCCCCGGCCGTTCGGCGCTTCCGCCCCGTCCGCGAGGGCGGAGAGCACCGGCGCGAGGTAGGCCAGCGACTTGCCCGAGGCGGTGCCGGTGGCGACGACCACCGACTCGCCGTCCAGGGCGTGCTCGGCCGCCGCGGCCTGGTGTTCCCACGGATGGTCGATCCCCGCGGCCTGAATTGCGGCTACGACATCCGTTCGGATGCGGTCGGGCCAGACTGCATGACGACCCGCCCGAGGGGGCAAGTGCTCCGTATGGGTGATGCGCGCAGCTCGAGAAGGCCCCCGTGAGAGGCGGTCCAGAACCGTGTCGGGGGTGGGTCGCGGGTCCTCGGGTGCCGTGGGCCGACCGGGACGGTGAGTATTGGCCATTGGAAGCGAGTGTGTCACCGGCGTGCGGGACAATGGTCCGAAGGCGTCGTGCGCGCCTGCCGGTAAGTGATTGAATGCCATCGCGGCAGCCAATCCCTCCCCTGCCTACGGGTGGGGAGGCCCCTGGGGGGCGCCGCTCGATAGCAAGGTGCTGGAGGATCCGTGGACCTGTCCCTGTCGACTCGCACTGTCGGCGACCGCACGGTCGTGGAGGTCGGTGGCGAGATTGATGTGTATACCGCGCCCAAGCTGCGCGAGCAGTTGGTCGAGTTGGTGAACGACGGCAGCTACCACCTGGTTGTCGACATGGAGCGAGTGGACTTCCTCGACTCCACCGGCCTTGGTGTGCTCGTGGGAGGTCTCAAGCGCGTCCGTGCGCACGAGGGCTCGCTGCGTCTGGTGTGCAACCAGGAGCGCATCCTGAAGATCTTCCGCATCACCGGTCTGACCAAGGTGTTCCCGATTCACACGACGGTGGAAGACGCCGTCGCCGCCACCGACTGACGGCTCACCGTCCGTGGCGCCGCAGGGCGCCGCGGAGGGAGCCGAACAGGAGCGGGGGCGCGGGCCGAAGCGGTCCGGGCCCCTGTAAGGCACGCCCGTAGTCCGAGGGGGACGCGCATGGCCATCGTTGAACTGCGCTTCAGCGCCCAGCCCGAACACGTCCGGACGGCCCGCCTGGTCGCGGCCGCCGTGGCACGGCGGGCCGGCGTGGACGAAGCCGTGCTCGACGAGGTCCGCCTCGCCGTGGGCGAGGCCTGCTCGCGCGCCGTCGGTCTGCATGTCAGCAACGGGCTCACTGCGCCCGTCCGGGTGGTCCTGACCGAGGAGGAGAAGCTGTTCTCCATCGAGGTCGGCGACGAGGTGCCCGGACCGGCCGGCGGCCCTACGGGCGCCGTTCCCGGCCTCGACGCCGCCCTGGACCCGGACACCGACACCGAGGACGAGATGGGTCTCGCGGTCATCAGCGGGCTCGTCGACGACGTCGAGGTGACGAGCGGGGAATCGGGCGGGACCATCCGGATGAGCTGGCCGGTGTCCGCCACGTCCGATCTTCCGTAGCCCGGTCCCACGGCGGTCCCGTCGCGCTGCGGTCCCGTGGCCGCAGTCGGTGCGGAGATTATTCCGATCTTAATCAAGGCCCTGCTGAGCAGGGCCTTTTTTCATACCCCCACGGCCTTTCCTAGATCAATGACCGGGCGTCAATGCCTTTGCCCCATTACCTCTTTCGGGGGGTAATGGAGTGACGCGATCTATTGCTGAGGAGCAAGAGCAGGCCAATTCCGTTTCCCGCGCACTGTTTTGATCGGGGAGAGCTCCCTACAATCCGTCCACATCTTGAGCTCATCACGTCAAGGAGGACGAATGACGGGGCTCTTCACCCCCAACGCGCCGGTCGGAAACTCCGATCTGGCAGCCGCAGTACTCACCGATGACAATCGGCTCATCGTGATGGTGATCGCTGCCGTGGCACTTGCCGCACTCGTCGTCGCGCAGATCCTGGTCCGCCAGGTCCTCGCCGCGGACGAGGGCACCGACAGCATGAAGAAAATCGCCGCAGCGGTCCAGGAAGGCGCCAACGCCTACCTCGGCCGGCAGCTGCGCACCCTCGCGATCTTCGCGGTCGTCGTGTTCTTCCTGCTCTTCCTGCTGCCCGCCGACGACTGGACCCAGCGGGCGGGACGTTCCGCCTTCTTCCTCGTGGGCGCCATCTTCTCGGCGGCCACCGGCTACATCGGCATGCGGCTGGCGGTCCGCGCCAACGTCCGCGTCGCCGCCGCGGCCCGCGAGGCCACCCCCGCCGAGGGCGAGCCCGCCAAGGACCTGACCGAGGTGTCCCACAAGGCGATGAAGATCGCCTTCCGCACCGGTGGCGTCGTCGGCATGTTCACCGTCGGCCTCGGCCTGCTCGGCGCCTCCTGCGTCGTCCTGGTCTACGCCGCCGACGCCCCCAAGGTCCTGGAGGGCTTCGGCCTCGGCGCCGCCCTGATCGCGATGTTCATGCGCGTCGGCGGCGGCATCTTCACCAAGGCCGCCGACGTCGGCGCCGACCTGGTCGGCAAGGTCGAGCAGGGCATTCCGGAGGACGATCCGCGCAATGCCGCGACCATCGCCGACAATGTGGGCGACAACGTCGGCGACTGCGCCGGGATGGCGGCCGACCTCTTCGAGTCGTACGCCGTCACCCTCGTGGCCGCGCTCATCCTCGGCAAGGTCGCCTTCGGCGACCTCGGCCTCGCGTTCCCGCTGATCGTCCCCGCGATCGGCGTCATCACGGCCATGATCGGCATCTTCGCGGTGTCCCCGCGCCGCTCCGACCGCAGCGGAATGACCGCCATCAACCGCGGCTTCTTCGTCTCCGCCGTGATCTCTCTGGTGCTGGTCGCGATCGCCGTCTTCGCGTACCTGCCGGCCACCTACAAGGAGCTCATCGGCGTCGAGGACGCCGCGATCTCCAACCACTCCGGCGACCCGCGCGTCCTGGCCCTCGTCGCCGTCGCCATCGGCATCGTGCTCGCGGCCCTGATCCAGCAGCTGACCGGCTACTTCACCGAGACCAACCGCCGTCCCGTCCGGGACATCGGCAAGTCGTCCCTGACCGGCGCGGCCACCGTCGTCCTCGCCGGCATCTCGGTCGGCCTGGAGTCCGCCGTCTACACGGCGCTGCTCATCGGCCTCGGCGTCTACGGGGCGTTCCTGCTCGGCGGTACGTCGATCATGCTGGCGCTCTTCGCGGTGGCCCTGGCCGGCACCGGCCTGCTCACCACCGTCGGCGTCATCGTCGCCATGGACACCTTCGGGCCCGTCTCCGACAACGCCCAGGGCATCGCCGAGATGTCCGGCGACGTCGAGGGCGCCGGTGCGCAGGTCCTGACCGACCTGGACGCCGTCGGCAACACCACCAAGGCCATCACCAAGGGCATCGCGATCGCCACCGCCGTGCTCGCCGCGGCCGCGCTGTTCGGCTCGTACAACGACGCCATCGCCACCGCGGTCAAGCAGGTCGGCGCCAAGGCCGGGGAGATGAACCTCAGCCTGGACATCGCCCAGCCCAACAACCTGGTCGGCCTGATCCTGGGCGCGGCGGTCGTGTTCCTGTTCTCCGGCCTCGCCATCAACGCCGTCTCCCGCTCCGCGGGCGCCGTCGTCTACGAGGTGCGCCGCCAGTTCCGCGAGCACCCCGGGATCATGGACTACACCGAGAAGCCCGAGTACGGGCGCGTGGTGGACATCTGCACCAAGGACGCGCTGCGCGAGCTCGCCACGCCCGGCCTGCTCGCCGTCCTCACCCCGATCGCCGTCGGCTTCTCGCTCGGCGTCGGCGCGCTCGGCTCGTTCCTGGCGGGCGCCATCGGCACCGGCACCCTGATGGCCGTCTTCCTCGCCAACTCCGGTGGCGCGTGGGACAACGCCAAGAAGCTCGTCGAGGACGGCCACCACGGCGGCAAGGGCAGTGAGGCCCACGCCGCGACCGTCATCGGCGACACGGTCGGCGACCCGTTCAAGGACACCGCTGGTCCCGCGATCAACCCGCTGCTCAAGGTCATGAACCTGGTGGCGCTGCTGATCGCCCCGGCGGTCGTGCAGTTCAGCTACGGCGCCGACACGAGCGCGATCGTGCGCGCGATCGTCGCCGCCATCGCCATCGCCGTCATCGTCGGCGCGGTGTACGTCTCCAAGCGCCGCGGCATCGCCGTCGGCGACGAGGGCGACGGCTCGGAGCCCGCGGAGCGGGTGGCCCAGCAGGCCGATCCCGCGGTGGTCTCCTGACCCGACGGGTGATTCGAGGGGCGACCCTCGGAGCAACCGGAGGGCCGACCGGCCCGAAGAACCGAAGATACGCCCGAACGGCGGACAGGCGGCGCGGACTGACGCGCCGTCTGTCCGCCGTTCTGCGTGCCCGGATGACGGACGTGTATCTTCCGGCCGAGACCTTCGAAGGGACCAATCCGGTGAACAAGAAGTTTGCGGCCGCGGTGTCCGGCGGTGCGGTACTGATGCTCGTGCTGTCCGGCTGCGGCGGCGATGAGACGGACAACAAGGCCGGTGCCTGGGCCAAGAAGGTCTGCGACAAGTGGCAGCCCGAGCTGAAGAAGATCGAGACCGCCAACACCGACATCAAGCGCGTGGCCACCGAGGGCAGCAAGCCCGACGAGGTGAAGACGACCGACTCGGCGGCGTTCGGGTCGATGTCCGAGTCGTACAAGGCGATGGGGACCGCCCTGCAGGGAGCGGGAGTTCCGCCGGTCAAGGACGGCCAGACGACCCAGGCCGCGGCGATCAAGGGCTTCGAGGAGACGTCCAAGGGCTATGCCGACCTGAAGACGAAGATGGACAGCCTGGACCCGCAGGACCAGACCAAGTTCGCCGCGGGCCTCAAGGAGGTGGCCGGCGGACTCGAGGCGGCCACCAAGGGCGGCAAGGACGCGCTCAACACGCTCAAGTCCGGCGGTCTGGACAAGGCGATGAACAGTCAGAAGGGCTGCCAGGTCGCGGCGCCGTCGCCGTCGGCGAAGTGAGGTAGCCGACGGCCGCCGTTGCCGGCGGACGCAGCGGTACGCAGTCCGGGGCGGCCGGGTTCGAGGAACCCGGCCGCCCTGCTCCGTGCCGGGCCGCCGGCCGCGTGGTGCAGGCAGCAGCCTGGCCACCGGCCCCGCGGGGCAGCCATCTGCGGCGCCAGCCGACACAATGGACCGGTGAGTACCACCAGCCTTCCCTCGCCCGACCGCGCCGCCGAGCTCCGCACGGCCCTGCTCGCCGCCGGTTTCACCGCCGACGGACTGCTCGACCTGCTCGGCGCCCCCGCCTACGCCGCGCTGGCCCGCAGTGAGACGGTCCCTGCCCTGCGCGCCACCCGCGGCCGCGGTGAAGGCCCGCTCGCGAGCCTGGTCCGGCTGTTCCTGCTCCAGCAGCCGGAGCCGTACGTGAACGCCGCCGAGGCGCTGCCCGTCGAAGCGGCGCTGGCCGGCGGCTGGCTGCGCCGGGAGGGCGATGTGGTGCACGCCACCGTCGACGTGCGCCCGTACGGCGGCCCCGACGGCGAGGACTGGTTCATCGTCTCCGACCTCGGCTGCGCCGTCGGCGGGGCCGGCGGGATCGGCAGCCGCGAGGAGGGTGTGGTCCTCGGCGTCGGCGGGGCCTCCACCACCCTGGCCGGGATCACCGTCCGCACCCCGGTCGCCACCGCCCTCGATCTCGGCACCGGATCCGGCATCCAGGCCCTGCACGCCGCCCAGCACGCGACCCGGGTCACCGCGACCGACGTCAACCCCCGGGCCCTGGAGTTCACCCGGCTGACCCTGGCGCTGTCCGGCGCCCAGGAGGCCGAGCTGCTCCTCGGGTCGCTGTTCGCTCCGGTCGGCGAGGCCACGTACGACCTGATCGTCTCGAATCCGCCGTTCGTGATCTCTCCCGGTGCCCGGCTGACGTACCGCGACGGCGGGATGGGCGGCGACGACCTGTGCCGGACCCTCGTCGAGGAGGCCGGGGCGCACCTCAATCCGGGCGGGTACGCGCAGTTCCTCGGCAACTGGCAGCACGTGGAGGGCGAGGACTGGCACGACCGGGTCCGCGCCTGGGTGCCGCGCGGCTGCGACGCGTGGATCGTGCAGCGCGACGTGCAGGACGTCACGCAGTACGCGGAGCTGTGGCTGCGCGACGCGGGCGACCACCGCACCGACCCCGCCGAGTACGCGCGCCGGTACGAGGACTGGCTGGACGAGTTCGAGGCCCGCAAGACCAAGGCCGTCGGCTTCGGCTGGATCACGCTGCGGCGCAGCGACGCGGCGGAGCCGTCGATCGTGGTCGAGGAGTGGCCGCACTCGGTGGAGCAGCCGCTCGGCGACGCAGTGGTGGCCCACTTCGCGCGGCAGGACTACCTGCGGGACCACGACGACGCGGCCCTGCTGGAGGCCCGCTTCGTGCTGGCGGCCGAGGTCGTCCAGGAGCAGGTCGGCGCGCCCGGCGCGGAGGACCCGGAGCACGTGGTGCTGCGGCAGAACCGCGGGATGCGGCGCGCGACCAAGGTCGACACGGTGGGGGCGGGCTTCGCCGGAGTGTGCGACGGCTCACTCACGGCGGGCCGGATCCTGGACGCGATCGCACACCTGGTTCAGGAGGATCCCGTCGTCCTGCGGGACCGGACTCCGGGATCCATCCGGATGCTGGTCGAGCAGGGATTCCTGGAGCCGGCGGACAGCTGACCGGGCCCTCCCGGCACCCCTCCCGGCGGCGCTGCCGCGGCCCCGTCGGCGGCGGCCCGGCCGTGGCCGGATCTGTGGTGTAACCCGGGGTTCGCCTGCCGTTCCCCCTCGGCTGGCAGGCTCCCGCGCACGGTGACGGGCAGCGGCCGGCCGGCGGGATCCGGAGTGTCCCTCCGGGACCCCGAGAGCGGCCCGAGGGTAAGGGGGGAACGGCATGGAGAGCGGTCCGGCGATCTTCGCGGCGACCGTGTTCCTGCTCTTCGGGGCCGCTCTGCTGGGCTGGACGGGGGCGCGCGCCCTGCGCCGCACGCCGGTGGCCGAGGGTGTGCGCCCCGTCGTCGCCGTACCGCTGGCGCTGCTCGCGTCCGGGGCGTCCCTGGCGCTCGGCGCGTGGTGCCTCTCGCGGCTCTGATCACGGGCCTGGCGACAGGCCGATCACCGGCGGATCGCCGATGCGCCGACCGGCCCGGATCCTCGTCGGAAACAGGACGTCAGACAGGGTGCGGGGGCGGGGCCAGACGGCCCCCTGGCCACTCGGCCCGGTGATCGCGACGGGTCCGGCGCGGTATCCGGGCGGCAGAAATGGCACTTGTCGGGTTACCGTTCGAGTGGCCGTTGCGGGCTTCTGCCGTTTGACACGGGGGCGGGTTGTACCGTCACACTCCGCAGCGTCGCCGTACCGCGACCGAGTGCCGACCGGAGAGAAGAGCCAAGTTGTCCCCGACTAGCGAGACCGCAAAGGGCGGCCGCCGACTCGTCATCGTCGAGTCCCCTGCCAAGGCGAAGACGATCAAGGGCTACCTCGGCCCGGGATACGTCGTCGAGGCGAGCGTCGGGCACATTCGCGACCTCCCGAACGGGGCCGCCGAGGTCCCCGACAAGTACACGGGCGAGGTCCGCCGCCTCGGCGTGGACGTCGAGCACGACTTCCAGCCCATCTACGTCGTGAATGCGGACAAGAAGGCGCAGGTCCGCAAGCTCAAGGAACTGCTCGCCGAGTCCGACGAACTCTTCCTCGCCACCGATGAGGACCGCGAGGGCGAAGCCATCGCGTGGCACCTGCAGGAAGTCCTCAAGCCCAAGGTCCCCGTCCACCGGATGGTCTTCCACGAGATCACCAAGGACGCGATCCGCGACGCCGTGGCCAACCCGCGCGAGCTGAACCAGCGCATGGTCGACGCCCAGGAGACCCGCCGCATCCTCGACCGCCTCTACGGCTACGAGGTCTCGCCGGTCCTGTGGAAGAAGGTCATGCCGCGGCTGTCGGCCGGCCGCGTGCAGTCCGTCGCCACCCGCCTCGTCGTCGAGCGGGAGCGCGAGCGCATCGCCTTCCGCTCCGCCGAGTACTGGGACCTGACCGGGACCTTCTCCACCGGCCGCGCCGGTGACGCGTCCGACCCGTCGACCCTGGTCGCCCGCCTGAACACGGTGGACGGCAAGCGCGTGGCCCAGGGCCGCGACTTCGGCTCGAACGGGCAGCTCAAGAGCGAGGTCCTGCACCTCGACGAGGCGGGCGCCCGGGCGCTCGCCGCCGCGCTGGCGGACACCTCGTTCGCCGTCCGGTCGGTCGAGTCCAAGCCGTACCGCCGCTCCCCGTACGCCCCGTTCCGTACGACGACGCTCCAGCAGGAGGCCTCGCGCAAGCTCGGCTTCGGTGCGAAGGCGACGATGCAGGTGGCGCAGAAGCTGTACGAGAACGGCTTCATCACCTACATGCGTACGGACTCCACCACGCTCTCCGACACCGCGGTGTCGGCGGCGCGGGCGCAGGTCACGCAGCTCTACGGGGCCGACTACCTGCCCGAGAAGCCGCGCGTCTACGCCGGCAAGGTCAAGAACGCGCAGGAGGCGCACGAGGCGATTCGCCCTTCGGGTGATCGTTTCCGCACCCCGGCCGAGACGGGCCTGACCGGCGACCAGTTCCGCCTGTACGAGCTGATCTGGAAGCGGACCGTCGCCTCCCAGATGAAGGACGCGGTCGGCAACTCGGTCACCGTCAAGATCGGCGGCCGGGCGTCGGACGGCCGGGACGCCGAGTTCACCGCGTCCGGCAAGACGATCACCTTCCACGGGTTCATGAAGGCGTACGTCGAGGGCGCGGACGACCCGAACGCCGAGCTCGACGACCGCGAGAAGCGGCTTCCGCAGGTCGCGGAGGGCGACGCGCTGTCGGCCGAGGAGATCACGGCGGACGGCCACTCGACCAAGCCGCCGGCCCGCTACACCGAGGCGTCGCTGGTCAAGGAGCTCGAGGAGCGGGAGATCGGCCGCCCGTCGACGTACGCGTCGATCATCGGCACGATCCTGGACCGCGGGTACGTCTTCAAGAAGGGCACGGCACTCGTGCCGTCCTTCCTGTCGTTCGCCGTGGTGAACCTGCTGGAGACGCACTTCGGCCGGCTCGTCGACTACGACTTCACGGCCAAGATGGAGGACGACCTCGACCGCATCGCGCGGGGCGAGGCCCAGTCCGTGCCGTGGCTGAAGCGGTTCTACTTCGGCTCCGAGGACGCGTCGGAGGTCGTACCGGCCGACGGCGACCACCTCGGCGGCCTGAAGGAGCTGGTCACGGACCTCGGCGCGATCGACGCCCGGGAGATCTCCTCCTTCCCGGTCGGCGAGGGCATCGTGCTGCGCGTCGGCCGCTACGGGCCGTACGTGGAGCGCGGCGAGAAGGACGCGGAGGGCCACCAGCGGGCCGACGTGCCGGAGGACCTGGCGCCGGACGAGCTGACGGTCGGGTACGCGGAGGAGCTGTTCGCGAAGCCGAGCGGCGAGTTCGAGCTGGGCAAGGACCCGGTGAGCGGGAACGAGATCGTCGCGAAGGACGGCCGCTACGGGCCGTACGTGACGGAGATCCTGCCCGAGGGCACGCCGAAGACGGGCAAGAACGCGGTGAAGCCGCGGACGGCTTCGCTGTTCAAGTCGATGAGCCTGGACACGGTCACGCTGGACGACGCGCTCAAGCTGATGTCCCTGCCCCGGGTCGTGGGCGCGGACGCGGAGGGCGTGGAGATCACGGCCCAGAACGGCCGCTACGGCCCGTACCTGAAGAAGGGCACGGACTCGCGGTCGCTGGAGACCGAGGACCAGCTGTTCTCGATCACGCTGGACGAGGCCCTCGCGATCTACGCGCAGCCCAAGCAGCGCGGGCGGGCCGCGGCCAAGCCGCCGCTGAAGGAGCTGGGCACGGACCCGGTCAGCGAGAAGCCGGTCGTGGTCAAGGACGGCCGCTTCGGGCCGTACGTGACGGACGGCGAGACGAACGCGACGCTGCGGCGGGACGACGACGTCGAGACGATCACGCCGGAGCGGGGCTACGAGCTGCTCGCGGAGAAGCGGGCGAAGGGCCCGGCGAAGAAGACGGCGAAGAAGGCCCCGGCCAAGAAGGCGCCGGCGAAGAAGGCCACGGCGACGAAGACGGCTGCGGCGAAGAAGACGACGACGGCGAAGAAGGCCGTCGCGAAGAAGACCGTGGCCAAGAAGACGGCGACGAAGAAGACGGCCGCGACCGCCCCTGCGCCGTCGGACGACTAGCCTCCGGCTGCAAACGGACAGGGCCCGCGCGTACAGCGCGGGCCCTGTCCGTTCGGCGCAGCGGGCGGGCGGGCGAAGCCCGGTCCCTCCCGGCGCGGGACGAGGCGCCGTAGGCCCCCCGGCCGGGGCGGCGACAGTGGGGCCGGGGTCACACCGGATGGTTGTCCACAGGGCTCCGCACCCGCCAAGCGCAGCGGATAGGCTGGGCGGATGACGCGAGCCGAGCAGCCAACGGTCGTGACCGCCCCCGCGAACCCCACCTACGACGAAGCCCTCGCCGCGGATTCCCGCGAGCGTGCGGTGCGCGCACTGCTGCGCACCCCCAGGCTGCGCCGGCTGTGGAGCGCCCAGCTGGTGAGCGGCATCGGCGATGCCCTCGCCCTGCTGGTGCTGGTGCTGCTGGCCTTCCAGGCGGCGGTCTCCGAGGAGACCTTCGGCGGCGGCTACCAGGGCTGGGCCCTCGCCGTCGCCGCCGTCTTCGCGGTCCGGATCCTCGCCACCCTGCTCTTCGGCGCCGTACTGCTCGGACCGCTGGCCAAGCTCCTCGCCCCGAAGGAGGCCGGCGGCAAGCTGGACCGCCGCTGGACGATGGTCGGCGCCGACGGGGTCCGGCTCGGCCTGTTCGTCGTCGCCCCGCTCTGGCTCGACTGGATCCCGGCCCACGCGCTGACCGCGCTGCTGGCCACCGTTTTCGTCTCCGGCGTCGCCGAGCGGCTGTGGACCCTGGCCAAGGACAGCGCGGCTCCCGCCCTGCTGCCCTCGCCGCCGCCGGAGGGGGCGACCGTACGCCCGCTGCCGGACCACCTCGACGCGCTGCGCCGGCTGACCCTGCGGACGTCCTTCGCCGCGATGCCCGTCGCCGCCGCCGTGCTGCTCGCCGCGACCCTCGTCGGCAAGGCCCTCGGCCTCGGCGTGGACTGGTTCGCCGAGAACCAGGCCGCCCTCGGCTCGTACGTGGCCTCCGGCCTCTTCGCGGCGTCCGTCTCGCTGCTGCTCCCGCTGGTGCTGCCCGCGGCGAAGACCCCGCGCCCGCGCTCCCCGCTGGAGGGCCTGCGGGCCCCCAAGGCGGGGGACCGCCCGGAGAAGGGCCGGACGGGGGCCATTCCGCTGCTCGTGCTGGCCTGCGCCGCCGTCGCCGGAGCCGTGTCCAGCGCCGCCGCCGTGGCCGTCCTGCAGGCCTTCGACCTGGGCGGCGGCCCCGCTACCTTCGCCCTGCTCGTCCTGGCCCTGCTCGGCGGTACCGCCGCCGGCATTCGCGCCACCCAGGCCGGCAAGGTGCTGCCCGCGCTCTCCCGGCGCCGGCTGCTGGCCCTGGCCATCGCGGTGGCGGGGCTCGCGCTGCTGCTGACCGGGCTGGTCCCGGACACGGCGACCGTGCTGTTCCTGTCGCTGCTCGCCGGCACCGCCGCGGGCGTGGCCGCCAACACCGGGCACACCCTGCTGGACCAGGAAACCGAGGAGTTCCGCCGGGCCCGGGTCACCGAGCACCTGCAGGCCGTCGTACGGGTGGCCGTGGGCGTCGGCGCCGTCCTCGCCCCGGTCCTGGCCGCGGGGATCGGCCCGCACCGGCTGGCCGGCGGGGACGTCGTCTTCGCGCACGGCGGGGCCGCCTTCACCCTGATGCTGGTCGGCGCCCTGCTGCTGCCCGTCGGCGTGGTGGTGCTCGCCAAGGCCGACGACCGCAGCGGCGTACCGCTGCGCCGCGACCTGCGCGAGGCGCTGCGCGGCGGGGAGCCGGTGCAGTCCGCGTCCGACGCCGGGTTCTTCATCGCCCTGGAGGGCGGCGACGGCGCCGGCAAGTCGACCCAGGTCGAGGCGCTGGCCGACTGGATACGGGGCAAGGGCCACGAGGTCGTCGTGACCCGCGAGCCGGGGGCCACCCCGGTCGGCAAGAGGCTCCGCTCGATCCTGCTCGACGTCTCCTCGGCCGGGCTGTCGAACCGCGCCGAGGCGCTGCTGTACGCCGCAGACCGCGCGGAGCACGTGGACACCGTCGTCCGGCCCGCCCTGGAGCGCGGTGCGGTCGTCATCTCCGACCGCTACATCGACTCCTCGGTGGCCTATCAGGGCGCAGGGCGTGACCTGTCCCCGACCGAGATCGCCCGGATCTCGCGCTGGGCCACCGACGGGCTCGTCCCCAACCTGACCGTGCTGCTCGACGTGTCGCCGGAGGCGGCGCGCGAGCGGTTCACCGAGGCCCCGGACCGGCTGGAGTCGGAGCCGGCCGAATTCCACCAGCGGGTGCGGGCCGGCTTCCTGACGCTGGCCGCGGCCGACCCCGGGCGCTACCTGGTGGTCGACGCCGGCCAGGACCCGGAGTCCGTGACCACCGTCGTACGCCACCGCCTGGACCGGATGCTTCCGCTCTCGGAGGCCGAGGTCGCGGCCCAGGCCGAGGCCCGGCGCAAGGCCGAGGAGGACGCCCGGCGCAGGGCCGAGGAAGAGGCGGCGCGCAAGGCGGAGGAGGAGCGGCTCCGGGCCGAGGAGGAAGCCCGCCTGAAGGCCGAGGCCGAAGCTGCCCGGATCAAGGCCGAGGCCGAGGCCGCCCGCAGGGCGGAGGAGGAGCGGCTGCGCGCCGAGGAGGAGGCCCGCGCCCGGGCCGAGGCCGAGCGGCTGCGCGTGGAGGCCGAGGAGAAGGCCCGCGCGGCGGAGCGCGAACGGCTGCGCAAGCAGGCAGAGGAAGAGGCCCGGCTGCGTGCCGAGGCCGAGGAGCGGCGGCTGGAGAAGCAGCGGCGTGCCGAGGAGGCCCTGCTCAGGGCCGAGGAGGCGCGCCGGCTGGCGGAGGCCTCGGCGGCCGCGGCGGCTGCCCAGTCCGCGGCGGCGGCTTCGGCGGCGGCTTCGGCCCCTGCCGTGGCTTCGGCCCCTGCCGTGGCTCCGGCCCCGGCGCCTTCCCCGGCTCCGGCACCTGCGCCTGCGCCGGCCCCTGCCCCGGCCCCTGCGCCGGCTGTTCCTGCTGCGGCGCCCGCCCCCAAGGTGGCGATGACCAAGGAGCCGCTCCCGGACGACGCCGTGACGGTGGAGACCCCGCTGGTCAAGCGGGTCGTCCAGCCGGACGACGTGACCCAGACGGTCCCCGTGCCGAAGATCGACCCGGCGGCGGAGACCTCGGTGCTGCCTGCCGTCCCGGCGGCCGGCCCGGCCGACGAGACGGCGGTCCTGCCGCCCGTACGCCCGTCCCGTACGAGTCCGCCGGCCGGTCAGGCTCCGGCAGGCCAGGCCCGCTCCGCCACGCGGCCCACGGCCCGGCGACCGGAGGAGAGCCCGGCCGACCGGGTGCCGCCGGGCATCTTCCGGGATTCCGGCGACGACGTGACCCGCGAGCTCCCGCTCCTCGGCGACGACGGCGGCCCGAGCGCGCAGAGTCAGCCGAGTCGGCCGGCGCGGCCGAGCCGGCCGCGGCCCGCCTGGGCCGAGGAGACCCCGCTGGACGATCTGCCGACCCTGGCGGACGAGCTGCTGGGCCCGCGCCGGGACGACGAGGACGAAGAGGGCGGTCCGCGCCGCCGCCGCTGACGGGGATTGTCAGTGGCGCACGCCACACTGGGGGCGGGCACGAGCAGGACGAGCGGCACGGACGGCCAAGGGAAGACGGCCGGTGAAAGGCGGTGGGCGGGATGCCCGTATGGGACGACCTGGTGGGACAGGAGCGGGTGCAGTCGCAGCTGGCCGCCGCCGCCCGTGACGCCGACGCCCTGGTCACCGCCGTCGAGGCCGGGACGCCGCCGCCCGCCGCGTCCAAGATGACCCACGCCTGGCTGTTCACCGGGCCACCCGGCTCCGGGCGGTCCACCGCAGCCCGGGCCTTCGCGGCCGCCCTGCAGTGCACCAGCCCCGACCGCGCCCTCGGGGGCGAGCCGGGCTGCGGGTTCTGCGACGGCTGCCACACCACGGTGGTCGGCACGCACGCCGATGTGGAGATCGTCCGTACCGATCTGCTGTCCATCGGCGTGAAGGAGACCCGCGAGCTGGTCCGCCGGGCGCAGCTCTCCCCGGCCGTGGGCCGCTGGCAGGTCATCGTCCTCGAGGATGCCGACCGGCTGACCGAGGGCGCGGGCAACGTGCTCCTCAAGGCCGTGGAGGAGCCCGCTCCGCGGACCGTGTGGCTGCTGTGCGCGCCCTCCCTCGAGGATGTGCTGCCCACCATCCGCTCCCGCTGCCGTCACCTGACCCTCCGTACCCCGCCCGTCTCCGCCGTCGCCGACGTACTGGTCCGGCGCGACGGCATCGAGCCCGCCGTGGCCGCGGCCGCCGCGCGCGCGACCCAGGGCCACATCGGCCGGGCCCGTCGGCTCGCGCAGGATGAGGCCGCCCGGGCCCGCCGCGCCGCCGTGCTGAAGCTCCCGCTCCGCATCGACGACGTGGGCGGCTGCCTCAAGGCCGCCCAGGAGCTGGTCGACGCCGCCGCCGAGGACGCCAAGCAGGTCGCGGAGGAGGTCGACACCAAGGAGACCGAGGACCTGAGGGCCGCGCTCGGCGCCGGGGCCGGCACCGGCGGCCGGATGCCGCGCGGCACGGCCGGCGTGATGAAGGAGCTCGAGGACCGGCAGAAGCGTCGTCGCACCCGTACCCAGCGCGACACGCTCGACCTCGCGCTGACCGACCTCACCGGCTTCTACCGGGACGTGCTGGCCCTCCAGCTCGGCTCCTCGCTGGCGATCGCGAACGAGGAGATACGGCCCGACCTGGACCGGATCGCCCGCGCGTCCGGACCGGAGCGGACCCTGCGCCGGATCGAGGCGATCATCGCCTGCCGCGATGCCCTGGACCGCAACGTGGCCCCGCTCCTCGCGGTCGAGGCGATGACGATGTCCCTCCGCGCGGGCTGAGCCGCCTCGCACCGGGCGGCCTTCGCCCTCAACCGTCGTTGACCGTTTCACCCGTATGAGCGATCTGCCGAGGTCGGGCCGGGTACTGCGGGATCAGGGCGGGGCTGCGACGCGCCCCCGTGTGGTGGGCGGCCGGTCGGCGCGAGCACGCCCGGGCCGGGTCGCCCGGCAGGACGTAGGCTCCGGGGATGGACACCAGTCGCCTGCTGCGTACCACCGGAACCGTGATCGCAGCTGCCGGGCTGCTGCTCTCCGGGTGCACCTCGGACGGGTCGGGGGGACCGAGGGCCGCTGCGTCCTCCGCCGGGGGCACCGCGCCGTCGGCCGCCCCGACCGCGGTCCCGGCCGCGCTGCGCCCGTACTACGAGCAGAAGCTGAGCTGGCGCGAGTGCGGTGTCCCGGGGTTCCAGTGCGCCACGATGAAGGCCCCGCTGGACTACGCCCACCCCGAGTCCGGCCAGGACGTCGACATCGCCGTGGCCCGCCGCACGGCCACCGGTCCCGGCAAGCGGCTGGGCTCGCTCGTGGTCAACCCGGGCGGCCCCGGCGGCTCCGGCATCGGCTACCTCCAGGCGTACGCGGGCATCGGGTACCCGGCCGCCGTCCGCGCCCAGTACGACATGGTGTCCTTCGACCCGCGCGGGGTCGACCGCAGCAGCCCGGTCCAGTGCCTGACCGGGCCGGAGATGGACAAGTTCACGCAGGTGGACCAGACGCCGGACAACGCGGCGGAGCGGGCCGAGCTGGTGACCGCGTTCAAGGAGTTCGCGGCCGGCTGCCAGACCCGCTCGCAGCGGGTCCTGCCGCACGTCTCCACCGTAGAGGCCGCCCGCGACATGGACGTGCTCCGGGCGGTGCTCGGCGACGAGAAGCTGACGTACGTCGGCGCCTCGTACGGCACCCTCCTCGGGGCGACGTACGCGGAGCTCTTCCCCGGCCGGGTCGGCCGGCTCGTCCTGGACGGCGCGATCGACCCCTCCCGTCCGGCGCTCGATCTGAACCGGGACCAGACCGGGGGCTTCGAGACGGCCCTGCGCTCCTTCACCAAGGACTGCGCGAAGCAGCCCGACTGCCCGCTCGGCAAGGGCGGGCCGGAGGCGATGGCCGAGCGGCTCCAGGAGTTCTTCCGCAAGGCCGACGCCCAGCCCGTGCCCAGCGGCGATCCGGCCCGCCCGCTGGGCGAGTCCCTCGCCACCACCGGGGTGATCGCCGCGCTGTACGACGAGAGCGCGTGGCCGCAGCTGCGCGAGGCGCTGGCGGCGGCGATGAACGGCGACGGGTCCGGCCTGCTCGGCCTCGCCGACAGCTATTACGAGCGGGAGCCGGACGGCAAGTACGCGAACCTGATGTTCGCGAACGCCGCGGTGAACTGCCTCGACCAGCCCCCCGCCTTCACCGGCCCGGAGGCGGTCGACACCGCCGTGCCGTCCTTCCAGAAGGCCTCCCCGGTGTTCGGCGCGGGCCTCGCCTGGGCCTCGCTGAACTGCACGTACTGGCCGGTCAAGGCCACCGGGACGGCCCGCGCCCTGACCGCGCAGGGCGCCGCGCCGATCGTGGTGGTCGGCACCGTCCGGGACCCGGCGACCCCGTACAAGTGGGCCCAGGCGCTGGCGCAGCAGCTCGACTCGGGCGTCCTGCTCACGTACGACGGCGACGGCCACACGGCGTACGGCCGCGGCAGCGCCTGCATCGACACGGCGATCAACACGTACCTGCTGACGGGAACTCCGCCGAAGGACGGCAAGAAGTGCACCTGACGCCCGGCCTCCCGCCGATCGCCGCGAGGCCACGGGATGCTCACGCCTCAGACGGGCCGGACGCGCCCCATTGATACCGATATGCGCCATGCATCCGACCCCTCCACAACGTGGTTCAGGGCACCCCGTTTCAGCCTGTAGACTTGGCGCCGCTGCTGATGAGAGCTCCTCTTCGAGGGAACACTTGTCTGACCAGCGGTGCCGCCTTAGCTCAGTTGGCCAGAGCAACGCACTCGTAATGCGTAGGTCTCGGGTTCGAATCCCGAAGGCGGCTCTGTAGAAGCCCCAGGACTCACTCGCCGTGACCTGGGGCTTTTGCTTTGCCCCGATGCGGATGGCCGGTCGATGCCGCCGGGGGAGTGTGGCCTGGGGGTTCGGGGGCGCGGAGGGGGCCCGGTCGCCCGGGGGGCGGGGCGGGGCTAGGTTGGGAAGGCTGGACCTGGGCGACGCGTGGCAGGAGGCCGGGATGTCGACACGGTTGCGCAAAGCGGCGGTGGGGCTGGCCGCAGTGGGCCTGATGGTGGTGCCTCTGGCGGTGGGGGCGGGATACGCCCTGGATACGTCGGTGGCCTCCAGCGCCTCGGCTCCGGCCCCGGTTGCCGCCGAGGCCTCTCCTTCGTCCACGGTCGCCGCCGACGGGGAGTTTCCGCAGCTCACCCCCGCCGTGGCGCGGCAGTTGGACGACGCCGTCCGGAAGGTGATGAGCGAGGCCCGGATACCCGGGGTGATGGTGTCGCTCTCGGCCCCGGGCAAGGGCGACTACGTGCGGGCCTTCGGTGTCGCCGACAAGGCCACCGGCCGGCCGATCAGCACGGACATGAACATGCGCATCGGCAGCGTGACCAAGACCTTTACCGTGACCGCCCTGCTCCAGCTGGTCGACCAGGGCAAGGTAGGGCTGGACGACCCCATAGGCAAGTACGTGTCCGGGGTGCCCAACGGGGACCGGATCACGCTGCGCGAGCTCGCCGGGATGCGGAGCGGGCTGTTCAACTACTCCGAGGACGAAGGCTTCTTCAAGGCCCTGACGAGCAATCCCCGACGGCCCTTCACCCCGCAGGAGTTGCTCGCGTACTCCTTCAAGCACCCCGTGCTGTTCGAGCCCAATGCGAAGTTCTACTACTGCAACACCAACCTGATCCTGCTGGGGCTGGTGGTGGAGAAGCAGAGCGGGCAGAAGCTCGACGACTACATCAACCAGAAGGTCGTCCGCCCCGCCGGTCTGCGTCACACGCTCTTCCCCGTCGGCGCGGAGTTCCCGAGTCCGCATTCCCAGGGGTACACGGACCAGACCGCCACCGGGAAGGTCGAGGACGCGGCCGACTGGAACCCCTCCTGGGGCTGGGCGGCCGGCGCCATGATCTCCGACCTCGGTGACCTGAAGACCTGGGCGCGGGTCCTGGCCACGGGCACGCTGCTCAAGCCCGCCACGCAGGCCCAGCGCCTGAACGTGATCGACGCGCTGCCCGGCACCGGCTACGGCCTGGGCATCTTCAACGTCCAGGGCTGGATCGGCCACAACGGCTCGCTGCCCGGCTACCAGGCGCTGGTCGTGTACCTGCCGCAGGCGAAGGCCACGCTGACGCTGACGCTGAACACGGACATCGCCTACGAGGGTTCCGAGCCCAGCACCCTGTTCGGCGAGGCGATCACCAAGATCGTCACCCCGGACCACGTCTTCAGCCTGCCTGCGCAGCCCGTTACCGGACACTGAGTGCATGGACGATGTGAATGTGGTGGTGCGCGTTGCAGGGGACAGGGACAGGGACGGGGACCTCGACGCCGCGGGCGCGCTGTTCCGTGGGTACCTCGACTTCTACGAGGTGAAGGTCGAGGACCCGGACCGGCCCCGCGCCTTCCTCGCGGAGCGGATCCGGGCCGGTGAGTCCCTGGTGCTGCTCGCCGACGTGCCGGGGGCCGGCACGGTCGGGTTCGCGCAGGTCTACCGGACCTTCTCGTCGCTCGCCCTGCGCCCCGTGTGGATCCTGAGCGACCTGTACGTCGATCCGTCCGGCCGCCGCACCGGCGCCGGGCGGGCGCTGCTGCGCGAGGTACTGCGCCGGGCCCGGGAGGCCGGCGTGGCCGGGGTCCAGCTCGAGACCGCGTACGACAACCACGTCGCGCAGAGCCTCTACGAGGCGGAGGGTTTCGAACGCGACGCGTTCCACGTCTACTTCCACGGACTGGGGTGAAACATTCCGGCACCGCCGGCGCGTCATGGGGGTGAGACGGACGCGAGGGGGAGTGAATGCGGGAGGGGCGCAGGGACGGGTTCCGCGAGTTCGCGGCGGGCCGGTCGGGGCATCTGTACCGGTCGGCCTGTCTGCTGACCAGCGGGGACACGCACCTGGCGGAGGACCTGGTACAGGAGACCCTGGGGCGGATGTACCTGCTCTGGGGGCGGATATCCCGTATCGACAACCCGGCGGCGTACGCGCAGACCGTGCTCGTACGGGCCTTCCTGACGCACCAGCGGCGCAGATCGGCGGGGGAGCGCCCGGTCGGGGAGTTCCCCGAGCAGCGCGCGCCGGCGGCCGGCGGTGCCGATCCGGCGCTGCGGCTGACGCTGCTGGAGGCGCTGGGGCGGCTGGCGCCCAAGGACCGGGCGGTGCTCGTGCTGCGGTACTGGGAGGACCGCAGCGTGGAGGAGACCGCCGATGCGATGAACGCCAGCTCGGCGGCGGTGCGGACCCGTACCACGCGGGCGCTCGGCCGGCTCAGGGAGCAACTGGGCGGCTCGCTCACCGAGTTCGCCGGTCTCTGAACCCGCATCGTCATCTCGATCGTCTTTTGCCCTTGCTATTCGGTGGAAGGTCTGGTTCCGCATGCCCTTTGAAGATGAGCTCAGCGAAGCCCTGAGGCGTACGGGGGACGGCTTCACGCCTGACCCGCAGGCCCTCACCGCCGCCGGTGAACAGCGCGGGCGGCGGCTGGTGGCGCGCCGCCGGGCCGCCGTGTTCGGCGGATCGGTGCTGGCGCTCGCCGCGATCGGCGCGGGCAGCGCCTACACCGGCGGCCTGTTCGACGGGGCGGGCGCGTCCGGCGCGACGACCGTCGCCGCGCCGCCCCCGCTGCCGGGAAAGGGGAAGGGGAAAGGGGCCGGCAGCGGGGCGGTCCCCGCCGATCAGATGGTCGCCGTTCTCAAGAAGTTGCTGCCGGGCGGACAGCTGTCCGAGATGGAGGCGCGCGGCACGGGCGACGAGCTGGGCCCGAGCGTCTCCGGGGTCTACGACGACGGGAAGGGCAAGGCGGCCATCGGGGTCGCCCTCACGCGGACCGACCCGTCCGGCCGGAGCGCCGCGGACCTGCTGAAGTGCCCCGACAAGAACCTCGTCGAGTACGACGCCTGCGAGGTCGACACGCTGCCCGACGGCGGGCGGATCCTGGTCTACAAGGGTTACGAGTACCCCGACCGCCGAGAGCCCACGAAGCTGTGGCGGGCCACGCTGGTGACACCGGAGGGCTACCAGGTCGACGTACAGGAGTGGAACGCCCCGGCGGAGAAGGGCGCGAAGGTTTCGCGGACCGACCCGCCCCTGACCGGGCCCCAGTTGAAGGAATTCGCGATCTCGACGCTGTGGCGCCCGGCGCTGAGCGACCTGCCGGCCGCCGGGTCGGAGCCGCAGGTCCCGCTCGTGCCGCCCGCGGTGCCGGACACCGGCGCGGTACTGCAGTCCCTGCTGCCGAAGACCGGGCTCACGGTGGCCGGCAAGGGCGGCTCGGGCCAGTACGCGTACGTCGTGCTCGACGACGGCAAGGGCGCCTCGCTCGTCCAGGTCAATGCGCAGACGGGCATGGGCCAGGCGCTGGCAGCCCGCTTCGGCGCGGGCGGCGTCACCACCCTCCCCGACGGCACCAAGGTGGTGGCGGAGCAGCAGCCCGGTGAGAAGGGCGGGGCGAGCGTGGTCATGTGGACCGTCGACACGCTGCGGCCGGACGGGATGCGCGTCGTGGTATCCGCCTTCAACACGGGCAGCCAGAACAAGGCCGCCACCCGGAAGGAGCCCGTCCTGACGATGGAGCAGCTCAAGCAGATCGCCCTCGACCCGAAGTGGGTCGGCTGACCATCCCCTCCGGAGCGGATGCCTCTATTTGGCGTCCGCGTAGCACTCCACGATCGCCGTGCTGAACGGGAACCGGACCGGAGTGTCGCCGAAGGCGATCCGGCCGGCCCGGTCGCCGGCGGCGCGGATCGCCTCGGCGACGGCCTCGGCCTCCTCGGCGGGGCAGTGCACCATCACCTCGTCGTGCTGGAAGAACACCAGCTCGGCCCGCATCCCGGCGCCCGCGATGGCCTGCCGGAGGGCGGCGAGCAGCAGCAGGGCCCAGTCGGCGGCGCTGCCCTGGACGACGAAGTTGCGGGTGAACCGGCCCCGGGCCCGGGTGTTGGTGGAGGCGTAGCTCGGAGTCCAGCCGTCCTCCCTGTCCTGCGGGATCCCGGCTTCGCCGTCCTCCTCGGCGCCGGCCGGCGGCGGGCAGGTCCGGCCCAGCCAGGTCCGTACGAGGCGCCCCTCCTCGCCCGCCTTGGCGGCGTCGTCCACGTACGCCACGGCCTGCGGGAAGCGGCGGCGCAGCGCGGCCAGGTTCTTCAGGCCGTCGCCGGAGGTCTGCCCGTACACGGCGCCGAGGACGGCGAGCTTGGCCATGTCCCGGTCGCCGGAGAAGCCCTGGCGGGAGATCGCCGTGTACAGGTCCTCGGGGCGCCCGGCCACCTCCATGAAGGCGGGGTCGCGGGAGATCGCGGCCAGGACGCGGGGCTCCATCTGGTCGGCGTCGGCTACGACGAGCCGCCAGCCGGGGTCGGCGACGACGGCCCTGCGGATCACCTTCGGGATCTGCAGGGCCCCGCCGCCGTTGGTGACCCAGCGGCCGGTGAGGGTGCCGCCGGGCACGAACTCGGGGCGGAAGCGGCCGTCGTGCACCCAGTCCTGGAGCCAGGACCAGCCGTGGGCGGTGTAGATCCGGTACAGCTTCTTGTACGTGAGGAGGGGTTCCACGGCGGGGTGGTCGAGCTCCTGGATCTCCCAGCGGCGCGTGGACTTGAGCCGGATCCCGGCCTCGGCGAAGGCCCTTATGACGTCGGCGGGCAGCTCCGGTCGTACGCGGCGGCCGAAGGCGGCGGAGATCTCGTCGGCCAGCTCGGCGAGGCGCCGGGGCTCGCCGCCGCCGGCGTATCGCTCGCCGAGGAGCTCGGTGAGCAGCGCGCGGTGGACGTCGGCCCGCCAGGGGAGGCCGGAGCGGTGCATTTCGGCGGCGATCAGGAAGGCGGCGGACTCGGCGGCGATGAGCAGGCGCAGGCGGTCGGGGTGGGCGGTGGCGGCGGTGCGTCCGGCCTGGTCGTGGTAGACGGCGACGAGCGCGTCGAGGGGGAGGGGGGTGTGGGTGGGCTGCGGGTCGAAGAGGGAGTCCTGGGCGGTGGGTGCGGTTGGGCGCTGCGGGGGATCGGGGGGTACGGGGGCTCCGGTGAGCCGGGCCCAGGCGGCTGCCGCCGAGCGGGGTTCGCCGGAGCGGCCCTCGTGGGCGAGGAGGAGGAGCTCGGCGTCCTCGATGTCGTGGCAGCGCTCCACGCGGGTCCCGGAGGCGAGGAGGCGGGGGTAGACGGCGGCGGTGCTGCGCCAGATCCAGCGCGTGGCGGTGGGGGCGGAGCGGATCGCGTCCGCGGGGTTGCGGACGGCGAGGGGGCGGCTGCCGGGGGCGGGGGCGGGGCCGGGGGTGAGCGGCATGGCGTGCCAGAGGCCGTCGCCGGCTTCGGCGAGGGCCCAGTGGGGGGTGGGGTCGCTCATGGGTGCGAGTGTCCCACCGGGGTCTGACAGCCCGCCTGCCCGCCGCTCCCCGCGCCTCGGGCGGCGGCGGGGCCGGGGTCGGCGCGGTGGGGGCGTGCAAAGCTGAGGGGGTGAGAGAGATTGTCGATCGTGCCTGTGAAGCCGCCCTCTACAGCCAGGACGATGCCGGGCTGGATGCCGGGGCCTCGGTGCTCGTCGGGGACGGCGGGCAGTGGAGCGGGGTCGGGCGGGAGCTGTTGGGGCGCGGGGAGGCGTACGTACGGCAGGCCTGGGAGCGGGGGTGGCAGCCCGCCGACGTGCTCCGGCTGGTGGGGCGGGACCTCGGCGACCGGCATCTGAAGGTCACCCGCGACCTCATCGCCGCCGAGGCGCGCCGGTACGCCCGGCTGCCCGAGCGGTGGACCGACGCCGAGGTGTGGTGGGCGGATGACGCGGAGTACGGGGAACTGCTCGTGCGGCGCGAGAAGACCGACCGGTTCACCCTCGCCACCTCCGTGCTCGAGGTGTTCCGGCTGTTGATCCGGCTGCCCTCCATCGAACCGGTGGGTCCGGTTCCCGGGGACCCGGCCGCCGATGCCCTGGAGCACGCGCACATCGAGCCCCGCATGCTCGGCCGTATCCGGGCCCTGCTCGCCAAGGCCGAGGCGACCACCTTCCCGGAGGAGGCGGAGGCGCTCAGCGCCAAGGCCCAGGAGCTGATGGCCCGGCACACCGTCGACGAGGCGCTGCTCGCGGCGAGCGGCAAGCGGCCGGCCCAGGTGCCCGGGGCCTGCCGGATCGGGGTCGAGGCCCCTTATGAAGAGGCCAAGGCGGTATTGCTGGACGCCGTCGCCACCGCCAACCGGTGCCGGGCGGTGTGGAACAGCGCCTACGAGTTCTCCACCGTGGTGGGCTTCGAGAGCGACCTGGAGGCCGTCGAGCTGCTTTACACGTCCCTGCTCGTGCAGGGGACCGCCGCCATGACCCGCGCCGAGGCCGCCCAGCGCTCCGGCGGGCGTAAGCGGACCAAGACGTTCCGGCAGTCCTTCCTGCTCGCGTACGCCAGCCGGCTCGGCCAGCGCCTCGCCGAGACGGCCGAGCACACCGTGGCCGAGGCCCCGGACAACCTGCCCGCCCTGGTGGCCCGCGACGTCGCCGTCACCTCCCGGGCGGACGAGATGTTCCCCCGGACCACGACCACCAGGCTGCGCGGGGCCACCGACCACGCGGGCTGGGAGGACGGCACGGCCGCCGCCGACCGCGCGCACATGGGCGGCAAGCGCCGCCCCCTGCCCCGCTAGGACCGCCAGGACCGCCAGGAGCGACCCCCGCTGCGCCTTGATCCAATTCTTATAAGGGTCTGATTCGCCCCTGATCCACCCGAGTTCTTCCCTGACAGTGATCAGGAGAGCACCCTCCGCGTGCACGTGCATCTGCCCATGCATGCGCTTATGAACACAGCTATGATCCGGTGCAGTTGACATCTGCACTATCGGGGGCTTCCTGTGGACCACGCGTACAACGGGATGGCAGCTGCAGAACTCGACGGAGTGACCTGGCAGAAGAGCAGACACAGCAACTCGCAAGGTTCCTGTGTGGAGTTCGCCAAGCTGCCGGGTGGAGCTGTCGCCATGCGCAACTCGCGCTTTCCGGACGGGCCCGCGCTCGTCTACACGCCGGCCGAGATAGAGGCGCTGCTGCTGGGCGTCAAGGACGGCGAGTTCGACCACCTGATCGCCTGATCGACCGATCGGCACATCGCCTGATCGCCCGAGGAACGGCGCACCGATCAAGCCATGCACGTGCACTGGCCGGGACTGATCGAAATGATCAACCCCGGCCAGTCGTCGTAGGCCCGTGTGTGCCCGCGGATGACCCGCTGCCTATTCGTGCAGCATGAACAGCGCCCAGACCACCTTGCCGGTCAGCTGTCCCGCGAGCGGGTGCCAGCCCCAGCTGTCGCTGTACGAGTCCACGAGGAACAGCCCGCGCCCCGACTCCAGGTCGCAGTTCTCCTGCGTCCGCTCCGGCGCGAACGACCCGCCCGGCCGGTCCTCGCTGGGATCCCGTACCGCGCACACCAGCCGGGTGCTCCACCGCATCAGGTGCAGCCGTACCGCCGCCTCCGGCTCGCCCGCGGCGCCGGTCGCAGGCCGGGTGTCGTCCGGCAGGGCATGGCGAAGCGCGTTGGTGACGAGTTCGGAGACGACCAGGGCCACGTCGTCGAAGCGGTCGTCGAGACCCCACTGGGACAGGGTGGACCGGGTGAACGAACGGGCGCCCCGCACCGCCTCGAAGCGGGCGGGCAGAGCGCAGGAGGCGGACCCGGAGACAGCCGTGGGGTCGACCGGGGGCAGCCCCTGCCGTAACGGCTCGAGCATGGTCGATCCATTCGTCCCCATGCGAGGCACTCCCGGGATTCGCGGGCGGAGCGGCTCGCTCCGTCCAGAAAGAACTGCGGGGTGGGTCCGGCGCCGGCGCGAAGAGCACGCAGGTGCGCGGCACCATCGTTCCGAATGCAGAAGCTGGATGCAAGGGCAGATGCACGTGCACGCGCCGGACCTGTCCACTCCCGTGATGGTTCTTGCTCATTTCTTCCTACGCATACTTACGGACTTCTTTTGCGGCGGGCGGGATTCCGTTACAGAACGAGTACGGGCCGATGCGTTTTGGTGGCAGACTTCGGGCCCTGGGGTACGGGGGCCCCGGCGACGCACACCACGCGCAGACCACGCGTACACATGGCGATGGGGAGGGCAGGACTAGTGACCGCAGAAGCAAGCGGTTCTGTGGTGCGCCGCATCCTCCTGGGCTCTCAGCTCAGGCGACTCCGAGAATCCCGCGGCATCACCCGTGAGGCGGCCGGCTACTCGATCCGCGCATCCGAATCGAAGATCAGCCGCTTGGAGTTGGGAAGGGTGAGCTTCAAGGCAAGGGACGTGGAGGACCTCCTCACGCTCTACGGAGTCACGGACGGCGCGGAGCGGGAGTCCCTGCTGGGACTGGTCCGCGAGGCCAACGCGGCCGGCTGGTGGCACAGCTACGGCGACGTGCTGCCCGGGTGGTTCCAGACGTACGTCGGCCTGGAGGGCGCGGCCTCGCTCATCCGGATCTACGAAGTCCAGTTCGTCCACGGCCTGTTGCAGACCGAGGCGTACGCCCAGGCCGTCGTCAGCCGCGGAATGCCCGGCGCCACGAAGGCCGAGATCGACCGCCGCGTCGCGCTGCGCCTGGAGCGCCAGAAGGTGCTCGTCTCCGAGAGCGCCCCCGTCTTCCACGCCGTCCTCGACGAGGCCGCGCTGCGCCGCCCGTACGGCGACCGCGACGTCATGCGCGGCCAGTTGGAGCACCTCATCGAGGTCTCCCAGCGGCCCAACGTGCAGCTCCAGGTGATGCCGTTCTCCTTCGGCGGCCATGCCGGCGAAAGCGGAGCCTTCACCCTGCTGCGCTTTCCGGAGTCCGACCTCCAGGACATCGTCTATCTGGAACAGCTCACCAGTGCCCTCTACCTGGACAAAGACGAGGAAGTGGCGCAGTACGAACGGGCGATGGAGCGGCTCCAGGCCGACTGCCCCGACCCCGACCGGACCCGGGATCTTCTCCGCGGCCTGCTCCAACTGTCTTGATTCGCACGTAGTATGACGTCTGATCAGTGCATGATGACCGATCGGTCTCCGGTGCAGCGCACGGGTGCGCGCTCGCAGTAAGGGATGGCATGTCCATATTCGACGACCTGGCTCACCAGTACATCGACGGCGAATGGCTGGCCGGCACCGGTTCGTGGGACATCATCGACGTCAACCCGTACAACGGGGAGAAGCTCGCGGCCATCACGGTGGCCACCGTCGAGCAGGTGGACCGGGCCTACCTCGGCGCCGAGCGCGCCCAGAGAGAGTGGGCCGCCACCGGCCCGTACACCAGACGCGCCGTCCTGGAACGCGCCCTGCGGATCACCGAGGAGCGCGAGAAGGAGATCATCGAGGCGATGATCGACGAGCTCGGCGGGACCCGTCCCAAGGCCGAGTACGAGGTCCACCTCGCCAAGGAGTTCATCCGCGAGTCGATCCAGCTGGCCGTCCGCCCCGAGGGCCGCATCCTCGCCTCGCCGGTCGAGGGCAAGGAGAACCGGGTCCAGCGCCTACCGGTCGGCGTCGTCACCGTGATCAGCCCCTTCAACTTCCCGTTCCTGGTCACCCTGAAGTCGGTCGCCCCGGCGCTGGCGCTGGGCAACGCGGTGGTGATCAAGCCGAACCAGAACGCACCCGTGGTCGGCGGCGGGGTCATAGCCAAGATCTTCGAGGACGCGGGCCTGCCGGCCGGGCTCCTCAACGTGCTGGTCACCGACATCGCCGAGATAGGCGACGCGCTCCTCACGCACCCCGTCCCGAAGGTCATCTCCTTCGCCGGCTCCGACCGGGTCGGCCGGCACGTCGGCTCCGTCGCCGCCAGGCACTTCAAGCGGACGGTCCTGGAGCTCAGCGGGAACAGCGCCCTCGTCGTCCTCGACGACGCCGACCTCGACTACGCGGTGGACGCGGCCGTCTTCAGCCGCTTCGTCTACCAGGGCCAGGTCTGCATGGCCGCCAACCGGATCCTCGTGGACGCCTCGATCGCGGAGGAGTTCACCGAGAAGTTCACCGCCCGGGTGCGGGGCCTGAAGACCGGCGACCCCCACGAGGCGGACACCCACATCGGCCCGCTGATCAACTCCTTCCAGGCCGACGCCCTGACCGCGCTCGTGGACCAGGCCGTGGAATCCGGGGCGCAGGCCCTCGTCCGCGGATCTACGCGCGGCAACCTGGTCGAGCCGACCGTGCTGGCCGGCCTCCCCGAGGACTCCCCGCTGCTCGGCCAGGAGATCTTCGGCCCGGTGGCGCTGCTGGTGGTCTTCGACGGCGAGGACGAGGCCGTACGGCTGACCAACGCGACCCCG
Source organism: Streptomyces sp. NPDC032745 (assembly GCF_055579465.1). Lineage (NCBI taxonomy): Bacteria > Bacillati > Actinomycetota > Actinomycetes > Kitasatosporales > Streptomycetaceae > Streptomyces > Streptomyces sp. NPDC032745. Next base: position 82,828 of record NZ_JBVING010000003.1, on the reverse strand, counting down.
TACGGGCTGAGCGGCGCCGTGCACACGAGGGACGTGGAGCGCGGCGTCCGGTTCGCGCAGCGGATCGAGACCGGCATGATCCACGTCAACGACTCGACCATCGGGGACGAGCCGCTCGCCGCGTTCGGCGGGGAGAAGTCCTCGGGCCTGGGCCGGCTGAACGGCGAGGCCACGATCGAGGCGTTCACCACCCAGAAGTGGATCTCGGTCCAGCACGGCCGGACGAGTTTCCCCTTCTGACTGCGTTTCCCCTTCCGGGCTCGCTCTAGACTCGTGCGAGTCAGCGGCAGGCAGCGTTCCGGGGGAGACCTGAGTTGAGCAACATTCCGGAGACGGGGCGCACGCCCCGGGTCCAGAACCGCCTGGTCGTCATCCAGGTGGTCGTCTTCTCGCTGCTGCTCACCCTCGGCGGGCGCCTCTGGTACCTCCAGGTGCGCAACGGCCAGGAGTACACGGACGAGGCGAAGAACAACCACACCCAGCAGGTCGTCCAGCCCGCCGTGCGCGGCTCGATCCTGGACTCCCGCGGGGTCCCGCTCGCCGACAACGAGACGCGCATGGTCGTCTCCGCGAGCCGTACCGACCTCACCAGGATGAAGGACAAGGGCAAGGGCGTCCTGACCCGGCTCGCCGGCGTCCTGGGCCTCAACCCCGACGACGTGGTCAACGGCGTCCGGCTGTGCGACGCCAAGACGCCCAAGCCGTGCTGGAACGGCTCCCCGTACCAGCCGATCCCCGTCACCGACGAGGCGACCACGGACCAGGTGCTGGAGATAAGGGAGCACGCCGAGCAGTTCCCCGGCATCACCGCCGAGCCGACGGCCCTGCGCCGCTACGCGGGCCCCGACGGGGCCAACACCTCGCAGGTGCTGGGCTACCTCTCGCCGGTCACCGACGCGGAGATCACCAAGGCCAAGAAGACCGACTCCCCGTACCTGCGCTCCGACCAGGTGGGCCGTTCCGGCCTGGAGCGCACGTACGACAAGGAGCTGCGCGGCAAGGCCGGCATAACGCGCTACGAGGTGGACAACCTCGGGCGCGTCATCGGGCAGGCGCAGGGCGACAAGCCGACGCCCGGCTCCAACGTCGTCACCTCGATCGACTCGCGCGTGCAGGCGGTGGCCGAGCGCGAGCTGAACAACGCGATGATCGAGGCCCGCAAGGGCTACGACAAGAACACGCACCGGAACTACGAGGCCGACTCGGGCGCGGTCGTCGTCATGGAGGCCAAGACGGGCCGCATCGTCGCGATGGCCTCCAACCCGACCTACGACCCGAACGCCTGGGTCGGCGGCATCTCCGCCAAGGACTACGCGTCCCTCACCGACAAGGACTCCAACTACCCGCTGCTCAACCGCGCGATCCAGGGCCAGGCGGCCCCGGGCTCGATCTTCAAGGTCGTCTCCTCGACCGCCGCGGTGAACGCCGGGTACCCCTTCAACGGGCGGTACGGCTGCCCCAGCTCCTACTCGGTGGGCAGCCAGACCTTCACCAACTTCGAGTCGCAGGGCTACGGCGACATCACCATCGGCCGGGCCCTCGAGGTCTCCTGCGACACCGTCTACTACGCCCTCGCGGACAAGGAGTGGAAGAAGGACGGCGGGATCAACCCCAGGAAGGACCCGGGCGACTGGTTCCTCAAGACGGCCCACGAGTTCGGCCTGGGCAAGGCGACCGGCATCGACCTGCCGAACGAGGTGAACGGCCGGGTCCCCGACCGCCAGTGGAAGAAGGACTTCTTCGAGGCGAACAAGGCCGCCTGGTGCCGGGACGGCAAGAAGGACGGCTCGTACGCCGAGAAGATCGCGTACGAGAACTGCCGCCAGGGCAACCAGCTCCGCGAGGGCGACGCGATCAACTACTCGATCGGCCAGGGCGACACCCTCGTCACCCCGATCCAGATGGCGTCGATCTACGCGGCCATCGCCAACGGCGGCACCATGCACCAGCCGAGCGTCGGCAAGGCGATCGTCAGCGCCGACGGCACCTCGGTCAAGGAGATCGCGCCGAAGGAGCAGGGCCGGCTGCCCATGGACGCGGAGCTGCGCGACGACATCGACGGCGCGCTCGCCGCGGTGGCCACCACGGGCAGCGCGGCCTGGCGGTTCGGCGGCTGGCCGCAGAAGCAGATCCCGATGCACGCGAAGACGGGCACCGCGGAGGTCCAGGGCAAGCAGACCACCTCGTGGTTCGCCTCGTACACCGAGGACTACTCGATCGTCATGACGATCTCCCAGGGCGGTACGGGCTCGGGGGCCTCCGGGCCGGCGGTGCGCAAGATCTACGAGGCGATGTACGGGCTCGACGAGAAGGGCGGCCAGGACCTGTCCAAGGCCCTGCTCCCGAAGCCGCAGACGGCCCTGCCGGCGATCCGCCCCGACGACGCCGGAAATTGAGGCGGGTATTAGGACAGGAGCTGACCTCAATCGCCCGTATCGTCGTTCTTGTCAGCAGGAAGACCCACGGAAAAGGCGGTAGGTCATGGCTCACCTCTCCGAAGAGATCCCGGGCGACGAGCGCGGCACGCTCCTGCTCTTCGTCGAATCCCAGCGCACGGCGATCCGCGAATCGCTGGCCGGACTGACCGAGGAGCAGGCGGCGAGCCGACCCAGCGCCAGCGAGCTGTCGCTGTCCGGGCTGCTCAAGCACGTCGCCGAGGTCGAGCTGGGCTGGCTGCGGCTGGCGCAGCAGCGCCCCAACGAGATCCAGCGCGACCGGGAGAAGTGGAGCGAGGCCTTCCTCCTCGTGGGGGCCGAGACCGTCCCGTCCGTCCAGGCCTTCTGGGAGGGCGTCACGGCAGAGCTGACGGCCTTCGTCCGGGACCTGCCCAGCCTCGACGAGACCTTCCCGCTGCCGCCGGCGCCCTGGTTCCCCGAGAACGGCAAGGTCTCGATGCGCTGGATGCTGCTGCACCTGGTCGAGGAGTTCGCGCGGCACGCGGGCCACGCGGACGTCATCCGGGAGTCCATCGACGGCACCAAGGCCATGGGGTAGCCCCGGCCCCTGGCCTCCAGCCCCGGCGGCGGACTTGCACCTCACGTGGCGTGAGGACTCAGAGTGAAGGGCGTACCCAACCAGAGGAGCGGAAACGATGAGCTACTCCGTGGGACAGGTCGCCGGATTCGCCGGAGTCACGGTGCGCACCCTGCACCACTACGACGAGATCGGCCTGCTCTCCCCGAGCACCCGCAGCAGCGCGGGGCACCGGCGTTACGACGACGCCGACCTCGACCGGCTGCAGCGGATCCTGTTCTACCGGGAGCTCGGCTTCCCGCTCGAAGAGGTCGCGGTCCTGCTGGACGATCCGGAGTCGAACCCGAGGGAGCACCTGCGCCGGCAGCATGCCCTCCTGTCCGACCGGATCGCCCGGCTCCAGCAGATGGCCGAGGCCGTGGAGCACGCCATGGAGGCACAGAGAATGGGCATCAACCTCACGCCCGAGGAGAAGTTCGAGGTCTTCGGGGACTTCGACCCCGACCAGTACGCGGACGAGGCGCACCAGCGCTGGGGCGGCACGGACGCGTACAAGGAGTCCGCCCGCCGGGCGGCCACCTTCACGAAGGAAGACTGGAAGCGCTTCCAGGCCGAGGCGGACGAGATCAACCGGCGGTTCGCCGAGCTGCTGGACGCCGGTGCGTCCGCGGAATCCGACGAGGCCATGGACGTGGCCGAGGAGCACCGCGGCTGGATCGGCCGGAACTGCTACACCTGCTCGCACGAGATGCACACGTGCCTGGGTGAGATGTACGTCGCGGACGAGCGGTTCACGGCCTACTACGACGCGATCCGTCCCGGTCTGGCGGTGTTCGTACGGGACGCGATCCTCGCGAACGCCGTCCGCAAGGTGTAGACAGCCGGATGTTCCCCACACGGCCCCCTCCCGGTGACTGGAACCGGGAGGGGGTCCTGTGCGTTGATAATTGAAACCGTCGTCTTGTCCGACGCACCGCGGACGCCCGCCGCGATACCCCCGATCCAGGAGAGCCCGGAACTCGTGTACACGCTTGCGCTCGCCCCTGAGTGGCTGTCCCCGGACTATCTGATCTCGCACTACGGCCTGATCGGCATCCTGGTCATCGTCTTCGCGGAGTCCGGGCTGTTCGCCTTCCTGCCCGGCGACTCCCTGCTCTTCACGGCGGGCCTGCTGGTCGCGAACGGCGAGTACATCAAGCAGCCGCTGTGGCTGGTCTGCACCCTGATCTCGGTCGCCGCGATCGTCGGTGACCAGGTCGGGTACATGATCGGCAAGGTCTTCGGGCCGAAGCTCTTCAACCGGCCGAAGTCGAAGCTCTTCAAGCGGGAGAACCTGGACAAGGCGCACGAGTTCATGGACAAGCACGGCCCGAAGGCCATCGTGCTCGCCCGCTTCGTGCCGATCGTCCGTACGTTCGCCCCGATGGTCGCGGGCGCCGGGTCGATGAAGTACCGGACCTTCCTGACGTACAACGTCATCGGTGGCATCGCCTGGGGCGCGGGTCTCACGGTCGCGGGCTTCTGGCTCGGCCAGATCGAGTTCATCAAGACCAACGTCGAGGCGATCCTCGTCCTGATCGTCCTCCTCTCGCTCATCCCGGTGATCTTCGAGGTGCTGAAGGCCCGCAAGGAGGCCAAGGCGAACGGTGGCGCCGAGGCGGCACCGGCCGGCGGAGAGCGCCGCCGCCACGCCAAGCGGTAGACCGCGCGCCGGGAATCCGGCCGCCGTCCGTGCCGAGGGCGGGCACCCTCAGGGGTGCCCGCCCTCGGGCTTTTGCCGTTGGTCCTGCGGTCGGCTCGAACCGTCGCGGTAGCGATCAGAAGGGCCAGGGCAGGGGGATCGGCAGCGGGTTCGGGATCTTGGGCAGCGGGGGCAGGGGGATCGGGAGCTTGGGTACCGGCGGCAGGGGGATGGGGAGCTTGGGTACCGGCGGCAGGGGGATGGGGAGCTTGGGTACCGGCGGCAGGGGGATGGGGAGCTTGGGTACCGGCGGCAGGGGGATGGGCAGCTTGGGTACCGGCGGCAGGGGGATGGGCAGCTTGGGTACCGGCGGCAGGGGGATGGGCAGCTTGGGTACCGGGGGCAGCGGGATGGGGAGCTTGGGTACCGGCGGCAGCGGGATCGGCAGCTTCGGGGGTACGGGGAACGGGATGGGGAGCTTGGGTACCGGCGGCAGCGGGATGGGCAGCTTGGGTACCGGCGGCAGCGGGATCGGCAGCTTCGGAGGTACCGGCGGCACCGGGATCGGCAGCTTCGGCGGCAGCGGGATCGGGAGCGGCAGCGGAAGCTTCGGCGGGAAGGGCGGCAACGGAAGCTTCGGCGGGAGCGGCAGTTTCGGCACGCCATTGCCGTTCCCTCGCTTTTTGTGATTGTCCTTCCCCTTGTGCTTCTTGTTCTGGCCGTCCTTTCCATTTCGGCCCTGGCTGTCGTTGACAAGGCGGGTGTGACTGTCCGCCGCAGCCGTGTGGGGCGTCGCGGCGAATGCACTAGCGGGTAGCGCCGCGACTCCGGCCGCCAGGGCAGTCGTCGTCGCCAGGGTCACAAAATGCCTGGTCAGGAGTGTTTTGGGCATGGGAATCTCCTCGTGTGTCGATGCGGGTGAATTCGCGGCTCCGGCGCAGTGCCGGCCTATGCCGATGAATTTCGCGAACCGTGTCGGCCCGTGCTTCAAGTAAGCTCGGGTCGACGAACAAGGACACGTCCCGGAAATTCGGGACTTGACGCGTCGGCTTTACGCATTCAGCGCACCCTCATCGGGCGTGCATGCCCTGTCGCGCCTGTTCGAGGAGATGAAGGAGATGGGGGCCAGGGGTGTCGGATGACGCCCCGTCTCGGGGCCGCCCTGCCCCGGTCAGGACTTAGAAGCCGCGGGTCCGCTTCGCTGCGCGGCGCTTGGCGGCGCTCGCCGCCCCCGGGATCCGCATGAACAGCCGCGACGTCTCCGACCCGAGGTTGACCCCGATCGCGATGGCCAGCGCGATCGCGGCGGCGTTCACCAGCGAGCCGAGGCCCTCGTTCAGCCGGTTCTCGGCGATCAGCAGCAGCCCGTAGTACGTCGCCGAGCCCGGCAGCAGCGGGCCGATGGCCGCTGTCGTGTACGGCAGGGCCGACGCGAAGCGGTAGCGCGAGAAGAGCTGGCCGAACAGGCCGACCAGCCCGGCGGCGATGGCCGTGGAGGGCACGGGCGGGATGCCGCCCGCGTAGTGCAGGGCCCCGAAGGTCACCCAGGCGACCCCGCCGTTCAGCGTCACGATCCACACGGTGGAACGTTCCTGCTGGAGCAGGATCGCGAACGTGAACACCAGCACCATCGAGGCCGCGATCTGGATCAGCGGCCGCTGAGTGATCTGGAGGACCTCCTCCGGCTTCGGCGAGGGACCCAGCTGGAGCCCGAGGTAGAGCACGACCAGCACGCCCATGATGATGCCGATGAAGAGGTACATGACCTCCAGCAGCCGGGCGGACGCGGTGATGTAGAAGCCGGTCAGGCCGTCCTGCACGGCCGCGACCAGGGCCCGCCCGGGCAGCAGCGCGAACAGCCCGCCGGTGATCACCGCGGAAGCGCGTACGTCGGTCTCGGCCAGCTTCAGGGCCACGCCTATGGCGGCGGGCGGCATCGCGGCGACCACGAACTGGTAGAACTCCGGCAGCCCGCGCCCGGCACACAGCCAGGCCAGCCGGTCGCCGAGCATCGCCCCGATCGCGGCCGCGAAGAAGACGAGCACGCCACCGCCGACCAGGGTGGAGGCGGCCCCGGCGAGCAGCCCGGCGGCGGCCGTCAGGACCCAGGAGGGGTACGGGTGCCGGTTGCGGCGGATCTCGGCGAGGCGCCGGTAGGCCTCCTCCAGCGAGAGCTCGAACTCGTGCGCGCTGATGTCGTCCACCAGCTGGTAGACGGCGGCCAGGCGGGTGTAGTCGGTGCCGCGGCGGCGTACGGTCCGGCTCGCCGAGACCGGGTCGTCGACGAGCGAGGGCTGGTGGGTGATCGACAGCAGGGTGAAGGTGACCGTGGGCTCGCAGCGGTCCAGCCCGTACGAGCGGGCGACCGCGAACATCGCGGCCTCCACGTCCTCAGCGCCCTCGCCGCCCGCGAGCAGCAGCTCTCCGATGCGCAGGGTCAGGTCGAGTACGCGGCCCACGGCGGGCCCGGTCTCGCTGTGCTTGTGCACGGCCTCGGGGACGGGCCGTACGTCGACCGGCATGCGCAGCATGGTGCGCATGCGGTCCTGCCAGGGGGATTCCTTCATCAGGGAGACGGGGAAGCCCTGGCCGGGGGTGTAGGCGGGCGGGGACTGCCGGCCGCTGTAGGTGGCCGGGGGCGCGAACGCGGAGCCCTCGGGCTCCGGCTGCGCCATCTCGGCGCCCGCCGGGCGGACGAACTCCGAGGTGGGCTGGTCCTCCTCCGGAACCTCCGGCTCCATCCCGGGCGGGACTGCGAAGGCGCTGTGCGCTTCGTCGGACTGGGGCTTGCCGTCCTCGGCCCCATCGGCCTCCGCCACGCGTCCCTCCAGTCCGTGATCACCCGGGGTATCAGTATGCGGAACGCTTACATCCGCGGCGATACCGGCCCGCAGCGCTCCTGCAGCGGGGCCGCCCTGCGGGGGCTTGCCTCCTCAAAACGCCGGACGGGCCGGGTCGAACGCCGGACGGGCCGGAGTCCATAAGGAACCGCACCCGGAAACGCGACAGCGGGCGGTACCCCGCCAAGGGGTACCGCCCGCAGGTGTCACAGGGGCAGTGGGAGATCGTCCCGCTCACCCGTCACCGAGCGGCAAGCTCAGTGGCCGCCCTGCGCCTCGAGGCGCTTGTACGAGGCCTCGATCTCGGCCTCGGCCTCGGCGCGGCCGACCCAGTTGGCGCCCTCGACCGACTTGCCCGGCTCCAGGTCCTTGTAGACCTCGAAGAAGTGCTGGATCTCGAGGCGGTCGAACTCCGACACGTGGTGGATGTCGCGCAGGTGCTCCACGCGCGGGTCCGAGGCCGGGACGCACAGCAGCTTGGCGTCGCCGCCCGCCTCGTCCGTCATGTTGAACATGCCGATCGCGCGGCACTTGATCAGGCAGCCCGGGAAGGTGGGCTCGTCCAGGATGACCAGCGCGTCCAGCGGGTCGCCGTCCTCGCCGAGGGTGTTCTCGACGAAGCCGTAGTCGGCCGGGTAGCTGGTCGAGGTGAAGAGGCGACGGTCCAAGCGGATCCGGCCGGTCTCGTGGTCCACCTCGTACTTGTTCCGCGAACCCTTGGGGATCTCGATGGTGACGTCGAACTCCACGTCCTGCTCCTCCATGATCAGCTTCATTGCTTCGAGACTGCGTTGATTCACCTGCGTGCACGGCCGGCCCAGCTCTGTCGGGTGGGGTGCCATGCTCGCGGCAAGACGCAGTGGTTAAGTGTCCCTCACGCATATGTGTGATCGCGAAAGGGGCTGGTCCGAGGTGCCATTGGTCAAGACGTGGCAGCTCATCGCGGTGTCGGCCGTCGCCGGCCTCGCCCTGTCGGTGGCTGCGGTGGCCGCTGCCGGTCCTTGGGACTCCGGCCAGCGTAAGGCCGAGCGGGACAGGGCCGCCTCCTGGGGCCTTACGGGTGGCGCAGATCACGGTGCGGACCACGGCGGCGGGGCCGTGCCGAAGGCTGCGCCCAGTGCCCCCGGGGTGCTCTCGGGGATCGGGCCGGGCGCCGGGCTCAAGGCGGAGAGCGGGGTCGTGGCCGCGGATCCCGGGCGGATCGCCGCGGCCCTGCGGCCGCTCCTCGCCGACCCGGCGCTCGGGACGGTCCGTACCGCATCGGTCGTCGACACCGCCACCGGCCAGGTGCTCTTCGAGTCCGGGCCGCGCGAGGCCATGACCCCCGCCTCCACCACCAAGATCGCCACCGCGACGGCCGCGCTGGCCGCGCTCGGCCCCGAGCACCGGATCCGGACCACCGTGGTCCCCGGCGCCGGCCCCGGGGAGATCGTCCTGGTCGGCGGCGGCGACCCCTCGCTCACCGCCAAGAAGAAGAGCCCCGCGGGATCGGGCGGCAGCCTCGTCGCGCTCGCCGCCGACACCGCCCAGGCCCTCAAGGCCGCTGGCACCGACACCGTGCGCCTCGGCTACGACGACACCCTCTTCACCGGGCCCGCCCGCCACCCGATCGGCGACAACCCCAACATCGCCCTGGTCACGGCCCTGGCTGCGGACGAGGGCCGCCCCGACGACTCCACCTCCGGCCCCGTCGAGCGGGTCGAGGACCCCGCCATGGAGACCGCCCGCTCCTTCGCCGCCCTCCTCAAGGAACGCGGCATCAAGGTCACCGCCGACCCCGCCAAGGCCGGGGCCCCCGCCGGCGCCCAGCCGCTCGCCACCACCCTCTCCACCCCGCTCGCCGGGCTCGTCGAGCGGATGTTGACCAACAGCGACAACGACATCGCCGAGGTCCTGGCCCGCCAGACCGCCCTCGCCTCCGGGCAGCCCGCCAGCTTCGAGGGCGCCGAGAAGGCCGTCAAGGACCGCCTCACCGCCCTCGGCATCGACACCGCCGGCGCCCGCTTCGCCGACGGCAGCGGCCTCAACCGCGCCGACAAGATCAACACCGGCCTGCTGACGGGGCTCCTGGCCAAGGCCGCCGACCCGCAGCGGCCGGAGCTGCGGCCCGTGCTCACCGGACTGCCCGTCGCCGGATTCACCGGGACCCTGCGCACCCGCAACGCCGGCAGCTCCCCGGCCGCCGGCCTCGTCCGGGCCAAGACGGGCACCCTGAACGGGGTGAACTCGCTCGCCGGGACCGTCGTCGACCCCTCCGGCCGACTCCTCGCCTTCGCGTTCCTGACCGCGAACACCACCGACGCGGGGGCCGCGGAGAAGGGCCTCGACAAGCTCGCAGCGGCCGTCGCCCGCGCCTCGTAGCGATTCCGGGGGGATCCGCATCGGCGCTGGTCCACGTACCGTTGACGCATGACGAGCATCGGTGGTGCCGAGATGGTCGACTGGAATCTCGCGGTGGCGACCGCGACCCGGCTGGTCCGGCCGGGTCCCGAGGTCAGCCGTGACGAGGCCCGGGCCGTGGTGGCGGAACTGCGCAGGCATGCCAGGACCTCCGAACGCCACGTACGCGAGTTCACCCGGATGATCCCCGAGGGCGCGGCCGTCCCCGACACCCCCGTCCTCGTCGTCGACCGGGCCGGCTGGGTCAAGGCCAACGTGGCCGGTTTCCGCGAGCTCCTCGCCCCCCTCCTCGCAAAGATGCAGGACCGCCGCGCCGGCGCCCCCGGCGGCGCCGTCCTCGGCGCGGTCGGCGGCAAGGTCACCGGCGTCGAGCTGGGCATGCTGCTCAGCTTTCTGGCCTCCCGCGTGCTCGGCCAGTACGAGACCTTCGCGCCGGCCGGCCGCGATCTGCCCGGCTCGGCCGCGGGCGGCGGCCGGCTGCTGCTCGTCGCCCCGAACATCGTGCACGTCGAGCGCGAGCTGGACGTGCGCCCGCACGACTTCCGGCTGTGGGTCTGCCTGCACGAGGAGACGCACCGTACGCAGTTCACGGCCGTGCCCTGGCTCCGAGACCACCTCGAGGGCGAGATCCAGACGTTCCTCGGCGCCACCGAGGTGGACCCGGCGACCATCCTCGAGCGGCTGCGCGAGGCCGCCCAGTCCTTCGCCGGCGCCCGCCCCGACTCCGACCGGGGCGACGAGGGCCGCTCCCTGGTCGAGCTCGTCCAGACCCCCGAGCAGCGCGAGGTGCTCGGCCGGCTGACCGCCGTCATGTCCCTGCTGGAGGGCCACGCCGACTACGTCATGGACGGGGTCGGCCCCGCGGTGGTGCCCTCGGTCGCCGAGATCCGGGACAAGTTCCAGCAGCGCCGGGCCAGCGGCGCGGGGCGCCTCGACACCGCGCTGCGCAAGCTGCTGGGGCTCGACGCCAAGCTGCGCCAGTACCGCGACGGCGAGCGCTTCGTACGGGCCGTCGTCGGCCAGGTCGGCATGGACGGCTTCAACCGGGTCTGGACCTCTCCGAACACGCTGCCGACCAAGGCGGAGATCGCCAAGCCCGCGGACTGGGTCGCGCGGGTGCACCGCAAGGGCGAATAGGAGCGAAGGGGAGTGACTCAGGGGGCGTAAACATGTCTCACTGGGGGAAGCAGCGTCACCCGTCCGAGGGACCGTGAGGCGTGGAAGGGCGTGCGATGCTCAGGGAACGGCTCGGTTCTGTCACCATCGACGCACTCTGAGTGACAACCCCTCATCTCGCGGGGGCTCCCGGCGGGGGCTCCTCACGGGGGCCGGGGCACCGGGCAGCGTCGAACAGCACCGAACAGCAGCCGTTCCAGCTCCACACCCCCACGGGGGCACCTCCCGGCGTCGGCCGGGGGGAGTCTCCGAGGCATCCGAACTCCACCGAAGGGCACCGGACATGGGTCCCCATCCTGCGGTCGCGGCGATACGCCTGGCGGTCCGCCGCGTACTCCACGACGTCCTCACCGACCTCACCGACCGTCCCGCCGGCCTCTCCACGGCTCCGCCCGGGGGGACCCCCGCCCCCGCGGCCGGCTCCCCGCCGCTCGTACTCGTCGCCTGCTCCGGCGGCGCCGACTCCATGGCGCTCGCCTCCGCCCTCGCCTTCGAGGCGCCGAAGCTCGGCATCCGGGCCGGCGGCATCACCGTCGACCACGGGCTCCAGGTCGGCTCCGACCTGCGCGCCGCCGAGGTCGTCACCCGCATGACCGCACTCCGCCTCGACCCGGTGGAGTCCGTCGCCGTGCGCGTCGGCCGTGACGGCGGACCCGAGGCCGCCGCCCGCGACGCCCGCTACGGGGCCCTGGACGAGGCCGCGGACCGCCTGGGCGCCGCCGCCGTGCTGCTCGGCCACACCCGGGACGATCAAGCCGAAACCGTCCTGCTGGGGCTCGCCCGCGGCTCCGGCATCCGCTCGCTGTCCGGCATGGCCGAAGTCTCCGGCGGCCCCGGCCGCAGCCACCGCTACCGCCGCCCCTTCCTCCAGGTCGACCGGCAGACCGCCCGCAAGGCCTGCATGGTCCAGTCCCTGCCAGTCTGGGACGACCCGCACAACATCGACCCCGCCTACACCCGCTCCCGGCTCCGCCACGAGGGACTGCCCGCCCTCGAGAAGGCGCTGGGCAAGGGCGTGGTCGAGGCGCTAGCCCGCACCGCCCAGCTGTCCCGCGACGACGCCGACGCCCTCGACGCCTGGGCCGCCGACGCCGAGGCCGGCGTACGGGACGAGGACGGCCGCCTGGAGTGCGCCAAGCTCTACGCCCTGCCCCCGGCCGTCCGCCGCCGCGTGCTGCGCAGGGCCGTGGTCGCGGCCGGTTCCCCCGCAGGCTCCCTCTTCGCCCGCCACATCGAGGAAGTGGACCGGCTCATCACCGGATGGCGGGGTCAGGGCGCCATCAACCTGCCCGGCCGGGTCGAAGCCCAGCGGCAGGGTGGCAGACTTGTCATCCGGCAGGGCTGATTGGTGCTGAAACACGGCTGAGTCCTCCGGGGGAACCCCCCGGAGCCCCGGCCGACAACGAAAGTGATGCGGGTGGACGAGAAGGACATGGGCAGCGACCTCCAGTCGGTGCTCATCACCAAGGAAGAGATCGACGCGAAGCTGGCAGAGCTGGCCGCGAAGATCGACGCGGAGTACGCGGGCAAGGACCTGCTCATCGTCGGCGTCCTCAAGGGCGCGGTGATGGTGATGGCGGACCTGGCGCGTGCCTTGTCCACCCCGCTCACCATGGACTGGATGGCGGTGTCCTCGTACGGCGCCGGGACCCAGTCCTCCGGTGTGGTCCGGATCCTCAAGGACCTGGACACCGACATCAAGGACAAGCACGTCCTGATCGTCGAGGACATCATCGACTCGGGCCTGACCCTGTCCTGGCTGCTGTCGAACCTGGGCTCCCGCCAGCCGGCCTCGCTCGAGGTCGTCACGCTGCTGCGCAAGCCCGACGCCGCCAAGGTCGCGATCGACGTGAAGTGGGTCGGCTTCGACATCCCGAACGAGTTCGTCGTCGGCTACGGCCTCGACTACGCGGAGAAGTACCGCAACCTGCCGTTCGTCGGCACCCTCGCCCCGCACGTCTACGGCGGCTGACGCCGCGGGCCCCGGTCGGGGTCCGCACAGGGGAACCCTGGAACGATTCCTGCCGTTGGAGCAGGGGAATGCAGTTCTGTCAGCCGTCCCACGAGGCCGCGGGTGACAATACAGGGGTACATTCCGAAGAACAGTCTTTACTCACAGCAGCATTTACCTACGGGCAGGAGGGACGGGGCGCCTGGCGCCCCGTATGGATGGACGTGAAGCGATACTTCCGTGGGCCGGTCATGTGGATCGTGCTGGCCGTCCTCGCCGTGGTCGTGTTGATGAACGTCGTCGGCTCCGGCGGCGGCTACAAGTCGGTGGAGACCAGCGAGGTCATCAAGGCGATCAACAGTGGCCAGGTGGAGAGCGCCAAGCTCACCACCGGTGACAGCCAGATGATCAAGATCGAGCTGAAGAAGGACCAGAAGCTCGGCGACAACGACGGCACCAAGTTCCAGGCCAACTACATCGGGGACCAGGGCGTCGGGCTCGCCAAGGACCTCCAGACCAAGTACGAAGCCGGTCAGATCCCGAACGGGTACACCGTCTCGCCGGACAAGACCAGCCCGTTCCTCAGCGTGCTGCTCTCCCTGCTGCCCTTCGTCCTCATCGTCGTGGTCTTCCTGTTCCTGATGAACCAGATGCAGGGCGGCGGCTCCCGGGTGATGAACTTCGGGAAGTCCAAGGCCAAGCTCATCACCAAGGACACCCCGAAGACGACGTTCGCCGACGTCGCGGGCTCGGACGAGGCCGTCGAGGAACTCCACGAGATCAAGGAGTTCCTGCAGGAGCCGGCCAAGTTCCAGGCCGTCGGGGCGAAGATCCCCAAGGGCGTGCTGCTCTACGGCCCGCCCGGCACCGGCAAGACCCTGCTGGCGCGTGCCGTCGCCGGCGAGGCGGGCGTTCCGTTCTACTCGATCTCCGGTTCCGACTTCGTCGAGATGTTCGTCGGTGTCGGTGCCTCGCGTGTCCGCGACCTGTTCGAGCAGGCCAAGGCCAACGCCCCGGCGATCGTCTTCGTCGACGAGATCGACGCCGTCGGCCGGCACCGCGGTGCGGGCCTCGGCGGCGGCCACGACGAGCGCGAGCAGACCCTGAACCAGCTGCTCGTCGAGATGGACGGCTTCGACGTGAAGGGCGGCGTCATCCTGATCGCCGCCACGAACCGGCCGGACATCCTCGACCCGGCGCTGCTGCGCCCGGGCCGTTTCGACCGGCAGATCGCGGTCGACCGTCCCGACATGCAGGGCCGTCTGGAGATCCTCAAGGTCCACCAGAAGGGCAAGCCGGTCGCTCCGGACGTCGACCTCTCGGCCGTCGCCCGCCGCACCCCCGGCTTCACGGGTGCCGATCTGTCCAACGTCCTGAACGAGGCGGCGCTCCTGACCGCCCGCTCGGACATGAAGCTGATCGACAACCACATGCTGGACGAGGCCATCGACCGCGTCGTGGCGGGCCCGCAGAAGCGGACCCGGATCATGTCGGACCGGGAAAAGAAGATCACCGCGTACCACGAGGGCGGCCACGCCCTGGTCGCGGCGGCCTCCCCGAACTCCGACCCGGTCCACAAGATCACGATCCTGTCCCGCGGCCGGGCCCTGGGCTACACCATGGTCCTGCCCGACGAGGACAAGTACTCGACCACGCGCAACGAGATGCTCGACCAGCTGGCGTACATGCTGGGCGGGCGCGCGGCCGAGGAGCTGGTCTTCCACGACCCGACCACCGGCGCGGCGAACGACATCGAGAAGGCCACGGCGACGGCCCGCGCGATGGTGACCCAGTACGGCATGACCGAGCGCCTCGGCGCGATCAAGTTCGGCGGGGACAACACCGAGCCGTTCCTGGGCCGCGAGATGTCGCACCCGCGGGACTACTCGGAAGAGGTCGCGGCGCTGGTCGACGAAGAGGTCAAGAAGCTCATCGAGACGGCGCACAACGAGGCCTGGGAGATCCTGGTCGAGAACCGCGACGTCCTCGACAACCTGGTCCTCGCGCTCCTCGAGAAGGAGACGCTGGGCAAGGAGGAGATCGCCGAGGTCTTCTCGACGATCGTGAAGCGCCCGGCCCGACCGGCGTGGACCGGCTCTTCGCACCGCACCCCGTCGACCCGTCCGCCGGTGCTCTCTCCCAAGGAGCTCCAGCTGACGAACTCGGCGAACGGCACGTCGGCGAGCACGCCGGCCGTGTCCGTGGAGAAGGAGCCGTCCCCGGAGGACCGCGCCGAGTAGCCCTCGGCCGGACCGTCCCGGAATGGATGCCGCGCCCCCCAGGTTCTAGCCTGGGGGGCGCGGCACTTTTGCGTGCCCGCGAGCGCCAGTGCACACAGGAACGAGGAAGAGATGACCGACCCAGTGACCCTGACCGGTGACGAGGGCACGATCGGCGAGTTCGACGAGAAGCGCGCCGAGGCGGCGGTCCGCGAACTTCTGATCGCGGTCGGCGAGGACCCGGACCGCGAGGGCCTCCTCGAGACCCCGGCACGCGTGGCGCGGGCGTACAAGGAGATATTCGCCGGCCTCTACCAGAAGCCCGAAGAGGTCCTGACGACCACCTTCGACCTGGGCCACGACGAGATGGTCCTGGTCAAGGACATCGAGGTCATGAGCAACTGTGAGCACCACCTGGTGCCGTTCCACGGTGTCGCGCACGTCGGCTACATCCCGTCCATCGACGGAAAGATCACCGGCCTGTCGAAGCTGGCGCGCCTCGTGGACGTGTTCGCCCGCCGCCCGCAGGTGCAGGAGCGGCTGACCACGCAGATAGCGGACTCCCTGATGGAGATCCTGGAGCCGCGCGGCGTCATCGTCGTCGTGGAGTGCGAGCACATGTGCATGACGATGCGCGGGGTCCGCAAGCCCGGCGCGAAGACCATCACCTCGGCGGTCCGCGGCCAGCTCCGCGACCCCGCCACCCGCAACGAGGCCATGAGCCTGATCATGGCGCGCTGACGCGCTGCCCCGGCCCCGGGAAGCCCCCGGGAGGGGGATCAGGCGCGGGACGGGGCCTGGGGGGTGGTGTCGTCGTCTTCCGGGAGTTTGAGGACGTGCTCCAGGAAGAGGGCGGCGGCGATGACGGCCGCGCCCGCCAGGACCGAGAAGGCGGCGTACCAGGCCTGGTCGCGGCGGGCGGGCACCTCCAGGCCGTCGGTCAGCAGGAAGACGCCCACGCCGCCGTACATGCCCGCCACGAGGGCCGCCACGAGGGCGCTGGCCTGTCCGAAGACGACCGCGCGGGCCGCCATCAGCGGCTCCACGCCCTTGGCGCCCGGCCGCCGCTCGCGCTGGGCCTTGAGGCGGGACCGGAGCGAGAGGGCGGTGGCCAGCAGGACGACCGCGATGGCGCCGAGGACGATGGGCGCGGCCAGCGGGACGCCCGGCAGGGTCCCGTACGCGTTCCACAGCCGGGCGCCCGCCCAGGACAGCACCCCGGCGACGACGAAGATCCCCGCCAGGACCGCCGGCCTCAGTTGCTTCACGTGCCCGTTCCCCGCTTTCCGCGCCAAGTCGTCAGCCGCCGCAGTCCACAGGCTGCAGCCACAGGTTAACGACTACTCGGGGAGGCGGAGTTCCAGGTCCGGGCGCGGCGTGACGCCCGCCAGGCCGATTCCGGCCAGGAGGGACGCGACCGGGCCGTGCCCGGGGACCTGCGCCTCGGGGTCGATGTCGTTCCACGGGGCCAGGACGAAGGCCCGCTGGTGGGCCCGCGGGTGCGGGAGGGTGAGGACCGGGTCGTCCGAGACCACCTCGGCGTACGACACGATGTCGACGTCGATGGTGCGCGGGCCCCAGCGCTCGTCACGGACGCGGTCGAAGGCCTCTTCGATGGCGTGGCCGCGCTCCAGCAGGGAGGACGGGGGCAGGGTGGTCCGTACGCGGACCACCGCGTTGAGGTACGACGGCTGGGAGCCGGGCGCGACGCCCCACGGCTCGGTCTCGTAGACGGGGGAGACGGCCTTGACCCGCATGCCGGGGGTGTCCCCGAGGGCGTCGATGGCGCCCTGGAGGGTCTCCAGGCGGTTGCCGAGGTTCGCGCCGAGCGCGATCACGGCCCACTTCGGGTTGGAGAGGGTTGTGTCCGCCGCGTCCACCGTCTCGACGACGGATGCGGGCACCGGCTGGACGGTGGGGTCGCTCGGGGCGTTCAGTCCGTTGTTCACACGCGGCTCCGGGTGATCGTGATGGTCACGTCGTCGAAGGGGACGGTGATGGGGGCGTCCGGTTTGTGGACGACGACCTCCACCTGTGCCACCGCTTCGTGCTTGAGGCACTGCTGGGCGATCCGCTCGGCGAGGGTCTCGATCAGGTCGACGGGCTCTCCCTGGACCACATCGACGACCTCCTCGGCGACGACCCCGTAGTGCACGGTCTTCGCCAGGTCGTCGTCGGCCGCCGCGGGGCGGGTGTCGATGTGCAGCACCAGGTCGACGATGAACGTCTGGCCTTCCTCGCGCTCCCTGGGGAAGACGCCGTGGTGCCCGCGAGCCTTGAGGCCGCGCAGCGCGACACGATCCACGCGAATCACTCCTGCTTTCGTAGGTGCTTCCGGTCCGGGACTCCCCGGATCCATGGGCCTACGCCGAGTGCGGTCGGCGTCGTCCGTCTTCGAATTTACCTGCGAACGACCTCGGATCCCGCCGGAGGGGTCAGGCGGAGTCCTCCTCTTCGTCCTCGTCGGAGTCCGTCAGGACGGGAGAACCGTGGTGGGACCAGAGCCGCCAGCCCTCGGATGTGCGTCGGAACACATTCGTGGCGACGACCAGCTGGCCGACGAGCGGGCCGAGCTCTCCGCCGTCCTCGGCGGGCCCGCCGCTGAGGATGTTCTCGGTGCACGTCACCAGTGCGGTGTCGCCTATGACGGCGACTTTCGTGTCGGTGAGGAAGAACTGGATGTAGTCGGTGTGGGACATGATCAGGGCGTACGAGCGCAGCACCTCGCCGCGGCCCGAGAGCACCGGCCAGCCCGGGTGCACGCAGGAGATCTCGTCCTCGAGCCAGAGCGCCGACAGTGCGTCGAAGTCCCCCCGCTCCATGGCCTCGTAGAAGGCCGTGTTGGCCTCTTCGACCGCTTCGATGTCGCTGCGGCTCACCGTTCCCCTCTCCTGGCTGCTGTACGGGTCACACCGCCGGCGGGGCGGATCACAGGGCCCCTTCCACGGCGCGGGCCACCCGAACCGCGTCGGCGGTGGCCCGTACCTCGTGGACCCGTACGGCCCAGGCGCCCTGGTGGGCGGCGATGGCGGAGACGGCGGCGGTGGCGGCGTCGCGCTCGCGGGCGGGCGGCGGGGCGGCGTCGGCGGCGCCGGCCAGGACCCGGCCGAGGAAACGCTTCCGCGATGCGGCGACCAGCAGCGGGAAGCCGAGGGCGCGCAGCTCGGGGAGGTGGGCGACGAGGGCGAGGTCGTGCTCGGCCATCTTCGCGAAGCCGAGGCCGGGGTCGACGAGGAGCCGCTCGGGGGCGATCCCGCCGGCCACGACGGCGTCGATGCGGGTGCGGAGCTCGGCGGTGACCTCCGCGACGACGTCCTCGTAGACGGCGAGGCGGTTCATGCCGTCGCTGAAGCCGCGCCAGTGCATGACCACGAACGGCACCTCGGCGGCGGCCACGGCCGGGATCATGCCGGGGTCGGCGAGCCCGCCGCTGACGTCGTTGACCAGCAGCGCGCCCGCGGCGACGGCCTGGGCGGCGACGGAGGCGCGCATGGTGTCGACGGAAACGGTGACCCCCTCGGAGGCCAGGCCGCGCACGACGGGGACGACGCGGCGCAGCTCCTCCTCCTCGTCGACGCGGGAGGCGCCGGGGCGGGTGGACTCGCCGCCGACGTCCACGAGGTCGGCGCCCTGGGCGACGAGGTCGAGGCCGCGCTTGACGGCGGCGGTGGTGTCGAACCAGCGCCCGCCGTCGGAGAAGGAGTCGGGGGTGACGTTGACGACGCCCATGACCCCGCAGCGGTCCCATTCCGGCAGGCCTGCGACCCGGCCCCTGCCGACGGCCCCGCGCTTGATGTTCATGGCTCCAGGGTAGGGCCGAGGCCCTGGCCGGGCGGAATGCAGCTGCCCTGGCCGGGCGGTGCGCGGGGAAACGGACCGCTGCCCGGGCCGGGCGCGAGGGGCCCGGCCCGTCGCCCCCCGGCGCCGGCCCCGCCCCCCGGCGCCGGCCCCGACCCCGGCCCCCGGCCCCCGGCCCCCGGCCCCCGGCCCCGACCCCGGCCCCCGGCCCCCGGCCCCGACCCCGGCCCCCGGCCCCGACCCCGGCCCCCGGCCCCCGGCCCCGACCCCGGCCCCCGGCCCCCGGCGCCGGCCCCCGGCCCCGGCTACCGGGCCCTGGCCCTGCCCGGGCGGGGCCGGAAAGTGGGCCGTCGGCCCCTGGCCCGGCACCGTCGGCCCCCGGCCCGACACCCCCGGCCTGACACCGTCGGCCCCGGCCCGACACCCCCGGCCCGACACCCCCGGCCCGACACCCCCGGCCCGACACCCCCGGCCCGACACCCCCGGCCCGCCGCCGTCGGCTCCCGGCCCGGGGACGGCGAAGCCCGGTCCGCCGGAGATGCGGCGGACCGGGCTTCGGGGCCGGGGGCGAGCCCCGGCCGGGGTCAGGCGACCTGGACTTCGCGCTCCTGCTTGGCCTGGGCCGGGACCTGGGCGGTGTGGTGCGTGTGGGCGCAGGTGCGGACCGGCTTGGGACGGCGCCGGCTGGCGAACAGCCGGGGCAGGGCCACCGTCACGAAGCCCTCGGCCTGCATCACGGCGAAGCCGATGCGGGGCAGGTCGCTGCTGGTGCGGTAGACCATGAAGCGCGGCTCCCAGCGGGGGCGGAACTTCTCGTTGAACTTGTACAGCGACTCGATCTGGAACCAGCGCGACAGGAACACCAGCAGGCCGCGCCACATCCGCAGCACCGGGCCGGCGCCGATCTTCTCGCCGCGGGCGAGGGCCGCGCGGAACATCGCGAAGTTCAGCGAGACCTTCTCGATGCCCAGGGACGGCGCCTCCACCAGGGAGGCCACGATCAGCAGCTCGTTCATGCCGGGGTCGGCGGCGCGGTCGCGGCGCATGAGCTCCAGCGACATGCCGTCCTTGCCCCACGGGACGAAGTGCAGGACGGCCTTGAGGTCGCCGAACGGGCTGGTGTCGCCCTCCTCGACCCGGTGGGCGGTGGCGATGAAGCAGTCGCCGTCGCCCTCCTCGCCGACCCGGCCCAGTGCCATGGAGAAGCCGCGCTCGGTGTCGGTGCCGCGCCAGGCCTCGGCGGCGCCCCGTACGCGCTCCAGCTCCTCCTCGGTCAGCTCGCTGACGCGGCGGACCTTGGTGGTGTAGCCGTTACGCTCGATGCGCTTCACCATCTGGCGGACGTTGCGCATGGGACGGCCGGAGAGGGAGAAGTCTTTGACGTCGACGATCGCCTCGTCGCCGAGCTCCAGGGCGTCCAGCCCGGTCTCGCGGGTCCAGACCTCGCCGCCGGTCTCGCTGCAGCCCACGACGGCCGGGGTCCAGGAGTGGGCCTTGGCCTCCTCCATGAACCGCTCGATGGCGCCGGGCCAGGCCTCGACGTCGCCGATGGGGTCGCCGGAGGCGAGCATCACGCCGGAGACGACGCGGTAGGTGACGGCGGCCTTGCCGCTGGGGGAGAAGACGACGGCCTTGTCGCGGCGGAGCGCGAAGTGGCCCAGCGAGTCGCGGCCGCCGTGCTTGGCGAGCAGCTCGCGCAGCTTCGTCTCGTCGTCGGCGGTGAGCTGCGCGGCCGGGTGCTCGGGGCGGAAGGCCAGGTAGATGGTGGTGAGCGCGGTGAGCATGCCGAGGGCGCCGAGGGAGTAGCCCACGGTCCAGGACACGCGGCCGGAGTAGTCGACGGGGCCCTCGAAGCCGAAGAGGCCGTACACGACGTGGCTGATCTGCTCGTAAATACCCGGATGGCCGACGACGCGGCTCGGGTGGGAGTTGACGATGACCAGACCCAGGCCGATGGAGCCGGCGCTCATCAGCACGAAGTTGGCCAGCGCCTTCCAGCGGCTGCGCGGGTCCGGCAGCGCCTTGAACTCACTCTGGTGCCGCACGATCAGCCCGAGGAGGACCGCCGCGATGACCACGCCGATGACCGAGTGCCGGTACAAGAACTGCGCCGCGGCCCCGGCCGGGAGCAGGACGACCGCGGCCCGCCAGGCACGGCGCTTGCGGCGCTTGAGGCCGTGGGCGAGCAGGAGGAGCAGGACGCCCGCGCTGATGGCGAGGGCGGCTGCGAAGGGGCCCAGCGAACCGGGCAGCACCTCGGTGACCGCGTGGATCCGGCTGTGCCGGAACCGCGGGAACACTCCCGCCGCGACGTCCAGAAGGCCGACGATCATGACGGCCGTACCTACCAGCCCGGGCACCGACTCCGGTCGTGGCCCGCGGAAGATTCGGCGGACCTGCTTCGGAACCTGTCCCGACTTATCGCCATCTATCCTGCTAGACATCGCTTCCCGTTGCTCCGCGAGAGATCATGTGGCCGAAGGCCGCGACAGCCTCCGGAGTGTGGTGCGTCCACTAGGACGACATCGGGGTCGAGCGGGTTCACTCTTCCGCCGAGAAAAACTAGTCCTGCCATCAGAAAGTCGACTGACTGCTCATGGGTCTCACCAGTAATACGGTCCTGGCGCTGGCCATCGTCGCCGGTGTGCTGCTGTTCGCAGCCACGGTGTGGTTCTGGCCCCGGCTTTCGGGCCGCACCTGGCGTGCGCTGCTCGGCCGGATCGGCCTCCTGCTCGCGACCCAGCTGGCGCTGTTCTCGGCCGTCGGCCTGGCGGCGAACAAGTCCTTCTCCTTCTACGGCTCGTGGGCGGACCTGTTCGGCCAGCAGACATCTGTCGGCAAGGTCGTGGACCACTCGATGAGCAGCAAGGACATCAAGGTCGTCGACAAGCAGAAGCTCGACGTGCCGGGCGGCGCCCAGCCCCAGGTGGGGGGACAGATCCTGAAGGTTGCCATAACCGGGCAGAAGTCGAAAATAACGAGCCCCGGGTACGTGTGGCTGCCGCCGGAGTACTTCCAGCCGCAGCACAAGGACAAGAACTTTCCGGCCTCCATCGTGCTGACGGGCTACCCGGGCACCGCCGAGAACCTGATCAAAGGGCTGAACTACCCGATGACGGCCTTCAAGCAGGCCAAGGCGGGCAAGATGAAGCCGATGATCCTGGTGATGCTGCGCCCGACGATCGCGCCGCCGCGTGACACCGAGTGCGTGGACATACCCGGCGGACCGCAGACCGAGACGTTCTTCGGCCAGGACCTGCCGCAGGCCATCCAGGACACCTTCCGGGTCGGCAAGAAGCCGCAGAACATGGGCTTCATCGGCAACTCCACGGGCGGTTACTGCGCCCTGAAGATCGCCGCGCACTACCCGCAGACCTTCGGCGCCGCCGCGGGTCTGTCCGCGTACTACGACGCCGCGAACGACGCGACGACGGGCAACCTGTTCCAGGGCGACGACAAGCTGAAGAAGCGTGCGGACGTCCTCCAGAGCATCGAGCACAAGCAGCCGTCGGGTACGTCCTTCCTGGTCACCAGCAGCGAGCAGGGCGAGCCGAACCTCGGCGACACCAAGAAGTTCATCAAGCTGGTCAAGGGCCCGGACCGGGTCTCCTCGATCATCCTCGACAGCGGCGGCCACAACTTCAACACGTGGCGCCGCGAGATCTCGCCGATGCTGGTGTGGATGAGCAACCGCATCCAGGCCTGACGCCGGGCCCCTTGCGGCCCGACGCCGGACCTGGGCCTAGGCCTCCTGCAGTTGGGCCCGGCGCAGGGCCCGGTGGACGCCCTCCGGGGTCAGTACGCCGACCAGTGCGCCGGTGGCCGGATCCGTGACCCCGATCCGGCCGGAGTCCTCCTGCAGCAGCAGCGCGAGCGCCTCGCGCAGACTCGCCCCCAACGCCACTTCGGCGGTGGGGGCTTTCCCGTCGGCCTCCGCCAGGTCGGCCGGCCCCACCGGGGTGACCGCGAGCCGCTTCAGGCCCCGGTCCGTGCCGACGAAGGAGGCCACGTAGTCGGTGGCCGGCGCACCCAGCACCGCGGCCGGGCGGGCGAACTGCTCGATGGTGCCCGCGCCGTAGACGGCGATGCGGTCGCCGAGCCGGACCGCCTCCTCCAGGTCGTGCGTGACCAGCAGGATCGTCTTGCGCACCGTCTTCTGCAGCGCCAGGAACTCGTTCTGGAGCCGTTCGCGGACCACCGGGTCCACCGCCCCGAACGGCTCGTCCATCAGCAGCACCGGCGGATCCGCGGCGAGGGCGCGGGCGACGCCGACGCGCTGGCGCTGCCCGCCGGAGAGCTGCTCCGGGTAGCGGCTCCCGTACACGGCCGGGTCCAGGCCCACGAGTTCGAGGAGCTCGGCCGCCCGGGCACGGGCCTTCGCCCTGGGGGTGCCGATCAGCTGCGGCACGGTCGCGGTGTTCTCGAGAACCGTCTTGTGCGGGAACAGTCCGACCTGCTGGATGACGTACCCGATGTGCCGGCGCAGCTCGACCGGATCGGCGTTCGCGATGTCCTCGCCGCCGAGCAGGATCCGGCCGGAGGTCGGCTCGATGAGCCGGTTGACCATCTTCATCGTGGTGGTCTTGCCGCAGCCGGACGGGCCCACGAGGGTGACCAGCTCGCCCTCCGCCACCTCGAAGGACAGGTCCTCGACGGCCGTCGTCCCGTCGGGGTAGCGCTTGGTCACATGCTCGAATCGGATCACCCGCCCATCCTCCCCCACGGGCGCCGCGTTGTTTGTGACGGGAGTATTACCCCGCTGCGAAGGATTCCGGCCATTGTCGGTTCCGGGGGTTAGGGTCGCTTCTGACCGTGCCTATTCGCATGGGTGTACGCAGCAGCGGCAGGGGGTGAGGGCATGGCCGGGCAGAACTGCCTGGTGGCGAACGACTGGATCTGCTGGGAGTACGTCACCTCCCGCTCGCAGGAGCTCACCGACGCCACGGTCCAGCACGTGTGGATCACGGGCGTGTCGGTGCTCATCGGCCTCGTCGTCTCCCTCCCGCTGGCCCTGCTGGCCCGCCGCGGCCGGCGCTGGGCCGCGCCCGTGCTGGGCCTGACCACCCTGCTCTACACGGTCCCCTCGCTCGCCATGTTCTCCCTGCTGCTGCCGCTGTTCGGGCTGTCGGCCGCGCTGGTGGTGACCGGTCTGGTGCTGTACTCGCTGACCATCCTGGTCCGCAATGCGATGGCCGGCCTGGAAGCCGTCCCCGAGGAGGTGCGGGAGGCCGCGCGCGGGATGGGCTACGGGCCCGCGCGGCTGCTGTGGCAGGTCGAACTGCCGCTGGCGCTGCCCGCGCTGCTCGCCGGGGTGCGGATCGCCACGGTGTCCACGGTGGCGCTGACCACCGTCGGCTCCATCGTGGGCAAGGGCGGCCTCGGCAACCTCATCGCCCCGGCAGTCAACAGCTCCTTCAAGGCCCAGGTGCTCACCGCCTCCGTGCTGTGCGTGCTGCTCGCGCTGGCGGCGGACCTGCTGCTGCTCGGCGTACAGCGGCTGCTCACGCCGTGGACGCGGGCGACGCGCACGGCGCGGACCCCGCGGGCCGGGCGGACCGCGCGCCTGATGCAGACGGCGAAGGGGGCCTGAGGCGATGGGTGTGATGGGACAGGCCTGGGACTGGCTGGCGAACGGGGCCAACTGGTCCGGGGAGAACGGCGTGTGGCACCGGCTCGGCGAACACGTCTACGTCAGCGGGATCTCCCTCGCCATCGCCTGCGCGGTGGCCCTCCCGGTCGGCCTGTGGCTCGGCCACATCGGCAAGGGCGGGGCGCTCGCCGTCAACGTGTCCAACGTCGGGCGGGCCGTCCCCGTCTTCGCGGTGCTGGCCCTGTTCATGGTCTCGCCGCTGCGCAGCGCGGGCTATCTGCCCACCATCGCCGCACTCGTGCTCTTCGCCCTGCCGCCGCTGCTGACCAATGCGTACGTCGGCATGCGGGAGGTGGACCGCTCCGTGGTGGAGGCCGCCCGGGGCATGGGCATGTCCGGCGGCCAGCTCTTCTGGCGGGTGGAGCTGCCGCTCGCGCGCGAGCTGGTGATGACCGGGCTGCGCTCGGGCGCCGTCCAGGTCATCGCCACGGCCACGATCGCGGCCATGGTCGGCCAGGGCGGCCTCGGCCGGATCATCACCGCCGGCTTCAACACGTACAACACCCCGCAGGTCGTCGCGGGGGCCCTGCTGGTGGCGGCGCTCGCCCTGCTGGTCGAGGGCGTTCTCGTGGCGGCCGGCCGGCTGTTCCCGCGTCCGGCGGCGCGCTGACCCCTCAGGCCGGCCCACGGGCCCTTCCCGTCCCTGTCGTTTGTCGTTCCCACTTCCCCCTTGGAGAGCAAAGATGAGCAAGTCCACGCGCGTCCTCGGCGCCGTACTGGGGGCGGCGGCCCTGACCGCCTCGCTCACCGCGTGCGGCGGAGACAGCCTGGAGAAGAGCAAGGACGCCGGCGCAGCCGCGTCCGCGCCCTCGAACTCCGGTTCCGGCAAGGGCAAGGTCGTGATCGGTGCGGCCGGGTTCACCGAGTCCAACGTGCTGGCGGAGCTGTACGCGCAGGTCCTCAAGGACGCGGGCTACAGCACCTCGATCACCACGGTGAACAACCGCGAGCTGTACGAGCCCTCGCTGGAGAAGGGCGAGATCGACGTCGTCCCGGAGTACGCGGCCACCCTCGCGGAGTTCCTCAACGCCAAGGTGAACGGGCCGAAGGCGCCGGAGGAGAAGCCGGTCGCGTCGAGCGACGTGGCGGCGACGGTGGCGGGGCTGGAGAAGCTGGCGGGCCCCCTCGGCCTGAAGGTGCTGCCGGCGGGCTCGGCGGTCGACCAGAACGCCTTCGCGGTATCGAAGGAATTCGCCCGGAAGAACAACCTGAAGACTCTTTCCGATCTTGGCAAGTCGGGCCTGAAGGTGAAGATCGCGGCGGGCGACGAATGCGCCGTACGGCCCTTCTGCGCACCCGGGTTGAAGAAGACGTACGGAATCGACGTTTCCGGGATCGACCCGAAGGGCGTCGGCACCCCGCAGGCCAAGCAGGCGGTCAAGGACGGCGTGGACCAGCTGGCGCTCACCACGACCACCGACGCCACCCTCGACAGCTTCGGGCTGGTCCTGCTGGAGGACGACAAGCTGCTCCAGAACGCCGACAACGTCCTGCCGGTGGTCAACGCCAAGGACGCGGGATCCCCGGAGATCGCGGCCGCCCTCGACAAGCTGACCAAGGTGCTGACGACCGCCGACCTCGTCGAGCTGAACAAGCAGGTGGACGCCCAGCGCGAGAAGCCGGCGGATGCCGCCAAGGCCTATCTGAAGGCGAAGGGCCTGACGAAGTAGGCGTAGTTACGGGTTTGGTGGAGAAATGACGGGTAACTGCCCGGCCACAGATTGCCGGGCAGTTACCCCATTGGACCCCCACGCCCTGTAAATTTCAGGCCATGCCCCGTGGACGCCACCGCAATCCCGAACCCCTGCACCGGCTGCTCACGCCGACGACCGTGGCCGGAGTCTCCGTCGCCAGTGCGGCCGCGGCCTGGCTGATCGCGGAACCTTTGCCGCTACGCCTGCTCGTGGCCCTCACGGCGGCCACGGGCGTGGCCGGCGCCGTCGTCATGCGCGCCTGGGACCGCTCGGCCGGGCGCCGCGTTGCGGAACTCGCGCGCGAACGGGTCAAGGACGAGTGGAAGACCGAGGAGCGGATAGCCGAGCTCGAGTCCGACCTCGAAGAGGCCCGCGCGCTGCGCGCCAAGCTCGACGCGAAGCTGCGCGCCAAGCGGGTCGAACTCGCGGGGCTGCGCGGCGAACACGCGGCGCTGCTGCGGCGGTACGCGACCGCCGAGACCGAGCGGGCCAGCGCCCTGGAGGGCCGCCGGCTGCTCGCCATCGAGGCCTCCGCGGCCCCGGCGGCGGCGCCGAAGGAACTCCCGCCGGTCTCCGAGGAGCGCACGTCGAGCGGCGCGCCCACCAGCATCGGCTACGCCCGGGCCCATGCGGCCATGAAGGCCCTCGCAAGCAAGGCCGAGGCGGACCCGGCCCGGCCGAAGATGCTGGAGGGCGGGGGCGCCGAGCCCAGGGCGCTGGAGGCCGGGTCGCCGGACGGTGCACCGCATTCCGGTACGGGCGGCGCCGCGGGCACTGCGGCGACGGCGGTCCCGGCGCGCCGGCCGGCCGCGGCGGTGGCCCCGTACTCGGCCGCACGCCGCTCCGCGTCCCGCGTCGAGGGCGGCTTCGACTTCTTCGGCACCAAGACCGCGGCCCAGGCCCGAGCGGTGATCGAATCGGTCCAGAACGAGGACCTGGCCGACGTGGTCGGCGCGGAGGCCCTCGCGGTCCACAAGGCGGAGTCGGCCCGGACCGCCTCCGAGCCGCCGGTCAAGGAGCAGGGCTTCAAGCCGGCCACCCCCGAGCAGCGCGCGGTGGGCCAGGTCATCGACCTGACGGCGCACGACGAGACCGAGCCGATCGACGTCGTCCGACTCCGCACGGCCATCTCCTAGCGGACCTGCCGGTAACGCCACTGGTCAGCACGCCGGTCAGGCTGCGTACGAGCCCACCAGCCGGGCCAGGTGCCGCCCCGCCAGCAGGAGCGGGGTCCGGCTCTGGCCGATCTGGGCCGTCATCTCGGCGCCTTCGAGGGTGCTGACGATCGTCACGGCGAGGTCCCGGGCCTCCGGCTCGGGGAGTCCCGAGGCCAGCAGCTTCGCGGCCACCAGGTGCTGCCAGTTGGCGAAGGCCCGGGCGCAGGCCTCCTGGAGCTCGGGGAGGCGACCGACCGTCTCCAGGGCCGTCGCCGTCACCGGGCAGCCGTCGCGCCAGTCCGAGGCCGCCAGGGCGTCGGCGAGCAGGACCGCGACCGCCTCCAACGCCTGCGCCGGGTCGGTGTGCGTGGCGAGCCCCGTGCGCAGCAGCTCCGCGAACTCCTCGTCCCCGTAGTGGATGGCGGCGATCGCGAGCTCCTGCTTTCCGCCCGGGAAGAAGTGGTAGAGCGAGCCCAGGGTGGCTTCCGCCTCACGGACGAGCTGCTTGACCGGGGTGTTCTCGTACCCGCCGTGCTGCATGAGGCGAGAGGCGGTGCGGACGAGCCGCTCGCGGGTCCCGGGTGCCGTCCTCGGTGTTGCCGTCGCTGCCATGAGCCGGATCCTATCCCGAATTCTGGATAGAGCGTTCGTTCTAGTTCTGCTACGGTCGGCCTCAGCGCTGGATAGAGCGTTCGTTCTAGAGCATCGGTCAGATCATTCACCCCGGGGGAGAACTCCGTCATGCAGCAGAACAGCACCGCCGCCGTCACCGTCGTCGGCCTCGGTCCCATGGGCCGCGCCATGG
Organism: Streptomyces sp. NPDC032745; assembly: GCF_055579465.1. Taxonomy (NCBI): domain Bacteria; kingdom Bacillati; phylum Actinomycetota; class Actinomycetes; order Kitasatosporales; family Streptomycetaceae; genus Streptomyces; species Streptomyces sp. NPDC032745. Next base: position 54,484 of record NZ_JBVING010000003.1, on the reverse strand, counting down.
CCGCCGCCTACCTCGACGCCGGATACGCCGTCACCGTCTGGAACCGCAGTACCGGCAAGGACGCCGAACTCGTGGCGCGCGGGGCCCGCCGGGCCGGGTCCGCCGCCGAGGCCGTCTCTGCGAGCCCGCTCACCGTCCTCAGCCTCATCGACACCGACGCCATGTACGCGGCCCTGGGCGACGCCGACCTGGCCGGCCGCACGCTGGCCAACCTGTCCTCCGACGTCCCGGACAAAGCCCGCAACGCCGCGCGGTGGGCCGCCGGTCGCGGCGCGGCGTACCTCACCGGAGGGGTCAACGTGCCGCCCTCCGGTGTCGGCAAACCGGAGTCCTCCGTTTTCGTCAGCGGCCCGGAGGAGGTCTACGCCGCGCACCGCGCCGCCCTCGACGTGCTGGCCGCCACCGACTACCGCGGCGCCGATCCCGGCCACGCGCAGCTCTACTACCAGCTCAACATGATCATGTTCTGGACGGCGATGACCGGCTTCCACCAGGCCGTCGCCGTCGCGCAGGCCAACGGCCTGACGGCCTCCGACATCCTTCCGTACGCCGCGGCCTCCACCGACAGCATGCGCGGCTTCCTCGGCTTCTACGCCCCGCGCATCGACGCGGGCGAGCACGGCGGCGACGTCGACCGGCTCGCCATGTGCGCCGCGAGCGTCGAGCACGTCCTGCACACCGCCGCCGACTCAGGCATGGACACCGGGATCCTCGCCGCGCACGCCGAGCTGTACCGGCGCGGGGTCGCGGCCGGCTTCGGGGCCGACAGCAGCACCCGGCTGGTCGGGCTGCTGGGGGGCAGGCCCTAGGGAGTGTCGTCAAAGTAGCGTCGGCCGCCCGGAAGGGCGGGGCTGGCGGGGTCTGGTGCGTGCGATCGCAAGGCGGAGGAGGGAAGCGACGCGCAGCGTCGTTGACCGACGACAACGCGGCGAGCGTGCGTGCCAGACCCCGCCAGCCAGACGGGACTTTGACGACACGACCTAGGGGTAGGCCAGGACCATGAGCACGGCCAGGGCCTCCAGGGCCGACTGGGCCGCGAGGGCGCCCTTCCCGAACCTGCGGGGCGCGGCCTGCACCGCGACGAAGGCGGCCACGACCCCGGCGAGCAGCGCCAGGAAGACCTCCCCGGGGAACGGCCGGCAGCCGCCCGTCATCACGCAGCGGGTGCCGACCTCCGTGGACAGCAGGAAGACCTTCGCGGCCACCAGGGCGGGCAGGAACAGAAGGGCGGCGATCCCCGCGTTCCTGCGGATGCGCCGGGAGGCGGCGTCGGCTGGCGACTCGGGGGCGAGGAGGGCGGTCTGCGGGTTCCAGGACATGCCGCCATCCTGTCCGCGCCGCCGGTACGGGGGATCCGCGCGGGTACTCAGATCGGCGGACGGCCGTACTCAGGCCGGGCCGCGCGTTCAGAACAGCGGCAGCTGCCCGGGCAGTTCCGACAGGACGAAGCCGTCCAGCGTCGGCGCCGATGCCCCGAGCACCACCCGCGCCCGGGATCCGGGGCAGGACACCAGGTCGCCGCGGTCCCGCCCGGCGGGAGGGTCGTGGCGGGCGATCCGGCCGGCGGTCACGGCGCAGTCGCGCCCGCATGCGGGGCAGGCCCGTCTGGGGGAGTGGGACATGCCCCAAGTCTGCACTCCCGCACCGACATCGCCGCCGCCGTCAGCTCCCGGACCCCGGCCCCTCGGCGGCCGCGCCCGCCTCCGCCCGGTCGGCCAGCCACTTCTCGTGGGCCGCGCACACCCGGTCCCACAGCGCCGCCCGGTCCGCCGGTGTCAGATCGTCGAGCTCCCGCTCGAAGAGCCCGCCCACCACCGCCCAGAACTCCCCGGGCGTGTCCAGGACCCGCTCGCTCGTCCCCTTCCCGGGATGGATGCGGCTCAGCACCCGTCCCCGCAGCGTGTCGACCCCGTGCGCATCGCGCCGCAGCAGAGCGAGGGTCCGTACGAAGCCGGAGTCCGGCGAGGTCGACAGCCGCACGTGCGTGGCCTCGAAATCGGCCGTCGCCGCCGGCGCCGAGAGGATGTTGACCGCCGGGCAGGGGCTCGCCTCGTTGACGTACCTCCAGCCGGGCGCGTCCCCCTCCAGCGGGCCCAGCCCGTACGTGAACTCCCCCTGCCGGTGCGTACCGGCGCGCAGCGGCAGTGGCTCGTACGGGCCGTCGCCGAGCCCGGCGTCGACGAAGTACTCCTCCCCGCCGGCCCGGACGGTAAGCGCGAGGTGGTCGCCGCTGACGTCGCGGCGCTCGCGCTCCGCCGCCCCGAGGACCCCCGCGAGGTGCCGGGTCACCTCGAAGCCGAGGGCCTCAAGGAGCAGCGCGAAGGCGCCGTTGAGGTGGAAGCAGTACCCGCCGCGCCCGGCCGCGAACCGGCGTGCGGAGAGCTCCGGGTCGATGCCGGGCGGCCGGCCGAGCTGGATGTCGAGGTTCTCGTACGGGATGCGCTCGAGGTGGGCGCGCTGGAGCGCGAAGAGCGTCTCCACGGTGGGCCCGGGCGGCCGCGGGAAGCCGAGCCGCCGCAGGTAGCCCTCGTATGTGCCAGGGGTCATCCCGGCACCCTAAGCAGAAGACTCCCGCGCCATCACGGGAGTTCCCGCGACTTGTCACTTGTCGATATCGCCCACGACGAAGAACAGCGAGCCCAGGATCGCCACCATGTCCGCGACCAGCTGGCCGGGCAGCAGCACCGACAGGGCCTGGATGTTGTTGTACGAGGCGGAGCGCAGCTTCAGCCGGTACGGGGTCTTCTCGCCCTTCGAGACGAGGTAGTAGCCGTTGATGCCGAGCGGGTTCTCGGTCCAGGCGTAGGTGGCCCCCTCGGGCGCCTTCAGCACCTTCGGGAGGCGCTGGTTGATCGGCCCGGGCGGCAGCTCGGCCATCCGGTCCAGGCAGGCGACCGCGAGGTCGAGCGCGTTGTGGGTCTGGTCCAGCAGGCACTCGAAGCGGGCCAGGCAGTCGCCCTCGGTGCGGGTGACCACCTTCAGGACGTCCTGGAGCTCGCCGTACGCCAGGTACGGCTCGTCGCGCCGCAGGTCGAAGTCGACGCCGGAGGCGCGGGCGATGGGCCCGGAGACCCCGTACGCGTGCACCGCCTCGGGGGACAGCACGCCCACCCCGCGCGTACGCCCGCGGAAGATCTCGTTGCCGTGGACGAGCTTGTCGTACACGTCCATGCGGGTGCGGACGTCGGCGATCGCCGCGCGCGCCCGGCCGAGCCAGCCGGCCGGGAGGTCCTCCTTGAGACCGCCGACGCGGTTGAACATGTAGTGCATGCGGCCGCCGGAGATCTCCTCCATGACGGCCTGGAGCTCCTCGCGCTCGCGGAACGCGTGGAAGATCGGGGTGATTCCGCCGAGTTCGAGCGGGTACGACCCGAGGAACATCAGGTGGTTGAGCACCCGGTTCAGCTCGGCGAGCAGGGTCCGCATCCACACGGCCCGCTCGGGGACCTCCATGCCGAGCATCCGCTCGACCGCCATGACCACGCCGAGCTCGTTGGAGAACGCGGACAGCCAGTCGTGGCGGTTCGCGAGCATCACGATCTGCCGGTAGTCGCGTGCCTCGAAGAGCTTCTCGGCGCCGCGGTGCATATAGCCGACGACCGGCTCGGCGCTGACGATCCGCTCGCCGTCGAGGACGAGGCGCAGGCGCAGCACGCCGTGCGTGGAAGGGTGCTGGGGTCCGATGTTGAGCACCATGTCGGTGCTCTCCGCCGCGCCGCCGATGCCGACCGTGGTCTCCGTCATGGCAGCATTCTTGCAGCCGCAGGGGGTGGCGTCGCGAGCCCGGCCCGGCCGCCGCGCCACCCCCTACGCTGAGCGCATGGAAACGGGGATCACGGGTGGGACCGGCAGGCCCGAGTGGGTGGGGCTGCCGGGCGGGCTGCTCACGCTGCGGCGGCTGCTGCTGGTGATCTGGACGGTGCCGCTCGCGGCCGGTACGGCCCTGCTGCTGGGGCTGACGGCCGGCCCGCTCTGGGCGGCCGCGGGGGCGATCTGGCTCGGGGGCCTGGCCTGGGGCTGGGTGCTGCTCGGCCGCAACTGGCGGTCCTGGCGGTACGCGGAGCGCGCCGACGACCTGCTGATCAGCCGCGGGGTGCTGTGGCGGGCGCAGACGGTGGTCCCGTACGGGCGGATGCAGCTGGTCGAGGTGACCTCGGGCCCGCTGGAGCGGCGCTTCGGGCTGGCCTCCGTACAGCTGCACACGGCGGCCGCGGCCACGGACGCCAAGATCCCGGGCCTGGTCCCGGCCGAGGCGGAGCGGCTGCGGGACCGGCTGACGGAGCTCGGCGAGGCAAGGTCGGCGGGCCTGTGACCGCCGGATCGGCGGCCGGATCGGCGGCCGGATCCGCGGCCGGATCCGCGGCGGATTCCGCGCCTGCCGTGGAGCGGCGGCTGCACGTGCTCACGCCGCTGCGCCGGGCGTGGGTGCCGATCGCCGCGACCGTCGGCGTCGTCGTCCAGCAGGGCGAGCAGGTCGAGCGGTGGGTGCGCGGGCTGCCGTCCGGCCTGCGGGCCCTGACCCTGGCCGGCCTGGTCGTGGTGTTCGGCCTGTACGGATTCCTGAGCTGGTGGTTCACCCACTACGCGGTGACCGACACCGAGCTGCGCATCCGCAGCGGGCTCTTGTTCCGGCGCACCGCGCACATCCGGCTCGACCGGATCCAGGCGGTGGACGTGACCCGGCCGCTGCTGGCCCGGGTGGCCGGGGTCGCCAAGCTGCGGCTCGACGTGATCGGCACCGAGGACAAGGACGAGCTGGCCTTCCTCGACGAGCGGGAGGCCGTGGCGCTGCGCGCCGAGCTGCTGGCCCGGGCAGCCGGCTTCGCCCCCGCGGAGGCCGTCGCGCTCGGCGAGGCCCCGCAGCGCGAGTTGCTGCGCGTCCGCCCCGCGGACCTGGCCGTGTCCCTGCTGCTCACCCTCTCGGCGTGGGCGGCGCTGGCCGCCGGGCTGATCGTCCCGGTCGCCGTGTGGTGGTTCAGCGGGAACCCCTGGGCGACGATCGCCACCCTGCTGCCCATGCTGGGCGGGCTCTGGTCGGGTACGGCCGGGCGCTTCCTCGCCGAGTTCGACTGGCGGGTCGCCGAGTCCCCGGACGGGCTGCGCCTCGACCACGGGCTGCTGGACCGGGCCCACGAGACCGTGCCGCCGGGGCGGGTGCAGACCGTACGGATCGTGGAACCGCTGCTGTGGCGGCGCCGGGACTGGGTGCGGGTGGAGCTGGCGGTGGCCGGCTCGAAGAACGAGGTCCTGGTCCCGGTGGCCTCGCGGGCCGCCGCCGAGGCGGTGGTCGCCCGGGTGTTGCCGGGTGTGGACCTCGCGGCCCTCGCCTTCGGCCGGTCCCCGAAGAGCGGATCGCGGTGGGTGGTGCCGGTGTGGTGGAAGGGCTACGCCCTGGCCGTCTCGGCGGACGTGTTCGCTGCCCGCAAGGGGCTGCTGTGCCGCCGTACGGAGATCGTCCCGCACGCCAAGGTGCAGAGCGTCCGGCTCACCCAGGGCCCGTGGGAGCGCGCCCGGGGCGTGGCCGACGTCCATGTGGACACGGGCGCGGGCGGCACCGTCACGGCCCGCCTGCGGCCGGCCGCCGAGGCCGCCGACCTGCTGGACGCCCAGGCGGCCCGCTCCCGTACCTCCCGCGCGGACGCCCGCCCGGACCGCTGGATGACCTGACCGGCGGCCCGGGGGACGGGGCGGGCTCATGGCTCAGGCGCCGCCGGCGCGGACCAGGCCCGTCTCGTACGCGAGGACCACGACCTGTACGCGGTCGCGCAGGCTCAGCTTGGTCAGGATGCGGCCCACGTGCGTCTTCACCGTGGCCTCGGAGAGGACCAGGCGGGCCGCGATCTCGCCGTTCGACAGGCCCTGGGCCACCAGCAGCATGACCTCGCGCTCGCGCTCCGTCAGCCGCTCGATCTCCTTGTTCTGCGGCTCCTGCGTGGTCGTCGGCAGCATCGGCGCGAAGCGGTCCAGCAGGCGCCGGGTCGTGGACGGGGCCACCACCGCGTCTCCACTGTGCACCGAGCGGATCGCGGCCAGCAGCTCCGCCGGCGGCACGTCCTTCAGCATGAACCCGCTCGCGCCCGCCTTGAGACCCGAGAAGGCGTACTCGTCCAGGTCGAAGGTGGTCAGGATGATCACGTCCGGGTGCTCGTCGCGCTCGCAGATCCGGCGCGTGGCCTCGACCCCGTCGAGCTTCGGCATCCGGACGTCCATCAGCACCACGTCCACCTTCGTGGCCCGCAGTACCTCCAGCGCCTCCAGGCCGTCGCCGGCCTCGGCGACGACCTCCATGTCGGGCTGGGCGGCGAGCACCATCCGGAACCCAGTGCGCAGCAGCACCTGGTCGTCGACCAGCATTACTCGGATGGACATCAGTTACCTCGACCTCGTCATCTCGTCTTGAGCGGGAGCAGTGCGCTGATCCGGAAGCCGCCACCGGGCCGCGGGCCCGCGTCCAGGGTGCCGCCGACCATGCCGATCCGCTCGCGCATGCCGATCATCCCGTGCCCGGCGCCGTCGGCGCCGCCGTCCTCGTACAGCTCGTGGGCCGCCCCCCGGCCGTCGTCCTCGACCAGCAGGCCGAGCCCGTCGTCGAAGTAGACCAGCCGGACGCTCGCCTTGGCATCCGGGCCGCCGTGCTTGCGGGTGTTCGTCAGCGCCTCCTGCACGATCCGGTACGCGGTGAGCTCGACGCCGCTGGGCAGCCTGCGCGGTGCGCCCTCGACCTCGAAGTCCACCGTGAGCCCGGCCGCCCGTACCTGTTCCACCAGGACCTCGATCTGCTCCACGTCCGGCTGGGGCACGTAGTCCTCGGACTCCTGGGGCTCCCCGGTGCGCAGGACGCCGAGCAGGCGGCGCATCTCGGCCAGAGCCTGGCGGCCGGTGCCGGAGATCGTCTGCAGGGCCTCCTTGGCCTGATCGGGGGCCACGTCCATGACGTACGCGGCGCCGTCCGCCTGGACCACCATCACCGAGACGTTGTGCGCGACGACGTCGTGCAGCTCGCGGGCGATCCGGGCGCGCTCGGCGGCGACGGCCACCTTGGCCTGGGCCTCGCGCTCCTTCTCCAGCCGTTGGTTCCGCTCGACGAGCTGGGCGTAGTACGCCCGGCGGGTGCGCAGGGAGTCGCCGAGCACCCAGGCGAGGGCGAACGGGACGATGGCGAAGAGCGTGAAGAGGAAGTCGGCGCGGGCGTCGCCCTTGTCCACCTGGAAGCGAAGGGCGTAGAGGGGGGAGGCGAGGAACCCGATGGCGAGCGCGGTACGGGACATCCGGCGCGAGATCTCGGAGGAGGCCGCGACCGTGTACAGGATGATCAGCATCGCGAGGTCGGAGTTGATCGCCTCGGTGTGGGTGACCAGCTTGTAGACGCCGGTGCCGACGGCGAGCCAGAACATCGGCTGCGTCCACTTGCGGCGCAGGGCCACGACGACGCCCATCGCGAGCACCGAGGGGACGGCGATCAGCCGGGCGGTGGTGCTGCTGAAACTGTCTTCGGCGACTTGCAGCATCCCGAGCCCGACGAGGAGGACAGCCCAGAAGCTGTCGACGCCCGTCGGGTGTCTGCGGAGGAAGTCGTAGAGGCGCTGCACGTAACCCAGAGTAGGCAAAGGAGATAGGTGCTGGAGTCAACCACAGGTGCGATCCGTGTGACGGAGGTGTACTCCCCAAGGTGGAGGCCGAGCTTAACCTGTCGGGGATGAGCACTCAGGGAGAAGTCGCGGATCTCGTTCCGGTTCCGGTTCCGGTCCGGTGGCGGACGGCGATGGAGGCCGCGCTGTACGGGCCGGACGGGTTCTACGTGCGCCCGGGCGGGCCGGGCCCGGCCGGGCACTTCCGTACCTCCGTGCACGCCTCGCCGCTGTACGCGGGGGCGGTGGCCCGCCTGCTGCAGTGGGTGGACGCCGAGCTGGGGCATCCGCAGGGGCTGGACCTGGTCGACGTCGGGGCCGGTCGGGGGGAGCTGCTGACCGGGGTGCTGGCCGCGCTCCCGGCGGAGGTCGCGGCGCGGGTGCGGCCGTACGCGGTGGAGCGGGCGGAGCGGCCGGGCGCGCTCGATCCGCGGATCCGGTGGGTGCCGGAGCCGCCGGAGGGGACGCGGGGCCTGCTGTTCGCGAACGAGTGGCTGGACAACGTACCGCTGGAGATCGCGGAGGACGGGCACTACGTACTGGTCGACCGGGAGGGTACGGAGAGCCGCGGGCCGGCCGTGGACGGCGCGGACCTGGCGTGGCTGGAGCGGTGGTGGCCGGGGCCCGGCCGGGTGGAGATCGGGCGGGCGCGGGACGAGGCGTGGGCCCGGGCCGCCCGCTCGGTGGAGCGGGGGCTGGCGGTGGCGGTGGACTACGCCCACGTTCTGCAGGCCCGGCCCCCGTACGGCACCCTGACGGGTTTCCGCGGGGGGCGGGAGGTCGCGCCGGTGCCGGACGGGAGCTGTGACGTGACGGCTCACGTGGCGCTGGACGCGTGCGCGGGGCCGGGGGCGGTGCTGGTTTCGCAGCGCGAGGCGCTGACCGCTCTCGGCGTCTCGGGGGCCCGGCCCCCGCTGGCCCTGGCCACTTCCGACCCGGCGGGTTACGTCCGGGCCCTGGCATCGGCCGGTGAGGCGGCGGAGCTCACCGGCCGCGGCGGGCTCGGCGACTTCGGCTGGCTGGTCCAGCCGGTGGGTGTCGCCCCCTGGCCGGCCTGACCGGTTCCGCCGCGCGGAGCCGTCTCCCCGCCCCGCCCCTTCCCGAAACCGGGGCTCCGCCCCGGACCCGCGGGTCCTCGAACGCCGGACGGGCCGGAATTGCCGCTGCGCGGCAAAATCCGGCCCCGCCGGCGTTCGAGGCGCGGGGTCTGGGGCCGGAGCCCCGGAAGACCTACTCGGTGGCCTCGTGGTCGTGGCCCGGGCGGAGGCCACCGCCCGTGCTGCCACCGGTGGTCGGCGCCCCGGCGACCGGCCTCGACAGCGGGGCCAGGTCGAACGCGTAGTGGCCGACCGCGTTCGCGATCACGTCCACGTTGATGTCCAGCGCCTTCTGGTCGATGTTCGTGATGTCGTCGCCCTTGCCGTGGTAGTTCACGTCGTACGCGACACCCGCCTGACCGCCGAACTTCGCCGCCTGTGCCGCCGTCTTGATCCCCTCGGCGCCGGTGTCCGTGCCACCGGACGGGATGCCCGCCTCGATGAACGGGCCGTAGTCCGAGCGGCCCGTGAAGTCCGAGCCCTCGTGCGGGATCTTCTGCGCGTCGAGGAAGTCGGTGATGCCCTTCTCCAGCTGCGCCGAGCCCTCGGGCCCCGGGCCCGAGCCGACCTTGTCCGAGTCGTCGCCGTCGTACACGAAGTACGCGGCGTTCGGCGAGGCGATCATGTCGAAGTTCAAGTACAGCTTGATCTGCTTCTTCTGCGCGTCCGTCAGACCGCCGACGTACGCCTCGGAGCCGAGCAGGCCGAACTCCTCCGCCGACCACCAGGCGAACTTGACCTTGTTCTTGATCTTGTTCTGGCTGCTCGCGAGGCGCTGCGCGACCTGCAGGATGCCGGCCGAGCCGGACCCGTTGTCGTTGATGCCGGGGCCCGCCGCGACCGAGTCGAGGTGCGCGCCGAGGAAGACGGTGTTGTTCTCGTCGCCGCCCTGCGTCTCCGCGATGACGTTGTACGTCTTGCGGTTCTCCCGGAACTCGCGGATGTCGAGGGTGACCTCGACCGGGCCGGCCGCGGCCTCGGCGGCGAGCCGCTCGCCCTCGGCCCGGGTGACGCCGCCGGTCGGTACCTTGCCCGCGTCCGGCGCGCCCAGGGTGCCGTTGAGGGAGCCCTCGGTGTTGTTGTAGATGATCGCGCCGACCGCGCCGGCCGCCGCCGCGTTGGCCTGCTTGGCCGCGAAGGTGCAGCCGCCGCGCTTGACCAGCGCGATCTTGCCCGTGAAGGCGCCCGCGGCGAAGTCGCCCGGCTCGCAGCCGTTCGTACCGTCCGAGTCCACCGGGGCGACGGCGATCTGCGCCTTCACCCCGCCCTCCGGGCCGCTCGCCGTGTACGTCATCAGCTTGATCGGGACGTCGCGCTCGCGCCCCGCGCCGTCGACCTTCAGCGTCTCGGCGATCGTCTCGACGTACACGAACTCGAACTCGTTCTTCGAGACCTTGTAGCCGGCCGCCCGCATCACGGCCTCGACGTACTGGGCGGACTGCACGTGGCCCTTGGAGCCGGCCACGCGGGTGCCCTTGTTGTAGTCGGCGATGGCCTGGAAGACCTTCAGGTGGTTGTTGGCGCCTTTGCCGGTCGAGTCCTTGACCAGCTTCCTGGCCAGTGCGTCGCCCCGTGCGGCATCGCTCTGCGGGCTGCCGGTGGCACCGGCCGGCCCGGCGAGCACCAGCGGGGAGACGAGGGCCGCGGCTGCCAGGGCGGCGGTTGCTGCGGCTATACGGCGTGAGGGCATGAAGGTCCTTCCACGACAAATGCGAGCAGACAGACGGAAGCGGTGCGCGGTACGTGGGGTGAGCGGTGGACGCACGGTATAGACCAGGTGGCCGATCTGGCCAGAGTTTTCGCTGTTTCCGGTTGATGAATTCCGCATATCGGTGACTCTGCGCCGTCGAAATCCGGCCACCGTCCGCCCTGTTGTGCCGCGGGGGAGCCGTCAGCGCAGGATGCCCTCGATGAACTCCGAGCCGATCCGGGCGACCTTGCCCAGATCCAACTGGTGCTGGACGTACCGTCCTTGGCGCCAGGTGTGCAGCAGGCCCGCCTTCTTCAGCGCCGACAGGTGCCGCGACACCTCCGGTGCCGTGATCCCGTGCACGGTCGCCAGCTCGCTCGTCGTGTACGGGGCCCGGGCCAGACTCCGGCACAGCATCATCCGCATCGGATGGGCCAGCGCCTCCATCCGCCGCTGGAGCAACTCCACCGAGCCCGGCTCGGGCAGTTCGGGGGAGCGGAGCGGGTAGTGGACCACCGGCATCCAGCCGGGCGCGTGCAGCACCAGCAGATGCGGCCAGCCGAAGTTCGTCGGCACGAAGACCAGGCCGGGGCCTATCCCCGGGTCGGTCGCGGTCGCCGAGCCGTGGACCATCTTGTCCACGGTGATGGTGGTGGCGGCCTCGTCGACGCTCAGCGCCGTCGACACCTCGTTCAGCGTCGCCGCCAGCCCCTTGCGGCGCAGCACCTCGGTCTTGTGCCGGGCATCGGCGCTCTGCTGAGGCTCTATCCGCCGCCAGGTCTCCGCGAAGAACGCCTCGTCGCAGTCCTCCAGGAGCCGCCGCAGCCACACCCGTACGGACGCGGTGTCGTCCAGCAGCCGCAGCGAGAAGTCCAGCTGGCGCGGACCGCGCGCGGCGGCCGTCTCCAGCGCCTTGGCCCGGGCCTGCGGGTTCTTCAGCGGGGAGGGCCCGCCGCCCTCGTTGTACAGCGCCAGCCAGCAGTGCTCCAGGGCGGCCATCACGAACCGCTCGTCGTCCATCCGGTCGAGTACGTCGAGCTCCTCGGCCAGGGTCGCGGCGGGCAGCCCGCTGCCGCCGGGGATGCCCGCGAAGGCCATGAAGATGTCGGAGAAGGAGCTGCGCCACATGAAATCGCCCTCCAGCAGCCGGTCCGCGAGGCAGGGCTCGAGCGCGGCCGCGGTGGCGGTGGTCCACGAAGCCAGGCCGGGGTGGTGGGCGGGCTGCGACAGGGCGTGCAGCGTCATGCAGAGCTCGGAGAGCGGAGAGGGCGCGAAGCGGATGCGCTCCGCGGGGAGCCCGGCGATGTCGATGGTGACGCTCATCGGCCCATTCTCACCTGCCGGACCCCTGTGACCTGGACTGACACGGGTCAATTGACGCGGAGCGTCAATCGTCGTGCGGGGTGGCCCCAGCAGGTCCAGGGTGGAGGCATGACAGCGATCGAGCAGTACCTCATCGATACCTACCGGGCTTCCCAGCACGGTGTCCCGATGCCCCCGCCGCCGGGCCGCGACGACGTCGCCGTCCTGCGGGCGGCCCGGACGTACGCCCAGTTCCAGGCCGTCCTCGACGGCCGGGCGGCCCGCCACCCCTGGTGGGCCGCGCTGCGCCGGCTGGCCCACGTACCCGGGCGCACGTGATGCGGACCGGTCAGCGGTCCCCGGGGTGGAAGTCGATCTCGTACGCGATCTCGGAGCGGCGGTCGGCGACCACGATGTCGGCGGTCTCCACCGCCCGGCCGTCCGTCGCGTAGTACGTCCGCTCGATCTCGGTGATCAGGTCGCCGACGCTGATGCCGAGCAGATTGGCCTGCCGCTGGTTCGCCCGCGCCGGGCGGGGGACCTCCAGCGAAGAGGCGACCAGCACGCCGATCGAGCGCATCCGCTCGATGACCCCGGCGCCCTTGAACGGGCCCGCCTCCGGCAGCACTACCGGAGTGCCGTTCGTGACCGCCATCGGCTCCCAGGACTCGCAGATCTCCACGGGCCTGCCCTCGGACAGGAACTCGTACGTGGTGAGCACGCACGGGTCGCCCGGCGGGACGGCGAGGCGCTCCGCGATCCGCTCCGGTGCCGGCGTACGGGCCGCGGAATGCGACTCCCAGGTCACGCCCGCGCCGCCGAGCCCGGCCAGCCGGCGCCGCCGGGAGCGCACTATGCGCAGCCGCTCGCGCGGCTCGCACCGGTACGTGCCCGAGCCGGCGCGGCCTTCCAGGAGCCCCTCGATGATCAGCAGCTCCAGCGCGCGCTGCGTGACGCTCTGCCCGACCGCGTACTCCTCGGCGAACCGGGACCGCGACGGCAGCTTGGCGCCGACGGGCCACTCCTCGGCGCGGATCCGCGTGCGCAGCGCGTCGGCCACCTTCAAGTACGCCGTGTCCCGGGCCATATGAGCCGTCCTGTACCTGTCGACGAGTTGGGCCCAAGCTAATTCATCAGGTCGAACCCGAGTCTTCAGAACGGCGATGAGTGAAAGGGAGCGCTGCGGCGCCGCCCGCCGGGGAACCCGGGCGGGCGGCGCGCCGCAGCCTCAGTCGAAGTTCGGCGCGTTGCGTTCGTAGACCAGGCGCAGCCCGATCAGCGTCAGCCACGGCTCGTGGTCGTCGATGACCGAGGACTCGCCGAGGACCATCGGCGCCAGGCCGCCCGTGGCGATCACGCGGACGTCGCTCGGGTCGCCGTGCGGGCCGGCCAGCTCCTTGGCCATCCGCGTGACGACCCCGTCGACCTGGCCTGCGAATCCGTAGACCACGCCCGACTGCATGGCCTCGACCGTGGACTTGCCGATCACGTTGCGCGGCCGCGCCAGCTCGATCTTGCGGAGCTGGGCGCCCCGTACGCCGAGGGCCTCCATCGAGATCTCGATGCCCGGGGAGATCACCCCGCCCACGTACTCGCCCTTCGCGGAGACCGCGTCGAACGTGGTCGCCGTACCGAAGTCGACGACGATCGCCGGGCCGCCGTAGAGCTCGACGGCGGCGACCGCGTTGATGATGCGGTCCGCGCCGACCTCCTTGGGGTTGTCCATCAGGATCGGCACGCCCGTCTTGATGCCGGGCTCGACCAGCACCGCGGGGACGTCGCCGTAGTAGCGGCGGGTCACCTCGCGGAGCTCGTGCAGCACCGACGGCACCGTCGAGCAGATCGCGATGCCGTGGATGCCGTCACCCAGCTCGCTGCCGAGCATCGGATGCATGCCCATCAGGCCCTGCATCAGGACGGCCATCTCGTCGGCCGTGCGGCGCGGGTCGGTGGAGATGCGCCAGTGCTCGACGATCTCGTCGCCGTCGAACAGGCCGAGCACGGTGTGGGTGTTGCCGACGTCGATGGTCAGCAGCATTACCGCTCCTCGCGCAGGTCCAGGCCGATGTCCAGGATCGGGGACGAGTGCGTGAGCCCGCCGACCGCGAGGTAGTCCACGCCCGTCTCCGCGTACGTACGGGCGTTGGCCATCGTCAGGCGGCCCGAAGACTCCAGCACCGCGCGGCCGTGGACCAGCGCGACGGCCTCCTCGGTCTCGATCGGCGTGAAGTTGTCGAGCAGGATCAGGTCCGCGCCCGCGTCCAGGGCCTCGCGCACCTGCTGGAGGGTGTCCACCTCGACCTCGATCGGCAGGTCGGGGAACTGCTCGCGGACGGCCTTGAACGCCTCCGAGACACCGCCCGCCGCGATCACGTGGTTGTCCTTGACCAGCGCCGCGTCCGACAGCGACATCCGGTGGTTGACGCCGCCGCCGCAGCGCACCGCGTACTTCTCCAGGGAGCGCAGGCCCGGCGTGGTCTTGCGGGTGTCGCGGACCTTCGCCTTGGTGCCCTCCAGCTCGTCGGCCCACGTGCGGGTCGCCGTCGCGATGCCCGACATCAGGCACAGCAGGTTCAGCGCGCTGCGCTCGCCGGTGAGCAGGTCCCGGGTGCGGGCCTTGACCGTCAGCAGCACCTGGCCGGGCTGCACGCGGTCGCCGTCCTCGACGTGCCGCTCGACCTCGAACTCGTCCTCGCAGACCACCGAGAGGACGGCCTCGGCGACGCGCAGGCCGGCGACCGTGCCCGCCTCGCGGGCGGTGAAGTCGGCGTGCGCGACGGCGTCCTCGGGGACGGTGGCCACCGTGGTCACGTCGACCCCGCCGTCCAGGTCCTCGGAGATCGCCATGTGGGCGATGTCCTCGACCTCGATCGGGTCCAGGCCGGCGTCGGCCAGCAGCTGGGCCAGCGCCGGGTCCAGGCCGCTCTCCTCGCCGTCGCCGCAGCCGCAGTCGTCGCCGCAGCCGCCCGCGGACTCGTCGAGGAGCGGCAGCTCCGCGTGCTCGTGCTCGTGGTCGTGCTGTTCGGGGGTGCTCACGATGACTGCTCCTGGCTCAAAGGGTGCTGTACGGACGGAAAGCCCGCGGAGTCGGTGGGGGTGACGACCAGCGCCCGCTTCTCGGCGGCGGACAGCCGGACGACGAGGTGACGGCGCCAGACGGCGTCGTCCCGGTCGGGGTGGTCCTCGCGCCAGTGGCAGCCGCGGGTCTCGTCGCGGCGCCGGGCGGCGGCGACCAGTACCCGGGCCACGCACAGCAGGTTCGTGGCCTCCCAGGTCTCGGTCCCGGGCACGGCGGTCTTGCCGTCGTTCTCCAGCGCCGTCAGCGCCGTCGCGTAGAGGTTCTCGAGGGCGGCGGCCGCCGTGCGCAGGGACTCGGCGGAGCGGAGCACGCCCGCGCCCTGCGTCATGATGCGCTGGATCTCGTACCGCGCCTCGGCGGGCTGCAGCGGGCCGGTCGCGGGAACCGGGATGCCCGGGCCGTTGCCGGCGGGCGCGCCCGCGACGATGTCGTCGGCGATGCGTTCGGCGAAGACCAGGCCCTCCAGCAGGGAGTTGGAGGCAAGCCGGTTCGCGCCGTGCACGCCGGTGCACGCCACCTCGCCGCACGCGTACAGGCCGGGGACGGTGGTACGGCCGTGCAGGTCGGTCCGTACGCCGCCGGAGGCGTAGTGCGCGGCGGGCGCGACCGGGATGGGCTCGGTCACCGGGTCGATGCCGTGCGCGCGGCAGGCGGCGAGGATGGTCGGGAAGCGCTGCTCCCACATCTGCGCGCCGAAGTGCCGGGCGTCCAGGTACATGTGCTGCGCGCCCTGCTCCTGCATGCGGCGCGTGATGCCCTTGGCGACGATGTCGCGCGGGGCCAGCTCGGCCAGCTCGTGCTGTCCGACCATGAAGCGGACGCCGTCGCCGTCGACCAGGTACGCGCCCTCGCCGCGGACCGCCTCCGACACCAGGGGCTGCTGGCCCTCGGCGTCCGGGCCCAGGAAGAGCACGGTCGGGTGGAACTGGACGAACTCCAGGTCGGAGACCTCGGCCCCGGCCCGCAGGGCGAGCGCCACCCCGTCGCCGGTGGACACCGACGGGTTGGTGGTGGCCGAGAAGACCTGGCCCATGCCGCCGGTCGCCAGGATCACGGCGGGCGCGTGGACGGCGCCGACGCCGTCGTGCTGGCCCTCGCCCATGACGTGCAGGGTGACACCGGCCGTACGGCCCTGCGCGTCCTGCAGCAGGTCCAGCACGAGGGCGTTCTCGACGGTCTCGATGCCGGCCGCATGGACGGCCTCGACCAGCGCCCGGGAGATCTCGGCGCCGGTGGCGTCGCCGCCCGCGTGCGCGATCCGGCGGCGGTGGTGGCCGCCCTCGCGAGTCAGCTCTATCTCACCGGTCTCGGCGGAGGTGTCGAAGACGGCCCCGGTGGCGATGAGGCGGCGCACGGCGTCCGGTCCCTCGGTGACGAGGAGCCGTACGGCGGCCTCGTCGCACAGCCCGGCACCCGCGACCAGCGTGTCGTCCAGGTGCTGCTCGGGGGTGTCGCCGTCGCCGAGCGCCGCGGCGATCCCGCCCTGCGCCCAGCGGGTGGAGCCGTCGTCGAGCCGGGCCTTGGTGACCACGACCGTACGGCGGCCCGCGGCGGCGCAGCGCAGTGCGGCGGTCAGGCCGGCGACGCCGGAGCCGACGACCACGACGTCGGCGTCGACGGCCCAGCCGGGGGCGGGGGCGTGCAGCCGTATGCCGGTACCGGCGGTGCCTGTGCCTGGGGTGCTCACGTGTGTGCTCCGAACTCCAATGGGATGTTGTCGATCAGCCGGGTCGTCCCCACCTTCGCGGCGACGGCCAGCACGGCCTGCCCGGTGAAGTCGGAGCCGACATCGGTGAAGTCCTGCGGATCCACCAGCGCCAGATAGTCCAGCAGCAGTGGCGGGTCGTGCCGGCCCGCCTCCTCCAGGACGTGCCGGGCGGCGGCCCGTACGGCCTCCGGCAGGCCGGTGCCGGCGGCGGACGCGGCGGACACGGCGTGCGCGTCGGCGGAGGCCCGGATCTCACCGAGCCGGGCCAGGGCGGTGGCCCGCTCGTCGCTGGCCGGGGAGGCCTCGGCGCGGGCGCGCAGCGCGGCCTGCGCGGCGAGCCGGTCCTGCCCGGCGAACAGGGCGCGCGACAGGGCCAGGGCGGTACGGCGCTCCTGCGCGGAGAGGTACCGGTTGCGGGACGACAGCGCGAGCCCGTCCTCCTCGCGGACGGTCGGTACGCCGACCACCTCGACGGGGAAGTTCAGGTCGGTGACCATCCGCCGGATCAGGGCGAGTTGCTGCGCGTCCTTCTGGCCGAAGAGGGCCAGGTCCGGCCGGGTGAGGTGGAGCAGCTTGGCGACGACGGTGAGCATGCCGTCGAAGTGGCCGGGCCGGGTGGCCCCTTCGAGGCACTCGCCCATCGGGCCGGCGCTGACGCGCACCTGGGGGTCGCCGCCGGGGTAGACCTCGTCGACGGCCGGGGCGAACACCGCGTCGGCGCCGGCCTCCCGGGCGATCTCCAGGTCGGCGTCGAGGGTGCGGGGGTAGCGGTCGAGGTCCTCGTTCGCCCCGAACTGCAGCGGGTTCACGAAAACGGTGACCACGACCTGGCCCTGGGGCCCGGCCTGTTCGCGGGCCGTGCGGATCAGGGTGGCGTGGCCCTCGTGGAGGGCGCCCATGGTCATCACGACGGCGCGGGGGCCGTCTGCGGTGCGCGGGAGCTCGTGCAGCTCCTCGGCGGTGTGCAGCAGCAGCTCGGTCACTGGTCCCCACCCTCGGGATCGGCGAGTACGCCGAGCAGGTCCTCGGCGAGTTCGGGCTTGAGGAGGCCGTGCGCGAGGGCCCGGTCGGCGGTGGTGCGGGCCATCGCCAGGTAGCCGGCGACCGAGGCCGGGGCGTGCCTGCGCAGCTCCGAGATGTGCGCGGCGACCGTGCCGGCGTCGCCGCGGGCCACCGGGCCGGTCAGGGCGGCGTCACCCGAGCGCAGGGCGTTGTCGAGGGCCGCGCCGAGGAGCGGGCCGAGCATCCGGTCGGGGTGCTCGACCCCGGCCTTGTGCAGCAGCTCCATGGCCTGGGCGACCAGCGTGACCAGGTGGTTCGCGCCGAGGGCGAGGGCCGCGTGGTAGAGCGGACGGTTCTCCTCCGCGATCCACTCGGGCTCCCCGCCCATCTCGATCACCAGCGCCTCGGCCGCGAGCCGCAGCTCCTCGGGGGCCGTGACGCCGAACGAGCAGCCGGCGAGCCGCTGGACGTCGACCTCGGTGCCGGTGAAGGTCATCGCGGGGTGCAGGGCCAGCGGGAGCGCGCCCGCGCGGCGGGCCGGGTCCAGCACGGCGGTCCCGTACCGCCCGGAGGTGTGCACGAGGAGCTGGCCGGGACGGACCGCGCCGGTCTCGGCGAGTCCGTCGACGAGCGACGGCAGCGCGTCGTCGGGCACGGTCAGCAGCACCAGGTCGGCCAGCTCCAGCACCTGCGCGGGAGGTACGAGCGGCACGTCGGGCAGCATCCGCTCGGCGCGGCGGCGGGAGGCGTCGGAGACGCCGGACACGGCGACCGGCCGGTGTCCGGCCTGCTGGAGCGCGCGGGCCAGTGCGGGGCCGACCCGGCCTGCGCCGACGACGCCGACGGTGAGCCGGGCGGGGCGCGGTTGCTGGGATGAGTTCACGCGGGGAGGGCCTTCCGTTCCAGTCCGCGGGGGGTACCGGACGATACGCCGCCATGCTAGCCCCTGGGCGTGTTGGCCGGTCGGCGATGATCAGGGGCATGACTGGTGACGACGATCTGACGAAGAGGCTGGTGGCGGCGGGACGCGGGGCCGAGCGGATGCTCTCCCGCAGCCTGCGCGAGGCGACGGTCGGTGAGCTGCTGTCCGGTCTGGCGGCGCCGGATCCCGACGAGCCGGCCGACCTGTACGGGGACGGCGTGGTGACCCGGCTCGAGCAGCGGGTCGCAGAGCTGCTCGGCACCGAGGACGCGGCGTTCTTCCCGTCGGGGACGATGGCCCAGCAGATCGCGCTGCGCTGCTGGGCGGGGCGGACCGGGAACCCGGTGGTCGCGCTGCACCCGATGAGCCATCCGGAGCTGTGGGAGGGCGGTGCGCTGTCGCTGGTCTCCGGCCTGCGGACGGTGCACCCGACGAAGGACCCGCGCCAGCCGACGGCCGAGGAGGTCGCGGACCTGCCCGAGCCCTTCGGCACGCTGATGCTGGAGCTCCCGCTGCGCGACGCGGGCTTCCTGCTCCCCACCTGGGAGGAGCTGGAGGCGCTGGTCGACGCGGCCCGCGAGCGGGACGCGGTGGTGCACTTCGACGGGGCCCGGCTGTGGGAGTCGACGGTGCACTTCGGGCGGCCGCTGCCGGAGATCGCGGGGCTCGCGGACTCGGTGTACGTGTCCTTCTACAAGTCCCTGGGCGGCCTGAGCGGCGCGGCCCTGGCGGGCTCCTCCGCGCTGATCTCGGAGGCGAAGGTCTGGCGCCACCGGTACGGGGGCCAGATCTTCCGCCAGTTCCCGCAGGCACTGTCGGCGCTGGCCGGCCTGGACCGGGAGCTCCCGCGCCTCCCGTCGTACGTGGCCCAGGCGCGCGTGGTCGCGGCGGCGCTGGGGCCCGCGCTGGAGTCGGCCGGGGTCCCCTGGTTCCGGATCAACCCGGAGATCCCGCACACGCACCAGTTCCAGGTGTGGCTGCCGTACGAGGCGGACCGCCTGACGGAGGCGGGGGTCCGCCTGGCGGAGGACACGGGCACGGTCCTCTTCCGCAGGTGGTCCCCGACGGTGGTCCCGGGCGTCTCGGCGACGGAGCTGGAGATCACCTCCCCGGGCCTCACCTGGACCCCGCAGGACGTGAACGGGGCGGTCGAGGCCTTCACGGCCCGCCTCGCCCCCTGACGGATCCGGCGCCGCCCGGCGGGTGGCCAATGCAACGACGATGTACCGAATTCCGCCGAAGTCGTCGGTGCCGGGCGTCCGCGGAGTTAACGTCCCTCCACGGGAAGCAAGGAGCCGTCCCCCGGAGGAGAGACACCATGACCGCTCACCCCGCCTGGCAGAAGTCCACGTACTGCGGCGAAGGAGACACCTGCGTCTACGTCTCGGCGGCCCCCGGCCACCTCGTCCGCGTGGCCGACCGGGCCGACCCGGCGCATCTGATTCTGGCCACGACCCAGTCCGCGTGGGCCGACTTCCTGGACGCCGTCAAAGCGGACGGGTAGGCGGTCGGCGCGCCCGGAATCGCGCCGCTCAGGGGATTTTGTCCGATTAGCGCGTATCTTCGGCCCATGCCCACGCCCTACGGATCCCGCGGCGGCATGGCGTTCAGCGCCGCCGAGCTGCACGTGCTCAGGCGAACGCTCGCCCACGCCCTCCAGTCCTCCACGGCCCCCCTGACGACCTCCGAGGTCCAGGACTGCCTGCGCCTGGCGCAGTCGGTGGACGACGCGGTCCAGGAGGCGGGTCGGCTCAGAGAGTTCCTCCTCGCCGACCTCGTCCGCTACCGCGGCGCCCTGCCCGGGAGCCTCTCCGGGTACCTGGAGCTGCTCCAGGACGCCCTGGCCGCGGGCTACGAGCCCGCACCGGACGACCTCGCGGCCCTGCGCGCCCTGCGGGCCAACCCGGTCGCGGCGGCGCTGCTGGAGCGCTGCCAGGGCGTCGCCGAGCGCTCCGTACGGCGGCGGCTCTCGATCACGCCGGCCCCCCGGACCCGGCTGCTGGCCCTGGCCGGCGGCAGGGGCGCCAGGGGCGCCGGCGAGGCCGAGGACGGCAAGGGCGGCAAGGACGGCAAGGAGGAGCCCGCCCGGCCCGCACCGGCCCCCAAGGAGCCGCCGCACCCCGAGCGGCCCGCCGAACGTCCGTCCGAGCGGCCCATCCCGACCCCCGGCGAGGTGTTCCCGCCGCGCCGCAAGCCCACCCCGCCCCCGGCGGCCGGGCTCGCCGCCGGGTAGCTACGCTGGGGGCATGGACTACGTTTCCGCGCTCGTGCCCCCCGTAGTGATGGCCGGCTTCTTCATCGCCCTCGTCGTGACGATCGTGAAGAGCCAGGGCGGCGCCAACAAGGCCAAGGAAGACGCGGCGGTCGACGCCGTGATCGCCCGCGCCGAGGCCGCCCGGCAGTCCCAGCCCGGGAAGTAGCGCCACGTCCGGCCGGGCGGCCGGACGGGCAGGGCGTACGGCTTCGAGAGCCGTACGCCCGATTTTGTTGAGCGTTGCGTTCCGAATGGCCGGGCAATTCCACACATTCCGCACTATCGTGCTGTTGTGCCTCGCCCCCTGGGAGAACTCGAAGACGCGGTCATGACGCGGGTGTGGCAGTGGAACCGCCCGGTCACTGTTCGTGAAGTCCTGGAAGACCTCCAGCAGGAACGGTCCATCGCGTACACCACCGTCATGACGGTTATGGACAATCTCCATCAGAAGGGCTGGGTCCGCCGGGAAGCCGAAGGCCGCGCCTATCGATATACCGCGGTCTCCACCCGCGCCGCCTACTCGGCCGCACTGATGAACGAAGCCTGGTCGACGAGCGACAACCCCGCGGCCGCTCTCGTGGCCTTCTTCGGCATGATGTCCGCGGAACAGCGCGACGCCCTCCGGGACGCCTTCCGCATCGTGGGGTACGACGACGGGTCGGCCGCCGAACCGGCTGCGGAGCCGGCGGCCGGGGCGACCACCGGGCCTGCGGCGGAGCCCCCCGCCGGAGCCCCCGCCGCGGCAGCCCCCGAAGTCCCTGCCGCCGAAGGGGACTCCGCCGGGCGCGGGACCGAGTCGGGGCGATAGCGTCCGGGCATGGGTGAGTTTTCCGCTGCACAGGCAAAAACAGTGACGATCCGCCGTGCCCGCACCGGCGATGTTCCCGCGCTGCGGCGCCTGCTCGACCAGTACGTGCAGCAGCGGATCCTCCTCGACAAAGCCCCGGTCGTCCTTTACGAGGACATCCAGGAGTTCTGGGTCGCGGAACGCGACTCCGACGACCAGGTGGTGGGCTGCGGCGCTCTCCACGTCATGTGGGAAGACCTCGCCGAAGTACGCACTCTTGCGGTCGACCGCGAGTTGAAGGGCGCCGGAGTCGGCCATCAGCTGCTCGGGCAGTTGTTGGACACCGCCCGCGCGCTGGGCGTCCGGAAGGTTTTCTGCCTGACCTTCGAAGTGGACTTCTTCGCGAAGCACGGCTTCGTCGAGATCGGCGAGACCCCGGTCGAGACGGATGTCTACATGGAGCTCCTGCGTTCCTATGACGAGGGCGTCGCCGAGTTCCTCGGTCTCGAACGAGTGAAGCCGAACACCTTGGGCAACAGCCGGATGCTTCTGCACCTCTGAACGATCACGGCGGCTTTTCCCGTGCTCCGCGCACCTGTGGCCTATGTCCGAATCGCGCACGTTTCCCGCCGCGTTGCGGTCTCGAACCTCTCCCCGGGGGTTTGTGTTTTCCAGAGAAAAGCGGTTTCCTTTCCGCGTACTGCTTTTCGATGAAAGGAAATCCCGGTGGCACAGAAGGTTCAGGTCCTTCTTGTCGACGACCTCGACGGTGGCGAGGCGGACGAGACCGTGACGTTCGCTCTGGATGGCAAGACCTACGAGATCGACCTCACCACCGCCAACGCGGAGAAGCTGCGCTCCGCGCTTGCCGACTACGTCAAGGGCGCCCGCCGCACCGGTGGCCGCGCTTCCGGCGGCCGCGCCAAGACGCGGACGGCCGCGACGTCCGGCAACCCGGACACCGCCGAGATCCGCGCGTGGGCCAAGGCCCAGGGCATGAGCGTCAACGACCGCGGGCGCGTCCCGCAGGAGATCCGCGAGGCCTACGAGAACCGGGCCTGACCCGTCAGGGTCTGACCCGGCCGGCCCGCGCAGGGTCCGGCCGCGGCGCTCCTCGGGGGCGTACGCCGCCACAGGCGCGCCCGGTGGCATTCCGTCGCCGCCGCGGCGACCAGGCGTACGAGATCGGGCCCGGCACCACCGTGCCGGGGACCGGCACCCTGCCCGGGGCCGGGCAGGGACGGCAGCAATGCCTCACACCCCTGCTCGGGGGGTCGCAGCCACACGGCGGCCCCCCGGGGACTTCCCTCCGGGCGTCCCGGGGGAACCGGAGCCGTGATCCGGCCCCCGGCACCCAGGGCGGTGAGATCGAGGCCGACTCCGCCCCACTCCAGCCAGTCGAGCAGACCCTCCAGCTCGTCTGCGCTCCCCGCGGCCACCAGGAACCGCATCCTGCGCCCCGTGAGCGCCACCGGACCCGTGGCGACCGGCCTGCGCAGCAGCTCCGCCCCCGCATCGGCCGGAAGCTCCAGGACGTCGAACCGGTCCCCGGTGACCAGCTGGGCGGGCGGCCCGCCCGCGACGGGCCAGCCGAGCACCTCCTCGTACCAGGACGCATACGCGTCCCAGGGTGAATCCGTGGGTGAATCCTCGGGCGCGACGCGGGGCGGCGGAACGGTGACGGCCATGCCCGGAGCAACTCCGAAGGCGCTCCGGAGTTACGCAGCGCGCCGGTCTCATTGCGGAACGTAAACATCCGGCGGGGTGGAGTCCCACATTCGGGACGCAATCGTGTTCGCCCGTAGCGGAGGGAACCGGTGCCACGGGCATGGAGTGTCGGTCCTTACGGGTAAGACATTCCTAGTGGATCGGGGCGACACGCTGTTTTGGGCAGCTTCCGTTCGCCATCGGCGTACACGTGTGACGGGTATCTGCCTGGCCTGCGGGAACATCGTCTCGCACCATCGGGTTGGAGCAGTTGTCGGCAGTTGAAGCCGGTTTTCCCCACTGACGTGGGGGTGAGCCGCGGACGGATGTCGGCAGTTGGAATGAGCTGTCCCGCCCCGCGGGACTAGCATGCGGAAGGACAGGGCGGGGACCGACCCCGAACTGCCCGACCGCTCTGAGGAGCGATAAACGATGTTCGAGAGGTTCACCGACCGCGCGCGGCGGGTTGTCGTCCTGGCTCAGGAAGAAGCCCGGATGCTCAACCACAACTACATCGGCACCGAGCACATCCTCCTGGGCTTGATCCACGAGGGTGAGGGTGTCGCCGCTAAGGCCCTGGAGAGCCTCGGGATTTCGCTCGAGGCTGTTCGCCAGCAGGTTGAGGAGATCATCGGTCAGGGGCAGCAGGCCCCGTCCGGCCACATCCCCTTCACTCCGCGGGCGAAGAAGGTCCTGGAGCTTTCGCTCCGAGAGGCCCTCCAGCTCGGCCACAACTACATCGGCACCGAGCACATCCTGCTCGGCCTCATTCGCGAGGGCGAGGGCGTCGCCGCCCAGGTCCTGGTGAAGCTGGGCGCCGATCTCAACCGAGTCCGGCAGCAGGTCATCCAGCTGCTCTCCGGCTACTCCGGCGGAGGCAAGGAGTCGGCCACGGCCGGCGGCCCGGCCGAGGGCACCCCCTCGACCTCCCTCGTCCTGGACCAGTTCGGCCGCAATCTCACGCAGGCCGCCCGCGAATCCAAGCTCGACCCGGTCATCGGGCGCGAGAAGGAGATCGAGCGGGTCATGCAGGTCCTGTCCCGCCGTACCAAGAACAACCCGGTCCTCATCGGCGAGCCCGGCGTCGGCAAGACCGCCGTCGTCGAGGGCCTGGCCCAGGCGATCGTCAAGGGCGAGGTGCCCGAGACCCTCAAGGACAAGCACCTCTACACCCTGGACCTCGGCGCCCTGGTCGCGGGCTCCCGCTACCGCGGTGACTTCGAGGAGCGCCTGAAGAAGGTGCTCAAGGAGATCCGCACCCGCGGCGACATCATCCTGTTCATCGACGAGCTCCACACCCTCGTGGGTGCGGGTGCCGCCGAGGGCGCGATCGACGCCGCCAGCATCCTCAAGCCCATGCTGGCCCGTGGTGAGCTCCAGACCATCGGTGCCACGACGCTGGACGAGTACCGCAAGCACCTCGAGAAGGACGCGGCCCTCGAGCGCCGCTTCCAGCCGATCCAGGTGGCGGAGCCTTCCCTCCCCCACACGATCGAGATCCTCAAGGGGCTGCGCGACCGCTACGAGGCCCACCACCGCGTCTCCATCACGGACGAGGCCCTCGTCCAGGCGGCGACGCTGGCGGACCGGTACATCTCGGACCGCTTCCTGCCGGACAAGGCGATCGACCTGATCGACGAGGCCGGCTCCCGGATGCGCATCCGCCGGATGACCGCGCCGCCGGACCTCCGCGAGTTCGACGAGAAGATCGCGGGCGTGCGCCGCGACAAGGAGTCGGCCATCGACTCCCAGGACTTCGAGAAGGCGGCTTCTCTCCGTGACAAGGAGAAGCAGCTGCTGGCGGCGAAGGCCAAGCGCGAGAAGGAATGGAAGGCCGGCGACATGGACGTCGTCGCCGAGGTCGACGGCGAGCTCATCGCCGAGGTCCTCGCGACCGCGACCGGCATTCCCGTCTTCAAGCTCACCGAGGAGGAGTCCTCGCGTCTGCTCCGCATGGAGGACGAGCTCCACAAGCGGGTCATCGGCCAGAAGGACGCCATCAAGGCGCTCTCCCAGGCGATCCGCCGTACCCGTGCGGGTCTGAAGGACCCGAAGCGCCCGGGTGGCTCGTTCATCTTCGCCGGTCCGTCCGGTGTCGGTAAGACCGAGCTCTCCAAGACGCTCGCCGAATTCCTCTTCGGCGACGAGGACGCGCTGATCTCCCTCGACATGTCGGAGTTCAGCGAGAAGCACACGGTTTCCCGCCTCTTCGGTTCGCCCCCCGGCTACGTGGGCTACGAAGAGGGCGGCCAGCTCACCGAGAAGGTGCGCCGCAAGCCGTTCTCCGTCGTCCTCTTCGACGAGGTCGAGAAGGCCCACCCGGATATCTTCAATTCCCTTCTCCAGATCCTGGAGGACGGTCGCCTGACCGACTCCCAGGGCCGGGTCGTGGACTTCAAGAACACGGTCATCATCATGACGACCAACCTGGGTACGCGGGACATCTCGAAGGGCTTCAACCTCGGCTTCGCCGCCGTGGGCGACGTCAAGACCGGTTACGACCGGATGAAGGCGAAGGTCAACGAAGAGCTCAAGCAGCACTTCCGGCCCGAGTTCCTGAACCGTGTCGACGACACGGTCGTCTTCCACCAGCTCTCGCAGGAAGACATCATCCAGATCGTCGACCTGATGATCGCCAAGGTCGACGAGCGCCTGAAGGACCGCGACATGGGCATCGAGCTGAGCGGCGACGCGAAGCTCCTGCTCGCCAAGCGGGGCTACGACCCGATCCTGGGCGCCCGCCCGCTGCGCCGCACCATCCAGCGCGAGATCGAGGACATCCTGTCGGAGAAGATCCTCTTCGGCGAGCTGCGTCCCGGCCACATCGTGGTCGTGGGCAAGGAGGGTGACGGCGAAGAAGCCAAGTTCACCTTCCGCGGCGAGGAGAAGTCGGCTCTGCCGGACCTCCCCCCGATCGAGGCCTCGGGCTCCGGCCCGGACCTGAGCAAGGGCGCGTAAGCACCGGCTGCACGAGGGGCGGCCCCGGAACCGAAAGGTTCCGGGGCCGCCCCTTTTCCGCTGCCTCGGAGGCCCCGCGCCGGTGACAAGCCGCACAGGGCAAAACGGACCTACTAGGACGTCTCGTAGGTGGAATGTCCATTTTGCCCCGACCTACCCCTGCCCTCGGCCCAGCAGTGACGCGGTCAACCGGCTGCGTCACACCTCCCGGGCCTACGAGCCCCGGTAGTAATCGGGACGTTTGGGGATGCGGAGGGACACGGGTTACCAAGGATGGGCAAGCCCGGCATCCGCTTCCCAGCGTGCCGGGTGACTTCATGCCCCAAGCGTCCTTGTCCCCGGCCCGGAGGTCTCCTTACATGTTCGCGAAGCGCGTCAGCACCCGTCGTACCCGTCTCGCCATCGGCGCCACCGCCCTCGGCGCGGCCCTGGCTCTCGGGGCCGGGACGACCGCCGCCTTCGCCGACACGGCCCCGCAGACCGCCCTGACCGGGACCGCCGAGCTGGTCGCCGCCCAGGCCGCCGCCCAGTCCTCCGTGGCCGCCGCGAAGACCGCCGCCTGGCAGAAGCCGGTCTCCAGCTACACGCTCTCCGCGACCTTCGGCAAGGGCGGCAGCATGTGGTCCCACAAGCACTCGGGCCAGGACTTCGCCTGCCCCGTCGGCACCCCGGTCAAGGCCGCCTCCGCGGGCGTCGTCGTCAAGGCCGGCCCGAACGGCGGCGGCGACGGTCCGGCGTACGGCAACGCCATCGTGATCAAGCACGCGAACAACACGTACTCGCAGTACGCGCACCTCTCGAAGATCCAGGTCCGGATCGGCCAGAAGGTCTCCAAGGGCACGCAGGTCGCGCTGTCCGGCAACACCGGCAACTCGAGCGGCCCGCACCTCCACTTCGAGATCCGGACCACCCCGAACTACGGCTCGGCCGTGAACCCGGTCGCGTTCCTGCGCAACGCCGGCGTCACCGTCTGACCCGTCCCACCCGTTCGTGCCGCCCGCCCCGGGCCGCAGCCCGTCAGTACAGGAGCCAGGAGCCCGTCGGCTTCGCCGCCGCGTCGACCCTGCCCGGCTTGAGGGTGTCGATCTGGGCGGGCGAGAGCACCGCGTCGTAGGTCTGCACGGTCTCCATGGCCCCGCTCCACGGCGCGGTCCACTTGTCCTCGTGGCGCGAGCGCGCCAGCTGCAGCGGGCCCTGCGCCTGGAAGACGCCGGGGACGGGGGCCTCGCCGGTCTTCTTGCCGTTGACGTAGAGGGCGATCTGCTTGCGCTCGGCGTCGTAGGTCCCGGTCAGGGTGGAGAAGGTCTTCTCCATCTTGGGGCTCTCGCCGGTCACGGTCACCGCGGTCGCCTCAGCGCCCTGGTCGCCCGTCTGGACGCGGAAGACCCAGGTCGGCTTGCCGTTCACCTGGTCCAGCCCCAGCTCGAACGAGAAGGACTTCTCGTTGCCCTGGCTGACGGCGATCTGGCGGCCCTTCGGGGCGCGGTTCCAGACGTGCGCCGAGACGGTGAAGCTCTTGGACGTGTCCACGACGCGCTTCGCGGACTCGGCGTACGAGTTCTCGTTGCCCTTCGTCCGGATCTCGAAGCGCTTCTCGATCGGGAAGACCCCGGCGTCCGGGCCCATCTTCAGCGGGGCCTTTCCGCTGCGGTCCCGGATCTGCGTCGGGTCGTCCTTGACGGTCGGGGTGTTGTCGACCGGGGTCTTGCTCTTCGACCCGCTGGGGGAGGGCGAGGCCGGGGCGGACGTGGGCGGCGTGTCGTCCTTCGCCTCGTTCTCGCCCTTGTCGTCGCCGCCCAGCAGCAGGAACGTTCCACCGCCGGCGAGCAGCGCCAGTACGGTCACCGCGGCGCCGATCATCCACAGCCGCTTCTTGCGCTTCTCGGCCGCCGAGCGGTCGGCCATGGCCTCCCAGTCCGGCTGGTCCGACTGCGGCGCGAACGGCCCGGGGAGCCCGGGGCCCGGAGCACCGGCCGCGGCCGGCCCGCCCATGTCCGGAAGCCCCTGGGCCCACTGCTGGGGCGCGGCGGCCGGGGCCGGAGCCTGCTGCTGGTACGGGCCGGGCTGAGCGCCGGGCTGAGCGCCGGGCTGAGCGCCGGGCTGAGCGCCGGGCTGAGCTCCCGGCTGAGGGCCCGCCTGCGGGTAGCCGTAGCCGCCGCCGTCCGCGGGCGCGCCCGGCGGCGGGCCGAAGCTGCCGCCGGGCGCACCCGGCGCCGGGGTGCCGGGCGGGTAGCCGTAGCCGGCCGCGGAGGCCGGCGGGACCGGCGGGAACCCGTAGCCCCCGTTCCCGGGGGCGGGCTCGGGCTGCGGGTTGCTGGGGGGATTCGTACCGTCGGTCATGCCACGGATGCTAAAACACCGGTCCGCACAGCTGTACGGCCCGGTCCCGATCCGCTCCCGATCAGCTCTGCACCGTGATGGTCGGGAAGCTTCCCGTGGCCGTCGGCGCGTGCTCCGGCAGCCACAGCACCGCCACCGCTCCGGCCGCCGCTCCCTCGAGGTCCACGCCGCCCGGGGCCGCCACGTTGCGGAACGTCAGCCGGGCACCCAGCACCCGTGCCTGCCCCTCCGCGATGGTCAGCCCGAGGCCGTGCCCCACCCCGGCGCGGTCCGTCGACCCGGTCCGGAACCGGCTCGGCCCCTCGCGCAGCAGCGCCTCCGGGAAGCCCGGCCCGTGGTCCCGGACCCGGACGACCCGCCCCTCGATGTCGACCTGGACCGGCGGCTGCCCGTACCGCGCGGCATTGGCCAGCAGGTTCCCCAGGATCCGCTCCAGCCGCCGCGGGTCGGTGCTGACGATCTCGTCCGCGACCACCCGTACCGAAGCCTCCGGCATCAGCGCGGTCACCCGCCGGCTCACGAACTCGCCCAGCGCCACGTCCTGGAGCTCCGCCCGCTCGGACGCGCTGTCCAGCCGGGCCACCTCCAGTACGTCCTCGACCAGCGCCCGCATCGCCTGCGCCCGGTCCCGCACCAGCTCGGTCGGCCGCCCCGGAGGCAGCAGTTCCGCCGCCGTGAGCAGGCCCGTCACCGGGGTCCGCAGCTCGTGCGCGATGTCCGCGGTCACCCGCCGCTCGGCTTCCAGCCGCTGCTGGAGCGCGTCCGCCATGGCGTCCACGGCCCGCGCGAGGTCGTCGGTCTCGTCGCGTACGACGCCCCCGACCGCGTCCCGCACCCGTACGTCGGGATCCCCGTGCGCCACCCGCTGCGCGGCGGCCGCGGCCTTGCGCAGCCGGCGCGAGATCTGCCCGCCGATGAGCACGCCGAGCGCGGCGCCCGCGACGACGACGGAGATCGACCCGACGACCAGGGCCCGGTCCAGGTCGCGCACCATGTTGGCGCTCTCCTTGAACTCGCTGTGCAGCGACAGCACCTGCCCGTTCCCGAGCGGGACCGCGGCCCACACCACCGGCACACCCTTGCGCGTCTCCTGGATGTACGTGCCGCGCCGCCCCGACTTCGCCTTCTCGCGCAGCGCGGCGGGCAGCTCGGCGTCGTTGACCTTGGCCCCCAAGGCCGGCTTGCGCCCGGCTTCGACGAAGCGGGCGATGACGTTCACGTTGGCCAGCTGTGCCTCGCGGGCGCTTTCCAGCATCGAGACGCGGGCAGCACTGTGCACGACCAGGCTCAGTGCCAGGGCGACGAGCGCCCCGACGGCGGTGATGGCGAGCGTGATCTTCCAGCGGATCCCCGTACGGAGGGTGAACCGCTTCATCGATGATTCCTTGCGTGGGGCGCTCGGACTTCGGGCCGAGGAGGAGCGACGTGTCGTTGTGTAGTGCCGTAGGGGGAGCTTGTCCGCTTGCCGAACGGCTCTCTAGCGTGTGAGCGGTGACGGCTTCCCCCGTGAAGCGGGCGTTCAAGTATCGCTTCTACCCGACTGATGCGCAGGCAGCGGAGCTGTCGCGCACGTTCGGGTGCGTGCGGAAGGTGTACAACCTGGCGTTGGAGGCCCGTTCGAAGGCATGGCAGCGTCGGGAGCGCGTGACCTATGTCCAGACGTCGGCCATGCTGACGGAATGGAAGAGGCGCTCGAAGTACCCGCGCTTCAAGTCGCGGAAGAAATGCCGTTCCAGTGCCGAGTACACCCGCAGTGCCTTCGCCTTCCGGGAAGGCCGGCTGAATCTGGCAAAGATGCGGGAGCCGCTCGACATCCGTTGGTCGCGTCTGCTGCCCGAGGGCAGCGAGCCGAGCACGGTGACCGTGTCCCGGGATGCGGCGGGTCGCTGGTTCGTGTCGCTGCTGTGCGAGGACACTCCGGCGCCGATGCCCGCCACGGCCCAGGCGGTGGGCATCGATGCCGGGATCACGTCGCTGGTGACGCTGTCCACCGGGGAGAAGATCACCAACCCGAGGCATGAACGCGAGGACCGGGCCCGCCTCGGGAAGGCCCAGCGCGCTCTCGCCCGCAAGGAGAAGAACTCGAAGAACCGGGCGAAGGCCCGCCACAGGGTCGCGAAGATCCATGCCAGGATCGGTGATCGCAGACGGGACTTCCTGCAGAAACTGACGACTCGGCTCGTGCGTGAGAACCAAACGCTCGTGATCGAGGACCTGGCCGTCCGCAGCATGGTCAAGAACCACAAGCTCGCCCGCGCCATCAGCGATGCCTCGTGGACCGGGCTGCGCTCCATGCTGGAGTACAAGTGCGCCTGGTACGGGCGCACGCTGATCACCGTCGACCGGTGGTTCCCCAGCACGAAACTGTGCTCCCGGTGCGGCGCCCTGGCAGCGCGCATGCCCCTGAACGTCCGCACCTGGACGTGCGGGAACTGCGGCACGACCCATGACCGGGACGAGAACGCCGCAGTCAATCTGCTGGCCGCCGGGCTGGCGGTGACAGTCTGTGGAGACGGTGTAAGACCTCAACGGGAAACTCCGGGCGGGCAGTCGTCGACGAAGCAGAAACGCCAGCGGGCGACCGCTGGAGCCCCCCGCCCTCGGGCAGGGGATCAAGTCAAGGTTTGAGCTTGTATCCGAATCCTCGGACCGTTTCGATGCGGTCCTGTCCGATCTTCGTGCGCAGCCGTTGGACGTGGACGTCCACGACGCGGGTGTCGCCGCCCCAGTCGTAGTCCCAGACCCGCTCCAGCAGCCGGTCGCGGGACAGTACGGTGCCGGGCGCGGAGGAGAACTCCAGCAGCAGCCGCATCTCGGTCGGCGTCAGCGCCACGGGCGCGCCGGCCCTGCGGACCTCCATGCCCTCCGTGTCGACCTCCAGGTCGCCGAAGGCCAGCACCCCGCGCTCCTCGGAGTCGTCCTCGCCGTTCGCCCCGGGCCGACCGTTCTGCGGGCCGCCGGCGTGGCCGAAGCGGCGCAGCACGGCGCGGATCCGGGCGACGAGGACCGAGCCGTCGAAGGGCTTGGTGACGTAGTCGTCGGCGCCCGCCTCCAGGCCCAGGACGACGTCGATGGAGTCGGCGCGCGCCGACAGCATGATCACGGGGACGGTGGACTCGTCGCGGATCCGGCGGCACAGGCTCACGCCGTCCATGCCGGGCACCATCACGTCGAGCAGCGCGATGTCCGGCTGGTCGGCCCGGAAGGACTCCAGGCCGGACAGGCCGTCGGGCATGGCGGTGACCACGAACCCGTCGCGTTCCAGCGCCAGGGTCGTGGCCTCACGGATGACGTCGTCGTCCTCCACGAACAGGACATGGGTCTCGGCCATGCGGAAGCCTCGCCTCGGTTCTTCGCTTCTTCGGTACGTCGGTTCTTCGGGTCGTCAGTTCTTCTGGGTGACCGCGGGGGCCGGCTGGGCGCCACCGTCGATGTTGCTGTAGTCGGTGTGCACCCGGTCCTGCTCGGCGAACTTCTCCCCGTTCCAGCGGTACGTGATCACGTCCTCGCCCGACGGATAGGCGAGGGCGTCGCTCTTCCCGTAGACCGGCTTGGTGACCACCAGGTCGCCCCGGTCGATCTCCGCGTAGACGGGCGGCTGCTCGTCCGAGAACACATTCTCGTACGTCCCGCCCTCCGCCCGGTACACGTAAGAGCCCCGGCCCAGCGCGTCGGCGCAGGACAGCACGTTGACGACGATGTCGTTCGCCGAGCCCCCGGTGACCTTCCCGTAGCTCACGTCGATCGGGTACTCCTTGCCCGTGCAGGGCTTGAGGTCCCGCTTGACCTCGGCACTGACCTTGGGGTCCGCCCGCAGCAGCGCGACGGGGTCGACCTTCTTGGCGGGCTTGCCGGATGCGCCCGTGGTGGCCGGGACGTGGTCCGGCGGGGTGGCCGTCGGCGAGCCGCTCTTGGCCACGGCCTCGGTGTGGGCGGGGCCGCCGTCGCGCAGGCCGGTGCCGCCGGTGGCGCAACCGACCGCGAACAGCACTGTGCCGACGAGGACGACCGTCCCCGCCGACATCAGCACCAGCGGACTTCTGCCGCTCAAGCCTTGGCCGTTCAGGCCGCGCACCGCTCACGCCCCTCGTACCGGATGGTGTGGTCACCGCGGTGGTCACCGCGCTCCAGCGCACGCATGTCCAGATCCCGGCTCTCCAACTCCTGCCGGAGCCGGGCCAGCGCGCGGTGCAGGGTGCTCTTCACAGTACCCGCCGACATTCCGAGCGCCGCGGCGGTCTCCTCGGTGCTCATCTGCTCCCAGTGTCGCAGCACGACCACGCTGCGCTGCTTGGGCGCGAGAACCTTGAGGATGTCCATCAGCAGGGCGCGGTCGGCGCGCTGGTCGGAGCCGTCCTCGACGGAGGCGTCCGGGAGCTGCTCGGTGGGGACCTCTTCCAGCTTGCGGGCGCGCCACCACTCGGTCCGGGTGTTGATCATGACGCGGCGCAGGTAGGCGTCGGCCAGGGACTTGTCGGCGATGCCGTCCCAGCGGCCGTACGTGCGCACCAGTGCGGTCTGCAGCAGGTCCTGCGCGTCCGTGGGGTCCGGGACCAGGCGTCGGGCACTGCGCAGGAGCGCGTCCTGCCGAGTGCGTACGTACTCCTCGAATCCGAGTACCTCGCCGTGCGCCATCTCAGACCGCCTCCGTCCCGTGCAACCGCTCATCCCCGTGTCCTACGGATTCGAAGGTACGGAGGGGTTGTCACGGGCCTGTGCGAGCCAGCCTTCGGTGGACGCACGGACACCCATAGGTTGTGTAACAGTGCCGTGAGCTGGGGTTTGGCCGGAACAAGCGGAATCCCCCACTCAGTTCGGCTCAGTTCGTCACGGGGTCCTGGGCCGGCTGTGTCGCGGGGCCCTGCGGCAGCCGGTACATCCCCCCGGCGAGCGGTTCGACCAGCCCGTCGGAGACCAGCCCGTCCAGCGCCCGGGCCCGCTGCACGGGCTCGTCCCACACGGTGTCCAGCACCGCCTGCGGAACCGGCCCGACCGCATCCCGCAGCACCGCGAGGAGCTTGCCGCGCACCTGCCGGTCCGTCCCCGCGTACGTCTGACCGCGCCGGGGCGGCCCCTCGTGGGCCGGCTTCCCGGCCAGCCGCCACGCGCACAGCCCGGCCACCGGGCAGCGCGTGCAGTCCGGGGACTTGGCCGTGCACACCAGGGCGCCGAGCTCCATGGAGGCCGCCGCCCAGCGGGCCGCGGTGTCCTCGTCCTCGGGCAGCAGGGCCCGGGCCAGGCGCCGCTCGGCGGCCGTGGTGGCGTTCGGCGGGTACTCGACCCCGGTCGTGGTGCGGGCGAAGACCCGGCGCACGTTGGTGTCGAGCACCGCGTGCCGCTGCCCGTACGCGAACGAGGCCACGGCGGCCGCCGTGTACTCGCCGATCCCGGGCAGCGCGAGCAGCTGCGCGTGCTCCCGCGGTACGTCGCCCCCGTGCCGCTCCGTTATCGCGACGGCCGCGCCGTGCAGGCGCAGGGCCCGGCGGGGGTAGCCGAGCCGCCCCCAGGCCCGTACGGCCTCGCCGGGGGCCTCGGCGGCCAGGTCGGCGGGGCGGGGCCACCGGGCGAGCCACTGCTCGTACACCGGCAGGACCCGGCTGACCGGGGTCTGCTGGAGCATGAACTCGCTGACCATGACCCCCCAGGGGCCGGCCTCGGGGCGGCGCCAGGGCAGGTCGCGGGCGTGCTCCTCGAACCAGGCGATGACCGGGGAGTGCAGCGCGTGGGACACGTCGGGGGACGTCTCGGGGGAAGGGCTGGTGGATGCAGTCATGGCAGACGGCATCCTGGCACGTTTCGGGGCTGCCGCGCGGGGCCCGGGCCGGTGAACCAGACAGCGGCGCGCCCCCCGCTCGCCCGCATGGCGGTGGTGATCGTACTGATCGGACCGGTGAGGGTGAGGACGAGGAGCGCGGCCAGCGACCCGCCGAGCAGCAGGCCCGCGCCCACGTCGTGCGGGTAGTGGACGCCGGTGAACACCCGGGAGAAGGCCATCAGCAGGGCCAGCGGCACGGTCAGCAGCGCGAGGCGGCGTACGGCGAGCGCCAGCGCGACGGCGGCCGCGCCCGCGAGGGCGGAGTGGTTGCTGGGGAAGGACCAGTCGCCGGGGGCCGGGCAGGCGACGAGCGGGGCGGCGGCCCCGGCGACGGCCCGGCAGGGCCGCTCCTCGCCCGCGGCGGACTTCACGGCCTCGGAGGCGACGTACGCGAAGGCGGTGGCGAGCGGCGCGAGGACGGCGAGGGCGACGGCCCGCGGGCCGTCCCGGGTGCGTGCGCGCCACCACACGGCTATGAAGAGCAGGCCGAAAAGCAGCAGGCCGTACTCCGTCCAGACCTCGAACGCCGACTGCACCCAGCCGGGTGCGGAGCGGGCGGAACCGGTGATGTCGCGGTAGAGGCCGGAGGTGTCCATGGTCACCGACCGTACTCAAATGCGATCGCACCTGACGTGGGGATCTTGGCCGGTTCTCGACGGTCGGACATCCGTCCGCAGGATGATCATCGGCAAAACAAGCCGCTTGCGCGGCATGTGGGGCGCAGATCGGGCTGTGGACTCTCGTAAAGTTCCGTCCGTGGGATCTATGCGCAATCCGGTCGGGCCGCTCCCCTCCTCCATCTACTGGCGACGGAGGGCTGTGCTGGCGTCCGTCGTCGCGCTGCTCGCGCTCCTCGCCGTATGGACCGTCAGTTCCGGTGGGGGGAAGTCGAGTACGAACGGCAAGGGCGGCGACAAGGGGCCCGACCCCGTCGCCTCGATCACCCCCGGGCCCGCGGGCACGGGGCCGGCGATCAGTCAGGCGCCGGGCGGGCGTGCGGAGTCGGGCGGCGCGGGCAAGAACGGCGAGCCGGGCGGCACTCCGGGCACGGCCGCGGGCGCGGGTTCGGGCTCCGCCGGCAGCGGCGGGGCCGGCGGCAGCGGCGGTACGGGCGGCTCCACGTCCCAGGTCCCGGCGGACTCCCCGCTTCCCACGTGCGCCCCGAGCGGGCTGCAGTGGGAGGTCAAGAGCGTGAAGAACGAGTACGAGACGAGCGAGAAGCCCCGCCTCGAACTCATCGCCCGCAATGTCTCCGGCACGACCTGCAAGGTCGATCTCGGCCCGAAGCAGGCGGTCCTGACCATCCTCCAGGCGAGCACCAGCAAGGCCGTCTGGTCCTCGTCGGACTGCCCGTCGGGCGCGGGCAACACGTTCTTCCGGGTGCCGGCGCAGGGGGAGACGAAGCAGTCGCTGGAGTGGGACAGGAAGTTCAGCGCGGCGGACCAGTGCCAGACGCCTCCGGCGGGGAGCGCGGCTCCGGACACGTACGTGGTGGAGGTCAAGTCCCCGGGCATGCCGGTCGCCCGAACCTCGTTCGTCCTCAAGCAGGACTAGGGGGGATCCGCCGGACATCCCCCAGCGGCAGCCGGCGGAAGGATCAGACGTAGCGCTCGAGGATCGAGGATTCCGCCAGGCGGGACAGCCCCTCGCGGACGCTCCGGGCCCGGGCCTCGCCCACCCCGTCCACGGTCTGCAGATCGTCCACCGACGCGGCCAGCAACTTCTGCAGGCCGCCGAAGTGTTCCACCAGCCGCTCGATGATGGCCCCCGGCAGCCGCGGAACCTTCGCCAGCAGGCGGTACCCGCGCGGGGACACCGCCGAGTCGAGCGTCTCCGGCGAGCCCGTGTACCCCAGCGCCCGCGCCACGATCCCGAGCTCCAGCAGCTCCGGATGCGTCAGCGCGTCCAGCGCCGGCAGCGCCTCCTCCACCGTGCGGGAGCGCTTCGCCGTCGGCTCCGGCACGTAGTCCCGGATGACCAGCTCCCGCTCCTGCTCGATGCCGACGGTCAGCTCGTCCAGCTGGAGCGACAGCAGTCGCCCGTCCGTGCCCAGCTCGACCACGTATTCAGCGATTTCCGTGGCAATGCGGCGAACCATTTCCAGCCGCTGCGCGACCGCCGTCACGTCGCGCACCGTGACCAGGTCCTCGATCTCCAGCGCCGACAGCGTCCCGGCGACCTCGTCGAGCCGCAGCTTGTACCGCTCCAGCGTGGCCAGCGCCTGGTTCGCCCGCGACAGGATCGCCCCGGACTCCTCCAGGACCCGGCGCTCCCCGTCCACGTACAGCGCGATCAGCCGCATCGACTGCGACACCGACACCACGGGGAAGCCGCACTGCTTCGAGACGCGGTCCGCGGTGCGGTGACGGGTGCCCGTCTCCTCCGTCGGGATCGACGCGTCCGGCACCAGCTGGACGCCCGCCCGCAGGATCTTGGTGATGTCCTTGTCCAGGATCAGCGCGCCGTCGAGCTTGCACAGCTCGCGCAGCCGGGTCGCGGTGAACTCCACGTCCAGGACGAAACCGCCCGTGCACATCGCCTCGACGGTCTTGTCCATCCCGAGGACGATGAGGCCGCCGGTGTTGCCGCGGACGATCCGTTCCAGACCGTCACGCAGGGGCTGACCAGGTGCGACCGCGCTCAGCGAGGCGCGCATCATGGCCTCCTGCTTGGAGCTCGCGCCCGACTTTCCGGATGCTGCTGCCCCGTCCTTGGCTGCCACTGCACTCCTCCGGTCGCGGGTTGCGCCGCCTGCGTACGGCCGGGCGGACCAGCACAAAGTCTACCGGCGCGCGCTGCGCGCCCGCCGTGGCTTGGCCAGGTGCGCCCCCGAGGGACCCCGTACGGGCCCCCTCACCAGGCACTCCTGCGCCAACTCCACGGCTCCTGCACGGCTTCGCCACACCTTCGCGGCCGCGTACCCCCCCGGGCCCCCGCGCCGCGGCCGCCTACTCCTTGGCCGCGGCCCGCGACCGCCCGCGCGGCAGGACCCGCAGGGCGTCGCCCATGTCCGCGACCTCGATGACCTTCATGCCGGCCGGCACCTTCCCGGGGTCGCCAGGCACCAGGGCGTGCGTGAAACCGAGCCGGTGCGCCTCCGCGAGCCGCCGCTGTACTCCGGTGACGCGCCGCACCTCGCCCGCCAGGCCGACCTCCCCGATCGCGACGAGGTTCTTCGGCAGCGGCACGTCGCTCGCGGCCGAGGCCAGCGCGAGCGCGATCGCCAGGTCGGCGGCCGGCTCCGTCAGCTTCACCCCGCCCACGGTGGCGCTGTAGATGTCGCGCTTGCCGAGCGCGGTGATCCGGCCGCGCTGCTCCAGCACCGCCAGCATCATCGAGACGCGGGAGGTCTCCAGGCCCGAGGTGGTCCGCCGCGGCGAGGGGATCTGCGAGTCCACGGTCAGCGCCTGCACCTCGGCGACCAGCGGGCGCTTGCCCTCCAGCGTCACCGTCAGGCAGGTCCCGGGGACGGCCTCCGCGCGCCGGGTCAGGAAGAGCCCGCTCGGGTCGGCGAGCCCGGTGATCCCCTCGTCGTGGAGTTCGAAGCAGCCGACCTCGTCGGTGGCCCCGTACCGGTTCTTGATGCCGCGTACGAGGCGCAGGCGTGCGTGCCGGTCGCCCTCGAAGCTGAGGACCACGTCCACGAGGTGCTCCAGCAGCCGGGGGCCGGCGATCGCCCCGTCCTTGGTGACGTGCCCGACCAGCAGGGTGGCCATCCCGCGCTCCTTGGAGGCGCGGATCAGCGCTCCGGCCACCTCGCGGACCTGGGCCATGCCGCCGGGTGCGCCGTCGATCTCGGGCGAGGCCACGGTCTGTACGGAGTCAAGGATCAGCAGCGAGGGCTGCACGGCGTCGAGGTGGCCCAGCACGGCGGACAGGTCCGTCTCGGCGGCGAGGAAGAGGTGGTCGTTCAGCGCGTTGATCCGGTCGGCCCGCAGCCGCACCTGGCTCGCCGACTCCTCGCCCGTCACGTACAGCGTGCGGTGCGCCTCGCTGGCCGCCTTCGCCGCCACGTCCAGCAGCAGCGTCGACTTCCCGACGCCGGGCTCGCCGGCCAGCAGGACGACGGCGCCGGGCACGAGCCCGCCGCCGAGGACCCGGTCCAGCTCGTCCACGCCGGTGCTGCGGGCGGTCGCCGTCCGGCCGTCGACCTGCGCGATCGGGAGCGCGGGCGCCGAGACCCGCCCCGCGGCCGTGGTCCGTACGGCGGGCGCGCCGCCCATCTCCTCCACGGTGCCCCACGCCTGGCATTCGGGGCACCGCCCGAGCCATTTCGCGGTCGTCCAGCCGCACTCGGAGCAGCGGTAGGACGGCCGGTCCTTGGCGGATGAACGAGATGTACGGGCAGCCATGCGGCCCACGGTATCCGGCCCCTGTGACAGCGCCCGCGCCAGTCCGCCGCCGCGACCGCACCCCGGCCCGCACGCCCGGCGTCAGGGCCGCTGTCAGCACGGGTTCGATCTGTTCACCCGTAAGGGCTAAAACAGCTGAAGGCTTCACGGCCGTCACCGGCGTGCGGCCTACCTTCGCCAGGGTGAACAGCAGCAACCAGGAGAGCCCCGCCCAGCGCGCCGGCGCACACCGGGCGCACGGGCGCACGCCCCCCGAGGGCCCCGAAGGCCGCGAAGGACCCGAAGGGGAACGGCAGCCGCCCCCCTTCCGGCACGAGCCGTACCTCGACGGCCTGTTCACGTACTGCCTGTCGGTCCTCTGCGACCACGACACCGCCACCGAGGTGCTCGCCGACGTCCTCGCCGTCGCCGAACGGCACCCCGGCCGATGTCCCGGCGAGGGTGACCGGCGGGCCTGGTTGTACGCCCTCGCCCGCTGGGGCTGTCTGCAGCGGCTGGCCGAGCACCGGCGGACCCGGCAGGGAGCGCATTCCGCCCGGCGCACGCTGGAGCGCACAGATGGCGAGCGTGCGCCGGAGGCGCACCGCTCTCTGGACGTGAATGCCTACCGGCGCACCGAGCTGGCCCGCCTCGCCTGGCCCGAGGCCGCCGGGACCACGCCCGCACAGCGCGAGGCCCTCGAACTCGCCGTCCGCCACCGCCTCGGCGTCCCCGAACTCGCCGCCGTCCTCGGCACGCCCCCCGCCACCGCGCGGGAGCTGCTGGCCGGCGCCGCCTGCGAGGTGGAGCGGACCCGCGCCGCCCTCGCCGTCGTCGAGACCGGCAACTGCCCCTCCGTGTCCCGGCTCACCGGCGACGGCCAGGTGCTCCTGTCCACCACCCTGCGCGCCGAGCTGGTCCGCCACGTCGACGACTGCCCGCGCTGCCGCCGCGTCGCCGAACGCGTCGACGCCGCCTCCCCCTGGCCCGGCACCGGCGGCATCCACGCGGTGCTCCCGCTGGTCCCCGCCCCGCGCACCGCAGTCCGCGCGGCCATGCTCCGCTCCGGCGGCGGCGCCCGGCGCCTGCGCAGGCCCGGCCCGCGCTTCGACCGCACCGGCTTCCCGATGGACCCCCGGGACCGTGCGGCCCGCCGCGACCGGCTGCGGGCCCGGGCCCTGACCACCACCGTCGTCGCCACCGTCGTAGCGGCCCCGGTCCTCGCGCTCTGGGCTGCGTACCGAGGCGCCCCGGAGACCGGCGAGCCCGTCGGCGCGGACTCCACCCGGATCTCCGCCAGCGAGTCCGAGATCCCCCTCCCGCACGATGACGGCCGCCCGCTGCGCGCGTACGAGAACGCCGGCAACACCGCACACACCACCGGCGAGCCCGGCTTCGCCAAGGGCAGCGCCGCTCCGGACACCCCGGACGTCTCCGTCGAGGTGATCAGCACCGGGCCGACGGCCGCCCCCGGCCGGGCCGGGAACCCCGGCCGGCTCTCCGTCGCCGCCTCCTCGCGCGGGGGCACCACCCGGCTCACCCTCACCGCGTCCGGCGGGGCCCCCGTGGACTGGCGTCTCTGGTCCGACGCCCCCTGGCTGCGCGCGAGCCGGACCGCGGGCACGCTGGCCCCCGGAGAATCGGTCACTCTGCAGATCACCGTGGACACCGGGGCCCAGCCCGTGGGCGCCTGGTCCGCCCGGGTAGGGGTGGATCCGGGCGGCACGGTGGTCTCCATCCAGGGCCGCGGCCGCCCGGCGCCCACGCCGACGGAGCCCGGGCACCCGACGCCGACCCCGACGCCCACCCCGGCGCCGACGGAAACCCCCACGCCGACGCCGACGCCCACACCGACCCCCACCCCGACGCCGAGCGCCTCAGCAGGAACGGTTTCCCCGCCCGCGGACCCGGGCGGGCCGGCACCGGGCCAGGCCGGGTAGGCCGGGTGGGGCCGGGCCCGGCCGGGCCGGGTAGGCCGGGTCGGCTAGGCCGGATCCGCGGGGTGCGGGGCCATCGGCAGCAGCGAGGACAGCCGTGCCTCGCACAGCTTCACGAGGGCCTCGTACCCCTCCTTGCCCATCAGCTCCGTCAGCTCGGCGCGGTACGACACGTACACCGGCTCGCCGGCGCCGTGCGCGGACGTCGCCGACGTGCACCACCAGTGCAGGTCGTGCCCGCCCGGACCCCAGCCGCGCCGGTCGTACTCGCCGATCGACACCTGCAGCACCCGCGTGTCGTCCGGCCGGTCGATCCAGTCGTACGTCCGGCGGATCGGCAGCTGCCAGCACACGTCGGGCTTGGTCTCCAGCGGTTCCTGGCCGCTCTTCAGCGCCAGGATGTGCAGCGAGCACCCGGCGCCGGCGGGGAACCCCGGCCGGTTCAGGAAGATGCACGCGCCGTCCCAGCGGCGGGTCTGCTTCTCCCCGTCGTCGTCGTGCTGCGTCCAACCGGTCTCGCTGCCGACGTCGTGGAACTGCCACAGCTCGGGGGTCAGCCGCGCCACGTGCTCGGCGACCCGCTTCTCGTCGTCCTCGTCCGAGAAGTGCGCGCCGAGGGTGCAGCAGCCGTCATCGGCCCGGCCGGCCTGAATGCCCTGGCAGCCGCTGCCGAAGATGCACGTCCAGCGGGAGGTCAGCCACGTCAGGTCGCAGCGGAAGACCTGCTCGGCATCGGCGGGGTCGGGAAACTCCACCCAGGCCCGCGGAAAGTCGAGCCCCTTCTCGTCGTCACGCGCGACCGAGGCTTTGGCCTGGGGCTTGGCCTTCTTCGCCTTCTTGGCCTTCTCGGCGGGCTTGGACTTGTTGGCCTTCTTCGTATTTGGCACAAACCCAAGCCTAAGCGCCCCTTACGCCACCCATACTCCAGCCGCACAGTAGCGTTTCCTCGTATGAGACTCGGTGTCCTTGATGTGGGTTCGAACACGGTCCATCTGCTGGTGGTGGACGCGCACCCCGGCGCGCGCCCGCAGCCGGCGCACTCGCACAAGGTGGAACTGCGGCTGGCGGAGCTGCTCGACGAGGCCGGAGCGGTCACCCCGGCGGGCATAGAGCGCCTCGTATCGGTGATCGGCGAGGCCGCGCAGGCCGCCGAGGACAAGGGCTGCGAGGACGTGCTGCCCTTCGCGACCAGCGCCGTACGGGAAGCCACCAACGCGGACGAGGTCCTGGCCCGGGTGAAACTCGAGACCGGCATCGACCTCCCCATCCTCAGCGGCGAGGACGAGGCACGGCTGACGTTCCTCGCCGCCCGCCGCTGGTTCGGCTGGTCCGCGGGCAAGCTGCTGGTCCTCGACATCGGCGGCGGCTCGCTGGAG
Organism: Streptomyces sp. NPDC032745; assembly: GCF_055579465.1. Taxonomy (NCBI): domain Bacteria; kingdom Bacillati; phylum Actinomycetota; class Actinomycetes; order Kitasatosporales; family Streptomycetaceae; genus Streptomyces; species Streptomyces sp. NPDC032745. The sequence goes on along the minus strand of NZ_JBVING010000003.1, from coordinate 12,551 downwards.
ATCGCCTACGGCATCGACGAGGACCCCGACGCGGCGGTCTCGCTGCCGCTGGGCGCGGGCCGCCTCACCACCGGCTGGCTCCCGGGCGACCCGCCGGACGCGGCGGACGTACGGGCGCTGCGCCGGCACGCACGGGCCCAGATCGCGCGGACGGTCGGCGAGTTCAGACGCTTCGGGGCGCCGGACCACGTGGTGGCGACGTCGAAGACCTTCCGGCAGCTGGCCCGCATCGCGGGCGCCGCGCGCTCGGCGGACGGGCTGTACGTACAGCGGGACCTGACGCGCAAGTCCCTGGAGGAGTGGGTTCCCAGGCTCGCGGCGATGACGACCGCGCAGCGGGCCGCCCTCCCGGGCGTCTCGGAGGGCCGCGCGTCCCAGCTGCTGGCGGGGGCGCTGGTCGCGGAGGGCACGATGGACCTCTTCGGCGTCGACGAACTCGAGATCTGCCCGTGGGCCCTCCGCGAGGGCGTCATCCTGCGCCGCCTGGACCACTTGCCGTCCTGAGGCGGTCCGCGGCGGCGGCGCGGGCGGGGTACGGGGCTTGCTGCACGGGGCTTGCGGCGCGGGCGGGGCCATCGCCCCCTCGCTCCACCACCCCGGTGCGGGCCCGCCAGCCCCCGAGCGGGGTCGGCGTCGGCAGTATTTCGCGCAGGCAGGCGCTGCCCGGAAGGCCGGGGAACCGGGGCGGCATGCCTGCGGGGCCCGATCAGGGACGGTCCGGGGGTTTCCCGCCAGTCCCATCGTCTCTCCGTGTCGGGACGGGCCCTCAAGGGCGCTTCGCGTCGCTTCGCGAGGGCCTTCGGCCCCCTTGACCGCCCGTCCCGCCCCGGAAAGACAAGGACTGTCGGGAAGCCCCCGAAAGGACGGTCACCTGGGCACAGGCCTTGAGCAGGGCGGCATCAGCGATCTCGCGGCTTGGTTCCGGGGGTCCGGATGCCCGGCCGGGGCCCATGAGCAGGCCCGTCCCGGGTCGGGGCCGGCCCGGCCGGAGCCGGACAGCGACCAGAACACCATCGGGGTCGGGCAGGCGGGTGCCACGCGGCAGATCGCTACGCGCTTCGGCCGGTACGGCGGCCGGCGGCCGTCCGGGCTCGTTCATGAGGAGTGCCCTCCACCGCCCGCCGGGACCGTGGCGTGTGCCCGGCAGGCCGCTGCGGGCCGGCGTGGCCGGCGTCACGGTCCTCGGCGGCTGCGCCCCGTACCCTGTCCCCGTGGCAAAACCAGTCCGGATCCCGACCGCGAAAGTCGCCCTCTCCACCGCCTCCGTGTACCCGGAGTCGACGGCGACCGCCTTCGAGATCGCCGCGCGCCTGGGGTACGACGGCGTCGAGGTGATGGTGTGGACGGATCCGGTCAGCCAGGACATCGATGCGTTGCGGCGGCTGTCGGACCATCACCAGGTGCCGATCCTGGCCGTGCACGCCCCTTGTCTCCTCATCACCCAGAGGGTGTGGTCCACCGATCCCTGGACCAAGCTCCAGCGGGCGCAGGCCGCGGCCGAGCGGCTGGGGGCCTCCACCGTCGTCGTGCACCCGCCCTTCCGGTGGCAGCGGCAGTACGCGCGGGACTTCGTCAGCGGCATCTGGCGGATGGCCGACGAGACCGACGTCCGGTTCGCCGTCGAGAACATGTACCCGTGGCGGTACCGGGACCGCGAGATGCTGGCCTATGCCCCCGAGTGGGACGTCACTAAAGACGATTATCGGCATTTCACTGTTGATCTTTCGCATACCGCGACCGCCCGAACGGACGCGGCCGCGATGATCGACCGCATGGGGGACCGCCTCGCGCACGTGCACCTCGCCGACGGCAACGGCTCGGCCAAGGACGAGCACCTCGTCCCCGGCCGCGGCACCCAGCCCTGTGCCGAGCTGCTGGAACGTCTCGCCACCACTTCCTTCGCCGGGCACGTCGTCATCGAGGTGAACACCCGCCGCGCGATGTCCTCCGCGGAGCGCGAGGCCGACCTCGCCGAGGCCCTGGCCTTCACCCGGCTCCACCTCGCGGCCAGTGCCGGTGCCGCCCCGGTTCGGACCCCCCGGCCATGACGGAACCGGTCAAGCCGCGCCGCGGGCCCGGCCGGCCCCGGCAGGACGAGGCCGACGACGGCCCCGGCACCCAGGAGCGGATCCGGCTCGCGGCCCGCGAGGTGTTCGCGGAGCGCGGGTACGACAAGACGTCCGTACGGGGCGTCGCGAAGGTCGCCGGCGTGGACCCGGCGCTGGTCCACCACTACTTCGGCAGCAAGGACGACCTCTTCGCCGCCGCCATCGAGGTCACGATGGAGCCCGCCCTCGTCGTCCCCGCGATCGTGGGGGAGGGCCCCGAGGGCATCGGCGAACGCCTGGCCCGCTACTTCCTGGGCATCTGGGAGAACCCGGTCACCCGGGCGCCCATGCTCGCCGTCGTCCGCTCCGCCCTCACCCACGAGGCCGCGGCGGCGGTGCTGCGCCGGCTGATCCTGCGCCGGGTCCTGGAACGGGTCGCGGCCGACCTCGACGTGCCCGACCCCACCTTCCGCGCCGAGCTCGCCGCCTCCCACATGATCGGCATCGCGCTCCTGCGGTACGTGGTCCAGGTCGAGCCCCTCGCGTCCGCCGACCCGGAGGCCATCGTCACCCTGGTCGCGCCCACCCTTCAGCGTTACCTGACCGAGGAATGAGCCGCCCGTATCGGCATGCGGACCACCTGTCCGCATCGCGGGCCAGGGGCGTAGCCTCGTAACCGAGCCATATCCACAGTCGTAAAGTCGCGGCCGGCGCCTCGCGCCACCGCACTCATGGGGAGTGAACCCGATGCCCGAGCTGAGGTCCCGCACCGTCACCCACGGCCGCAACATGGCGGGCGCACGCGCCCTTATGCGTGCGTCGGGCGTAGCGAGCGAGGACATCGGGAAGCCGATCATCGCGGTCGCCAACTCGTTCACCGAGTTCGTCCCCGGGCACACGCACCTGGCCCCGGTCGGCCGGATCGTCTCCGACGCGATCCGCGCCGCGGGCGCCATCCCGCGCGAGTTCAACACCATCGCGGTCGACGACGGCATCGCCATGGGCCACGGCGGCATGCTGTACTCCCTGCCCTCCCGCGACCTGATCGCGGACAGCGTGGAGTACATGGTCGAGGCGCACTGCGCCGACGCGCTCATCTGCATCTCCAACTGCGACAAGATCACGCCCGGCATGCTGATGGCCGCCATGCGCCTCAACATCCCCGTCGTGTTCGTGTCGGGCGGCCCGATGGAGGCCGGCCAGGCCATCCTCGTCGACGGCACCGTCCGCAAGCTCGACCTGATCGACGCCATGGTCGACGCCTCCAACGAGAACGTCTCCGACGAGGACGTGCTGCGGATCGAGGAAAATGCCTGTCCGACCTGCGGGTCGTGTTCGGGCATGTTCACCGCCAACTCGATGAACTGCCTCGCCGAGGCCATCGGCCTGGCCCTCCCCGGCAACGGCTCCGTCCTCGCGACGCACACCGCCCGCCGCGCCCTGTACGAGGACGCCGGCCGTACGGTCGTCGAGATCACCAAGCGGTACTACGAGCAGGACGACCACTCGGTCCTGCCGCGCTCCATCGCGACGCGCCAGGCCTTCGAGAACGCCATGGCCCTCGACATCGCCATGGGCGGCTCCACGAACACGATCCTGCACCTGCTGGCCGCCGCCCAGGAGGCGGGCCTGGACTACGACCTCACCGACATCGACGAGGTCTCGCGCCGGGTCCCGTGCCTGGCCAAGGTCGCCCCGAACGTGGCGCCGGGCGGCACGTACTACATGGAGGACATCCACCGGGCCGGCGGCATCCCCGCCATCCTCGGCGAGCTGCACCGCGGCGGGCTCCTGAACAAGGACGTCACGACGGTCCACTCCGAGAACCTGGAGGACTGGCTCGCGAAGTGGGACGCCCGCAGCGGCACCGCCTCGGACGTGGCCATGGAGCTGTGGCACGCGGCCCCCGGCTGCGTGCGCTCCGCCACCGCCTTCTCCCAGTCCGAGCGCTGGGACACCCTCGACCTCGACGCCGAGGGCGGCTGCATCCGCTCCGTCCAGCACGCGTACTCCAAGGACGGCGGGCTGGCCGTCCTGCGCGGCAACATCGCGGTCGACGGCTGCGTCGTGAAGACGGCCGGCGTCGACGAGTCGATCTGGACCTTCGAGGGCCCGGCGGTCGTCTGCGAATCGCAGGACGAGGCGGTCGACAAGATCCTCCGCAAGGAGATCAAGGCGGGCGACGTCGTCGTCATCCGGTACGAGGGCCCGCGCGGCGGCCCCGGCATGCAGGAGATGCTCTACCCGACGTCCTTCCTGAAGGGCCGCGGCCTCGGCAAGGTCTGCGCCCTGGTGACGGACGGCCGCTTCTCCGGCGGCACGTCGGGTCTGTCCATCGGCCACGCCTCCCCGGAGGCGGCCTCGGGCGGCAACATCGCCGTCGTCGAGAACGGCGACCGCATCCGGATCGACATCCCGAACCGTTCGATCGAGCTCCTGGTCGACGAGGCCACCCTGGCGGCCCGCCACGAGGCCCTCGGCGGCGTCTACGCCCCGAAGAACCGCGAGCGCAAGGTCTCCGCGGCCCTGCGCGCGTACGCGGCGATGGCCACGAGCGCCGACAAGGGCGCAGTCCGCGACGTCAGCCAGCTTTGACGCGGCCCTCGCACCGCGCCGCGGGCTTCGGGCCGTTGCGCCGGACTCCGTCCGCCGTCGCCTGAGCGGCAGCCACTCCGCCCCCCGGGTCCTCCCGGGGCGGGGCGGGGCGCCGGGGAACGGTGGAAGGGCGGGCAGGGGGCAGCCCCGCGCAGCGGCACCCCGAGGGCCCGGCCGGTGGCTCATCCGGACGGGCCCGGCCCCGGTCACCTCCGAGCGGGCCCGCCGATCAGCTCGGCGGCGTTACCCCCGGTGGGGCCCGCCGGGGAGCGGGCCCGCCGATCAGTTCGGCGGCCTTACCCCCCCGCTGGGGCCCGCCGGCCGGTCCGGGGCCGTCACCATCCGGCAGGGTTACCGGCGTCGACGGCGAACACCGACCCGTCGGGCGCCGTCGCGTACACCCGCCCGTCGGCGGAAACGGGCGCCGGCAGCGCCGCCGCGAACCCGTCCCGCCCGTCACCCATCCGCGGCTTCGTCTGCCCCACCAGCCGCCCGTTCCCCGCATCGACCGCCAACAGCCGCCCATCCGGCGCCGCCAGGTGGATCCGGCCGTCGGCCGCCACCGGCCGGGAGGCCACGGCCAGGCCGGTCTCCAGCCGCCACTGCTCCTTCTCGGCGCCCACCGCGACCAGCCCGCCGGAGACCCCCACCACGTACACGACGCCGTCCGGGCCCACCGCAGCCTCCGCGTCGAACAGCGGCGCCGACAGCCGGACCCGCCGTACGGCGTGAGTCGTCACGTCCACCCGAACCACCGCACCGGTCTTGCTCCCCGCGTCGCTGTCCAACAGGTACAGCCCGCCGTGCGCGGCCCCGACCGGCCGCAGCCGCCCCTCGGTCCGCAGCTGCCAGCGCAGCGTTCCGCCCGCCGTGTCCACCGCCGCGAGCTGCGTCGTACCGCCGCCCCCGTCGGGCGTCGCCACGTACATCACCGGCGCTCCGGATTCCCCCGGTCCGCCCCACCACACGGAGCCCACCCCGCCGAGCTGTTTCGTCCAGCGCGGGGCGCCGCTCGCCGCGTCGAGCGCGGTCACACTCCCGTTCGGCGGCACGAGCAGCACCTGCCCGCCCGCGGCCACCGCCCGCGCGCCGTCCGGCAGTTTCCGCTTCCAGCGCTCGGCGCCCGTCCCCGGATCCAGCGCCTGGAGCGTCCCGCTGCCCGGGGCGACCGCGAGGACCAGCCCGCCCGCGTGCAGCGGCGCGCCGTCCGTCGCCGTCCCGGCGGCCGGGGCCGCGGCTGCCTTCACCGACCACAGCACCGAGCCGTCCGCGGGGTCGAGCCGCGCCGCGGTCAGACCCGGCCCCGCGCAGTACAGGGCCGCCTCCCAGGAACAGGAGCCGGGACCGGTCCGGTTGCCGGCCCCCGGCGCGCCCAGCGCAACCGCCCACGGGACGAAGGGCTTCGAGGGCACGGGACCGGCCTTCGCGGCGGCGGTCTTCCCCGGCGGTCCGGCACCGGCCGCGAAGTACAGGTACCCGCCCAGGGCACCGCCCGCCACCACCAGCCCGACCGCCGCTGCCACGGCCACCCGCGCCCTGCGCCGCCCACGACCGGGAGGCCCGGACTCGACACCGAACCGCTCCCTCCGGTGCGTGGCCTCGGCGGCCGCCGCCGTCTCGACCGGCGGCCCCGGTCGCGGTCGCGTGATGAACGTCTGCGTGTCCTCGGAGGTCGGGTACGCCACGGCCCGCATCTCCGCGATCAGCTCCTCCGCGGTGGGCCGGTCCGCCGGCTCCTTCGCCAGGCACCGCGCGACGAGCGGTACGAGCTGCTCCGGCAGCCCGCTCAGGTCGGGCTCGGCGTGCACGACCTGGTACGCCACGAGGTAGTGGCTGTCGGAGTCGAACGGCCCGTGCCCCGTCGCCGCGTGGACGAGCACCGCGCCCAGGGCGAAGACGTCCGCGGCCGACCCCACCTCCCGCGGCCGCTGGAACTGCTCCGGCGCCATGTACGGCGGCGTCCCGATCAGCTTCCCGGTCTCGGTCCGCAGATCGCTGTCCGCGGGCCGTGAGATGCCGAAGTCGATGACCCGCACCCCGTCCGGGGCCATCAGCACATTGCTGGGCTTGAGGTCCCGGTGCACCACGCCCGCCCGGTGGATGTCCCGCAGGGCCTCCGCCAGCCCGGCGGCGAGCCTGGCCAGTTCGACGGGGTCCAGCACCCGCTCCCGTACGCGCTCGGCGAGCGTCGGGGCGTCGATGAACAGGGTGGCCATCCACGGCCGCTCGGCATCCGGATCGGCATCCACGACGGGCGCGGTGAAGGCTCCGCTCACCCGCCGGGCGGCGGTGACCTCCTGCCGGAACCGGGCCCGGAACTCCGGATCGACCGCATGCTCTGCATGCACGATCTTGACGGCGAGTTTCAGCCCCGAACCGGAGGTGGCCAGATGGACGACGCCCATCCCGCCGGAACCGAGCACCGATTCGAGCCGGTACTGCCCGGCGTACTCCGGAAAGCCCACGTAGTCCGCGCGCAGCGAATGCACCGCTCACCACCCCCGCCGGAGCCTAGTCGATGACCCGTACGAATCTCCAAGGGTCCTGCTACCCTGCGCGAGTTGCGCACGGCAACACCCGTGGGGGGAGATTTCGCATGTCGACAGAGAATGATTCCAGCCAAGTCCAGAGCCTCGCAGCCGACTCCGGATTCCCGACGTTTCCGGTCGCTCCGGGGTACCGCGTGAACGTCCGCAGCGGCCCGGGCACCAACTACTCGGTGATCGACGTCCTGCCCTACGGGGCGTCCGTCGCGATCCGCTGCCAGTGCGACGGCACGACCGTCTCGGGCCCGTACGGCACGTCGGACGTCTGGGACTGCGTCGGCAACGGCCGGTTCGTCTCCGACGCCTACGTGAAGACGGGCAGCGACGGCTACGTCGCCACCCGCTGCGGCTAAGCGGCCTCGGGCCGCCTGGCGGCCCCGTCTGCCACGTGAGACAACCCCGGCCGGGTCGGCGGGGCGGTGGATAATCGCTGGTGTGAGCGACGACCAGCGAGACCAGACCCCCGCCGAGCCGGCCGCGCAGGTTCCTGCGGTTCCCGCCCGCGTTGACGGGCCCGAGCCCGAGCCGATCCGGTTCTTCGGCACCACCTGGGTGAACCACGACGGCGGCTACGCGCTGCTCCGCGTCGGCCTCGCCGTCGGCTCGCTCGTCACCGCCGTGGCCGCGGCCGTCCTGCTCCGCCTCGCCTACGAGGGCCTGGAGATCGGCAACGTCGGCTCGTTCCTGAGCATCTCCGTCGTCGTCCTCTTCGCGATCGCGAGCTCCATCGCCTTCGTCAAGACCTGGGACTCCTTCAACCGCCGTCCCGCCCCGTCCTCCGACGAGGCCGCCCTCAAGGGCCTGAAGACGATCGGTTTCATCGGCTCCCTCATCGCGTACTTCCTGCGCTGCCTCGCCGAGGCCCCCGGCGAGAAGCTGCGCCGCGCCGAGTACGAGCGCGCCACCGCCGAATTCGCCCGCCGCCGCAGCACCCGTACGGGCAACCCGGCCGCGCGCCGCCCCAAGCGGAAGAAGTAGCCGGCCCCGCCCCTTCGGCCGACCCGCCCCTTCGGCCGCCCCGTCCTGTTGACGCCCCGGCACCGCCAGGAGCATTATTCATCACATGATGAATAATCGAGAGCGAGAGCCCGGCACGGCCACGGCAGAGGCCTCGTCGCAGATCTCGGCGCAGGCCACCGCCGAGGCCACGGCCACCGCCGTGCACGCCCGCGGACTCACCGTCCGCCGCGGCCCCGGCCGCGCCCCGCGCACCGTCATCGACGACATCTCCTTCGACGTCCCCCGCGGCCGCATCACCGGCCTCCTCGGGCCCTCCGGCTGCGGCAAATCCACCCTCATGCGCTCCATCGTCGGCACCCAGGCCCACGTCACCGGCACGCTCGACGTCCTCGGCCGCCCCGCCGGCCACCCCGGGCTCCGCTCCCGCATCGGCTACGTCACCCAGGCCCCCTCCGTCTACGACGACCTCACCGTCCGCCAGAACCTCGACTACTTCGCCGCAGTCCTCGACCCCGGCCGCGCCGCCGCCGGACGCCGCCGCGCCACCGTCACCCGCGCCATCGCCGACGTCGACCTCACCACCCACGCCACCGCCCTCGCCGGCGACCTCTCCGGCGGCCAGCGCAGCCGCGTCTCCCTCGCCGTCGCACTCCTCGGCGCCCCCGAGCTGCTCGTCCTCGACGAACCCACCGTCGGCCTCGACCCCGTCCTGCGCCGCGACCTGTGGAACCTCTTCCACGACATCGCCGCCACCCGCGGCGCCACGATCCTCGTCTCCTCCCACGTCATGGACGAGGCCGAGCGCTGCCACGACCTGCTCCTCATGCGCGAGGGCCGCATCCTCGCCCAGGACACCCCCGACGCACTGCGCACCCGTACGCACGCCGCCACCGTCGAGGAGGGCTTCCTCCGCCTCGTCGACGAGGCCGACACCCTCGCCGCCCAGGAGCCGACCCCGTGAACAGTGCCCGCACCTCCGCCACCGCCGCCCGCGTCCTGCGCCAGCTGCGCCACGACCCGCGCTCCATCGCGCTGATGCTCCTGGTCCCCGTACTGATGCTGACGCTGCTGCGTTTCGTGTTCGACGGCGGCGACACCGGTGGGGGGCCGCGCACGTTCGACGGCATCGGCGCGTCCCTCCTCGGGATCTTCCCCCTCATCACCATGTTCCTGGTGACCTCGATCGCGACCCTGCGCGAACGGACCTCCGGCACCCTCGAACGCCTCCTCGCCATGCCGCTGGGCAAGGGCGACCTGATCGCCGGCTACGCCCTCGCCTTCGGTGCCGTCGCCGTCGTCCAGTCCCTCCTCGCCACCGGCCTCGCCCTCTGGCTCCTCGGCCTCGACGTCGTCGGCTCCCCCTGGCTGCTCCTGCTCGTAGCCCTCCTCGACGCACTCCTCGGCACCGCGCTCGGCCTCTTCGTCTCCGCCTTCGCCGCCAGCGAGTTCCAGGCCGTCCAGTTCATGCCGGCCGTGATCTTTCCCCAGCTCCTGCTCTGCGGGCTCTTCGCCGCGCGCGACACCATGCACCCCGTGCTCGAAGGCATCTCGAACGTGCTGCCCATGTCGTACGCCGTCGACGGCATGACCCAGGTCCTCACCCACACCGACATGACCGCCGACTTCGTCCGCGACGCCGTGATCGTCGCCGCCTGCGCGCTGCTCGTCCTCGCCCTCGGCGCGGCCACCCTCCGCCGCCGTACGCCCTGACCGCACTGCGGACACCGCCTCGCCGCCGCGCGCACGGGTGCAAGGATGAGTACGGAGAGCAAGCACACGTGCAAGAAAGTTCGGCGAGGTGAATCGGGCATGACCCAGACAGTCGCAGTCCTCGGTACCGGCAAGATCGGCGAGGCCCTGCTCAGCGGAATGATCCGCGGCGGCTGGCCCGCCTCCAAGCTCCTCGTCACCGCCCGCCGCCCCGAACGGGCCGAAGAGCTCCGCGCCCGCTACGGCGTCGAGGCCGTCAGCAACGCCGAGGCCGCCAAGCGCGCCGACACCCTCATCCTCACCGTCAAGCCGCAGGACATGGGCAAGCTCCTCGAGGAGCTCGCCCCGCACGTCCCGGCCGACCGCCTGGTCATCAGCGGCGCCGCCGGCATCCCCACCGCCTTCTTCGAGGAGCGGCTCGCCTCCGGCACCCCCGTCGTCCGGGTCATGACGAACACCCCCGCCCTCGTGGACGAGGCCATGTCCGTCATCTCGGCCGGCAGCCACGCCACCGCCGAACACCTCGCCCACACCGAGGAGATCTTCGGCGGCGTCGGCAAGACCCTGCGCGTCCCCGAGTCCCAGCAGGACGCCGCCACCGCCCTCTCCGGCTCCGGACCCGCCTACTTCTACTTCCTCGTCGAGGCGATGACCGATGCCGGCATCCTCCTCGGCCTGCCCCGCGCCCAGGCCCACGACCTCATCGTCCAGGCCGCCATCGGCGCCGCCGTGATGCTCCGCGACAGCGGCGAGCACCCGGTCAAGCTCCGCGAGGCCGTCACCTCCCCGGCCGGCACCACCATCAACGCGATCGTCGAACTCGAACGGCACGGCGTACGGGCCGCCCTGATCGCAGCACTCGAAGCAGCCCGCGACCGCAGCCGCGAACTCGCCTCCGGCAACAGCTGACACAGCCGGCCCAGCCGGGACAGCCGGCAGAGAGGTACGGGCCCCCGCTCGAGCGGGGGCCCGTACCTCTGTCTCCGTCAGGGCTCCAGCAGCCCGATCGCCCGGTACGCCCGGTCCACGACCGGCCGCGCCAGCGCCCGCGCCCGCTCGGCCCCCTCCCGCAGCACCTTCTCCACCGCCGCCGGATCGGCCGCCAGCTCGGCATGCCTCTGCTGCACCGGCCGCAGCAGCTCCACCACCGCGTCGGCGACATCCCGCTTGAGCGCCCCGTACCCGCTGTACTCCTCGGCGAGCGCGGCCGGATCCCCGCCGGTGCAGGCGGCCAGCACGTCCAGCAGGTTCGCGACCCCCGGGCGCGCCGCCCGGTCGTAGACGACCCCGCCGTCCCCGCTGTCGGTCACGGCCCGCATGACCTTCTTCCGGATCACCCCGGGCTCGTCCAGCATGAACACCACGCCGGGCCCCGCCCCGCCGGACTTCCCCATCTTCGACGTCGGCTCCTGCAGGTCCATGACCCGCGCGGCCACCTCCGGCAGCGTCACCTTCGGCACCGTGAACGTGTGCCCGTACCGCTGGTTGAACCGCACCGCCAGATCCCGGGCCAGCTCCACGTGCTGCCGCTGGTCCTCACCCACCGGGACCTCCTCGGTCCCGTACGCCAGGATGTCGGCGGCCATCAGCACGGGATACGTCAGCAGCGACAGCCGCACGCCCTGCCCGGAGGTCTGCGCCTGCGCGGACTTCTCCTTGTACTGGACCATCCGGCGCATCTCCCCGTCGGTGGCGGTGCACTCCAGCAGGTACGAGAGCCGGGTGTGCTCGTCGACGTGGCTCTGCATGAACAGGGTGCATTTCTCCGGGTCCAGCCCGGAGGCGAGGAACAGCGTCGCCGCCTGCCTGCTGAGCCGGCGCACCCGCGCGGGATCGTGCTCGACGGTCAGTGCGTGGAGGTCCACTACGCAGAACAGCGCCTCGTCCGGCGCCTGGTCGGCGGCGACCCACTGCCGGACGGCCCCCAGGTAGTTCCCCAGCGTCAGATGCCCGGACGGCTTGATCCCACTGAAGATCCTCGTCATGTCCTGTCTCCCTGTTCGTGGCTGGTGTCGGGACCGCCGCGTCGGGCGACCGAGCCACTCCCGGGAGGGAGAAACAGAAACGGCCGCCGTAAGCGGCGGCCGTGAGCGCATGCGTGCTCGCGTGGAAGGTCGGCCGCCGTCAGGCGGCCCACCAGCAAAGGCTGAGCGTGAGCGCATGCGTAGTCATGGACCCCAGGCTAGCTCCCAGGGGTGCCCCCTGTCCTGCAGTTGACACGCGAGTCCGAGATCCGTAAGGTTCTTCGAGTTGTCCGACGTGAGCGCCGACTCCGGTCGGTCCCCGGACAGCCATCCCGCACTACACATTCGAACGAACGACGCACTGTGTCGTCTCGTTTTCATGCGTATTTGCGAATGAGGAATCCACGTCCAAGGACGCAGTCATGGACGCAGCCGCCGATTAGGTTCGGGGGCAAGGAATCCGCTACTGTCTCACTCGCCGCAAGGGCCCAACAGCCCAAGCGGCGGAACCCGCTGACTGGGAGTCAGGCCCGAAAGGATCTGATAGAGTCGGAATCGCCGGAAAGGGAAAACGCGAAAGCGAAGGACCTGGAAAGCAAGCGAGACTGACTCTGATAGAGTCGGAAACGCAAGAACGAAGAACGAAGCCCGGAGGAAAGCCCGAGAGGGTGAGTACAAAGGAAGCGTCCGTTCCTTGAGAACTCAACAGCGTGCCAAAAATCAACGCC